>VEQP01000007.1 GCA_018883185.1 Nevskiaceae bacterium | reverse complement strand
CCGGTGCTAGGCAGTAACGAGTCTTTCAACTCAGCCTCGCTTGCCGGTCGTTGGCACGCCATCAACGTGTGGGGCACGTGGTGTCCCGAATGCCGCGTAGAGCACGACATGCTGCTGCGCATTGCTGAGTCGGGCGCCCTTCCGCTGATCGGCTTCAACTGGAAAGACCAGGATGAAGCCGCCCTCGGCTGGCTCGATCAACTGGGCAACCCCTACTCGGTGGTGGTAGCGGATCGCGACGGCCGCGAGGCGATCGATTGGGGCGTGTACGGCGCGCCCGAAACCTTTCTTATCAACGATCGAGGCATCGTGGTGCACAAGCACGTGGGGGCGATGACGCAGGAAGTCTGGGAGCGCGAGTTTCTCGCGCGATTGCCGAGTAGTCCCGGGGCAAAACAGTGACACGGTGGATGCGTGCGTGTCAGGTGGGTTTGTTGGCGCTGCTACTCTCGAATAGCGCACTCGCCATTGATCCGATCGAGCTGTCAGATCCCGCCTTGCAAGAGCGCTATCGAGACCTGACGCACGAGCTGCGTTGCATGCAGTGCCAGAACCAGTCGATCGCCGATTCTCCGGTCGGGTTGGCCGGGGATCTGCGGCGCGAAGTGCGCGAGTTGCTGGAGTCTGGCAAGACCGACGCCGAGATCCGTGAGCACCTGCGGGCGCGTTACGGTGACTTCATCCTGTTTCGCCCCGTGTTCAATTGGCGCAATGCTTGGCTGTGGGCCGCTCCGGTGATCCTGTTGCTGGCCGGACTCGTAGTCGCCGTGCGCGTACTGCGTCAGCGAGCGCGCCTCGCCGCTACTGACACCACCTCGCCGGATGATCCCGCACCATGACTCTGTTTTTGATCATTGCTGTCGTCCTTGGACTGCTCACCGCGGCATGGATGTTGCGTCCCTTGTGGTCACCCGAACAAAGCCGCAGCTTGCCTCTCGGGCTCGCGGCAGCACTCTGCGCCGCCGCGATCGGGCTGTATCTGCTCTGGAGTCGCTGGAGTTGGCCCGCTGATGCCCCCTCAGTTGCCGACTCGCCGGCGGCGATGGTCAAACGCCTGGCGAAGCGTCTGGAGAGCGAACCCAACGACGTCGCCGGCTGGTTGATGCTGGGTCGCTCCTATGTGGCCCTCGAACAATTCCCGCTTGCACAGCGTGCGTATCAGCGTGCGGATCGCTTGGAGGGCGGGCGCAACGCCGAAGCGCTGATCGGTATGGCCGAGGCTATGGTGTTGCAAGCAGACGGCGTGGTGGACGAGCGTGCCGGGCGGATTTTCGAACAGGCCTTGGTATTGGCGCCTGATTCGGAGCGGGCATTGTTTTTCTCCGGCGTGGCTGCACAGCGCCGCGGCGATACTGCGACCGCGATCAATCGGTTTCAGTCGCTCTTGGCGCTCAAGCCGCCGGAAAATATCCGGCCGATTCTGGAGCAGCAGATCGCCGTGCTACAGGCGGGCGCGAGCGCGCCTGCCCCAGCCGTATCGGCGCAGGGTGGGGCAGTTGGCGCGCCGGGCGCAGCGTCCGCTGCAGGCGGCGAGGCGCGGGTGCGGGTCAGTATCACGATCGCGCCGAGCTATGCCGCGCGGGTGACGCCTGGCGCAACTTTGTTCGTATTCGTCCGTAAGCCCGGCCAGCCCGGCCCGCCGCTTGCGGTCAAGCGATTGCCGGCCGCGTTGCCGGTGACCGTGGAACTCGGACCGCAAGACAGCATGGTGCCGGGGCTCGCGATCAGCGCGGGAGAACGCGTCGAGGTGTCGGCAAAGATTTCCGCCGACGGCAGTGCCACGCCGAGAAGTGGTGATGTGGTCGGTCGCATCGCGTATGTCGTCGGTCAGGACGCCCTCAAGCCCTTGCTGATTGACGGCCTCACGCCGTGACCCCGCGTGGTCTGTGGGGGCGATGGCGCGCGCTGGTGGAGCCGGGTGAGACGCCGGCGTTGTTGGCCGCTGCCGCGGCCTACTTTCTGCTGCTTGCTGGCTACTACATGCTGCGCAGCCTGCGAGAGGCTTTTGCACTTGAAGTAGGTCGCGATTTCATCGCCACGCTGTTCTACATCACCTTCGTCGTGATGCTGGTGATCCTGCCCGTATATTGGTTCGTCGTCGCGCGCTTGCCGCGACGGTGGCTGTTTCCGGTGATCTATTCAGTCGTCGTCGTGCTGTTTTGTGTGCTCGCCGTGGGGCTGGGTGCCGAGCCTGGCAATCGCGTGCTCGCAGCGACCTACTTCGTCGCGGTGACCTCGCTCAATTTATTCATCGTCTCGGTGTTTTGGAGCGTCATGGTCGATGCCTGGCGTTCGCAATCGGCCAAGCGTTTGTTCGGCTTCATCGCCGCGGGCGGCAGTGCAGGTGCGATCGCGGGACCTTTGTTCAATGCGCTCTTCGTCGAGCGGCTGGGTCCTAGTCCCACGATTTTCGTTGCCTGTGCGCTGATCGCGCTCGCCATCGTGCTTGGACGCCGAGCGCAGCGTCTCGAGTATGGCGTTGCGGGCGGGGCCGAGCAGGGACGGGATCGATTGGCCTTGCCGGTGGGCGGACGGGCTATCGACGATCTGCGTCGGCTTTTCACGTCGCCGTACCTGCTGGCCATCGCTGCGCTGATCATCGGTGGTCAGGTGCTGGGCGGCTTCATGTACCAGGAGCAAGCGAAGTACGTTGAATCGGCGTACCAGACGCTGGCCGAGCGTGCAGCCTTGTTTGCGCGTATCGATCTGGCGGTAAGTCTGCTCGCGCTTGTGTTTCAGGCGGGCGTTGTCGGTCTGGTGGCGAGTCGCGGCGGATTGCGCGCTGCGCTCGGACTCGTGCCCACGCTGCTGATCGCCTCGCTCGTGTTGCTGGCGCTCGTGCCGGTCGGTCTCGTGCTCATCGTTACGCAGGTGTTTCGTAGAGCGGTTGACTACGGTCTTTTCAAGCCGACGCGCGAGATGCTGTTCACCATCTTGAATCCCGAGAGCAAGTTCAAGAGCAAGAGTTTGATCGATACACTGTTGCAGCGTGGCGGTGACAGCCTGAGTCAGATTGCGTATCCCTTGGTTGCGGGCTTCGGCCTCGCGGGTGTTGCTTGGGTACTCGCAGGCGTCAGCGCGCTGATGCTGGCGATCGCCGTTTGGCTCGGCACGGTGTTCGGCGCCCGGGAATCCGCCGCGCCGCCGCGATGACTCCGCCTGGTTCGTTGCCGGCGGCTCGCGTGGCCGCCGACGGTCGACTGCGCGTTGATTGGCGAGCGCTGCTGCGCATTGCTGCACCCTTGATGGTGACGAACGCCATTCAGGCGATTCTCAGCCTCACGGACACCTGGTACATCGGCCGGTTGTCTACCGAAGCCGTCGCGGCCATTGGCGCCATCTACTGGTTAGTCACCTGCGTGGTACTCGTGCTGGGCGGGGTCGGCCTTGCGGTACAGACGTTCGCTTCGCAAGCCGAGGGGGGCGGGCGCCGCCGCCGGGCGTCGCAATCCGCATGGAACGGGCTGTGGGCTTCGCTGGCTGCCGTGCCGTTGTTCTTGCTGGCGGCCGCGTTTGGCGCGCCGCTGATTGCGGTGTTTGGCTTACCGGCTAGCGTCGAGCATCTGTCGCTCGAGTACTGGGAACCACGAGTTGGGGGCGCATTTCTCGGCGCGATGACCTGGGCGGCGATGAGTTTCTTCAATGCCATCGGTGCGACGCGCGTTACGCTGATCGTGGCCCTCGTCACTACCCTCGCTAATGTGCCCGCCAATGAATTTTTCATGTTTTACCTCGGCTGGGGCATGAGTGGTGCGGCCTGGGGTACGAACTTGGCGCAGCTCATCGGGCTGCTGGTCGGGCTTGCGCTGCTGTGGTGGGGGCCGATCGCCGAGCGGTATCGCACGCGTCTAACTTGGCGTCCTCGCGGCTCGATGATCCGTCGGCAGCTCATGGTCGGTTTGCCGATCGGCGTCATGTATGGCGCTGACATCCTCGGTGTAGCGCTGATGCAGTTGATGGTCACGCGTGTCGATACCGCAGGTGCCGCGGCTACGCAGATTGTGATGATGCTGACCTCGCTCGCCTACTTGCCGGCGATCGGTCTGGCCACGGCGGGCACCTCGGTAGTGGGCCAAGCCATCGGTGCGGGGGATCGCAGTTGGGCGCGACATCTCGGCACGTCGATCATCCTGTGCTGCGCGGGTTTCATGACTTCAGTCGCGCTGCTGTTGCTGCTGTTCGGTCCGTGGGTGCTGCCCTGGTTTCTCTCGAGCGCCGATGCCTCCGCTGGGGCTGCCGTGCAGTTGGCGCTGTTGCTGCTGTGGCCCGCCACCGCCTACCAGTTGTTCGATGGACTGAACTTTGGGTCGAGTTTTTGTCTGCGTGCGGCAGGCGACACCCGAGTGCCTGCGCTTACAGCGGTGCTGCTGTCGTGGCTGCTATTCATTCCGTTGGCCCACACGCTGGTCTTCAATGAGCAGCAGGCCTGGATCAGCGGGCTGCCGCAGTGGGGCCTCGGTGCGCTCGGCGGTTGGCTCGCGCTGATGAGTTACGTAGTCGTGCTGGGCACGGCGATGTTTCTTCGCTGGCGGTCGGACCGATGGCAGCGGATCGAGTTGTGGGGGCGCCGCTCCTAGAGGCACCACTGATCGCGACGGCTAGCGAGCCGCCCGCCGCCAGTGGCGCATCATCAACCAGCCGCCGATCATGCCGCCTAGGTGGGCGAAGTGCGCTATGCCGCTCGCCGTGCCGGTGACGCCGAAGTAGAGCTCGATCGAGGCAAAGATCAGGGCGAAAAGCCAAGCGGGCATCGGGATGGGTGGAATTAGCGGCACGACCTTGCGGTTTGGAAACATCATCGCGAAGCCAAGTAGAAGACCATAGATGCCGCCCGAGGCGCCTACCGTCGGCGACAGTTCGCCGAGCGATGCCGTCACGATCAGTTGGGTCAGCGCCGCAGCCAGAACACTTGCAAAATAAAACTTCAGAAAGTTCTTTGCGCCCCAGTACTGTTCGAGCTCGTTACCGAAGCTCACCAGTCCGATCATGTTGAAGCCGATGTGCGTAACGCTGCCATGCAGGAATGCATAGCTCAGCAATTGCCACGGCTGGAAGCCGTTGCCGAGTGGCCAGAGCGCAAACTGCTCGAGCAGCCCGTGGTCCCAGAACTGCAGCGCGAACACGCCGATATTGACGAGCAGCAGGCCGCGTACGCAGGGACCCATGCCGCCGAACATCAGTGAGCATCCAGCCAGGCAAACAGTCGCTGACAGAAACGAATCTTCTGCTCCTTGCCTGCGACCACATGGGCGAGATCCTGCCACGTCTCACCCACTGCACCCGGGATGGCGTGTTCGATGGGGAGCGTCGTGCGCGGGCTCGTGACGATGTCGAGAGCGGCATGAATGACGAGCGTGGGGCAACGCACCGCGGCGAGGCGGGCGCGCGAGTCAAACGCGATGCAGGCATCGACCAAGCGTGAGTGCGCCTCGTAACGACCATTGAGTTCCTTCCAGCCGCCCTGCGGTCCGAGCAGTTTGTCCTTGTGCGCGTTGTAATACTCGGGCGTGAAAGACATCAGCGTGACCAGCTTTTGGAAGGCGAGGAACCCAGCGTCGCGGTGCACCGCGCGAAACATGTCAAGTTGATCGCGCAGGAAACTATCGACTTCGCACCAGGCGCCTGTGTTGAGCATGCTGCGAGCGAGATCCGGGCGACGCAGGGCGATTTCTTGGGCCACGCAGGCGCCCATACCGACGAGTCCAATCAGGTGCACGTTGCGTAAGCCGAGATGGTCGAGCAGACCGATTGCGTCTTCCGCATGAAGCGCCATCGTCGAGGGGATTGAGGGATCATCGCTCGATTGGCCGATGCCCCGATAGTCGAAAATGATGACCTGATTGCGCTCGGTCAGACCGCGGGCGAGGTGATGGTGGTTATCGCGACAAAAGCTGCCCCAGCCGCCCATGCACAACACAGGGTCGCCTTGACCTATTACCTCGAAGTACATCTCGTGATTGTTGATGCGAGCAATGGGCATGGCGGCTCCGATTTAGAAGGGTTTGGTGACACCCAGAAAGGCAATGGCGATCAGCAGGGCGTAGAGCCCGAGCACGTAGCGGATCGCGCCATCCACTGCGGAGCTGATGCGTGCTTCGAGCGCCGGCGAGCTGCCCTCGGTGGCCAGTTGCACGAAGGCCGGGCCGATGGGTCTGAAAGCGAAGTCGATGCCGATGCCCAGCGCGAAAATCAACGCAAACAACAGCAGCTTTGCGCCGAACCACGCTCCAGGTAACCAGCCATTGCCGCCGAGTGCATCAAGCGCAAGGTAGCCGATGCCCACGAGCAGAACCGCTTGCAAGGTCAGGTGCGCCCGGTTGAGTTGCTCGGCTCGCGGCGTGCCCTCGAACCGGCCGATGGCGAAGAGCAGGGCGATCCAGCCGACTGAGACCGCCCAGGCCGCGATGAAGGCCGCCGGGGGTACCACGGCGAAGCCACCGGAGGCGGTGACGTGCAGGCCGACGGGGAACATCACCGCAAAACACAAGCGGGGGACGAGATCGATGGCCACGGCCATGCGCAGGGCGAAGGCTCGCTCAGCGAAACTGAGTTCGGCGCGTTTAGCGGCCCGCGCGAGCAACAGTACGCCGAGATCAGCGCCCAGCCAGTAGACGAGCAGCATGACGTGGAGGAAAACCCATAGCGAATGTTCCATGATCCGATTCTACGAAATGTCATCGGGGAATACCTGTCTATGGGTGCCGAGTCGTACGTGCTGATCAAGTTGCTGCACATCTTGCTGTTCGTCTACTGGCTGGGTGGCGACATTGGCGTGTTCTATTCGGCACGATTCGTGCGCAACGCAGCGCTCGGACGCGAGGCGCGGCAGACGGCGCTTCGGATCATGGGCTGGGTCGATCAGATCCCGCGCTACTGCTTGGTGCTGATGTTGCCGGTCGGCTACACACTCGCCATGCAGATTGGCGTGGTGAAGCTGCCGCCGATGTTTCTGAGCTTGCTGTGGGTGATCGGCGCCGCCTGGCTCGCGATGGTCTGGGCGATTCACCATTACCAGGGCACGCCGCGTGCCGAACGGCTGCGCAGTATCGATCTTGTCTGGCGAGTCGTGTTGGCCTTCGGTCTCGTGTGGGATGCCGTACAGGGCTTCCAACGCACGGGGCACCTCTACACCGACTGGATCTCGATGAAGTTCCTGATCTTCGCCGCACTCATCGGCTGCGGCATCATGATTCGCGTGCTCGGTAAGCCGATTGGCCCGGCCTTGCGGGCGATCCTCGCCACGGGGTCTACGCCCGAACTCGAGGCCGAGGTTGCGCGCGGCTTCAGTCGCACGCGGCCCTTCGTGCTCACCATCTGGATGCTGCTGGTTATCGCGGCTTGGGTCGCGCTCGCCAAACCGGAACTGCAATGAAGCATCGCGCGCTGCGCGGTCGGATCGCGTACCTGCACGATCACGATGGCGAGCGGGGACGCGAGTGGTTCAGCATCAGCGTGCAAGGAGATGGCACTCGCACCTTGCGCGCGCAGTGCGAAATGGACGACGAAGACCTGCTACGCGATGTGACCTACACGGTTGACGGTGCGTGGCGACCGCTTGACGCATTCGTTAGGCTCGCTCGAGCGCAGCGTTGTGTCGGCAGTGCGTGGTTTCGGTTCGACGACCACGGAGCAGAGTGCGAGTCGTGGACTGCCAATGACGGCCGAGTATCGCAGCGGGTGGAGTTGGCGCGGCGCCCGCGGGTGTTCGCGCCGCATCCGCTCGTGGGTGATGGGTGGCAAGCGGCCGCCTACGATTTCAGCGCCGGCCCGGGGCGACAGCGCCTCGAGCCTTGCACCAACAGCTCGCCGAGGCACGATGGCGGTTCCGGTCCGGCGATCGGCGTCGTACAGAAGGACATCGAGTATCTGGGCGATGAGACCTTGACGGTCGCCGCGGGCAGCTTTCGGGTGCGGCACATGCGCATCCATCACCTGATGCCGTGGATGAGCGGCTGGGCTCCCCTAGAGTTCTGGGTGACTCCTGAGGACTGTCTGCTGGTGCGTATGCGCTGGGACACGCTCAGCAGCACCTACGATCTCGTCGAGCTCGAGGGTTCGCCGCGTTAGCTTGCAGGCACCTGCATACCGCGTTGGACGGCGGGGCGTGCGCCGACGAGTGCGGCCCAGCGGGCCAGATGTGGATGCCCGTCGAGTGAGCCCGGAAAGCGCTTCATCGACACCGTCGCCACAGGGTAGGCGATGATGTCGGCGATGCTGTACTCGTCACCGACCAGATAGGTCGTCTTGCTGAGTTGCTGCTCCAGCACGCCCGCCATGCGCAGACAGAGCTTGTCGTAGTAGCTGATCGCCCAGGGCAACTTCTCGGGGGCGACCACGTTGAATGCAAATTGGCCGCTGAATGCCGGACCGATGTCGCCCGAGATGACGCCGAGCCATTCGAGGGTTTTAGTCCGTGTGCGGCCGGATGTGGCGAGCAGCCGTCCGGATTTTTCGGCCAGATAAATCAGGATCGCAGCCGAGCCGTATACCGCAAGCGGCGCGCCATCATCGGTGGAGTGATCGACAATCGTCGGCAGCCGCGCCACAGGATTGATGGCGAGAAACTGCGGGTCGAAATTGTCGCCTTTACGTAGGTCGTAGCTGTGGACCTTGTAGTCAAGCGCGAGCTCCTCGAGCATGATCGAGGCCTTGTAGCCGTTCGCCGTCGGTACGGTATGCAGATCAATCATGCGGCGATGATGCAGGAGGGGTATCGATGACGCAAATACTCAGAGGCTTCGTGTCCATCGCCGAGGGACAGGTGCATTATCGACGCATTGAGCGCGAGCACGGTCGCCCGCTGTGGATGGTTCATGCCTCGCCGTCCTCGAGTCTCGGCCTTGTGGGCTTGATGCGCGAATTCGCTCGCACGCGTCCCGTGTTCGCCCCCGATACGCTCGGCAACGGCGACTCTGCACCGGCCGCGCCCGAGTCCCCGGATATCGCCTACTACGCTGACTCCAGTTTGCGTGTGATGGACGCGCTCGGCATCGAACAGGCCGATCTGTACGGCAGTCACACCGGCGCGCATATCGTGGCGGAAATGGCGATCGCACAGCCGCATCGTTTCGGTCGCGTGATACTCGATGGCATCGGCATGTTCAGCCCTGAGCGTAAGCGAGAGTATTTGGCGAACTATGCACCGGCGATGGCGCCCGATGCCTTCGGCTCGCAGATCCACTGGGCGTGGCACTTCGTGCGCGATCAGGCCTGGTTTTTCCCGTATTTTCGTCGCGAAGCGGCGCACCTGCGCGGTATCGACATGCCGCCCGCCGCGGTGCTGCACGAGACGACCGTGGAGGTTCTCAAGGCCGTCCGCACCTACCACAAGGCGTATCGCGCTGCGTTCGCCCATCCCGACCGCGAGCGCTTGCCGCTCATTACACTGCCCACGCTCGTCATGGCAGATGCTTCCGATCCGCTCAAAGAGGGTGTCGCCGAGGCCGCCGCCTGCATTCGCGGCGCGCAGAGCCGCATCTTTGATGACGCTGATGGGGCCACGAAGATGGCCTCGCTCGAGCGCTTTCTCGATAAGGGTGTGTTGTGATGTCGACTAAGGCTGGCGAAGGTCGAGCCATCGGGCTGGACGCAAGGCGGTTAGATTGTCGTCTCGCCAACCGATCACGCGTTGTGACACCAAACGCCGACTGACAAGGTAGTAGAGCGGGATCAGCGCGCGATCATCAACCAGCAACTGCTCGGCGGCGGCAAGTTGTTGCAGGCGTTTGGCCGGTTCGGTGCTGCGCGCGGCTGAGTCGAGCAACTGCTCGAACTGTTCATTGTCGTAGGCGCCACCGTTGGAGGGGCTGCCACGGCGCACGAACGAGAAAAAACCGGTGGCGTCCAGATAAGGCGAGAACAATGCTGCGCGCACAATCTCAAAGTCGCCATTGCGCGTGGCGACCTCGACGACCTGGCGTTCGGCGTTGCGCAGTGCGACCTTGACCCCGATCTGCTGCCACATCGCGGCGATGGCGACGGCCACTTTCTTGTGCTCTTCACTGGTGTGGTAGAGCAATTCGACTTCAAAAGGCCGAGAGGGTCCGTAACCCGCTGCGAGCATCAGTTGGCGGGCGAGGGCGACCCGGTCCGCCTGACTGCCGTTGACTGTCCGGGCCTTGGGAAAGCCCGGCAAGCCGGCTGGGATTAGGCTCCAAGCAGGTCGATCGCCGGCGCGGACAATCTTGCGTGTCAGCACGTCGCGGTCGATGGCGAGGGCGAGTGCATGCCGGACGCGCACGTCGCGGAACTTCGGCAGTCGATGATTGAAAACGTAGGCCGTGACGCCGAGTGAGGGCGCGAGCCGAAGTTCGCGGGGTGCTTCGATACGCAGCCAGTCGAGCTTTTCCGGCGGGAAGTTGGTGATCGCGTCGAGATCGCCTGCCAGAAAGCGGCGTAAACCCGAATTCAGATCGGCGATGGCGTGGTACTCGACGCCATCCAATTTGACCGAGGTTGCGGCATGAAACCGCGGGTTGCGCTTGACGCGCACCGGTTGCCCCGGAATCCAACTCGACAGCACGAACGGCCCGTTGCCGACAAAGTTTTCAGGCCGCGTCCAGGCGCGACCATGCTTCTCGATGACATGCCGCGGCAGCGGTGCAAACACCGGGAAGGCGACGATTGAGGGGAAATACGGCGCTGGCAGCGCGAGTCGAATGCGCACCGTGCGCGCATCGCTCGCACTGACGCCGAGGGTCTCGGGTGGTCGCTCGCCTCGCAGCACCGCACGGCCACCTTCGATGAGATCGATCCAGGCGGCTAGCCCCGTAGCAGCCGTTGCGGGGTCGGCAAGCCGCCGCATCGACCAGACGAAGTCCGCGGCCGTAATGGGACGACCGTCGGAATAGGTGAGCCCTGCTCGCAGGGTGAACGTGTAGGTCAAGCCGTCGTTGCTCACGGCGTAGCGCTCCGCCGCGCCCGCCACAGGTCTGCCGCGCGCATCGAGGGTCAGCAGGCTTTCGAACAAGTCGTTATTGACGACGAGTGCGGGTGCTGCCACAGCGACATGAGGGTCAAGCGAGTCGGGTTCGCCCGGGTGACCACTGCGCAACACGCCGCCCGCCTCAGCCACAGTGGCTGCGGCGCAAAGCAGCAACCCGGCGACGAGCAGGCCTCGCATCATTCCTGTTGCGGCAAGCGGCCGGCGCCCGACTCCGGCGTCTGCTGCGGCGCCATGAGTACGCCGCGGCGTGTGAGATCGGCTATGACTTCGGCTTCGACGCGACGATTCTCCGCGACGCCGGTTCCGGGGTGCTCGGCCCAGCCGTTGAGTGGCCAGTGTCGCGCCGCTGCATAGATCGGCGCATGAATGCCGGGTGACAGTTCGGCCAGAAAATTCAGACTCGCGCGCGCACGTCGGCGACGCAGCGCCTCGATGTCCACTTCTGCGGTGATCAGCGTTTCACCGGCGGACTCGGCCATGTTGAGTACCTTGCCGTTGAAATCGATGATCTGCGAGTGACCGTGCGAGAGATCGGCAACGCCGCCGGTATCGATCGCCGGGCCGCAGTTGGACATCGCGAGGTATGCGTGATTCTCGTAGGCCCGCACTTTGCGGGCGAGTTCCCAGCCACCATCCGGCAAATGGTAACCACTGCGGCCCTCGCTCGAGATGTGCAAGAAAATTTCGGCACCCTGCAGCGCGAGGCAGCGGGTGACTTCCGGGAAATTGATGTCGTAGCACACCAGGCAGCCTAGATTGCCGAACGGCGTGCGCAGTACCGGGAAGAGCGATTCCGGTCCGCCGAAACGGCGCAGGTATTCGTCGTACACGTCACCGGGTCGCGTTTTGCCCGTCATGGCGTACAGCTTGCGGTAGACCAGCGCGACCTTGCCCTGCGGGTCGAGAATGAAAGCCGTGTTCCAGAAGCGACCGGGGAATTCGTCGAGCACCTCGTAGATCATGCCCGCGACGTAGCAGTTGGCACTCATCGCGGCACGTCCGAGTGTGGCGATCTCGGGACCATCGAGTCGCAGTGACGCGTCGATCCAATCCGCGTTGCGGCGTCCGGGCTGGAAGCCGTGCAGGAAGAACTCTGGGAAAACCACGACCTTGCTGCGTGAGTAACTGTGCGCCACCTGCACGTAGTGGCAAGCGCGCTCCAGGTTTTCGCGCAGGGCACCGGGTCTCCAAGGTCCGGGACCGTTGAATACCGGTTTGACTGCCGGCTGCACGACGGTGATGTTCCATGGTTCCAGCATGCGTGAGTCCGTCCCTCGTTGATCGTCGATTTAGTATGTGTTCGAGTATTGCATCATCAGCGCCGAACCGGAGAGTGCCTCATGTCCGCCGTAACACCCCTGAAGAGAACTGCCATCATCGTCACCGACCTGCGACGCTCGCTCAAGTTCTACCGCGACGTGCTCGGCATGAACATCTGGGTGCAGGGCAAGGCTGGGCGAGAGTTGCCCGCCTTATTTCGTCTGCTCGGGGCTCCGCCGTGCACCACACGCTGGATCATTTTGCAGTCGGACAACGTCGATTGGGGCATGGTTGGCTTGTTCGAACTCAGTAAGCCCGCACCGCCGCTTGATCGGCATCGATCGCGCAAGCGTGCCAACCGCGGCGAGGCCTGTCTGGTCTTTCACACGCCGGACGTCGAGGCGATTCATCGCGGTGCCGTCAAGCTTGGACTCGAGATACTTTGCCCGCCCACGCTGCTAGAGCTCGCCGCGCACGGCGTCGTGTCGAAGGAGATGACCTTGCGCGACCCGAACGGCGTGCTGGTGAATTTCATCCAGAACATCAAGGGTGGCAGCGTCGGGATTTCCAATCGATTTCCGGGCTTGCGACGCGCACCGCTCAGGAAGCGCCGTACCGGTGCATCTTCACGGGGTCGATCGGAATGATCGTGGCCTTGAGTTCGGTGAAGAACTCGAGGCTCGCCTGCGGACCGTCGCGACCGATGCCGGACTCCTTGTAGCCGCCAAACGGCGCACGTAGTTCACGCATCATCGGCGTGTTGACCCACACGGTGCCGGCACGGATCTCGCGGCTGCAACGCATAACGGTCGACAAATCCTCGGACCACACATAGGTAACGAGACCGAACTTCGAGGAGTTGGCGATCTGAATCGCTTCATCGAGGGTGTCAAACACGAGGAAGGTCGCGAACGGACCGAAGATTTCCTCCTGACACACCCGCGAGTCGTTGTGCGGTGCAAGAACGGCGGTCGGTTCGATGAAAAAGCCCGTCTCGTGCTGGGCGGAGCGGCGACCACCGGTGAGTAGAGTGGCGCCATCGGCTTGCGCGACTTCGACGTATGACAACACCCGCTCCATGTGCTGCCGGAAGGCGAGCGGACCGATTTCTGTCGTCGGCAGCATCGGGTCGCCAAGGCGGATTTTGCGGGCCCGTTGCACGAAACGTTCGATGAGTGCATCGGCAATTCCGCGCTGCACGAGGATGCGTGAACCTGCGAGGCATTGTTGGCCGTTGTTACCGAAGATGCCGGCCAAGGCCCCATCGAGAGCGCGCTCGACGTCGGCGGTATCGAAGATGATGTTCGCCGACTTGCCGCCGAGCTCGAGAGCAACGGGCTTGAGGTTGCGGCCTGCGGCCGCCGCGATCGCACGCCCGGTCACGGTGCCGCCGGTGAAACCCACCATGTCGATGCCAGGGTGGGCGACGAGTGCGTTACCGGTCACTGCACCACGACCGTTGACGAGGTTGACCACACCCGGCGGGAGACCTGCTTCGTGGAAGATTTCCACCATCCGGCGCATCGACAGCGGCGTGTATTCGGAGGGCTTCAAGACGCAGGTGTTGCCCCAGGGAATGCAGGTCGCGACGCGCATGGAGGCGAGCGCGAGCGGAGCATTCCAAGGCGCGATGCAACCGGCGACGCCCTTGGGTTCACGCGTTACGTAGGTGAGATAGCCAGCGGTCTGGGTGTAGGTTTCGCCGTGGACGGTGCTTGCGACCTCGGCAAAGAATTCGAAGTTGCGCGCCATGCGCTGCACATGGCCGCGCACGCTGTGCAGCGGCAGTCCGGTATTCAAGCACTCGAGGTAGGCGAGCTCCTCGGCATTCTTGCGCAGATGATCGCGGATCGAATAGAGAATGTCTTTGCGCTCTGTGATGTCCATGCGCGGCCAGGGACCCGAGTCGAAGGCGCGTCGCGACGAGCGGACGGCGGCATCCACTTCGTCCGCGTCGGCCTCACGCAGCTGACTGATCTGCGTTTCGTTAGTCGGATTAACCACGGCGATGTCCTCGCCCGAGGCGCGCAGCGGCACCGATTCGCCGTCAATAAGGCTCGTGACATGCGGGTTGACGGAAAAAGTACGGCTGATCGTGACGGTCATTCGGGTCTCCAGGCACAGGCAACGAACCACGGTAGCGAGCCCTGCGCGGCCGGCAGGCTACCAACATGGATGCAATCTGCCGCGAATCCGGCAGCGCGCAACTCCGGTTGTAAATCGGCGTTGGCGTAGACCTCCCAGTACGGCTCGTTGTTGTTGAGCGTGTCCCAGGACATCTCGAACTTGCGGAACTCGGAGAGTCCCTGAAAGCGCAGCGGCACATCTTGGTGCACGCACACGCCTCCCGGACGCAGCAGTCGGCGGCTTTCCCGAAGCATCCCGCGACGGGTCGGCGCAGAGATCTCGTGCATGAGGTTGTGCGAGACGATCAGATCGAACGACTCGTCCTCGAACGAAGTGTGCGCGACGTCCATTTGATGAAAATGCACGGCGACGCCGAAAGATTCCGCGCGGGCGTGCGCGTAACGCAGCATGCCGCTACCCACATCGATGGCATGAACCTCAGCCTCAGGAAAGGCTTCGGCATACGGCACGCTGGCGGAGCCTGCCGAGCACCCCATATCGAGAATGCGCCGCGGCTGCAGATGCGCAAAACGCTCACGCAGGAAGCGCTGCACATGCGCTGCCTTGCTGTCGGTGCGGCTGATGCCTTGGCCGAAGGCATAAAGGTTGCCGCCTGACTCGTAAAGGGCTCCAGCCGAGCAATCCCCGTCGCCGAGATCGAGGGCGTAGCCGCCAGGTTGCAGATGGATGTCAACGCCGGTCACGCCTCGCGGCGGTGTGAAATTCGGATCGAGCGACAGGCTGCCTCGGCGCGAAGCCGGGTGCGTGAGCCGAGCGGCGGTCGCGGCCAGCCGCTCGCGCTCCCGAAAAACGCTGTCGCCCACGGCGATCCACATTTGCTCCTGTGCGGCGCGGGCCAACGAGGACCAACTGCGGTAGGCGGCATCGGCTTGCATTGCCTCGCGGATCGACTCGCGGGTCTCGGGCGGGGCGCCGTGTTTGGCGGTCCAAGCCGGGGCCACCACCGTTTCGAACAGTTCGCCTTGGGTTCGACGCAGGCCACGATTCAGCGCCTGCTTGAACGCCACCACGAACTGCTGGCGAGCAGTCTCGTCTGCGGTCGGAACCGCGAGCATCTCGTGCTGCACACTGCGAACCATGCTTCACTCCTCGGGTCTCGCAGCCCCTACCGAAAGGGCCGCTGACCTGTCATCATGCGACTATAACGTTTGAACCGGTGATTGCAATCCGATGAGCGACTTGCGCCAGTTCCTCGAAGAACATTCCGCGATGGTATGGGACATCGCGGCGCCCGTGTCGGCTCGCTACGAACTGACCGCGCTGCAGCACGAGCTCGACACACAGCGGCGTTATCCGATCTTGCGCGCAGCGCAGATCAATAACCTCGCGGGTGCGCCATCGTCGATACCGGTCGTGACCAATCTCACCGCGAGCCGTGAACTGACGGCCAAGGCGCTCGGCATCCCGGATCACCGGCAGACCGCGCGATGGTTCGCAACCCGTACGCGCGCGGGAATCGAACCTGAGGTGCTGCGCAGCGATCAGGCGCCCGTGCAGCAGATCATCCAACGCGGCAACGAGGCGAGTCTTTTCGAGTTGCCCGTGCTGACCCAGCATGAGCACGAGCCGGGTCCATATCTCACGGCGGCGCATGCCACGACCTACGACCCGGACACCGGCATCGATAACACCGCGATTCAGCGCTGCTGGGTGCAGGAAGCGCGGCGCATGACCTATTTCCCATACCCCGCATCGCACAACGCCCGCAACGTGCGCAAGTTCCACGCCCGTGGCGAACCCGCGCCGGTCGCCTTCTGGATCGGTCATCATCCGGCCGTCTTGCTCGGCACGCAGGCCAAACTCAAGTACCCGGAGAGTCACTGGCAGGCGGCGGGCGGCGTGCTCGGTCGACCGCTGCGGGTGGTGCCCTCGGTATTGCACGGGGAGAAAGTGATGGTGCCCGCTGACGCGGAAATCGTCATCGAGGGATTCGTGCCGCCGGGTGTGCTGACCACCGACGGGCCGTTCGGCGAGTACACCGGCTATCTGGGCGGTGCGGTGCAGGCGCCCGTTTTCGAGGTCGGCTGCATCACGCGTCGGCGCGATGCGCTTTACCACGATTACGCCTCGGGTCTGACGGATATGCTGGTGCCCGACAACATGGCGATGGAGGGCAAGGTTTACGAGCTCGTCAAGGCCGTGGCCCCTTCGCTCGAGAACGTGCATGTGCCGACCGAGGGTCGTCGCTTCCATGCCTATCTGCAGCTGCGCAATCCGGCGCGCGGTGAGGCTCGCGATGCGCTGCTCGCGGCGCTGGCCTATCGGCGTTTGAAGACCGTGATCGTGGTCGACGAGGACGTCGACATTTTCAATACCGACGCGATGCTCTGGGCGGTGGCCACGCGTGTGCAATGGTCGCGCGATGCCATCGTGGTGCCGGGGCTCTCGGGTTCGGCGCTCGATCCATCGCTGCCCGAGGGCGTCTCGGTCACCGACAAAATGGGCGTCGACGCGACCATCCCGGCGCCGGCCCGGGCCGGCATGCCCAAGGACTATCCGCTTGTGGCGACCGTGCCCGCTGAGGCAACGCAACGCGCCCGGCAGTTGCTGGGCGCAGCGGAAAATCCCTACTGGCCGCGAGTCTGAAATCAGATTAGTGTGCAACCGATTAGTGTGCGAGAGAGTCGAAGGAGTCCGATGATGAAGTCCATGATGAACACTGCCGAGTTTTTTGCCGCCCTCGAGGCGGCCCGCCAGCCTAAACACGGCGGTGGACACATTTTTAGCCGCACTTGGGCCGCGGGCGAGTTGTCACGCGCGCAACTCGGCGAGTGGGCCATCCAGCATTTTTATTACATCGACCCGATCCCGCAGCAGTTCGCGCAGTTGTACGCGCGACTGCCCGATCTCGATGCCCGTCAACACCTGCTCGAAAACCTGCTTGGCGAGGAAATGCCCGCGTGTCCCGAGAAGCGTCACCCGGATCTGCTGCGCAAGTTTGCGCGCTCCTGCGGCGTCAGCGATGAGCGCATCTTGCGCGCCGAGCAGAGCGGTGAGGTGTTGCCGACCACACGGGCGATGCGTGCGTGGATCTGGGAGCTCTCCAGCATCCGCCATTTGTCGGAGGCTTGCGCCGGCATCATGGTGGCGCTTGAAGGCCAATTGCCGACCCTGTACCCGAAGTACGTCGAAGCGATGCGCAAAATGGGCTTCAGCGACGATGACATGGAGTTCTTTCACGTGCACATCGAGGGCGACACCGAGCACGCGCACATTGGCCTCGAATTGACTGCCCGCTACGCGACCTCACCCGAGCTGCAGGAGCGTGCCATCGCTGCGGTTCGCGCCTCGGCGGAGATGCGCTTCTCCATGCTCGATGGCGTGTACGCCAACGTCGTTCGCAGCAAGGCCGCTTGAGGCGAGCGTTCGCACGATGACGTCGATGGCTGCGGGTCCGCCGGTCGCGTTCGTCACGGGCGCAGCCGGTGGTCTCGGCAGGGCGGCGGTAGCCCGCTTGCGTGAGCGTGGGCTGCGCGTGTTCGCTACCGACCTTAATCTCGCCGCCATTCCCTGCGGCACACCCGTGGCAGTGGCGAGCGTCGATGTGACCGACGAGGGCTCGATTGCGGCCGGCGTCTCGGCCGCTCTCGCCGAGTTCGGCCGTATCGATCATGTGGTGCATTTGGCGGGAGCCGCCGGGGCTGGGCCGCTGACCGCGGTGAGCGTTGCCGAGTGGCGGCGCGTGATCGACGTCAACCTCACCTCGGCCTTCATGCTCGCCAAGGCTGCACACCCTTGGCTCGCCGCGAGCCAAGGCTCGTTGATACTTACGTCCTCCACCAATGGACTCAACGGTGGTAGCAGCTTGTCGGGACCGGCCTACGCAGTGGCCAAGGCGGGTCTTATCAACCTGACGCGCTACCTGGCCAAAGAATGGGCGCCTGAGCGAATTCGGGTCAACTGTCTCGCGCCTGGGCCGATCGATACGCCGATGGTCACGGGGCGATTTTCGACTCAGGTGCTTGATCAACTGCGTCACAATGTGCCGCTTGGGCGTTTGGGCGCACCGCAGGACGTCGCCCACGCCATCGATTATTTGACGAGCCCTGCCGCAGGATTCGTTACCGGCACGGTGATGAACCTCTCGGGCGGGTTGCTGCTGGACTGACACAGGCAGGAACGAGTCGCATGCATACGGCCATCGCCTCTCCTCGATACCACCAGGTGTACGTGACGCTGCGCACCTGGGTGCGCGACGGGACCTACAAACCGGGTGAGCAGATTCCCACGGAGCCCCAGCTCTGCGAGATGTTCGGCGTCTCGCGTATCACGGTGCGCAAAGCCATCGACAGTTTGGCGAAGGAGGGCTGGTTGCTGCGACAGCAGGGCCGCGGCACCTTCGTGCAGATCTCCCGCGCCCGATCCGCCGGTTCGCTTGATATCAATGACGTGCGCAGCCAAGTGGCCGGTCTTGCAGCCGCCACGGAGGTTCGCGATCTCACCGTCAGCGACATCGATCCGGACGACGAGACGCGCGCCTCGCTCGCACTCGATGAACACGCACGGGTGCAGCGTGCGACGCACGTGCGCACCGTAAAAGGAGTTCCGCTCGGGCTAATTACCACTTATGTGCCGCTCGATGTGGCGCGTCGAGTCGACCCGGCCGAGATGGCACGCCAACCGATGTTCGAATTGCTTGGTACGGTGGGCATACGCGTGGCGCGCGCCGATCAGTTTATCGGGGCAACCCTCGCGGGAGTGGAGGCTGCTCGTGCACTCGGCGTGGAGGTGGGTGCGCCGTTGCTGCGGCTGTCGCGAACGGTGTTCGATCACGAAGACCGGCCGGTGGAGCGCGTTGTGGCCTTGTACCGCGCCGACGCCTATCAGTACCACATGACCCTCGAGCACCACGGCAAGACGCGAGGTCCGGTCACGTGAGGCGAGCACTGTTCGTGGGCGTGCAGTGCATTGCGATCGTCATTCTCGCGCTCGGCGTCGCAGGGCCGGTGCAAAGTAAGCAGGCCAGCATGCCGCCGTGGCGCGACTGTGCGGATTGCCCTGCGCTCGTCACGGTGCCGGCGGGCCGTTTTTTGATGGGCTCCGATCTCGATGGCGAGGCTGGGCGACCGGAAGGGCCGGTGCGCGAGGTGCGCATCGCGCGACCTTTCGCCCTCGGAATGACCGAGGTCACCGTGCAGCAGTTCGCACGCTTTGTAGCAGCCAGCGGCTACCGCGTGGCGCCGGGTTGTCGTATTCAATCGGCAGCAAGCACTTCGGCGGCCAAGGCCGGTTGGCGAGACGAGCCTGCCGCGGGCTGGCAAGCACCCGGGTTTTCGCAACCTGCCACGATGGACACGCCAGTGGTGTGTGTCGGGCGGGTCGACGCATTGGCCTACGTGAGCTGGCTGAGTGCGCAGACGGGTCAAGCCTATCGGCTGCCCTCGGAGTCCGAGTGGGAGTACGCGGCGCGTGGTGGCGGCAGCGGGATCTACTCTTGGGGCAGCAACGCCGATCTCGGCTGCGCGTATGCGAATCTTTACGACCGCCGTGCGCGTGCATTGCAGGATTTCGGCTGGGGCTACGCCGACTGTGACGATGGCTACGCGGAACTCGCCCCTGTTGGACGCCTAAAGGCCAACGGCTTTGGTCTCTACGACATGCTCGGCAACGTCTGGGAGTGGGTGGCTGATTGCTATCGCCTGACCTACGACGGCGCACCCCGCGACGGTACTGCGGTGTTGGGCGATGCGGGCTGTGAAAAGTGGTCGGTGCGCGGTGGCGGTTGGATGACGCGGCCCACCCGCAACCGGCTGACCTTCCGCGGTCGCGACCCCAACGATGCGCGCTACAGTTACTTCGGCTTTCGTGTGGCGCGTGATCTCTCGGACCGTGATCTCGCTGAGCGGAAAATGGCGATATCCGATCCGTGAGGCGAGCGACCGACTCTGCGGTGCAAGCGCTGCGCCCGTGGTGCAGACAAGCTACCGCGGTGAGCCGTGACGACTCTTCTGCTTCTGCATAATGCCGCTGATTCGACGATACAGGTGACCCATGACTGAGAAAGCGAAAAAGTACGACTTGCTGATCAAAAACGTGCGAGTGGTCCGACCACGCAAGACCACCATCGAAAAGTGCGATATCGCCGTGGCGAATGGCAAAGTCGTCAAAGTGGCCAAGGGGCTTGCGGCGGCCGAGGCCAAGGAAGTGGTCGACGGCAAAAACAAGCTAGCGTTCCCGGGTCTCGTCGATCCGCACATGCACACCGGAATCTACGGGCCGTTGGCGCAGGATGCGCGCAGCGAGAGTCTCGCAGCAGCGCAGGGAGGGGTGACTTCCAGCCTCAACTACATCCGCACCGGCGGCTACTACATGGAGCGTGGCGGCCCCTACGCCGAGGTGTATCCGGAGATCCTCGCCCAGTCCAAGGATAACTTCTGGGTCGATTACGCTTATCACTTGGCGCCGCTCGATCGCACGCATATCGGCGAGATCGACATGCTGATCGACAAGTACGGTGTCACGTCTTTCAAGATTTTCATGTTCTACGGCGGCTACGGACTGCACGGCGCCTCGAACTCGCAGCACAAGTTTTTGATGATCGGTGAGAACGAGAAGTACGACATCGCTCACTTCGAATTCGTGATGCGCGGCGTGCACCGTGCCATGCTGCGTCGTCCGAAGCTCAAAGATTCCATCTCGCTCAGCCTGCACTGTGAACTGGCCGACATCCTTCGCGCTTACACGCAGATGGTCGAAGGCGGAGCCAAGGTGACGGATCTCGATACCTATCTCACCGGTGAGACCCACGACCCCGAATGCCTCGACTGCGCACCGCTCACGGGGCTGCGCGCTTACAGCGCGGCCCGCCCGCCGCATTCGGAAGGCCTCGCGATCGCCATTGCCTCCTATCTCGCCAACGAGACGAATTGCGCGAACATCAATCTGCTGCATCTGACCTCGCGCAAGGCGGTCGAGTCGGCGTTGCGGATGGCGAAGGCCTTCCCGCACGTCAACTTCCGCCGCGAAGTGACCATTGCCCACCTCTGCCTGGACTACGACACCAAGGTCGGTAGCCTTGCCAAGGTGAATCCGCCGATCCGCTCGCGCGAGGACGTTGAGTTTCTCTGGGAGGCGATGCTCGATGGCAAGCTCGACTGGGTCTGCTCAGATCACGCCTGTTGCCGCATGGAGGACAAGCTCGGTGAGCGCAAGGGTGGCAAGAAGAACATCTTCCTCGCCAAGTCAGGCTTTGGCGGCACCGAATTCATGCTGCCGGCGCTGATCACGGAGGGCAAGCCGCGTGGGCTTTCGTACAACAAGATCGCGGAGCTGACCTCATGGACTGCGGCGCGTCGCTTCGGTCTGCACGGCAAGGGTGACATCGCCCCCGGCTTCGACGCGGACATCGTGCTCGTCGATCCGAACAAGAGTTTCGTCGCAGGCAACAAGGAATCCGAGTCCGACCAGGGCTACTCGGTGTTCGAGGGCATGGAGATGAAGGCGTCGGTGACGAGCACATTCCTGCGCGGCCGTTTGGTCTATGACGAGGGTAAGCCGGTGGGCAAGCCGGGTGGCCAGTACCTGCATCGCCCCTACGGCTGATGTCACTCATTTCGGCTACCATGCGGTGCCAGTTCAGACTCACTCCAAGGAGACCAACATGACCATTCAGGCCGGCGAGCGTATGCCCTCGGGCTCCCTCAAGCAGTTGACTGCGGAAGGGCCCAAAGAAATCACCACCGACGCGCTGTTCGGTGGCAAGACGGTAGTGCTGTTCTCGGTGCCAGGTGCGTTCACGCCGACCTGCGATGCCAAGCATCTGCCGGGTTACGTGCAGCACGCCGACGCCCTGAAAGCCAAAGGCGTCGACACCATCGCCTGCATGGCCGTGAACGATATGTTCGTCATGGGCGCCTGGGGCAAAGCCAGCAACGTGGGTGACAAGGTCATGATGCTGGCCGATGGCAACGGCGATTACTCCAAAGCCCTTGGTCTCGAACTTGACGCGCGTGGCTTCGGCATGGGCGTGCGCGGCAAGCGATTCGCCATTATCGTCAAGGACGGCGTCGCGACCCACGTGAACGTGGAGGCGGGCGGTGAGTTCAAGGTGTCCGCGGCGGAGTACGTGCTCGGCCAGCTGTGATGGCCGACCGCAATCGACGCATCACGTTTGCGCGAAGTCCGAGGGGACTGCCCGTCCCCGAGGATTTCGGCGCGGATGAGACAAACATTCCCTCACCCGCAGAGGGGCAGTTTCTTTCGCGTACGATCTACCTGTCGCTCGATCCGTACTACCGCAACGTGATGAAGAACAGCCAGATCTATGCGGATCGGCTGAATTCCGGCGATGTGATGGTGGGCGAAACGGTCGCGCAGATCGTGGAGTCCAAGCATCCGCAGTTTGCCGCGGGAGACTACGTCGCGGTACGCAACGGCTGGCAGCAATACGGGCTGTCGTCGGGGCAGGGCGTGCGCAAGCTCGACTCTACGACTGCACCGCTCGGCGCCGCGCTCGGCGTGCTCGGAATGCCGGGTCTGACCGGCTATGCAGGAACCGTATATATCGGACGTCCGCTACCGGGGCAGACCTTCGTCGTCTCCGCCTGCACCGGACCTGTCGGCACCACCGCGGGGCAGGTGGCGCGGCACATGGGTGCGCGCGTCGTGGGCATTGCAGGTTCTGCCGCCAAATGCGAATACGCGGTGAAGGAACTGGGGTTCGCGGCGTGTGTGAACTACAAAGACGGCGATCTGACCGCGGCGCTTAAGCAGGCTTGCCCGGATGGCATCGACGTCTACTTCGACAACGTTGGCGGCGAAACGCTGGCTGCCGTCACCCGCAACCTCGCGCTCGGCGCTCGTATCGTGCTCTGCGGCATGATCGAGGCTTACAGCATGGATACGCCGCCGCCGGGGCCGTGGCTGGGGCCGATCGTGGGCGCGCGCGCCACGATGAGCGGACTTGTTGTCTACGATCACATGAATCGCATGCCCGAGATGGTCAAGCTTATTAGCGGTTGGATCCGCGCAGGGCAGTTCCGCTATCGCGAGGACATCAGCGAAGGTTTGGCCACTGCGCCAGAAGCGTTTTGTGCCTTGATGCGTGGCGGCAACTTCGGCAAGGCTTTGGTGCGCGTCGGTCCGGAGTCGGTGCGCAATAGCGAGCTCGTCTAAGGCTCCGGCGTGTCTGTATCCGGATCGCCGCCCGCCGCTTGACGGGCTCGCGCCAATTGCGCCAGCGCGACGTAGCGAGCGCGAAATTCATCGAGTTGCCGCTCCTCGAGTTCTTCGAGATCAAGCAGCGCGTTGTGGGCGCCTTGCGTCGCTCGAATCAACTCGTCGAGTTTGATGTGCAGGGCTTCGGTGTCGCGGTTTTGGGTGTTCTGGATCAGAAATACCATCAGGAAGGTGACGATCGTCGTGCCGGTGTTGATGACGAGTTGCCAGGTGTCGCTGAAGTCGAACAGGGGTCCTGTGACGAGCCATACCAGCAGCACAAATACTGCAATGCTGAAGGTTCCCGGACGGCCGGCGAGGCGGGCCGAACGTTTGGCAAAGCGGGTGTACCAAAAAATGTGTGGCATGGCGGATCCTCCTCGATCGATGATCAGACGAAACCCGGTGTGACCGACTGCTCGTACAGTCGCTTCATGTAGACGATCGGCGCAAGCGGTGATTCCACGTATTGGATGAACCGCCAGCCCGTGCTGGTACGGCGCAGAGTGGCGCACACTCGATTGTCGCCGCCGAGCGGCGCCGTAGAGCCGCGCACCCTTGCGTCCCAGTGCATGGTGTAGACCACTGAGACGATGCCGGGCGCAAGTTCCCGCACTCCTTGAACTTCGATGATGCGCATGCCCATTGCCTCGATACTGGCGCGGGTCAGATCCCAATAGTTTTGTAGGGCAGACCAATCGAGCATTGGCTCGGCGGCCTCTTCGGCGAAATACACCGGTTCTCGCGTCTCGTCCCATAGCGCACGTAGCGCGACGAAATTCAGGTTTCGCCATGCCGACTCGAGGTCGGTGAGAACTTGCCGGATCGAGTGCAGCTCTTGGGCCACAGTTTCCGGCGAGTCCAATGTCGTCTCGAAGCTCTTGCTCATGCGAAGCCTCACGCAGTTGTGGGCAGGTGCGGTGTGGCACGATCCGCGCGGCGCATGGCCCACCAGGCGAGAGCACAGGTGATCGCCATGAGCAGTGCGCAGCCGTGGGCCGTGCCATCGTAGATCAGGCCGGTGAGGATGGCGCTCACCATTGATACCAGCATGGCGATCGAACTCGACAGGCCCGCGGCGACACCGGCCAGTTGTGGGTGATCGTCCACCGCGGCTGCGAGTGAGAGCGGGGAGACGAGTCCGTTGGCAAACATCAACATGCCGAGCGAGACACTGAACACACCCAACAACGGTGGCTGCAGCCACGCTGCCACAACGAACAGCAAAGTCGCCGCGACGTTGATGCCGAGGCCCACTCGACGCGTGGGTCGTCGGCCGAGTCGACGCGACAGAGTGCCTGCGGCGGCGGCGCCGCCGATGTAGCTCACTGCGAGCATTGACCACAGCACGCCGAACTCGGCGCCCGAGAGCGCGAACAAGCGCTCATAGAGCGCCGCGCCCACTGTGATGAAAATGAATCCCGAGGCGCTGATGAAGCTGTAGGTCAGCGCATGCCCCATGAATCCCCGATCGCCGAGCAGCACCCGTGCACCGGCGAGTAAATCGCTTACGGTCATCGCCTCCGTGTCCGGCGGGCGGGTTTCGCGCAGCATGACCGCCAGCAAGGCGACTACAAGCAAGGCCATTGCCGCATGTAACCAAAAGATTCCGCGCCAGCCCACCGCTTCGGTGGCAAGACCGCCGAATACGGGCGCGATAACCGGGGCAACGCCCATCACCGCGGTGATGAAGGACAGAGCGACCGCGGCGGGCTCGGGCTCGAACGAGTCGCGCACGATGGCACGCGAGACCACGGTCGCTACGCTGACGCCGATCGCTTGCAAAAATCGCGCAAGCACGAGCTGCAGCAGCGAGCTTGCAAACGAGGCGAGCAGACTTGCCGCAAGGAATAAGGTGAAGCCACCGAGCAGCACGGGACGACGGCCAAAGCGGTCACACAGCAAGCCTTGCACGGGCTGAAACAGACCGAGGCCAAGCAGGTAGGCCGAGACGATGAATTGGACGCTCGCCCAGTCTGCCTGCAGCGCACGGGAGAGAGTCGGCAGAGCGGGCACTACGCTCGCCATGCCGAATGCCGACAACCCGCTGGCGATACCCAGCAGGATGATGAACCCCCAGCCCGGCCGCGACGACGCCCTTTCCTGAGTCATGGCGAAGTCGCGTGCTCGCCGAGGCCGCGCAGTGCGACCTCCTTAAGCTTTTTGTCCGAGTTGTTTTTCGAGTTCAGGGACAATCTGGAACAGATCGCCGACCAGACCGAAGTCCGCCACCTCGAAAATCGGCGCTTCCGGGTCTTTGTTGATCGCCACGATGGTACGCGCGTCCTTGATGCCGGTCAGATGCTGGATGGCGCCCGAAATACCGAACGCCATGTACAGCTCCGGAGCAATGATCTTGCCCGTTTGGCCGACCTGCATTTCATTGGCTGCGTAGCCCGCATCGACAGCCGCACGCGAGGCACCCACTGCGGCGCCCATCTTGTCAGCGAGGCTGTAGAGGATCTTGAAGTTCTCGGCGCTGCCGAGCGCGCGTCCACCCGACACGACTCGAGCAGCCGTCTGCAGGTCTGGCCTGTCGCTGCGCGCCGCCGTGACGGCGACGAAGCGCGTGTGCGTCGGCAGCTCCACCGATAACTGCAGCGCTTCGATTGGCGCCGCAGCACTCGCTGCGCCCGCGGCCTCGAACGACGCCACGCGCACGGTGGCGACAACCTTGCTATCCGCAGCGCATTCCACGGTAACGATCGCGTTACCGGCGTAGATCGGCCGCTTGAAGCGGGTCGCGCTCTCGACGGCCATCAGATCCGAGATCTGCGGCGCACCGAGCAGGGCGGCGATACGCGGCATGAGGTCTTTGCCGAAGGTGGTCGAGGGTCCAAAGATATGCGTATGATCGCCCGTCGCGCCCACAACCGCGGGCGCAATGGTGGCGGCCAAGGCCTGTGCAAAAACCGCATTCTCGAGCGTCAGCACGCGGGCGACACCCGCGATGTTCGCCGCCTGAGCCGCTACGGCTCCCGCTGATGCAGCAAGCACCAACACGGAGATATCTGCGCCCGGAATCGCGCTCGCGCAAGCCACGCACTTTGCGGTGGCCGGATTGAGTTTGCTGCCGTCGTGTTCGGCAATGACCAGAATCTTGCTCATGCGAGTCCCCGGCGCTTCAGCGCCTCAACCAGTTCTTGAACGTCCTTGACCATCACACCCTTGCTGCGCTGCGCCGGCGGATCGAATTTGACCGCCCGCAAGCGCTCAGCCGGGGTCACGCCCACGGCCGCAAGATCGAGCGTTTCGAGTGGCTTTTTCTTTGCCTTCATGATGTCCGGCAATTTCACGTAACGCGGCTCGTTCAGGCGCAGGTCGGCGGTGATGACCGCCGGCAGGTCGATCTCCAGGGTTTCGAGGCCCGCGTCGACCTCACGGGTCACCAGCGCCTTGTCGCCGTTGATTTCGACCTTCGAGGCGAAGGTGGCCTGAGGTCGATTCCACAAGGCGGCGAGCATTTGCCCAGTCTGGTTGCAATCATCGTCGATGGCCTGCTTGCCAAGGATCGCGAGGAGCGCCTGTTCTCGATCGGCGAGCGATTTGAAGATTCGCGCCGCATCGAGCGGCTCGATGACTGCATCGGTCTGCACGTGCAGCGCGCGATCAGCGCCCATGGCGAGTGCCGTGCGCAGCTGCTGCTGGCAATCGGCGGGGCCGATCGAAACTGCGACGACTTCCTCCGCTTGACCTTTTTCCTTGATGCGCAGCGCTTCTTCGAGAGCGATCTCGTCGAAGGGGTTGATGCTCATTTTCACACCGTCGGTGATCACGCCGGTGCCATCCGGTTTGACGCGGATGCGCACGTTGTAGTCGACGACTCGTTTGATCGCTACCAGAATTCGCTTCATCTTGGCGGAGACTCCGTCATGCCGGTTCTTGGAAAGGTCGAGCTCGCTAGTTTACAGCCCCAGTGAGCCGGGGTTGAGACGTCTTTGCGGATCCACGAGATGCTTGAGGTCGCGGATGAGCTTGGCGGTTTGCGGCTCGCGGCCTCGCATGTAAGGGTAGAACTTGCCGATTTGCAGGTGCGCCGCGCCGTGTCGCTGGAAGATGTCGGCGATGCCGTGCTTCATCCGATCGACCAGGGCTCGACCCTCGGGGTTGTCCGCGTAATTGGGCAGGGTGGCCTGATACCCCTCGGGCAGCAGGCGCTCCTGAGTGATGTTGTAGCCATCCTGCCAGTAGAACACCGGCTCATAGAGGAAGGCGTTAGTGGATACGGTCATGAACATGGCGCCGTAGCGGATCTTAAGGCGCGCCATCTCGGTCTCGTGTGCCGCGTAGTAGGCCGACAATTCCTCACGAAAGGCCGCGACGCGCGAAAACGGCAGGATGCCGTGCACTGGCACCCAGCGCTCGCCGAGCGGGCTGCGGACGTTATAGAGCGGCATGAACGGCATCGCATTCGCGACGGTGGGCACAGTGGCGGGCACCTCGGCTCCATGCGGCTGCAGCGCCGACCGCAGTCGCGCCACCGCGGCACGGCACGAGGCATCGTCGAGTCCATCGACGATCCAGTGCGCCGAAAACACCGCACCCTTGAGAAAGCCTCGGCCGGCGAAGGCCATCTTCGCCAGTTGACTGAGGCCGTCCAGGACGCCGCGCGAGGTTTTCCAGACGGCGAGGGCAGACTGGATGGCCGTCGCGGCATCGGCCTTACCGAGTTGTCCTTGCTGCAGCGCCGGGTCGAGACCAAAGTTGGTCAGGTTGAGCCCCTCCTTGGCCGCCGCCTCCATACCCGCAGACATCGCCTCGAAACTGCGAAAGCCGAACGACAGTCCCATCACGTGGGTGTTGCGCGGCATCAAGCGCAAGGCCACCGATGTCTTGACGCCGAGTGCGCCGCAGTCGCCCATGAATAGTCCGGTGAGATCCGGACCGTACGAGCGCAAGAAGGGTACGCCATTGGCGGCGCCCCAGGAGCCGGTGCGGATCGTCTCACCATTGGCGAGCACCACTTCAACGCCCAGCGTGGTTTCGCCTGAAACGCCGAACACGCCAGTGCCCCAAGTCACACTGTTTTGCGACAGCGAGCCGCCAACCGTGGCCGCAAGGCCGGAAAACGGACCGTAGAACGGCGTACGCAGCCCTTTGGTGGCCAATGCTTCGTTGAGCTTCGCCCAAGTCACGCCCACCTGCACGACGACGTACATGTCTCGTTCGTTGAGTTCGAGGATGCGATTCATCCGTGAGGTATCGATGCTGACTGAACCCGCCTCAGCGGGCGCATAGCCGTCGGTGTACGAGGCTCCACCGCCGCGAGGCACCACGGCGACGCCGTTTGCAGCGCACAGCTGCACGAGTTGCGCAACATCCGCCGTGCTCGAAGGCCTGACCACCGCCAGCGGCAGCTCCCCGGCGTGGTAGATGTCGGTCGAGTAGAAGGCGCGCTCAGTGGCATCCGTCAGCACGTGCTCCTTGCCGAGCAGTGCTTCGAGTTGTCCGAGGAGTTGGGATGAAGCGGGACGAAGTTCTGCGTTCATGTTGGCATCCTCCGAGTGAGTCAGCGGTTGCCGACCTTGTGCTGGTGGGGCGGATCACGTTGCTGATCGGCGAAACTCTGGCGGATCTTTTGCGCCGTATCGCGCAACTTCGGCAGGAATCGCTCGATGGCGAGCTTCAAAGGCACAGCCGTGCCGCTGAAGCGAATCGATACTGCAGAGAGGACCCGATCATCGATCATGATCGGCACGGCCATGCTGATCTCGTCAGACACGCGACGCGGGCGCACCGCCGTGGCGTAGCCCTGCATCCGCGCATCGTTGAGCATCTTCATCAGTTCGTTGCGGTTCTTGGCAAGGCTGTCTTCATCCTTGTTGGATCGCGCAAGAATTTCCAGCAGTGACTCACGCTGCGTCGGCGGCGAGAAGGCAAGGTACACCCGTCCGGAGGACGAGGTCAGCAAGGGCACGCGAAAACCCGCCGAGTAGCGCTCTACCGCCAGTGGGCTGCGATGATCGGTGGTCTCGCGGACCATCATCGACGTCCCCGAGAGCGAGGCGATGGCTACCGGCCAGACGATATCCTTGCCGAGTTCGTTGATATAAGGACGGGCGATTTGCGTCACCCAAGCCTCGTCGTCGTAGCCGTCCGACAAACCGCGAACCATGATCGTCAGTCGGTAGCGATCGTCGGTCGCGTCGCGATACACGAAGCCTGCGTGACTCAAGGTCTCGAGGATGCGGTAGGTGGTGGTGCGCGGCAGACGAATTTCCTGTGCCACCTCCGACACGGTGGCGCCGTTGCGCAGGTTAAGGACGGTCAGTGCGTCGAGCCCACGAATGAGCGCGCGAATTGGACGCGTGGATTCCATCGAGTCGATCCCCCCGAAAGACGTTGAATGAAGCCCGAAACCGCAGTGTAGGGGGCGGACTGGCTGATGTCCACCTACCGGTCGGGCCACCGCCAGTTGGATTCGAGGCGGCGACGTGGCGCGCTCATGTGGCCATAATCGATCGGTCATTTTTGGGGGGGACCATGACCGATTCACTCGGCTACCGCATGAAGTTCGGTGTGGTGGCACCGTCGACCAATACCAGTGTGCAACCCGAGTACGACGATATGCGTCCGGCGGGGGTCACCAATCACTTCTCGCGCATCGCCATCCCCGATACTCGGGTGACCAACGACGAGGAGTTCCTCGTCATGATGAATAACATCCGCGGCGCCACCGAGAGCGCCATTGATACGGTCATGACTTGCGCCCCGGGCTACGTGATCATGGGCATGTCGGCCGAAACGTTCTGGGATGGCGCCGATGGCGCAGATGCCTTGCACCGCCGTATGGAGGCGCGGGCAGGGGTTGGAGTCGGTCTCGGCTCGCACGCGGTGCTGCAGGCGCTTCGCTGCTATGACAGCAACATCCGACGCATCGCGGTGATCACGCCGTACATGCCAGTGGGCGATGCCATGGTGCATCAGTTTTTCACCGATAACGGCTTCGAGATTCAGGCGCTAAAGGGACTGAAATCCCCGAGCCCCATGCTCATCGCGCACGAGACACCCGCGACTCTGCGCGCGGCGATCCGCGAGGTCGATGCTCCGGAGGTCGAAGCGATCGTGCAAGTCGGTACCAACCTTGCGTGTGCTGCTGTGGCCGCCGAGGCTGAGCGTTGGCTCGGCAAGCCGGTGATCGCGATCAACACCGCAACTTACTGGTACGCCTTGCGCCAAAACGGCATCACCGATCGCATGTCAGGGTTTGGGCGGCTGCTCGCCGAGTTTTGAACGAATCACGGAATTTTCACCATGCACTACGACTACGTTCCGATCACTCAACGTTTGCCTCTCAAATGGCCTCAGCGCAAGCGCGTGGCCCTGATCATCACGATCAATCTCGAGACTTGGGATCTCGTCAAGGACACGGACAAGCCGTATTACGCGGGCGGTCCAGCCATCCTCCCCGACGTGCTGCCAGGCGATACCCCTGATTTTCCCAACTACACCTGGCGTGAGTATGGACAACGGGTCGGGGCGTTTCGGTTGTTCGAGATGTTCGATGAAATGCGCGTCAAGCCTTCGTGCACCATCAACGCGGTCACGGCCCTGCGTCGGCGGCCGATGCTCGATGCCGCTTTGGCGCGTGGCTGCGAAATCCTCGCGCACAACTACGAGCAGGGTGAGTTGCTCAGCAATTTCGCCAAGCAACCGGCCAAAGAGCGCGACGTCATCGAGCGTTCATTGCAGGTGTACGAACAAGCCGTCGGCCGGAAAGCGCGGGGCTGGCTGTCATCCTCGTTGCGCGGCACCCTCAATACTGCCGGGATCCTCGCGCAGAACGGGCTGCTGTTCTATTGCGACCTGATGAACGACGACCAACCGTATTTGGTTAACACGGAGCATGGCCCGATCGTTTCGACGCCCTACACCAACGAGATCAATGACTTCACCCTGCTGACCCGGCGTAACCACACCACCAGCGAATTTCGCGACATTCTCATCGAGGAGCTGTCGGAGCTGTACAAGGAGGGCGCTACATCGGGTCGGATTATGAACGTCGGCTTGCATCCGCACGTCAGCGGCCGTGCGTATCGCATTCGTGCGCTGCGCGAATTTATTCGCTACGCAAAAACGCTTCCCGGCGTCTGGTGGACGACGCGCGAGGAGGTGGCGAGCTGGTACCTGAAAAACCATGAGTCGCATATTCCGACGGCCGCCGTCAGCGGTGCTACCGCGGTTCGTGCGCGAAAATCTTCGGCAGCGCCTAAGAAATCGGCTAAAGCCCGGCGTAGGAGGGCTGCGAAATGACCCTTGTCATCGAAGATCTGCAGCCGCAATCGGCGGGGGCGCAGCGGTTTTTGCATCGCGCTGAACGTCAGATGCTCATCGGCGGTGAGTGGCTGGAAGCGCAGGGTGGCGAGCGACTTGAGTCGCTGAATCCCGCGACGGGCAAGGTGCTCGCGAGCATCCCCTCCGGGGACGCGCGCGATGTGGATCTTGCGGTTCGCGCGGCCCGCGAGGCCTTGAACTCACCTGCTTGGCGCGATCTGACGGGCGCGCAGCGGGCTCGGTTGCTTTGGAAGATGGCGGATCTGATGGAGGCCCATCTCGATGAGCTCGCCGAGCTCGAGTCGCTTGATCAGGGCAAGCCGGTGTGGGTCGGTAAGTACGCCGAAATTCCAGGCGGTATCGAGCAGTTTCGCTACTTTGCAGGCGAGGCAACCAAGATCGAGGGCACGACGATCCCGACTTCGATCAACTACCAGCCGGCTGGAAAGAAGATCTTCGCTTACACGGCGAAGGAGCCGATCGGTGTCGTGGGTGCGATCGTGCCGTGGAACTCACCGATCGTACTCACGTGTATGAAGATCGCGCCGGCACTGGCGGCGGGCTGCACCATGGTGCTGAAGCCTGCCGAGGACACCTCGCTAACCGCGCTGCGCTTGGCGGAACTCATGCAGGAAGCGGGTTTTCCGCCCGGCGTGCTCAACGTCGTCACAGGGCTCGGAGAGCGGGCGGGCGCGGCGCTCGCCGCTCATCCTGGCGTGGACAAGATCGCCTTCACCGGTTCGACGGAAGTTGGCAAGCTGATGCTCGAAGCGGCGCGGGGCAATCTCAAGAAGCTCACGCTCGAACTCGGCGGGAAGTCGCCCGCTATCGTGCTGCCCGATGCTGATCTCGATTTGACGATCCCGGGCGTCGCCAACGCCATCTTTTTCAATAGCGGACAAGTCTGCGTGGCAGGCTCGCGATTGTACGTGCACGAGAAAATCTTTGACCGGGTGCTTGAAGGCGTCGTGAACTATGCCCGCGGCATCCGCCTCGGCCATGGTCTCGACCCTTCGACGCAGATGGGCCCCGTGGTCAGTCGCAAACAGGCCGATCGCATTGCCGGCTACATCGCCTCGGGGCGATCGGAGGGTGCGTCGGTTGCCATCGGCGGCGGACAGACGGGACCGGCCGGTACCTTCATCGAGCCGACGGTGCTCGTCGATGTTCAGCCGCAGATGAAGGTGGTGCGCGAGGAGATCTTCGGGCCCGTCGTGGTGGCAACACGCATCAAGAGCCTGGAGGAGGCGGTCGAGCTCGCCAACGACACCGATTACGGTCTTGCAGCGAGCGTGTGGACGCAGGATCTGTCGGCGGCACATCGCATGGCGGCGTCGATTCGCGCCGGGACCGTGTGGCTCAACTGTCACTCGATGTACGACGCGAGCCTCCCGATCGGAGGCGTGAAGCAGTCGGGCTGGGGTCGCGATAGCGGCCATCAAGCCATCGACAATTACTTGGAAACGAAGACGGTGTGCGCCGTGATCTAAGGGAGCGAGCGCAGAGGAGGGGGTGACATGACCGAGGCTGTCGAAGGTCGGCTGCGCACTGGGCAGTTGTTGGCCTATGCAGCGCCCACGGTGGCGTTGCAGGCCATGTTGGTGCCGCTCTACAACTTCCTGCCGCCGGTGTATTACTCGGCGGAGGTCGGCATGGTCGCCTTAACCGTGGCCACCATCTTCGCGGTTGGTCGCTTTTGGGAGGCGATCATCGACCCGCTCGTCGGCGCTTTGTCCGATCGAACGCGAAGCCGTTTCGGACGACGGCGCATCTGGATGGTGGCGGGCGCTCCCGTTGCGCTGCTATCGGCATGGTTCCTATTGCTGCCTCCGGCGGGAGCCACGCCGATGTATCTGCTGGTATGGCTCGTGCTGTTTTACGCCGGCTGGACCATGGTCTACGTGCCGCACCAGACCTGGGGCGGTGAAATGTCGGCGGACTACACCGAGCGCACGCGCATTGCGGGCTTTCGCGAGAGCGGCGCGTTTTTCGGCTATCTCTGTGCGAGCGCGGTCGGCATTTTCTACTGGATTTGGTTCAAGGGCGTGGCTTTCCCGAGTTACGCCCAAATTGTGCAGTCGGTAGGTGTTTTCTTTGCCGTGGCGTTGCCACTGGCGATTTTGTGGTGTTTCGCCCGGGTGCCGGTGGCCGAGGTGCACGCCGAGCGCACGCCGGGCTGGAGCGACCTGCTCGGGATCCTCGTGCGCAACGCCCCGTTTCGGCGGCTAGCCGCGGCTTACCTGCTCGATCGACTGGCGATGGGCGTGTATTTCGGCGTGCAGCCGGTGTTGATCTCGCAAGCCCTCGGCCTGCAGCAGCACGTGCTGACCGTCGCCATCGTCAACACGATCGCCGCCGTGCTGCTCGCTCCGCTGTGGGTGCCGGTGGCGAACCGGGTTGGTAAACACCGCGCCTACTGTATCGCCAACGGCGTCACGGCGATCGCCTACGTGGCGTTGTTCTTTGTGCCAGCAGGTGTGGTGCTGCCCGTGCTACTCGCCAACGTGGTGATGGCCTTTGGCAACGGCGGCACCATGATCATGCCGCCGGCCATGACCGCCGATGCCGTGGACAGCGACGAGTTGCAGACGGGCAGCGCCCAGATGGGTGGTCACATGGCGTTTCTGGCATCTATCTTCAAGTTCGGCATGGGACTCGGGTTGTTTGCGGGGCTCGGATTCCTCTCGATGTTTGGGTATGTCGATATGAGTCAAGTGCTCACGTCGGAGGTCTCGCAGGGCGTGCGCCTCGGCGCGTCATGGTTGCCGGCCTTGATGCTGCTGGTGCCGATTCTGTTGATGTGGCGCTATCCCATCGATGCCACGCGGCATGCCGAGATTCGCCAACAACTCGCCGCGCGGCGTGCAGGGCAGGTGCACTCATGAAGGTCGTTCGCTGGTTTTTGAAGGCATTGGGAGGGCTGCTTGCGGGCCTCGTCGCGCTGGTGCTGGTGTTGCTGGTCATGATGTGGATCGCCGATCCCGCGGTACCCCGCAATGTGCTCTTCGGTCAGCCGTTGACTCAACCTGCCGCCGTGAACAAATCCCAACCGCAGGATCGGGTGCCGGGAGCTCCTCGCGACGACATCAGGACAGGCGGGCTACAGGCCTTCGACGAACAGCGTTTGAACAAAGCCGTCGACTATGCGACCGAGATGCAGTCGGTAGCCTTGCTTATCTACAAAGACGGTGCCCTCGTCTACGAGAAGTACTGGCCCGGGTTTTCTGCCGACACTCGCACCAACCCCAATTCGATGCACAAGGCCGTGCTCGCCTTGTTGGTCGGAGCGGCGATTGATGATGGTTACATCACCTCGGTGGATGCACCGGCGTCGCGTTGGATCGAGGAGTGGCGTGGCGATGAGCGAGCAGACATCACGGTTCGCGAACTGCTGCAGATGGCATCCGGTATCGAGATCCCGGTGTTTGGTACTTGGAAGTCGGCCCGCATTCTGTTCGGCTCCAATCTTGAGCGCGGGGTGCTGGAGCTGACAGCAGCCAAGCCTCACGGCAGTAACTTCGAGTACAACAACGCCAGCACCCAGGTGTTGGTCAGTGTGCTCGAGCGTGCCACGGGAAAACGTTACGCCGAGTACCTCTCGAGCAGGCTCTGGCAACGACTCGGTGCCGCCGATGCGGCATTGTGGATGGATCGGGTCGGTGGTCAGCCGCGAGGTTTCTGCTGTCTCTTTGCCACAGCTCGCGACTGGTTGCGGGTGGGGCGATTGATCCTCGAGGGCGGTCGCGTCAACGGCGAGTCGCTGGTCTCTGAAAGTTGGGTGAAACAGATGCTGACACCCTCAGCACGTAACCCGCAGTTTGGTTACAACCTGTGGCTCGGATCGCCCGCCGGGACCGAACGTGTGTACAACCCGTACACCATCAAGGCATTCCATTCAGAGCCATTTGCGGCCAAAGATATCGCCTACATCGACGGATTTGGCGGGCAGCGCGTGTACGTCGTGCCATCGCGCAATCTGGTGATCGTGCGCACGGGTGTCTCGTCCACCGACTGGGACGATGCCCGGCTGCCCAATGCTGTGCTTCGTGCGCTACGTGAGGGAGGCTGAGCGATGATCCATAACGGCGTATCGAATGCGAGCGCAGAGAATCGCCTGCGCACCCTGGAGCGCGCGTTGTCCGTGTTGATTTTTGCGCTTGTGCTATTTCAGATGTACCAGTCGAGCAAAGTTGGTGTAACACCACGCGGTACGCCCGCGCGAGAGGCCTTGCAGCATCTTCACATCGCCAACGGACTTTCTATCCTGCTGCTGCTGGTGCCGCGATTGTGGCTGTGGTTCCGCTTGCCGCGTCCGGCGCGGCCGACGCGCGTGCCAGTCGCAGCCGACGATCTAGCGCGCCATTGCACCCTCGGGCTCTATCTGACGCTCGGTGCCTTCTGTCTCACGGGTCCGTTGTTCGCTTGGTCTGAGGGGCATGCGGTAGCTTGGTTCGGGGGGTGGCAGTTCCCCGCGCTCTTGCCCGCGGGTTACCGCGCCTCCGTCACCTTGGGTTATCTGCATAGCGCGACAGGGTTCTTCGTGATTGCCTTGTGCGGCTTCACGGTGCTCGTCGGTTTGTGGCAAGCGCTGCGTTACCGAATCGGGCCATGGCGGCTGCTACCGGGATTCGATTGGGGCGGCGGCTTGGTGCATGAGCGAGCGCGGACATCGATCGGGTGGCGAGTTGCCCATATGGGCTGTTTCGCGGCGCTGCTCGCGCTGGCTGCTTATGCCCCGTACAAGATCTTCGGGGTGATTCCGCTCACTACCGATCGTCAATGGGTCGAGCCCGCGCCACCTCCGGCTACCGACCCGTATGCCGATGTCGTTGCCGCGCCGGTGCTCACTGGACAGACCCAGCAGGATTTCATGTGGTGCAGGTTCTGCCACAGCTTCGAGCCGGGTGGGCCGCATGGCGTCGGTCCTAATCTACATCGCGTGTTCGGGCGGCGTGCCGCCAGCGCTCCGGGGTTCTATTACTCGGCGGCGCTCGTGAAGGCGGGTCAAGACGGGTTGGTGTGGGACGAACGGAGCATCGCCCAATTGATCGCTGACCCCGCGGTGTTCCTCGGGGGTGAGCACCGAATGCGGTACAAGCCGATTACGGATCCCGTCGAACGGGAAACAATCGTGGCCGCGTTGAAGGCTGCGACGCGCTGAGTCAGCGCAATGTCATCGCTGTTGCAGCGTCGAGACCGTGGAGACGTTACGTGACATCGGCGAAGTGGGGAGCGCCTCCAGCTGCCGACGCGGGCCGCGTCGATCGCGCAGGTAGGCGTCGAGAAAAGCGGTCGACCAGCGATTGAAGTCCGCCAGATACAGCGGCGCGTTGGGCGAGCGCGGCAGATCATCGCGCCCAACGATTCCGCCGAGATAGTGATCGGCCCCCTCAAGCGTCAGCAGGTACTTGCGGCCGGGCGCCACCAGATCGAAGGGCTGCCGCCGCCATTCGTAGCCGCTGAGATCCGGTGCTTGCTTTAGATCATTGCTGCCAACGGTGACCAGGGTCGGCAGACGCAGCGTCGCAAAGTTCTCGGCGGCGAGCAGCGGCGCAAACGCGCCGGCGCCGCTGAAGATGATCACCGCGCGAATTCGCGAATCGGCGCGGGAGACGGCGCTGCCGCCGCGCGCGACGTCGTTGAAGGTCGCGCCACCTAGGGTCTGGGCCACGAGACCGCCGAAGGAGTGCCCGGTCGCAGCGATGCGCGTGACGTCGGCACGTGAGCGCAATGTCGGCGCTTGCTGCAGGATCGATTCCAGGTTGGCGAGTATCGATTGCAGGTCATCGAGCCGCCACTCGAAGAATTTCGGGTTATTGCTGCCGCGGGTGACACCGAGTTTCACCGAATCGCGGTGCGTGACCGCGATCACGACATAGCCCGCTTCGGCCCAGTGATCGAGGATCGGCGCGTAGTCATCCTTGGACGCATACGCGCCGTGTGAGAAGAGCACCACCGGCAGGCGACGCCCTGTCGTAGGCGCCGAAATCCGCAGCGGCATCACGCGGGATTCGCCGGGAGGCGTGAAATCGACATTGTGGACTTCGGCCGCCTTGACTGCGCCGCCGGCGCCGCCGAGTACCGCCGCCGCCACCGCGACCCACCACTTTGTCAGCCCGGTTGTCAGTCCAGATCGTCGACGTTGGCTGTTCATGCGATCACCGCATGCGCCTGCTGGGCCGCCGACCGGCCGGCGATATGACCCAAGGTAATCGCCATCGCAAGGCCGACCGCGGGTAGATAGCCCGTCACGGCCGGGCCGGAAATGCTGCGCGCTGCACCGCCGCCTGCGAAGAGATTGGGCAGAGTGCGACCATCGGGGCGCAGCACCTGCGCCGCTGAGTCGATTTGCAGGCCACCCTGCGTATGGAACAGCGCGCCGGTGACTCGTATGGCGCAGTACGGCGACTCAAGCGGCGCAAGACCCGCGAACGAGCGACCGAAACGATCATTCGAGTTGGCTTCGCGGCTGGCATCGATCGCGGCGTTTTCTTTGGCGAGACTGCCGGCTGGCAACTGGCACAGGCGCTCGAGCTCACTCCAAGATGAGGCGCTACGAATTGCGCCGACCTCGCTGAGCTGTCGCTGCTCGACTGAGTGGGCGAGGCACTCTTGGTTGCGCCGTCCGTCAAAGACCACCCAGGCGGTGCCGCCCGGCTGTTCGAGCACCGGAACGCACATGCCGGAGATATTGGCGAGCTCGTGGGTGAAGCGTTCGCCCAGGGTGTTCACCAGGAATCCACCTTCAATCATCAGTGGGTGTGGAACGATGATCTGCTGCGGGTCGGCAAGGGTGCCGAGTCCCTGATAAGCCGTCATGTCGGCGACCGCGCCGCCCAGTTCCAGGCCCCAGCGTATGCCGTCGCCCTGATTGCCCTCGTGGCCGAAATAGCGAGCGTTCGCCATTTCTGGAATGTGCTGCGCCACCATCGCGTGGTTGCCGCCGAAACCGCAGGTGGCCAGCACGAGGGCATCGCAGCCGAGCCGCTCGACGCTGCCGTCCGGTCGCTGCAGTTGCAGCCCGAGCACCCGATCGTCGGCATCGGCGTAGAGCGCCGTCACTCGGGCCTCCATGACGATCTCTGCTCCGGCGCGGCCGCAAGCGTTGGCCAGCAGCGCGAGCAGCTCCTCACCGTTACGACCGGGCGGAATGTGCAAACGCGGTCGCGAGTGACCGAGCCCGGTCCACTTGAAATCGAGCAGCAAAGGCACCTGATGACGCGTGTGCAACCAATCGAGCGTGCGACCGGAGTGCTCGCCGATCAGGCGTGCGAGGGCGGGGTCGGCGCGGCCTTCTGTCTTCGCCATGACATCGGCGACGAACAGCTCAACGGAGTCGGTCACGCCGTGCGCGGTTTGCTCAGCGGAATTGACCCCGCAGACGGCACCGAGTGACATCGAAGTGCTACCCCACAGGCGTTTGTCGCGCTCAAGCACGAGTACGTCAATGCCCGCGTCACGGACGGCGAGTGCGGCGGTCAGGCCGCAGGCGCCGGCGCCGATCACGGCGACTGGGACGCTGAAATCGAACTCTGGGGGCTCGCCGCGAATGATGCTCATGCTTAAGTGCTCGTGCCGTGGTATCAACGCCAAATTTTCGGCCGCAGAAGTCTAGCATCTGCTCGTGCGTGAGTATCTTGTGCCAAATCTTGTCTTAAAATGAGTCATCGAACGGGAGGTCTAAGGCTATGGACGCGGGTTTGGTAGCAGGCGGAAGCGGGCTGGTGGCGGATCTTGTCGCTGTTCTTGGGCGCGAGCGCGTAGTGACCGATGCAGCGGAACTCGCGTTTCACTCCGAAGACGTGTATCGCCGCGGTGAGATGCCGGTGGCGCTCATTCGGCCTGCGGATACCGCGCAACTGTCGGCGGCCCTGCGGGCCATTCATGCCAGCGGTGTTGCAGTGGTGCCTCGAGGCGGTGGCATGTCGTACACCGACGGCTACCTACCGACGCGCGCCGGCTCGGTGATGGTGGACATGCTCAGCATGAACCGCGTGGTCACCATTGACGCCGAGGATTGCTATGTGACGGTGGAGTGCGGCGCCACGTGGAAAGACCTGTTCGACGCACTCGCGCCGCATGGCGTTCGCACGCCGTACTACGGACCGCTCTCGGGGCTACGTTCCAGCATCGGCGGCGCTTTGTCGCAGGGCAGTATTTTCTTGGGTTCCGGCCGTTACGGTGCGGTTGCCGAGAGTGTGATCGGTCTTGACGTCGTGCTGGTCGATGGCACGGTGCTGCAGCTCGGGAGTCACGCCTCGCGCAACGGTGAGCCGTTTTTCCGTCAGGTCGGTCCTGACATGCTTGGCATGTTTCTCTCCGATTGCGGGGCACTAGGCATCAAGACCCGTGCCACCTTTCGGCTGATTCGCCCGCAGGCCGAGAGCCGGTATTTGTCGTTCACCTTCCGGAGTCACGCTGAGCTGTTTGCCGCGATGGCGGAGGTGGCCCGTGCCGAGTTGGTCTCCGAGCAGTTCGCGTTCGATCCCGGATTGCAGGCCGTGCGCATGAAACGCGCGAGCCTAAGCGAGGATGCCAAGGCTCTCGGCAAGGTGGTGCAAAACTCCGGCAGTCTGCTGAAGGGCCTTAAGGAAGGCGCGAAGGTCGTGCTGGCGGGGCGGCATTTTTTGGAGGAGGGCACTTTCTCGGTGCACCTGTCACTTGATGGGCGTGATGCAGCCGATGCGGATGCGAAGGCCGCGATCGTGCGACGCATCATGGCGGCCGGGGGCACAGAGGTCGAGAACACCGTGCCCAAGGTCATGCGCTCGAATCCGTTCGCAGAACTCAACAGCATGCTCGGGCCCGGTGGTGAGCGCTGGGTTCCCGTCCATGGCACCGTACCTTTTTCCTGCGCCGTGCGCATGTACGAGGTCTGCGAGGCGGTGTTTGCGCGCCACTCGGCAGCGATGCAACAGTTCGATATCGATCGCGGGTATCTATGTGCCACGGTTGGCGGCGCGGGTACCTTACTCGAACCGGTCATGTATTGGCCCGACGCTCGGCTCGGCTTCCACGAGCGAGTGCTAGATGCCGGCTACCTCGCCAAGCTGCCGCGCTTTTCAGCTAATCCCGAAGCCGCCGCAGCCGTTGCGCAGATCCGCGGCGATCTGGCGACGGCCTTCATGGAGGAGGGCGCGGTCAGTTTCCAACTTGGCAAGTTCTACAAGTATCAGCAGTCCTTGCAACCCTCGGCTGCCGGGTTCCTGGCGAATCTGAAACGACTGGTCGACCCGCAGGGTCGGATGAATCCAGGATCGCTCGGACTCGGCTGACGCTCGTCAAGTCTTGCGAAGGGCGCAGCGGGTTACCTAGACTCGGTGCCTCGCGGCGCTCCGCCGATTTCACGGAAGACATCCATGACCCGACTCGTCGTTCTGTTCAACCTCAAGCCTGGCGTCAATGTCGCGGACTACGAAAAGTTCGCGCGCGAAGTCGATCTGCCGATCGTCAATGCGTTGCCGTCGGTCAAGAAATTCGAAGTGCTCAAGTCGCACGGCCTCTTCGGCGGCGGTGATTCCCCGTACCAGTACATCGAAATCATTGACGTCCATAGTCTCGATGCGCTTGGCAAGGACGTGTCGAGCGAGCAAATCCAGAAGATTGCGGCCACGTTCCGCGAAATGGCGGAGGCGCCGCTGTTCATCGTCACCTCCGACCTGTGAGTCGCCCGTCCACGCTCGCAGGGGGCTGAGCGGATGCTGAGTTATGCGCTGCGCCGGATCGCCGGAGTGATCCCGACGCTGTTCATCATCATCACGCTGTCGTTTTTCGTCATCCGCATCGCGCCGGGTGGCCCCTTCGACGATGAGCAAACCTTGCCGCCCGAGATCAAGGCTAATCTCGAAGCGGCCTATGGGCTTGATAAGCCGCTGCTCGAGCAGTACGGCCGCTACTTGGCTGGCCTCGTGCAGGGTGATTTTGGTCCCTCGTTCAAGTTCAAGGATTTCTCGGTCACCGAGCTGATTGCGCAGGGGCTGCCGGTCAGCCTGATGCTGGGTTTATCAGCCGTGTTGCTCGCGTTGCTGGTCGGGATTCCGCTCGGCACGCTGGCGGCGTTGCGGCAAAACTCGCCGACCGACTACGGCATCATGAGTGTGGCGGTGCTCGGCATCGCGTTGCCCGGTTTCGTCACCGGCCCTTTGTTTGCGCTGGTATTCGGCCTGCATCTGCGCTGGTTCCCCGTGGCCGGCTGGGAAGCAGGCGAGTTCCGTTATCTGGTGCTGCCCGTCGTGACGCTGGCGCTGCCGGTGATTGCCTATATCGCGCGATTGACGCGGGGAAGTCTACTCGAGGTGCTGCGCACCAATCACGTACGCACGGCGCGTGCCAAGGGCCTGCCTGAGCGGCGGGTGATCCTCAAACATGCGTTGCGCCCAGCGTTGCTGCCGGTAGTGAGCTATCTCGGTCCCGCGACGGCGTTTGTCATCACAGGTTCCCTGGTCGTCGAGACGGTGTTCGGTCTTCCGGGGAGCGGTCGCTACCTTGTGCAGGGCGCGATCAATCGAGACTACACACTCGTGATGGGCATGATCGTGGTGTACGGCAGCCTGACGCTGACACTAAATCTCATTGCCGATCTGCTTTACGGCTGGCTGGATCCCAGGGTGCGTTATGACTGACGAGGCCATGGCGGCGGCATTGCCAGCGGGGGCGGCACGGGGATTCTGGGCCGATGCCTGGCGGCGTTTGCGGCGCAATAAAGCGGCGATGGTAGCGGCCTCACTCATCATCCTCATTGCGCTATTGGCGTTCATTGGTCCTGCGTTCTCACCTCACGCTTTCGATGCCATCGATTGGGACAACATGGCCGTGCCACCCGGCGGGCCGAACGATCACTGGCTTGGCACAGATCGGCTGGGTCGCGATCTGTTCGTGCGCACGTTGGCGGGAGTGCAAATTTCTTTGCAAATCGGTCTTCTGGCGACGCTGGTGTCGCTATGCATTGGCGTCGCCTTTGGCGCTACGGCGGGCTATCTCGGCGGCAAGATCGACAACCTCATGATGCGGTTCGTCGATATCCTCTATTCGCTGCCCTATATTTTCATCGTCATCATTCTTTCCACGCTGTTCGAGCGCGGCAACATCTACGTCCTGTTCCTGGCGATCGGCGCCGTGGGCTGGCTAACCATGGCGCGCATCGTGCGCGGTCAGACCCTATCGCTCAAGCGCAAAGAGTTCATTGAGGCGGCACTCGCGAGCGGGGTCGGCACGCCTGGCATCCTGGCGCGGCATATCGTGCCGAACGTCATAGGGCCGGTGATCATCTACGCGACGTTGACGATCCCGCAGATGATTTTATTCGAGAGTTTCTTGTCTTTCCTTGGTCTTGGAGTGCAGGAACCGCAGGCGAGCCTTGGCAGTCTAATTAACGAAGGAGCGCAAGAAATGGAGTCGGCGGTGTGGATGCTGTTGGTGCCGGCCGGATTTCTTGTGACGCTACTCACGTGTTTCAATTTCCTCGGCGATGGCTTGCGCGATGCGCTTGACCCGCGTGATCGATAGGCAGTTCGCATGAGCCAAAGCGAAGCACCGATCGCCCTCGACATCGACCAGCTCTCCGTGGTGTTCGACACGCCCGATGGCTCGTTGTCGGCGGTCAATGATTTCTCTTTGGCGATCCGCCGTGGCGAATGTGTGGGCGTGGTTGGCGAGTCCGGCGCTGGCAAGAGTCAGTCATTTCTGGCCGTCATGGGCCTGCTTGCTGCCAATGCCCGTGTCAGTGGTCAGGCGCGGCTCGGCACCGAGCCGCTGATTGATCGCGACGTCGCCGAACTCAATCGATTTAGGGGCGTGAAGTTGTCGATGATCTTCCAAGATCCGATGACCTCGCTGACCCCGCACATGACGGTAGGCGAGCAGATCGCCGAGTCGATCATCCATCATCTCGGCAGTTCTGCGGAGGCAGCAAGGGCGAGGGCGCTGGCGCTGCTCGAGCAAGTGCAGGTCACCGATGCGCCGCGTCGCCTTGATCAGTATCCGCACGAGTTGTCGGGCGGCATGCGCCAGCGCGTGATGATCGCCATCGCTCTCGCCTGTGACCCCGAGGTGTTGATCGCAGACGAACCGACGACGGCGTTGGATGTCACCATTCAGGCACAAATCCTTTCTCTGCTCGCCACACTGAAACGCGAGCGCGGCATGGCGATGGCGCTGATCACCCACGATCTGGGTGTTGTGGCGGGCATCGCTGATCGCGTTGCCGTCATGTACGCCGGCCGAGTCGTGGAGCTTGGTACAGTGCACGAAGTACTGAAGGCGCCGAAGCACCCGTATACGGCAGCGTTATTGGCGTCGATGCCTCGAATCGACGACAGCGGCACCGGGCCTCTACCTGCCATTGGCGGGCAACCGCCCAATCCACGACGACTGCCAGCGGGTTGTGCGTTCGGGCCGCGTTGTGCGAAGGCTGACGCGCTTTGCCGCACCGATCGGCCTCCCTTAGTTGGCCCAGGCCCCGGTGAAGGGACCCGCAGCGTCGCGTGTCACCACCCCTTGCAGGGGACTCACCACTCGCGGGAGATGTGATGAACGAGCCGTTGCTGCAGTTGCGCGACCTGCGCGTTTGGTTTCCCATCGGTCAGGGGCTGTTCCGGGCCAAGCGGCACCTGCGCGCCGTTGATGGCATCGATCTTCAGGTGGCTCCGGGTGAAGCGCTCGGCATCGTGGGCGAATCGGGCTGCGGGAAGTCGACGTTGGCGCGAGCCATCCTGCGCCTCGTACGCACAAGCGGCGGGCAGGTGCTTTGGCTCGGCCGCCCGATTGAGGGTTGGAGCACCGCGCGCGTCCGTCCGCTGCGCCGCGATATGCAGATCGTCTTTCAGGATCCGCTGGCCAGTCTTGACCCGCGCATGACGGTGGGTGAAATCGTCGCCGAGCCGCTGCGCGTCCACGCGCGCGAGCTGTCTCGCGCAGAGCGGCGCGAACGTGTCATCGACATGCTCGGGAGAGTTGGATTACCCGCCGATGTCGTCAATCGTTATCCGCACGAGTTCAGCGGCGGGCAGTGTCAGCGCATCGGCATCGCGCGCGCGATGGTGCTGAGGCCGAAATTGCTGGTCTGTGACGAGCCGGTTAGCGCGCTCGACGTCTCGATCCAGGCGCAGATCGTCAATCTGCTGCAGGATTTGAAACGCGACTTTGGCATGACCATCCTCTTCGTTAGTCACAACCTCGCCGTGGTGCGAAGGCTCTGTGATCGGGTCCTCGTGCTGTACCTTGGCAAGCCGATGGAGTTGGCGAGCACTGATCTGCTCTACTCGCAGCCGCGTCACCCGTATACGAAGGGCTTGCTCGCCGCCGTGCCTGTGCCCGATCCGGATCTGCAACCGCAGCGTCTCGGCGGCGCGCTCGGTGGCGAATTGCCGTCGCCCTTGGCGCCGCCTTCGGGCTGCGTCTTTCGCACGCGTTGCGCGCATGCCGTGGCGGGCTGCGCCACCACGGCACCGAAGCTACAGTCGGTAGGGAGCGGGCATGAAGTGGCCTGTGACCTGTGGCGCGAGATTAAAACCTCGAGGGAAACGCCATGATCGGCGAGCGTCTGCGCGGCAAAGTCGCGCTCGTCACGGGCGCGGGTCGCCGTGGCGGTTTAGGGGAAGCTATTTGCGCCCGACTGGCCCGCGAAGGGGCGCGTGTGGTCGTGTCGGATGTGGCGGGTGCGGGTGGCGTGTTGCCCGCCGACCGTGTCGGCAATCGCGCCGAACTTGATGCCGTGGTGCACGGGCTACGGGAGTCCGGGGCGCAGGCGGTGGCGTGTGAGCTTGACGTGCGCGATGCCTCGCAGGCTGAGGCCGCGGTGGCCATGGCGGTTCGGGAATTCGGTGGCCTTGATATTCTCGTCAACAACGCGGGGGTCGGCTTCATGATGGAACCGCTCGTCGACATGCCATTAGAGCGGTGGAACACGGTGATCGGCGTGAACCTCACGGGCGCATTTGTTTGCACGCAGCAGGCCGCGCGCCAGATGATTTTGCAGGGGCGGGGCGGGCGCATCATCAACATCGCGAGCGTGGCGGCCAAATCCGGCTCGTTGCACTTGGCGGCATATTCCTCATCCAAGCACGGCATGATCGGCTTGACGCGCAGCGCGGCGCTCGAACTCGGCGCGCACCGCATCACGGTGAATGCCGTTTGTCCTAACCACGTGACGACACAACTCGGCGCGGTGCAAAACGCCTATCGCGCACAACAACGCGGGCAGACCGTCGAGGCGTATCTGGCCGAAATGCGCGGTCGGATTCCGCTTGGGCGAGTTGGTCTTGCGGATGACACGGCCAAGGCCTGCGCGTTTTTGTGCTCCGCCGAGGCGGACTACGTGACCGGTGAGGCGATGAACGTATCGGGCGGTCAGGAGGTGCACTGATGGCCCGCAAGGTGGCAACAAAGTCGCCATCGGTGCGGATGCTGCGGCAGGCCAAAGGCCCACGGGCGCGCTTCTACACCGCCGATGGCGTCGATGAGCTGTTTGCCATTGTCACGGCGTTGACGAGCGAAGTATCCACGTTGCATGAACGGGTTCGCACACTCGAGGAGCTGCTGGCGAAGGCCAAAGTGCTGCGAGCCGACGCGGTCGAGGCCCACGAGCCCTCGGAGATGTCGTTGCAGGCGCGGCTTGAGGCGCGCGAGGCGCTGATCGAACGGGTGTTTCAGGTGCTGGATGGACTTGTCTCGCCGGCGCAACAGCGTTGACATCCTGCATATATAACGTTTAAAACGCCGCCACGCCTCCGGATTCGAGGCGTGCCTTTTTACTCTGAGGGAACCCCATGTCTGTGAAACCCTTTACTTGCACGGTTGCGGCTGCGGTCGCTACGGTGCTGTCGATGAACGCGTCGGTCGCGCAAAATGCCGACAATGCGCTCATGCTCGAAGAAATCACCGTTACGGCGCGAAAAACCGAGGAGCGTTTGATCGAGGCACCGCTGTCGATCACGGCCTTTTCGGCAGACGACATCGAGAAGAAGGGTTTCACGACCCTCGAAGACGTCGCGCGCAGCGCACCGGGTGTGCAGTACTCGCAGCAGGGCGGCCAGATCCCGGGTCGCTACACCTCCGCGATCCGCTTCCGTGGCATGAACGTCAACTCTGACAGCCCTTCGCTGCAGCTGGGTTCGCTGTTCATTGACGGCGTCTACGTGCTCGGTGGCACGCAGTCGATTCCGTACGATGACGTCGAGCGCATCGAAGTCATCAAGGGTCCGCAGTCGGCGACCTACGGTCGCAGCACCTTCGGCGGCGCCATCAATTACATCACCCGCACGCCGTCGCTGACGGAGTTCTCCGGCAAGCTCAATGCCTTAGCCTCCAACAACAGCGAAACGGATGTGTCGGCGAGCTTTGAAGGCCCGATCATCAACGACAAGCTCTCTTTCCGCATCGGCGGTCGCCTGTACAACCGTGGTGCCGTTTTCCGCGCCACGGACGGTGGTGGCCTTGGCGAAGAGAGCAGCCAGTCGGTCAACCTTACGCTGAACTTGCAGGCCACCGACGCATGGAACGTCAAGTTCCGCGCGTTCCATGCGATTGACGATGACGGTCCGATCATGGGCGGCATCGTGCAGGGCTGGCGCAATGACACCTGCACCGGCAAGACCATCGCCACAGCCGATCCGCTGTTCCCCAACGCCAAGCCGCAGAACTATATCTGCGGTGCGGTACCCGAGCTCGGTCAAGCGATCTCGTTCACCGGCGGCAAGAACATCATCGACACGCCGACCACGTTCTACGTGCCGCAGGCGGCGATCAACGGTCAACCGAATTACATCCTCGACAACATCGTCAATCGGGCGTTGCCGGCGGTGTTCGACGTGCCGCGTATCGACCACATCGGTCTGTACCGCACGGTGACGCGGTACTCGTTGTCGAGCACCTACGATTTTGCGGGCGGCTACCAAGTCGCCTTCCAGGCGGGCATCAACGAACTGAAGGCCAACTGGATCCGTCCCTTCGGTCTCACGCCCCGTGGCCTTTGGTGGTCGCGTGACCCGCAGGACTCCGAAGACAAGAGCTACGAACTGCGGCTCACCTCGCCGCAGGATCAGAAGTTCCGCTTCCTCGTTGGCGTCAACCAGTACGATCAGACCTTTCTGCAGTCGGGCTCGGGCGGCGATGCGGTGTGGTTGTGTGCCGACTTCGGTCCGGCTCGTCCGGTGGGTTCGACCTGCGGTCGAACGGGTAATGCGGGCAGCTTCTTCTTCACGCCGAACTCGGCGGCGCAGAACACCGACAAGGTGAAGACGCAGGGCATCTTCGCGGCGGTGAGCTACGACGTCACCGATACGATCACCGCGAGCGTCGAGGCGCGCTACTCGAAAGACGAGACGCAGAAGGCCATCCTGACGACCGCGCCCTTTAAGGTCGAGGAAACGCAGACCTCGCCGCGTGCGATTCTGCGCTGGACACCGAACGACGAGACCAACCTCTACGTGAGTTACGCGAAGGGCTTCCTGCCGCCTTCGATCAACGCCGAAGTGGCCCGCGCCACGGCGCGTGAGAAGACGCAGTACGACGCTGGTGGCTTCCCCTGCATCGCGAGCCCCACTCTGCCGCAGTGCGTGGCCGCGCCGGATGTGCCTGAGACGGTAGCCGGTGACGAGCTCGACATGGTCGAGCTCGGCTGGAAGCAGCAGTTCTGGGATCGCCGCGCACAGATCAACGTTGCGGCGTATTGGGCGGAGTGGAAGAACCAGAAGGGTCGTTCCGCGTTCGTGATCCAGGAAGACTGCGGCAGCTTCGCGCACGGTGGTGTCACCGGTGCCACGGCCGCCAACGGCTGCTTGAATGGTGCCAATGGCCAGCCAGCTGTCAGCGCGACGGGTCTACCGTTCACGAACACGCGCAACGCCAACGTGGGCGGCAACTCGACGCTCAAGGGTATCGAGTTTGAAGGTCAGGCGCGCCTGACCGAGAACTGGGATATCCGCGCCATGGCCACCTGGGCACAGAGCGAGTACGACGACTTCGTCTTCAACTTCGTGGTGCCGATCGCCGGCTTCCAGCAAATGAAGGGCAACTCGAATGCGCGTTTCCCCGAGTGGTCGGGCAGCGTCTCGGTCGGCTACAACGCCGCGCTGCGCAACACGGGCTGGAACTGGTTTGCCAACACGGATGTCAGCTACACGGGCAAGACCTTCGTCGACGAGAGCAATCTCGCCTATTGCAAGGCGTACTCGCTCACCAACGTCCGCATCGGCGGCGAGAAAGACAATCTGCGCATCGAAGGCTTCGTCAAGAATGTGTTTGATGACGACAGCTGGGCGGCCTGCGCCCGCTGGACGGACTTCGACTCAGCCCCGACACTCGGCCAGCTGACCACGTATCAGGGCGTCGCCGTGACGCCGAACATGCCGCGTCAGTACGGTATCCGACTCGCGTACAAGTTCTGAGTCGATTGCAGACGAAATTCTGTTGACGATACGTAAGAGGGTTGCGATCTAAGTCGCAACCCTCTTTTTTTTGGGAGTTGCGATGAAGTTGTATTACACGCCGATCAAGGGTTACGTGCACACGGTCGAGGCCGTGATCCGCTACGCTGGTCTGGAGTCGCAGATCGAACTCATTCCGACGAAGCCGTTCGATACCGGCACGCCGCTTGCGGCGATCAATCCGCTTGGTAAGGTTCCGACGCTCGTGCTCGATACGGGCGAGTACCTCGCGGGTGGTCCGGTCATTTATGAGTATCTGGATTCTTTACACCGACGCCGTCGGCTTTTCCCGGCCAAAGGGCCGCAGCGCTGGCGGACCTTGCGTCAGGCTTGGATGGCTGATGGTCTGTTCGACACCTTTGTGCTTTTGATCATCGAGTCCTGGTTGCCGCAGACCGAACAGCGCCCCGTATACATTGCCCGTTTGGTCGGCAAGATCATGGCCATACTCGATCAACTCGAGCGTGATGTGCCCGGGTACGACCGCCTCGACATCGGCCAGATGCGCACGGTCGGTGCGCTGCAGTTTTTGCGCTTGAAGTGGGTAGCGACCTCCAAGGCCTTGATTGGCGTTGACCCAGCGATCGATCTGTTCGCGAACCGACCCCAGCTTGCCGGGTGGTTTGTACCGATGGCTCGGAAAAAGATGTACCGCCAACCATTGCTGCTCGTGGAGTGATCATGCCCATCCCGCATCGTCGAGTCAGGGGAACATTGCGTTACACGAGCGATAAGCCGGGCCGGGAGGGCGCCGAGCGTGGTCGTGAGCGTTTCACCATAAGCGTGGCCGCGGACGGGCGGCGTACGTTGCGCGCTTACACCGAAATCGACGATGCCCCGAACGTGCAGCGCGACGTGACGCTCAGCCTGGGTGCCGATTGGCGTCCGACCGATTGTTTCGTGCGCTTGTCCGTCGGTGATCGGTTCATGGGTTCGAGCTGGTTCCGTTTCACTGATACCGAGGCTGAATGCGAGGGCTATACGCTCGCCGAGGGGCGCCTGTCCCAACGCTGGGCATTGTCGCGCCCACTCGATGGCTTCGGCACTCATCCGATCCAAGCCGACTCATGGCTTACCAACATGGTTGATATTTCCTCAGGGCCCACTCGGGGTGAGTACGACAATCTGCTGATGTGCTCGCTCGATCATCGGGGTGCGAGCGGCCCGATGCTGATGAAGTTTGCCAATCCGGTGAAGCTGGCGTTCATCGGTCGCGAGCGAATTACGGTGACGGCCGGCACCTTCGATGCTTTGCACTACCGCTTCGCCGAGAGCACCGACGATGGTTCAGGCGAGACCCGCAATGAACCCGGCAAACACCCGCCATACGATCTATGGTGCACGGATGATGGCGACCGCGTGTGTTTGCTGGCTTACGTGACCGGCTACATGATGACGCGATACGAGTTGGTCGAGTACGAATGCCACGAGCCCAAAGAATGATCTGTCGGCTCGCCCTCTGGGCGGGCGTGATTGTTTTGTCGCTCAGTTTGGGAGCGACCGCTGAATCGAACGTCGTGGTTCGGCGGACCTCGACGGGGGAGCTCCAGACACTCGACCCACAAACTTGGACCTACGGTCAAGACGGGAACATCGCGCAGGATTTATTCCAAGGCCTGACCACTCTAGATCCGGCGGCGAATACGATTCCTGGACAGGCGCGTTCGTGGACGGTGTCAGCGGATGGCAAGCGATATACGTTCACCTTACGCGACAACCTGCGATGGTCTGATGGTCGAGTGCTGACGAGCGAAGATTTTCTGTGGTCATTCAGGCGCCTGTTTGATCCCAAGACGGCGGCGCCCGCTGTCTCCTTGCTGTACGTGATCCGTAATGGTCGGGCCGTGAATTCGGGCAAGTTGCCTGTCACGGCACTCGGTGTCAGCGCGCCAAACCCCATGACGGTCATCATTGATCTCGAGCACCCGGCCCCCTATCTGACCGACCTGTTGGTGCACCGGGCGTTCCCCGTGCCAAGACACGTGATCGAGAAGCACGGCAAGCAATGGACACGGCCCGAGCACATCGTCTCGAACGGCGCGTTCGTATTTCGCGAGTGGCGACCCGGCAGTCACGTGCGCCTAGATCGCAATCCGCGCTTTCACGAGGCGGCGAGTGTCCGTCTCGATTCGATTTACCACGTGCCGATCGAGGATCCGAAGACGGCGCTAACGCGTTATCGGGCGGGCGAGCTCGACGTGCTCGTAACTTTGCCTTCGGAGCAGTTGGCTGAGCTCAAGGCCAGCTACGGGTCGCAGCTTCGGCTCGTGCGCCAGATTGGTCTCGAGTATCTCGCCTTCAATACGCGCCGAGGAGCGACCGCCGATGTGCGGGTCCGACGCGCGCTGTCGATGGCGATCGATCGCGATAGGCTCGTACAGCGGGTGATGCGCGCAGGCGAGCCGCCGGCCTACTGTGTCGTTCCCGAGGGCGTGATCAACTATCCGCGCCGCGGCTGTGCCGATTTCGCGACCCTTAGCGTGAGCGCCCGTGTTGCCGAGGCGCGGCGACTGTTGCAGGAGGCAGGCTTTGGGCCGAAGCAGCCTTTGCGCTTGCGATTCAGAGTCAACAATTCCGATACCCAGCGTCGGCTCGCGCTCGCCATCAGCGCGATGTGGCAGCCCCTCGGCGTGCGTACGGAATTGATTGGCGCGGAGTTGAAGGCGCACCAAGTGGCGGTGGCACAGGGTGACTTCGATGTCGCCCGCGGCGCGTGGTACGGTGAGGATCGCGACGCGATTTCATTTCTCCGGTTGCTCGATGCGCGCTCGAGCTCGCTGAACATCTCTGGGTATGCCAGCCGGCAGTATCAGCAATGGCTGGATAAGGCTGACTCGACGGTAGATCTCCTCGCAAGAGCCGAGTTCATGCGCGAGGCTGAAAGCCTAGCGATGCGCGAGCAGCCGATCGCCCCTGTGCACGTGTATGTCAGCCGGCGTTTGATTTCACCGCGGGTGCAGGGTTGGGTCGACAACCCGCGCGGACTGCATCTCAATCGTTACTTGTCGGTCGTCTCGACGAGTTCGATCCACTCACCCGCGGCGCCGCGTACGACACCTGCGCGTCGACCGGAATAAATCACCGACGCCGATCCCGCGGTGGGTGGCTCGACCCACGGCAGGGCACGGGCCGCGAATGGGCCACTGGCGAAACTGACCATCGCCATTCCAGGTGGTAGATCCCCGCTCCGTCGCGGCCGCGGCACGGTGACGGGCGGATACTCGTCGAGTTCGATGAGAAAACCCGGTGAGATCGGCACGAGCGCAATCCGCGTACGCGTATCGCTCGACAGGTTCAGTGCATCTTGCAACACATTGACCGTGGACGAGTAGGGCTCTGTGGGTTTCATGGCAAGCACTTCTGCGTAGAAGCGCCGTAGATCATCCATGGATGGACCGCCGAGTACCACGATGAACGTGCGATCCACCGGGCTTTGGGCGGGTGTCTTGATGAACGTGCCTCCCGTCGGCGGGATGCGCGTGAAATAGTTGAGTTCACCGCCCGGGCCAATGGCTTGCATGGCAATGACGGAACTGTTGGAGCCGAGCGGCGCTGTCGGGCCGACCACCCGGAATGGCGAGTTCGCTGCATCGAAGCGGCGCTCCAAGGCACCGGGGTCTTCGACCAGGATCTCGTTGGAGTTCCAGCCATGGGTCGCCATGGCGCGAAACCCGGGCGTTGCGGGTCGTTCGATCAGTCGCAGGTAGGTTTGCGCGCCGCTTGCCGGCTGCAGAACGACGAGCCGGCTCCCCGCGGCGGCCGGCGCGTCCCACACAGCCGCTTGCTCGGCGCTGAGTACGCCACGTTCGATGACGCGATATCCCAGCCACTCGACATAGGCCTTTTCTACTGTTGCGAGGTCGGCCACGACGAGCGTGACCGCCAGAATGGCGCTAAGCATCGACTATCTCCTAGGGCGGACTCGACCTGCTATGGTTCTCGCAGTGTACGGTTGTGTGTGCAGGCTGTGGAGGGCGCGTGATCGATTTGTATTTCTGGCCGACGCCGAATGGCCAAAAGATTCCCATCATGCTCGAGGAGTGTGGCCTCGATTATCGAGTTAAGCCGGTGAACATGCTGCGCGGCGAGCAGTTCAAGCCATCGTTCCTGAAGATCAATCCGAACAACAAGATCCCGGCCATCGTCGATCACGAGGGGCCGGGTGGGGAACCCTTTGCCCTGTTTGAGTCGGGTGCGATCCTGCAGTACCTCGCCGAGAAGACCGGGCGATTTCTGCCGAGGGAGCGCCGAGCGCGCTACACGGTGCTGCAGTGGCTCACCTTCCAAGTCGCCAACGTCGGGCCGATGTTCGGTCAATGCGGACATTTCCTCGGCTATGCGCCGCGTAAGATCCCGTATGCGATCGATCGCTACCGTAACGAAACTTTGCGCCTCTACGGGGTTATGGATCGACGGCTGAAGCAGGTCGAGTACTTGGCGGGGCCTTATTCCATCGCCGACATGGCTACCTGGCCTTGGATGCGCGTTCGCTGGCTGCATCGAATCGAGCTCGGCGAGTTTCCCAACGTGCAGCGCTGGTACGAGGCGATCGCGGCACGACCCGCCGTGCAGCGCGCCATGGAAGTGCTCGCGAAAAGTGAAAAAATCGGTAATCCCGATGCCAAGGCCCGCGAGGCCTTGTTTGGTCGCAGTCAATTGACCCAAAAGCGCAGGCCGACAGGGGTCGGCAAGCGTCCATCTGTGTCCCAGCAAACAGGTCGCAGGGCGGACAAGGCGAAGGGCTAGGGACCGCGATGACTCGCGCCGGGTGAATTCAGCGGTATAGTCGACTGGGTTTTGGGGGCCACGGTGGATTGCACCAGGAGGGCAGAGGCATGAAGTTCATCGAAAACAAGCGAAGCCGCGAGGCCGAGGCTTGGCTGAAGAAGGAAATCGTCGAGCAGAAGCGCCGATATCGCAAGATTGTCGCCGAGCAGGAGGCACTGACGCCTAAGCGGGACAAGTGGATCGCCGAGTTTCTGCAGCGCATCCAGACCCGTGGTGTGCACACTCACTATGACCAGATGCGTAAGGTCCGGCCGGAAGAAATTCCCGTCAAGCCGAAGCGCAAATTCAAGGTCGTATTCTAAGAGAGGACAGAAACATGGCACGCCCGCATATCGAACCGTTCGTTGACCGCGACGTACCCTTCAAGAAGATGACCCTGCCCGGGTTCCCGAAGGGCATGCAATACAAAATGTTGTCGCTCGACACCGACAACGGCGCCTCATCCATGACGGTGTTGTTCGAGCCCGGCTATAAGCAGCCGCCCGGCATGAGCTACACCGAGTACGAACTCTTCATCATGTCGGGTTCGATCACCATCGGCGAGAAAGTCTGGGGACCGGGAAGCTATGTCTTCGTACCCGCCGGTGTCGCGCTCGAGGCGCTCAGCTCACCGCGTGGTGCGACGGGACTCATTTTCTACAACTACGGCGAGCCCTCGTTCGTCGAGTCGGACAGTGATCATCCGCAGGCCGAGCGCGACCGCTATGCCGCGGTCAATGCCTACGACAATCTTCACTGGACCTCCACCAACTTCTTCCCGGCTACCGCGCCCGGTTGCATGGTGAAGATTCTGCGGTTCGATCCGCGCACCCATGGCTTCACGTTCATGTACTGCATGACGCCGAACTTCTGGCAGGACAACATTTCCTATCACGACTGCAGCGAGGAGGCGTACCACATCTGGGGCACCTCGTGGATGATGCAGTTCGGCGATCTGCCCACGGGCGGCTACTTCTGGCGCCCGCCGTACATTAACCACGGTGCATTCGCCTCGAAACTCGGGATCCTTGCTATCGGGCGCACGGATACGCTGCTCTATAACCACTTTCACTTCAATCCGTGGACGAACATCGAGGAGAACCAAGAGCGTGCGGCGAGCCGCATACTGCATCGCAACCCCGAGATGTATAAATGGATCAACACCCACGGCCATAACCACCCGATCGACTTCGAGTTCGATCACGGCCATGCGCACGGCGATCGTGCGCATCACCATGGTGATGGCATGGTCGAACACAAACACAAGAAGAAGCGCCGTCGGCGCTGATGGTGTAGTCCACCGCGCAGCGAAGAATGCGTGGGGCTTTGACTGCAAAAAGGGCCGCTTTATGCGGCCCTTTTTTATTTATCGGCTGCGACGGTTCTCGTGCGCGAGTTGCGCTGTAGCTTTAGCGTACAGCGCCGAAGATGTACCAACTTGCGCCGTTGCCGTGCTCGGGAGCGGGCCTTTCGCCTCGAGCCGACTCCGCGAATTCACTCTCCCTTACGGTGCCCCAGTTAGGAATACGTCGTGCGAAATACCCTTCGGCGGAAAAACCCGCTTTCGCACACTCGGTCGCGAGATCAAACTTTCTAAAGCTCGCGTAGTGCGGCTCGTTGTTGTAGTAGGCGTCCCAATCGAGATAGAAGTTGTAGTAAGGGTCGACGGCATCGGCCGGCGGTAGTTCCATGTGCACCATGATGCCGCCCGGTCTCAGCACCCGATAGGCCTCGCGCAGCACCTTGCGATTCGTCGTCGGCGATTGCTCGTGAAGGAAAAAACTCGACACTACAAGATCAAAACTGCCATCCGGGTAATCGAGCTCGCGGGCGTCTTGCTGCGAGTAGTGGACGGTATAGCCGAGCGACCGCGCGCGGGCATGTGCATAGCGCAGCAGCGGTGCAGAGACATCGACGCCGTGTCCAACCAGCTTGGGGTAGACGTCGAGGTAGGGCAGCAACTGGTTGCCGGCTGAGCAGCCGATGTCGAGCATGTGCCGCGGTTTGAACTCAGGTCTGCTGTAGCGCAGGAACTGCGCGATCGACCGTGCTACGCCACCGCCGTTGTGGCGCATCTTCAAGCCGGCCGAAAACACGGCCGTACCGTGCCAGTACATCGCCGCGGTGCTGACATCTCCCGGGCTGTATTCGGTGTGAAAGCACCCTGGCATCAGGTGGATGTCCATCGCGGTCACATCGCGCGGCATGGGCAGGGTTGCGTTCAGCTGCAGCGAGCCTCGACCGCGCCGCCGCGCCACCGCAGCGGCCTCTGCGGTGATGGCTGCGGTATTTCGCTCCACCTGTGGCTGCACCGACCACCAAGTCTGTTGCTGGGCCGCATAGCGCAAAGCGCTCCATGCCTTGAAAAACCCGTCCTCGCGCATGACCTGCCGAATGTCGGTGGCATGCTGCGGAGCTCGCCCGTGCTGTTGCCGAAACTGCGGCTCGACCGACGCGTGGTAGTGGCGTCGCATCTGTTGGGCAAGGTCGACCATGACTCGCTTGCGCAGGGTCGAGACGAAACGTTGACGAGCAAGTTCGTCGTGGGTCGGTCGCGCGAGCGCATCGATGCGTGGCGGACGGGGAGTGGCTCGGGGGCGTTCGGATCGGCTCATGGTGATGCGAATGATAACGCTGCCAGACGTGCGGCCGTACGGGACAGTCGCTATCCTTGCGCACCGCCATGGGGCGAGCCACACCCAGTAGAGAGCCGAGCATGACCGTCGAGCAAACCATCCGCACCAGCGACAGCCTACGCAACGTCCGCTATGAGATTCGCGGCAATTTAGCTAGGCGCGCCTTGGAGCTCGCCCGCAAGGGGTACGAGATCATCTCGCTCAACATCGGCAATCCGGCTCTATTCGGTTTTCGCACGCCGGAAACGATGCGACTCGCGATGATCGAAAACTTTCCCGACAGTGAGGGGTACTGCCACCAGAAAGGCATTTTCCCGGCCCGTGAGGCCGTGGTCATGCAGCAGCAGGGGCGGGGCGTCAGCGGCGTCAGTGCCGAGGAGGTGTTCATCGGCAATGGTGTGAGCGAACTCATCGATCTCACGTTGCGTGCCTTGCTGAACGAGGGTGACGAGGTCTTGGTACCGAGTCCCGATTATCCGTTGTGGTCTGCGGCTGTGAACCTCAACCGCGGGCGAGCGGTGCACTACGCCTGCCGCCCGGAAAATGGCTTCGTACCCGATCCGGCTGAGATCGAGTCGCTGGTCACGCCGCGAACCCGAGCCATCGTCATCGTCAACCCGAATAACCCGACCGGTGCCGTGTATCCACGAGAGGTTATCGAGGGCATCGTGCGGCTCGCCGAGCGGCGCGGTCTCGTGCTGCTCTGCGATGAGATCTACGATCAGATCACCTATGACGGTGCGGAGTTCGTACCCGTGGCGCCACTCGTGCGCGATACGGTCTGCGTGACCATGTCGGGCCTCTCGAAGGTCTATCGGGCGTGCGGCTACCGCGTGGGCTGGGCCGTCGTTTCCGGAAAGCTCAAGGCGGCTGGGGAATTTCTCGCCGGCTTGGAGCTCTTGGCCTCGTTACGGCTGTGCAGCAACGTGCCCGGGCAATGGGCCGTGCAGACGGCACTCGGGGGCTATCAGAGCATTAAGGAGCTGACGCGGCCGGGCGGTCGGCTATACGAATCACGTCGGGCCATCATCGAATCCGTCGCCGAGAACCCTTCGCTGACGGTGTCGAGCCCTCAAGGGGCGCTGTACGCCTTCGTCGGGGTGAACGAAACGGTGCCGCAGTTCGACGATCAAGCCTTCGCGCTCGATTTGCTGGAGCGCAAGCACGTGCTGGTCGCTCCCGGGGTCAGTTTCAACGTGCCCTACCGCAACCACTTTCGGATCACTAACTTGCCTGACGCCGAAACCCTGCGCACGGTCTTCAGCCGTATGGGCGAATTGCTCGAAGACTACCGTAAGAAAGCTTCATAACTAACTGATAAATAACAGCTAGTAATTGCCTTCGAGAGATAGCTCACGGCTGCCATCCGGGGCGGCGGGCCCAAGCGGATCTAGCAGTACACGGACGCTCGAATTGCGCGCCTGAACTTGGGCATCGAGTCGGTAGCGGGCCTCGGCGGGTTGCCAGCGCAGCCTGCCTTGGAGCAGGAGCGGTCCACCCAGATCGCGCACCCGGGCGACGATGTCCTGCGATGCGCCCTGCGGCGCGACCGTGGGGTCGGCGCCAGCCGATTGGGCGCCGAACGCGACCTCGTAATCGCCAAGCACTATCGGCTCGGCGGCGGCAGGACCCGCCGAATAAACCAGTCCGCTCACTTGGGCGAAGCCGACGACGCGGGAGGGTAGCCACGCTCCCCCTTCGGTGCGGCGCAGCGAGAATCCGAGATCCGAACTTCGTAACCGACCTGCTCGGGGCAAGGTCACTTGGCTGAGTAACGCTGCCGGCAGGGACTCGCGCAACGTTGCAAAGGCGAGATCCGCGCGCAGCTCGCGGAATTCGATGTGCCGAGTACCGGCGAGGGTTGCCCTTGCCTCAACGGTTGAATCGGCCTGTGCCCAGCGCAGTGCAAGTTCGGGCCGCAGACCGAGCGGCGAGGCCGTACGTAGGTCCCACTGGATTTCGCCGAAACTCGCTGTTTGGATGCGCAGATTTGCGCACCGACCATCCCACACTCGACCGTGCCACGCCTCACACTGCACGCCATTCGGCATCAGGGGACCGAGGGTGCGCGCGGGCAACCAGATGAGGCTGCCGATCAGCAGCCCGGCCAACAGCCTGCCGAGCAGACGCCGCAGCGTCATGGTCCCCGCAACAACAAGGTGCCCGACACCGCCCCGGGACTTGCAGCGGCTGCGAGCTCCACCGATTCGATGCTGACGCCTTCGGCGGACATTTGCGCGAGTAACGCGACGATGCTCGCGAAATCGGCGGCGTCCAGTTGCAGCAGTACCGTGCGCGGAGCTTGCTCCGTCACGCGAAAGGCCGCCGAGGACAAGCCCGCCGCACTGCGCGCCGCCTCGAGTCGTTGTTGCAATGACAAATCGATGGGCACGCCTGCAAGGCCGCTCGCCTGCCACTGCGGCTGATGGGCGTTCCATTGCTGCAGCACGCTGCGTTTGTCGGCGATGCGGCCCTGCGCGGCCCAGTTGCGCTCGGTGACGTGGAACATCAGGGCGAGCAGCGGAATTAGCGTGACTGCCGTGGCGCCGAGGGCGAGGGCACGCCGATCGCGCAGCGACAACTGCGCGTAGCGGCTGGCCACGCGTTCACCCAGGTCGATCAGGGGCGTGGGCCAGCTCAGCCTCATGTGGGTTGCGCTCCGCGTGGTACGCGCCAGCGCAAGGTGGCTTCGATACCGCTGTCGGTGCTCCGGATCTCGATCGGCTGCAGCGGCACACCCGTGCCGCGCAAGGCCTCGGCAAAGGCCTCGGCCACATCCGCCGCAGCGGTACGAATCACAACGGTCGTGCCGTCCGGCCGCTGCTGTAGGCGTTGCACCCGCACGTCCGCCACCTGTGCGCGTGCGAGCGCCAAGCGCTCGAGTTCGCGCAAGGCCCGAGGGTCGACGGTGTCGCCCGCCTGCAGGCGCTGCAGTTGGCGGCGCAGCATCGCCGCCGCGGCATCAGCCGAGCTCACACCCGGTTGCACCATCGAGGCTTGGCTCTGTAGTTGCGCATCGAGATCGCGTTCGAGTTGCTGAAGGTGTGCCCATTCGAGTTCGCGTGCGCCGAGATGCGCCAAGACGAGCACTGCGCCGAGCGCTGCCGCCCAGCGCCAACGAAGCCATGTCAGGTTGATGGCCGCACGAGGCGCGTACTCGGCCTGCAGCAAGTTGAGGGGGCGTGCCATCGACCAGTGGGTCGCGAGCCACGGCAGGGGTCCGGATGGCAAGGTGTGCACTTGCAGGGGCGCACCGAGTCGGCGGAGCAGCTCGATGAGTTCGCCATGTCGCTCGAGATCAGTCGGGGTCGCATAAACCCAAATCCCGAGAGACGTCGCACCCTCTGCCGCAAGGCGGGTACGCAGCGACTCCTCCAGCAGCGCCATTGGTGAGTAGTCCGTGGCGCCCTCAGGCGGAACGATGCGCGCCTCGTCGCCGTCGATCCAAACCAAAAGATCGCCGGGCTTGCGCGCAATGCACGTCGCATCGGCGTGCAGCGCCCGTGGCGCGATGCCGACCGCGGCAAAGCGATCGAGCCAGTACTGCAACTTGCGACGGGCGATGACGCCGACGGTCTGTTCCTCACCCACACGATCACCGAGCGCGAAATGCTGCGCCTCGAGGTCGTCGATCAGTTGATCCTCGAGTGCGTAGGCGATGCCTTGTCGCAATTTCGAGGCCGCCATGGGCGGCAGGCGCACAGCTGTCAGCAGCACGTCGCCCCCTGGAATGAGACCAATGATCTTGCGGCCGTTGGCGGCCAATTCGATGGCTTCACGCCTTTCAGCTGTGGACTGCGCAACGATGCACCCATCGCCATCAAGCACGACGCTATCGAAGCGATCCTCCGCATTGGACGACGGGCGTAACAGCAGCGTTTCAGTCATGGGTCTGTGGCTTACTCGGAGAATTGCCGTTGCATCACACGAAGTCGTGGTTCACCCGGCGTGCTGCCCTCGTGGCGCATCAGACTGTACAAGGAGAACTGTGTCGTGCCAACGCTCGCCAGTGTACGCACGCGAAAATACGTGGAGCGTTCGCCGAGACCGAGGCTGCGCTCGAGTCGCTCGAACGCCTGCGGGTTACCGAGACTGTTGCGAAACGCCTCGCGGCCCGGAAAGCAGCTGCGCTGCCGGTTGCGTTCTAGGCCCTGCGGGTCGCGGCTCCACTGGCGCTCGCCCGTCAGCGCATCGAGCAGCACGCCGCTCGCCGAGCACAGGTTGATGTACGCATCACGGGGCAGGGCGGTGACGTGCGGCGCGAGCTTCGCATAACGTTCGGCGTCCATGCCTTCGAGCAACAGCAGCTCGCTGATCGAGGTGATCGGACGGTTGGGCGGTCGGTAGGGTACGGGCAGCGACGAGTAAATGGACTCTTCCGCGCCGCCCGGCTGCGCCTCATCGTCGGCATCGATCCAGTCGGTCATGCGCGCCGCGATCTGCGGTTCGATTTCGAGTACCTGCAACAATCGTTCGAAGACTTCTCTAGCGGCCGGATCGCTCTTGCCTTCCATGTCGATGAGCGAGTTGAGATTGAACCGACCCTGCAGATCCTCCACCTGCGCCTCGACGATCACGCCATCGATCGCCTCCAAAGGCCCGAGCGGTGCAGACCACGGTTGACCGGGGCGTATGACGTCGGTTTGTTCCGAGAGTTGCTCGCGCAGCGCTTCGGCCGCCAACGCCTCGGTTCCACTGGCCACCCACAGTGCTTGTTCTTGTGCGGCGCTACCCTGCGCCCGGCGCAGCGCCATGCCTGTGTCGAAGGTGATGGCGGCCGCGATCGCCGTGGCGAGCGCGAGCAAAATGAGCGCCGTCAGCAAGGCCATACCGCGTGAGCGCCTCATCCGGCGACCTCGATAAGTCGAACGAGGGTGCCGAACTGTACCGTCTCGAGTGTGATCTCCACGGCGCGTGGTCGAGAGCGCGACCGCTGCGGTTCGTTGGCCTCGACAGGCCACTCCGTTCGCCACTCGCCGCGGTCATCCAGAAAACGCAGTTCGATGCCACGCACGCCCCGCAACACCACGCGCTGCCGCGCCGTGCTCGATTGAGTGCGTTCGAGTGCCGGCCAGACGCGGCGGATCAAGGTTTCCTCACGCAGCTCGTATTCGATGCGTTGCAAGCTCGGTTGCTGGGTTCCCGGCGGAACGATGCGACCCCCGCGCGTCAGGGCCACGAGTTCGGTGCCGCGTCGATCCGCACGCAGCGCAGGCTCGACGCCGCGTCCCAACACGTCGCGCACCGGACGCGCCGAGAGTTGCGCAAAGTCTTGCACCATCAGGCGCACGGCACGTTGCAGCAACGCGAGTTGCTGCTGTTGATCGCTGACAGTCGTGCGCTGACGGATGACTTCGGTCAGCGCGCCGTAGCCCAGCGCGAGCATCAGCGCGGTGATGAACATGGCGACCAGCAATTCGATCAAGGTAAAGCCGCGCGCGCGGTGTCGGCTCATGGCGGATTCCTTCGTGCCATGTCCCACGCGGCATCGGCGCCGGGCGCGGTGGCGATGCTGGCACCATGAAAGCCGACCAAGGTCACGAGCCAAGCCTCGCTTTTTTCGCCGCCGGCTTTGGGGCGCGCGGAAACTTTGATCTGCAGCATTCCTTTGATCGGCGTGCGCCCGATCTCCTCGCGCCATTGCCACATCGAACCTGCAAACTCCACCTCGCCTTCCCGGGTGCCGGGCTTAGGCGCCTCGCGCCCGACGCGAGCCTCGACCAGTCGATTGCTGGCTACCCATTCTGCGAAACTGCGCTCACGCAGCCGCGCCGTGCTGCCTGCCCCGGTGGTTAGTGCAGACAGCACCGCTGCCGATCCCAAGGCGACGATGACGAGTGCCACCAGCACTTCAACGAGCGTGAAGCCCCGCGTGCGCTGGCGCGCATCGAACGAGCATTGCCCACCGACCCTCACGGTGCCGTGCCTTCGGTAAGCAGCTCGAGCTCGCCGTTTTCATCCGGTCGGATACGCTGTACGTAGGTCTCGGCGTCGCGTCGTAGCAGCAGTTCAAACGGCGTGAACTCGCCGTTCGAGTCGATACCGAGTTGCGGCGCGGCTTCCTCATCCGCATCCGCATCCAGCACGATTCGCCGACCCTCGATCCAAGCCTCCAGAGATAGCCCCTCAGGGAGTTGGCGTGGACGCAAGGCATCATCGAGCGCCGGCTGCCACACACCGGCGCGTGGATCAAACCAGGCGAAGGCGTAGCCCTCTCGAGTCACCCGCAGGCCATAGTGGCGGGTCTCGAGTTCCGCACGGTCACGCGCGTAGTCGAGGGTGGCGCGCAGTCGGTTGGCTGCTTCTTCGAGCGAGCGATCGCGCCCCACAACGCCCAGGGCCAATACCGCGCCACCGATCATCAGTCCGATGATGGTGATCACCACCAACATCTCGACGAGCGTGAATCCTGCCGCTGCGCGGAGGTGCGCCCGGGGTTGCAGCGTTGATGAGGCGATCAGTCGACCGCGTCCCAGTTGCCGATATCGTCACCGCCCTCGACGCCATCCGGGCCAAAGGAGTACAGGTCATACTCGCGCCCACGGGTACCTGGGTAGCGGTATTGGTAAGGGTTGCCCCAAGGATCAGCGGAGACGCGAGCGATGTATCCGCCATCCTTCCAATTGCGCGCCGTTGCATCGTCGGGTTTGGTGACGAGTGCCGTGAGTCCCTGCGCGGTGCTCGGGTAACGAGCGGTGTCGAGTCGGTACATCGCGAGCGCGGTCTCTATGGTTTGCAGGTCGCCCCGCGCCTTGGTCAGGCGGGCATCGTCCACGCGCCCCATCACCCGTGGCACGATGAAAGCCGCGAGCAAGCCGATGATCACCACGACGACCATGATCTCGATCAGCGTGAAACCTCGTGTTCGGGCGCGGGATCTCGATACTCGATGCACGTGCTGCTCCTCTGCGGACGATGGGCGTAACAATCCCAAGCCAGATCATAGCAAAGCGTGATTACGGCACTGCGACGCCCGCGTCCGTATAATCCCGCCCTTCATTTAGGTGCTATGGCACATTACGAGGGGAGAGCACGGATGTCGGTTGCCTTCGTTTTTCCGGGACAAGGTTCCCAGTCGGTCGGAATGTTGGCCGCGCTCGCGGAACTGCACCCCGTGGTGCGCGAGACCTTCGAGGCGGCCTCCGGCGCGTTGGGTTTTGACCTTTGGGCGCTGGTGCAAAACGGTCCGGCAGAAGCTTTAGCCCTGACCGAGAATACCCAACCGGTGATGCTGGTCGCGGGCGTGGCGACCTGGCGAGTATGGTGCCTGGCCGAGGGCCCTCGACCCGAATGGGTTGCGGGTCACAGCCTGGGTGAGTTCACCGCGCTGGTCGCGGCCGGAGTGCTGAGTTTCGAAGACGCCGTGCGCCTGGTGCGATTTCGCGGCGAAGTCATGCGCGATGCGGTACCCGATGGGCAGGGGGGAATGGCGGCCGTATTGGGCTTGAGCGATGCTGACGTTGAAGCCGCCTGCGCCGAGGCGGCGGCGGGCGAGGTGGTCGAAGCGGTCAATTTCAACGCCCCTCAACAGGTCGTCATCGCCGGACATGCGGCCGCGCTCAAACGCGCCATCGAGGCGGCTAAGGCGCGCGGTGCCAAGCGCGCGTTGCCGCTGCCGATCAGCGTGCCTTGCCACAGCAGTCTGATGCAGGGCGCGGCACGGCAACTTCGTGACCGCTTGCAAGCGGTCACGCTGTCGGCGCCAACGCTGCGTTTCATGAGCTCGGTGGATGCAGAGGAGTATCGCGAGCCGGCGTCGATCGCCGATTTGCTCTACCGACAACTCGCGAGTCCAGTGCGCTGGGTGAGGACCGTTGAGGCCTTGCGCGAGCGCGGCGTTCGGCAATTCGTCGAATGCGGACCGGGCAAGGTTTTGGCGGGGCTCGTCAAACGCATTGATCGGTCGGGCGAGATCAGTTGTTATGCCCTTGAGGATCAACAGTCGATTGAGTCAGCTCGCACAACGCTGCAGGGTGGCGCAGACGCATCAGGGAGCGAGCCATCAGGGAGTAAGCCATGACCCCCATTTTTGCAGCGAATGCATTGGCCGGGCAGACCGCTCTGGTCACCGGAGCGTCGCGCGGCATCGGGCGCGCGATTGCAGCGGCTCTCGCGGCGGCGGGAGCACGCGTGATCGGCACGGCCACTCAGGCTTCGGGTGCGGAAGCGATCAGCGCGTCGCTGGCCTCAGTGGGAGGTCGCGGTGCTGTACTCGACGTGTCCGACGCCGCCTCGGTTGAAGCGCTGCTGGCACAACTCGATGCCGCCGGGGAAATGCCTGGCATCCTCGTCAACAACGCCGGCATCACCCGCGACAATTTGCTCGTGCGCATGAAACCGGAGGAATGGGATGCCGTGATCGCTACGGATTTGACCTCGGTGTTTCGGCTCAGCCGCGGCTGCCTGCGGCACATGATGAAACAGCGTTTCGGCCGCATCATCAGCATCACATCAGTGGTCGGGGCCATGGGAAATGCGGGCCAGACCAACTACGCCGCCGCCAAGGCGGGGGTCATCGGCTTTACGAAGTCGTTGGCGAAGGAGGTCGGCAGTCGGCAGATCACGGTGAATGCAATCGCCCCCGGGTTCATCGATACCGACATGACCCGCGCCTTGGAGCCTGCGCAGCGCGAGGCGCTGGCGGCGGGCATTCCGCTTGCGCGGCTCGGCGAAAGTGAGGATATCGCGGCGGCCACGGTCTTTCTGGCCTCCGTCGCCGGCGGCTACATCACGGGACAAACCCTGCACGTAAACGGCGGGCTGTACCTGTCTTGAGGTGCTTTTCTGCAACAGCGTTGTTTTTTATAGACAAAACAAACTCTTAGCCATCGACCGATGGCATCAGGGGTTGATCCCGCCTACAATGCGCGTCCGGCTGCGCCAACGGCGTGCCGGGCCACACAGGTCGTCAAGAGGACATTTATCAGATGAGCACTGTCGAACAACAAGTCAAAGCCATTGTCGCCGAACAGTTGGGTGTGAAACTCGAGCAAGTCACCAACACTGCATCGTTCGTCGACGACCTCGGTGCCGATTCGCTCGACACCGTGGAACTCGTGATGGCTCTTGAAGAGGAGTTCGAGACCGAGATCCCGGACGAGGATGCCGAGAAGATCACGACGGTCCAACAAGCGATCGACTACGTCACGGCGCGCCGCAAGGCCTGAAGCCGTTCGACTCCAACGCCGGGGTCGGCCGAGTGCTGGCCCCGGCGTTTTATTGAATTCCTGTCTGATGCATCCCCAGTCCGATGTATCCCTAGAGGTGAAGCGTCCGTGAGCAAGCGTCGCGTGGTGGTCACTGGTCTTGGCATCGTTTCGCCGGTGGGCAGCACCGTCACGTCCGCCTGGGAGTGTGTGCTTCGCGGCGAGAGCGGCATCGGACTCATCACGCGTTTCGACACCACCCAGTTCGCGACTCGCATCGGCGGCGCCGTACGTGGCTTTGATATCGCCACCTACATGAGCCCCAAGGAAGCGCGGCGCATGGACGAGTTCATCCATTATGGGGTGGCGGCCGGCGTGCAGGCGGTGCAGGACTCGGGGCTCGATTTCGCCGCTGAAGACACCAGCCGTTGCGGTGTTATCTCGGGTGCGGGCATCGGTGGGCTTCAAACCATCGAATCTGAGTTCGAGGCGTTTCAAACCACGCAGAGCCCGCGGAAGATTTCGCCGTTTTTCATTCCGGCCTCGATCATCAACATGATCGCCGGGCATCTGTCGATCCGCTATGGCCTGCGCGGTCCCAACCTTGGCGTCGTCACGGCCTGCACCACTTCGACCCATGCGATCGGTCTTGGCTATCGCACTATCCAGTACGGGGATGCGGACGTCATGCTCGCGGGCGGCGGCGAGATGTCGACCACGCGGCTTGGCATCAGTGGCTTCTCCCAGGCAAAGGCACTCTCGACACGCAACGACTCGCCCACCGAGGCCTCCAGGCCTTGGGATCGCGATCGGGATGGTTTCGTCGCCGCCGACGGCGGTGGGGCGATCATGCTCGAGGAACTCGAGCATGCGCGGCGTCGCGGTGCGCGGATTTACGCTGAGCTCGTAGGTTTCGGCATGAGCGGCGATGCCTACCACATCACCGCGCCACCGGAAGACGGAGCGGGTGCGCAGCTCGCCATGCGTAACGCCTTGCGTGATGCGGCACTCGATCCGACTGCGGTTCAGTACCTCAATGCGCATGCGACCTCGACGAACCTCGGTGATCGCGCCGAGACCGTGGCGATCAAGAGCGCGTTCGGGGAGCACGCCCGATCGCTTGCCGTCAGTTCGACCAAGTCCATGACCGGGCACTTGCTCGGCGCAGCCGGTGTCGTCGAGGCCATTCTCACGATCCTCGCGATCCGTGACCAGGTCGCACCGCCCACGATCAATCTGCACAACCCTGACCCCGAGTGCGACCTCGATTACGTGCCGAACACCGCGCGCCAGATGGCTATCGACGTGGCGGTGTCCAACTCCTTCGGCTTCGGCGGTACGAACGGCACGCTGGTGTTCCGCAAGTTCCAGGCTTGAGTCGCACGGTCGCTGGGCGGCCGATTACACTGTACGAGTGCGCGCGATACGCCTCTTCCTTTTCCTGCTGCTCGGTGCCCTGACGCTTGTCGGGGGCGGCGTGCTGTGGTGGCAGCAGGCGTTGCAAGCGCCCGGTCCGCATGCCGAAGAAATCCGTTTGATCGTGACGCCCGGAGAAAGCGTGCGCAGCGTCTTCAACGATATCGCTGCACAGGGTGGATTTCGTCATCCCGGGCTCGTCGATCTGTGGGTCCGGCAGGTCGTTCGCCCACGGGTGCAGATCGGGCGGTACGCGATACCGCCGGGTGCTTCGGCTCAGCAGATTCTGCAACAGCTGGCCGAGGGCCGCGTGTTGCTCGAGTCGCTGACGATCATCGAAGGCAGTCGTTTTCGCGATTTCCGCAGGGCGCTGGAGGCTCACCCGGGTGTCGAAGTCACCTTGCGGGGTGTCAGCGATGCCGAAGTCATGACCCGCCTAGGTCGCGCGGGGCTGCATCCGGAGGGGCGTTTCTTTCCTGACACTTATCGATTTGCCTACGGCACGACCGACCTCGAGCTACTGCGACTGGCCGAGCGGCGCATGCAGAGTGAACTCGACGCCGCGTGGCGCGATCGGGCTGAGAATTTGCCGCTGGCCGATCCGGGTGAATTGTTGACCCTGGCCTCCATCGTCGAGCGCGAGTCGGCGCTGGCCAGCGAGCGCCCTCGCGTCGCCGGGGTTTATGTGCAACGACTGCGCGAGGGCATGCGTTTGCAGTCCGATCCGACCGTGATCTATGGCCTCGGTGATGACTGGGACGGCAACATCCGCAGCAAGGATCTGCGCACCGACACGCCGTACAACAGTTACACGCGAAAAGGCTTGCCGCCGACGCCCATCGCGTTGCCCGGCCGCGAAGCCTTGCGCGCGAGTAGTCGCCCCGAGATCACGGGCGAGTTGTTCTTCGTGGCGACCGGCCTACCGGACGGGTCGCATGTTTTCTCCAAAACCTACTCCGAGCATCGCAAGGCGGTGCAGGCGATGCTCGCGCGGCAGCGAGCGGCCGCACGGGAGGGGGGGTCGTGAGGGGTCGGTTCATCACGCTCGAGGGGATTGAGGGCGCAGGCAAGTCGACGCTGGCATCGGCGCTGCGCGATGCCTTGCAGGCGAGGGGTTTGACCGTCGCGCTGACGCGGGAACCCGGCGGTACGCCGCTGGCGGAGCGCCTGCGAGATCTCGTGTTGACGCGTGGCGAGGAGCGCGTATCCCCCGAAGCTGAAACGCTGATCATGTTCGCCGCGCGAGCCGTGCATCTCGATAATCTCGTTCGTCCCGCGCTTGAGCGTGGGACTTGGGTCATCTGTGACCGGTTCACCGATGCCACTCGGGCCTACCAAGGTGGCGGACGCGGCGTGAGCACCGATTTCATCGAGCAACTGGCGCAAACCGTACACGCGGGGCTAGAGCCAGATTTGACTCTGCTGCTCGATCTGCCGGTCGAGGAGGGCCTGCGTCGTGCCGCGCGGCGGCGGGTCGATCGCGGCGATCAGACGGATCGATTCGAGAGTGAGACCGTGGCGTTCTTCAGTCGTGTTCGCGAGCGCTATCTGCACATCGCGGAATCCGCAGCGCGTTGTCAGTGCATTGATGCGCTGCAACCGATGCAGCTCGTGCAAGCGCAAGCGCTGGCAGCCCTGTCACGCCTTCTCGAGCAGCGCGTATGAGTGATCCGTCACGAGCCATTGCCGATCTGCCGTTGACCGCCTCGCTGCCCTGGCTCACGGCGCTGCAATCGGCGCTGGAGGATTCGATCGTGCGAGATCGACTCGCCCATGCGGTGCTCATACAAGTGAGCCCAGGACGGGGCGGAGATTGGCTCGCCCGTTGGCTGGCCGCACGACTTTACTGCAGCAGTTCGACATCGCCGCGACCCTGCGGGGAGTGCCTCGCCTGTCGACGTGTGGTCAGTGGCGAACAACCCGATCTGCTCTGTCTTCGGCCGATCGAGGAGTCCAAAGAAATTCGCATCGATCAGGTGCGGGAACTAACGACGCAGCTCGCGCTGACCAGCCACGCGGGTGGGCGCAAGGTGGTGATCATCACGCCCGCCGACAAACTCAACCGAGCTGCCGCCAACGCACTCCTGAAGACGTTGGAAGAGCCGACTCGCGGCTCGCTGCTGTTGCTTGTTACCGGCGAGCCCTCACGCTTACCCGCGACGGTACAGAGTCGGTGCATGCGGCTCGTGGCGCCGCGACCGACGCGCTCGGCGCTGGTGGCGTGGCTGCGCACGCAGTCTGGCGGCAATACCGACTGGAATGCCGTGCTCGAAGTGCTGGGCGATGAGCCGCTTTTGGCCCTCGGTGCGCAAGGCGGTACGCTCGAGGCGCTGCGCCACGAAACGCACCGGGCGCTGGAGGCGGCCGCGCGCGGCGGACTCGATCCGGTGGAGACGGCGGAACTCTGGGGGAAGGAAGCCTATGCCGAGCGACTGGCCTGCATCGAAGCTTGGCTACTCTCCCGCTTGCGCGAGTGGGCGAGTGGCAAGGCGGGTATCGCGCCTCGCGCCTGGTTTGAGGCTCTCGATGAGGCCCGCGAAGCCCGCCAGTGGGCTGATACACCGATCAATAAGCCCTTGGTGCTCGAGCGCTTGTTGTGGCGCCTCGGCAGTCTCGAGTCGGCTCAGCGCAAAAGATCCCAGCCCGCATCCGGCGTGAATCGCGGCCCGTAACGCTCGGCGAGTTCTTGCAGTCGCGCCACGCACTGCGTGATGCCGCGGCGGCGCGCATCCTGCAGCGGGCCGCCACGAAACGGGGCGTAGCCTGAGCCAAAGATAATGCCGGCATCGACGAGCTGCGCATCGCTGATCACCCCCTCACGCAGACAGGCCACAGCTTCGTTGGCGATCGACAGCAGCAACCGATCCTGCAGGTCGGCGAGTGCCTGCGGTGTCGCTGCGTGGGTGACGAGCGCGGCCGCAGGGCGCTGCACTTTGCCGTCTTGCCAACGGTAAAACCCTTCGCCGCTTTTGCGGCCGAGTTTGCCCTCGCCGATGCGCGCTTCGATGAGTGAGAGATCCGGTAGCGCGCGACCCGTAGCACCGGCGACGATTGCACCGACGTTACGACACACATCGAGGCCGACCATATCCGACAGTTCGACCGGTCCGACCGGCATGCCAAAGTCCACGGCCGATTGATCGATGGTATCGAGCGGTATGCCCTCGCTCGCGGCGTGCACGGCCTCGAGCATGTAGGGTGCGAGCACGCGGTTGACGAGGAAACCCGGTGCGCTGAGACAGGGCAGGGGCAACTTGTCGAGTTGCCGCGTGAAAGCCACCGCACGGGCGAGGGTTGCTGGGGGCGTATCGCGGGTGTGTACAACTTCAACGAGCGGCATCTGCGCGACCGGGTTGAAGAAGTGCAGACCGACCAGCCGCTGCGGATCGCGCAGTGCGCCGCGCAAGGCCTCGAGTTGGATGGAAGATGTGTTGGTGGCGATCACCGCGTCGGCGCGCAACTGCGTATCCAACTGGCGATACAGCGCCTGTTTCGCTTCAACGTTCTCGACGATCGCCTCGATGAGCACATCGGCAGTGGCGATACCTCGCCCTTCAGCATCGGGACGAAGCCGGGCGATGGCCGCCTCGCGCTTCGCCGTATCTTTGAGTCGACGTTCGAAGAGCGGCCTAACCCGCTGAATCGCCGCCTCGACAAGCCCGACATCGCGATCTTGCAGCGTCACTTCGAGGCCGCGCAACGCACACCATGCGGCAATATCAGCGCCCATGACGCCGGCGCCGACCACGTGTACGCGCGCCGCTGCGGGCATGGCTTTGTCGCCCAGCGCCTTCAACCGGTCCTGCAGCATGAACACGCGCACGAGGTTGCGCGAGGTGTCGGTAAGGAACAATCGGGCGATCGAGTCGGCTTCGGCCTCGTAGGCCGCGTGGCCGTGCCCGCCGTGTCGACTCCACAGGTCGACGATGGCGTAGGGAGCCGGATAGTGCTCTCGACGGGCCTTGCGAGCGACCTCGCGCAGCACGCGACGACGAAGGAGGGGGCGAAGCATCGCGTGCGACAGGGCCCGTAGCGCCATCGACGCGCGTCGTCGTGGTGGCTGGCGGTCAATGAATTCGCGCGCTCGCCCGTCGAGTTGATCGCGATCCGTGCAGAGCGCATCAATGAGTCCGAGTCGCAAGGCCTGCGCTGCGCGAATGTTGCGTCCGGTGAGCATCATGTCGAGCGCAGCCGGAGCACCGATGAGTTGCACCGCACGGACGGTGCCACCGAAGCCCGGATGGATGCCGAGCAGCACTTCGGGTAGACCGAGCGTGAGCCGCCCATCGTCGAGACCAATGCGGTAACGACAGGCGAGGGCGAGCTCGAGGCCGCCACCGAGCGCAAAGCCCTCGATCAGCGCAACTGTCGGGCAGGGTAGCGCCTCAAGGGCATCGAGAACCGATTGACCGCCACGGATGAGCGTCCGCGCCGAGTCGAAGTCAGTGAGCGCGGTGAATTCCTTGATATCGGCACCGGCCACAAAACTGCCCGGCTTGCCCGAGCGCAGGATCAGTCCGCGCGGGGGCGCTGCGCGGAGGGCCTGCAGATGTACGGCGAGTTCCTCCATTACGGCCCGCGAGAGCGAATTGGCTGAGACGCCCGGCCGATCGAGCGTCAGCCAGGCAAGCCCGTCGGCATCGCGCTGCAGAGTCCAGTTGTTGCTCATGTCAGGCGGCGCTCGCTTGGGTGACGCGGTTGATTTTAAAGTCGCAGATTACCGGGCGATGGTCGGAATAACGTATGTCCGGGACGCGAAAATCCAACACTTCGATGTCGCGGCTGACCAGCACGAAATCGAGCTCGAAGCGTGGTCGAGTCGACGGAAATGACGGCAAGCCGAGCGCATTGGCGCTGCGTAGCCCCGCGGCGCGCATGAACAAGAACAGTTCCTGCTGGCCGGTGAAAGTATTGAAATCGCCCGCAACGATCACCGGCTTGCGCGCCGCCACGATGAGATCGTGCAAGTGTGCAAGTTGCTCCTGTCGGTGGCGATATTTCAACGAAAGATGCACGAGGAAGATGCACACATCATCGAGTTCGATTTCGATGATCAGGCGTTTTATGCCTTGGCGGAAGTAATGAAAACGTTCGCCTTCGACCCGCGGGGCGGCAAGCAAGGCGTTGCCTTGCTTGCGCACGACCGGCATCAATTGGTTGAGCGAGGCCGATCCATACTTGCACTCGTAGGCGGTGTAATGCCCAATGCGGTCGGCGATGTAATGCGCTTGGTTCACGAGGCCGCTGCGCATCGAGCCGCTGTCAACCTCCAGTAAACCGACGATGTCCGGGTCCTGCGCTCGTAGAAAATGCGTGATGTCGTCGAGAACCCGTGGCGAACTGCGTAGATAACCGGCGCCGGGCAAAGGCAAATGGAACGCTGGACCGGTGCCGGTGGCGTAGCGGATGTTGTAGACGACGAGACGCAAGAGGATCTCCGCGGTTGGTGCGCTATGTTACGCAATGAGCGGCTGAACTCGAAATGCGCATAATGTATATTATGTTAAATTACACTTGGATGCTTGGAGCGACACCGGGATAAGCCATGTTGCTGATATTGAGCGCCATGCCGCAGGAGATCGAAGCCCTGCTTCCTACCCTGGATCCCGTGAGCCGCATCCAAAGCGGCGGCCGCGAGGTTGCTGCCGGGCGCTTTGAGGGCTTGCCCGTCACGCTGGCGTTTTCTCGTTGGGGCAAGGTCGCTGCGGCGGCAACGGCCGCGCACCTGATCACTACCGCCCGTCCGTCCCGAGTGCTCTTCACCGGCATCGCCGGGTCGCTGCGTGATGAACTTGGCATCGGTGATGTCGTACTCGCGCGGAACCTTTACCAGCACGATCTCGACGCCTCACCGTTCTTCCCGCCCACACACGTGCCGCTGCTGAACACCGCAGCGCTACCGGCGGACGCCACATTTACCGCGCAACTGCACACCGCGCTCGATGGCTTCATGGCCGAAGATCTACAACGGACTCTCGGCGAGCAAGCGCGACGCCTCGCGCCTAACCGGCGCAGCCTGGTCGGCGATATCGCCACGGGCGACCAGGTGATTGGTGATCGCGCCGCGCGCGAGCGTGTACGCAGCCGTGTGCCGAGTGCCGTCTGTGTGGAGATGGAGGGCGCCGCAGTCGCTCAGGTCTGCTACGAATTCGGCGTGCCTTTCGCCTGTCTGCGGGTGATCTCGGATCACGCGGACGAGCGTGTTAACCCGGTCGATATATTTGAGCTGGCACGGCTGTCGGGCCATTACACGGCGGGTATGCTCCGCCGCTGGCTCGCCACACACGGTACGAGTTTGTAGGCGTGGCCGCGACTAGGCGGGCGCCATGCTCCACCCCGTGACCCACACAGCGCCCACGAGATAGGCCTTCAAGGAAATCTCCCAGGCCTCCTCGACGCTGCGCTCGAATTCGATGCCGCTCAAGATTGCATCGGCGGCACTCGCGGCGATGCGAAACACCGCAAACGGCAGCACGATCATGCCCCAGTGCACCTGATCGGCCACGATCGCAAATCCCAAAATAATGAGCGCTGAGGTGTGCAAGCCGAGATAGGCCGAGCGTGCAGCCGAGTCCCCCATACTCGAGGCCAGATTACTGCGACCGGCAGCGCTCAGCGCCCGCGCCCGCCGGACCCCATCCACCAGCACGGCGGCTGAGAGCCACATGGCAATGGGTGTCGCCAAGATCAATGTGCGTCGATCGAGCCAAACCCCCGACTGCAGTCCGCAGCCCAGCAACGCGGGCAGGTAGCCTCCGAGCATGAACGCTGCCAGCTCCCGCCATCGTCCGAAACGCTCACCCAAATCTTTGATTGCAAGCTGCAGGAGCATACCCGGAAGCAACGCCAGGGCCAGCGCCCAGCCACTCAGTCCACCGGCGAGCGCCGCCCCTTGAATGGCTCCCGCGAGTGCGGGCAAGGTCCAGATGACCGCAAGCGAGGGCACTCGGTTCGTGCTCATTGCGGCGTGCTCATTGGTCAGTGCTGATCGTCAACCTAGCGGCAGCAGGGGCACGACCCACAGGCAAAGCAGCGCGATCAGGACCGCACCCGCCAGATCAAACAGCAAGCCCGCCTTGAGCATGCCGGTGATGGGTATTCTTCCAGTCGAATACACGAGCGCGTTAGATGAGGTCGCCGCGGGGTTCGCGAAGCCCAGATTCGCCGCCATGCCTGCAGCGAGCGCCGCGAGCAGCGGATCGTAATTGGCGCCAAGCGCGAGTCCGGCCGCGATCGGCATGAAAATCGTTGCGGTCGCCACATTGCTCGCCGCCTCAGTGATCAGTGCACACATGAGTGCGATGCCGAACAGCATGGGCAGCAGCGGCAGATCGCTGAACGCCGCAAGTGCGGTACCTAGCCACGCGCTGAGACCTGATTTCACCACCGAATCGGCGAGCGCAACACCACCGCCGAGCAGCAGGATCAGATACCAAGGCGCCTGCTTGGCGTCGTTCCAATCGAGCAGTCGGGCCGGCGCCCCAGCGCCGCGTGCACCGGAAGGCATGATGCACACGAGCAAGGCTCCAGCCACGGCGACGCCGGCATCGGTCAATCCTGGGATGCGCTTTTCGAGAAAGGGCAGAAAGACCCAAGCCCCAGCTACCAGCAGCACGATGGCAAGTACGCGCCGCTCAGGGGTGCCGAGGGGTCCGCAATCACCGATCGCCGCCCTCACCTGGTCACGGCTTCCGCCCGAGAAATCAAAAGGCATGATCCAGCGACACAGAATCCACCAGCACACGGGGATGCCGATCAGGGTGAAGGGAATTCCGAATGCCATCCATTGCGCGAAGGAAATCTCGAGTCCGTAGGTCCGATCGAGGATGCCCATGGCAATCGAGTTGACGGGCGTGCCGATCGGGGTGGCGAAACCACCGATGTTTGACGCGAATGACACCGACAGAATCATCGCCGCTGCAAAATTTCGTCGACCGACGTCGGCCGATGGATCGTCTGCTGGCCCCGCGACGGCCCCGAGTGCTGCAATGGCAATTGGCAGCATCATCACGGTGGTGGCCGAATTGTTGACCCACATCGAGACGAAGGCCGTGACACTCATGATCGCCAGCAGCAAGGCGCGCGGTTGCGCGCTCGAGCGCGAGACAACAAACAACGCCATTCGCCGGTGCAGGTTCCACTTTTCAAACGCAAGACCGAGTACGGAGCCACCGAGAATCAAAAACAATACTGGCGACATGTATTGGCCCGCCACGGCCTCGGGCTTGGTGACCCCCAGCAACGGCAGCAATAAAAATGGCAAGCTGCCGGTCAAGGTGACCGGAACCGCTTCGGTGAACCACCAACACCCGATGAGCACGGTCACGGCTGCCACGCGCCAGCCCGCAGCAGACAAGCCCTCGGGCGCCGGCAGCAAGAGCATCGCCGTGAACAAGGCCACGCCCAACCACAAACCGACGCGTTGCAGGCTCACGCTATCGCACCGCGACCGGCAACCTGACTACCGACAGCCGTGAGGTGTCGCTCTGCCGTGGCGCGATCAATCACATCCGCGTAGCGTCGCCCGACATCCCGCAAGGTATCGTTATGCGGCCCCTCCTCCGCGTCGCCGCAGCAATCGGCCACCACCTGCACGCGAAAGCCGAAGGAAAAGCCATCGACGATGGTCGCGCGGACGCAGCCGCTGGTGGTGCAGCCGGTGACGAACAGTGTGTCGATGTTTTGCCGCACTAGCCAGGTGATGAGCGGCGTCTGAAAGAACATCGACGGTGCATTCTTGCAGTATGTGAAGTCGCGCTCATCGAAGATTTTAGGATCCATGGCGGTGCATTCATGACCGTAGAAAAACTCCTTGCGTACAGCGGCAACTTTCCACAGCGGCATATCTTTGCTGCTGCAATAGGCCGTGAAGCACGCCGCCACAGGTATTCCGTGCGCACGGGCCTTGCTCAAAAGCAGAGCGGTGTTATCCCGGGCGGCATGGAGGCGAGCTAGACCACCAAGCTCGAATCGCGGATCGGTGAAAGCCAGCTGCCAGTCGACCACCAGAACGGCGGGCTTTGTGCCCATACCGACGGAGGTCGAGCTGTAGCCTACGGAAGTGTATTGATCGGACACGATGCACCTGCCAAAAAAAAGTCCCCGCACCTCTCGGAGCGGGGACTGTATGTCGTCGTTGAGAACGCGAAGAGGCCTCAGGCAGCCTTGATGCCCTTCTTCTTCATGAGTGCCTCGGCTGCGACGGCCGCCCACTTGGTGAAGCGTGGCTGACCCGGAGGATCGAAGCCGGTCTCCGCCTTGCAGCGAGCCTTGAGTTCCTCGATGGACTCGAAGCCGCGATCGAAGATCTTCTTCGCGCCGCGGTTCGAACGCATCTTGGCGCGCAGGGCTTCGGTGGCCTTTTCGTCGACCACGCCATCAGCGCTGACGACGACGCCGTACCGCTTGGCGCCGTTGACGGTCACCAGACCCGCAACGACGTCGAAAGCTACCTGCGAAGCAGCACGCTCGAGCGGATCGCCCCAGCCACCACCGCCCCAGGTGTCGGCGATCAGCAGATCACCGGCCTCAACCTTGACGTGGTCAATCTTCGAGGGCAGCAACTCCTCCGTGCCGTTGGCGCGCTGGAGGAGCTTGCGGCTGCGAGCGCCGGGCTCGCCACCGTTCGCACCCCAGGGGTAGGTCAGCCAGCGATCGTCGTGGATCGAAATCTCGCCGGGCTCCAGGAACCGATAGCCGATGCGCAGGCCGTTGCCGCCGCGGTTCTTGCCGGCACCGCCCGTGTCCGCGATCGTTTCGTAGATGTCGATGCGCAGCGGGAAGTAACTCTCGAGGAACTCGTTCGGCACGTTGGTGAACGAGGGCCACAACGAGTGCCCGTCCGGTCCGTCGCCAAAGGGCTTGCCCGGGATGCCACCGAAAGTGATCTGGTACAGCTGATACCACTCACCATCCTTGTTGTAGCCCGAGTACATGAAGTGCGGGCTGTCCGAGAAGCCGGCGCCGCACATGAAGTCCGGGTTGCCCTGACCGAGCAGGCCCGCCAGGATGTCGAAAATTCGACCCAAGGCGTGCGTACGGCAAGAGAGTGCGGCGGGCTTCAAAGGCTTGAGCAGCGTGCCCGGCGGGATGCGCACTTCCATGAGGTCGTAGAACCCGTCGTTGAAGAGGATCTGCGGGTCGAACACCATAATCATGTAGATGCCCGCGAACATCTTGAACATTTCTTCGTTCAACAGGAAGTTGATCGAAGAAATCGACTGCGGATCGGTACCCGTGAAGTCGAAGATGCACTTGTCACCCTCGCGCCACATGCTGCACTTGATGCGGTACGGGCCCATGTTCAGGCCGTCGTCGCAGATGTAGTCCTCGAAGTACTGCTTGCTCTCGGGCACGTTCTGGCGGATGAGCGCGCGCATCGCGCGCTTATTGCGCTCGAGCATGGCGTCCATGGCTGAGTAGAACACGTCATCGCCGAAACGCTCAGCGATCTCGACGCAGCGCGTGGCGGCAGTGCGCAGAGCCGCCGTGATCGCGTTGAAGTCCGACAGGTTCCACTCCGGCAGGCGGCAGTTGTGCAGCACGACGCGCAGCACATCTTCGTTGAGCTTGCCTTTGTTGTAGATCTTGGTGGGCGGCACCACGATGCCATCTTCATAGATGGTGGTGCCGTCGGTGGGCAGCGAGCCTGGGACTTTGCCGCCGACGTCGGTCATGTGACCGAACATCGCCGTCCAAGCCACGATACGACCGCCACGATAAACAGGCATCAGCATCAGCCAGTCGTTGGCATGGCTGATAGCGCCGTTGACCGAGTACGGATCGGACGTCAGGAAGATATCGCCCTCTTCCACCGTGCCGTCGTAGCCCTGCATGAAACCCCAAATGAACGAGCCGAACTGACCGACGACCATCTTGCCTTCGGTGTTGGCGATCATCGGGAATTCGTCGTGCTGCTCGCGGATGCCCGGCGACATCGCCGTGCGGAACAGCACCGTGTCCATCTCGTAGCGCGCATTGCGCAGCGCACTTTCGATGATATCGATGGTGACGGTGTCTACCTTCGTCTTCTTGAAGGGCTTCTTGTTGCGTTGAATGATTGTTGCGGGCATGGGATTACTTCCTCTTACCGGCAGCCTTCTTCGGCGCCTTGTAATTGTCGGGGTAGATCAGAATGCAGCCGGACTTGTCGACATGGCCGGTGTGCTTCGGCAGGATCACCGAAGTGGAGTCCATTTCCATGACGATGGCCGGGCCGCGCACCTTATTGCCGGCCTTGAGCTTCGCGCGGTCGTAGACGATGGCGGTCACGTCCTTGCCATCCATGAACGACTTCTGCTTGCCGACGATGGCAGCCTTCGGATCCGTGCCACCCTTGGCGAGGGGCTGGCGCTTGATCTTGATGCCCTGACCCTGCACCGCAGCACGCAGCGTGACGAGCTCGTGCTCGAGAGGCAGCGCGAAGGTGAAGAGGCGCTTGTGCTCCTCGTCGAACTGGTCAGAGATCGCCTTCAAGCCCTTTTTCTGCAGGTCCTTCAGGTTCACCTCGACCGTCAAACGCAAGCCCTGGCCGTGATAGCGCAGGTCGACCTGGTAGCTCGTGGTGATTTCCGACTTAGAGACGCCCTCGGCCTCGAGGCCCTTGGACGCATCGGCCGCGAGTGTCTTCAGGATCTTCTCGATTTCCTTGTTGTTCGTCTCGCTGAACTTGCGCACATACGTGCGCGCACGCTCGTCGCGCACCGCCGTAGTCGCATCGCCGAGCGCACAGAGCACGCCCGGGCCCGGCGGGATAATCGACGGCCAGGAACCGAGCAGGCGAGACAGTGCGTTCGCGTGCAAGGGGCCGGCACCACCGAAAGCGATCAGCGCGTAATCACGTGGATCGTAGCCCTGCTCCACCGACACGAGACGCAGTGCACCGACCATGTTCTCGTTGACGATGTTGTAGATGCCCTGCGCCGCTTGCTTGACGTTGAGTCCGAGCGCATCACCGACCTTCTTGACGGCCGTCTGCGCGAGCTCACGGTTGAGCACCATGTCGCCGCCGAGTTTCTGCATTTCCGGCAGATACCCAAGCACGATGTTGGCATCAGCCACCGTCGGCTCCGTACCACCACGGTTGTAGGCGGCAGGACCCGGGTCCGCGCCCGCCGACTGCGGGCCGACGCGCAGCGCCTTGGTCAGTTCAGGCACGTGGGCAATCGAGCCCCCGCCCGCACCAACGGTGCGAATGTCGACCGACGATGCACGAACCGTGACGTCGCCGACCGTGGTCTCACGACGCAGTCGCGGCTGACCGCCTTGGATGAGCGCCACGTCTGTGGAGGTGCCGCCGACGTCGACGGTGAGCAGGTTCGGGAAGCCCGCCTGCACCGCGACCCACAGCGCGCCGGTCACGCCACCCGCGGGGCCGGACATCAACAAGTTGACCGGATACTCGGCAGCGGAAGACGCCGATGCCAGACCGCCATCCGAACGCAGGATGTGCAGCTTGACGTCCTTGGCGACCTCGCCGAGCTTCGCCTTGAGGTTTTTGACGTAGCGATCGACGCGCGGGCGTACGTAGGAGTTGGCAACCGTGGTCACGGTACGCTCGTATTCCTGCATTTCCGGCACGACGTCCGAAGAAATCGACACGGGCGTGCCGGGCAGTTCCTCGATCGCGATCTCGCGCACACGGCGCTCGTGCGCCGGATTCGCGAACGAGTTGATCAGCGACACCGTCAGCGCTTCGATGTTTTGCGACTTGAGCGAACGCAGGCTCTGTCGCAGCGCCTTCTCATCAAGCGTCTTGACGACCTCGCCTTTGGCACTGACGCGCTCGTCGGCTTCGATGGTGCACGCGAGCGGCGCCATCGGCAGTGACTTGTTGTAGATGATCCAGCCGCCGAGGCCACCCGGTACGAACGAGCGCGCGATCTGCAGAACCTGACGATACCCTTTGGTCGTCACGAGTCCGCAGCGAGCACCGGTGCCGGTGAGCACTGTGTTCGTCGCCACCGTGGTGCCGTGCATCACGTGGTCGATTTGGCTCGGGTCGATTCCCGCCCTCTCGCACACGCGCTTGATGCCGTTCAGCACGCCGATCGATTGATCGGCTGGTGTCGAAGGAACCTTGGCCGACCAGGTCTGGCCGGTTTTTTCTTGTACAAGCAGCAGGTCCGTGAACGTGCCGCCAACGTCTACACCCAATCGATATGACATGCGCCCCCCTTGGGCTCGCTATCGGGAAAAAGGAAAACCCTGTGGAGTATCCGACCTCGCCGCGCATCACGCAATCCGCATATGCGCGCTTGTCCGTTGCCCCCGCGTCAGGCCGCCCGCGCCGTGGCCTTGGGGAACGTTCCTGCCTTCAGCAACATGCTCGGAATGCTTCGTCCGAGCACGCCCTGCAGCCACTCCCCCGTTGCAATCAATTTGTCGAGATCGACACCTGTGCTGAAGCCGGAGCGTTCGAGCATATAGACGAGATCCTCGGTAGGAATATTGCCCGTGGCGGCCGGCGCGAACGGGCATCCACCGATACCACCCGCGCTGGAGTCGAGCGCGCTGACACCCGCCACCACAGCTGCATAGGCGTTGGCGAGGCCGGTGTTGCGGGTGTTGTGGAAGTGGGCGCGAAGCCGCATCCCCGGCAGTGCCGCCGCCGCGCGACCTAGGATTTCAGTGACCTGTGCCGGAACTCCGACACCGATAGTGTCTGCAAACGCAATTTCGTGCGGGTTGCCTTCGGCGACGCGGCGCGCGACGTCAATAACTCGATCCACTGCGATCTCGCCCTCAAATGGGCAGCCGAACGCCGCCGAGACGGTGACCTGCGGGCGTACCCCGGCCGCGTGGGCCTGTTTGGCGATGTCGAGCCAGGCCGCGATCGATTCGTCAGTGCCAACCCCCTGATTACGTCGATTGAAGGTATCGCTCGCGACCACCGCCATGCCGACCTCGTTGCAGCCTGCGGCTACTGCGCGCTCAAACCCCTTTTGATTGAGCACAAGCCCGACGTAGCGCACATCGGCGCGCTTGTTGAGACCCGCCAACACTTGTTCCGCATCAGCCATCTGCGGCACTTTCTTCGGATTCACGAAACTCGTCACTTCGAGCCGTCGAAGGCCTGCGTCGATCAGCCGCTCTATGAACTCCACCTTGGCGGAGGTGGGCATGACCCCAGGTTCGCTCTGCAGCCCATCGCGCGGACCGACTTCGACAATTTCGATATGACGAGACATTGGATCACCCCTCTGAAAAAAACGCAGCGTGGATTCTAACAACAGACCCCGTGCCCACAGAGCCCGGTCGGCCGTACAATGCCCGCCGTCTTGCCGTACCGGCTTTTTCATTCGAGAGGTTTTGCGATGACCGCCGACCCCCAATTTAAGCGTGGCCCCTTGTCCGACCTGCGCGTGCTCGAGCTTGGCACGTTGCTCGCGGGGCCCTTTTGCGGCCAACTGCTGGGTGACATGGGCGCCGAGGTCATCAAGATCGAACCGCCCGGTCAGGGCGATCCGATGCGTGCGTGGGGGCGTCAAAAGGCCGGCGAGCCGTCGCTGTGGTGGCCGGTGGTGGCGCGTAACAAGAAGGCCATCACCCTAGACATGCGACAGGCTGAAGGACAGAGTGTTTTCAAGGAGTTAGTTAAAAGTGCTGACTTCGTACTTGAGAACTTTCGACCAGGTACGATGGAAAAATGGGGCTGCGGTTACGAGGAGCTGTCGAAGATCAATCCGAAGCTCATCATGATTCGCGTCTCGGGCTACGGCCAGACCGGCCCTTACTCCCACCAGGCCGGGTTCGGTGCCATCGGTGAAGCCATGGGTGGCTTGCGCTATGTGTGCGGCGACCCCTCGACTCCGCCGTCCCGGATGGGCATCAGCATCGGTGACGAGTTGGCGGCCACCTTCGCCTGCTTGGGCGCGCTCTCGGCGTTGCACTATCGCGAGAAGACCGGCCGCGGCCAGATCGTCGACTCGGCGATCTACGAGGCGGTACTCGCGATGATGGAATCGCTGGTCACCGAATTCGACAAGACGGGCTACATCCGCGAGCGCACCGGCGCCATCCTGCCGAACGTGGCGCCATCGAACGTCTACAAGACCAGCGATGGTCTCGTACTGATCGCCGGTAACCAGGACACGGTATTTGGCCGCCTGTGCGAAGCCATGGGGCAGCCCGAGTGGCCGAAGGACGCGCGTTTTGTTAACCACCAGGCTCGCGGCGCCAACCAAAAGTTGCTCGATGGGCTCATCGAGGCCTGGACACAAACCCTGACCACTCGCGAGGTCTTGGACCTCATGGATAAATTCGGTGTTCCGTCGGGTCAAATCTACCGTGCGCCTGAGATGCTCGAAGACCCGCATTTCAAGGCTCGCGAGGCCATCGTCAAGACGCAGCATCCCTACTTCGGTGAACTGCGTATGCAGAACGTGGCGCCGAAGTTGTCGGAGTCGCCGGGCGGCATTCGCAGCTCAGCGCCAACCGAACTCGGCGAGCACAACGACGAGGTCTTCTCGCGCCTGCTGGGCTACGACGCCGCGCGGCTCGCCGCATTGCGCGCTGCCAAGGTCATCTGAGCGCCGCCGCCGTGTCTGAGTCCCTCTCCGAGAACTATGCGCGCGGTGGGTTTGGCAAGGCGTTGCAGCCGGGGCAACGTCCCGCTTTGCTAATTATCGATTTCGTCCGCGCCTATCTTGAACCCAGCTCGCCGCTCTATGCCGGGGTCGAGCAAGCGAGAGCCGATTGCGAGACCTTGCTGCGTGCCGCACGCGCCGCAGGCATACCGATTGTGCACACCAACGTGCTCTACCAGCCCGGTGGGCGCGACGGGGGCGTGTTTTTTCGGAAAGTTCCGGCGCTCAAATGCTTCGAAGCAGGCGCCCACCCGGAGCTTGCGGCCTTCGCCGAAGGTCTTGAACCGCTTGCCGGCGAGACCGTGATCTCGAAGCAATATGCGAGTGCGTTCTTCGGCACCTCGCTCGCTTCGACGCTGACTTCACTCGGTGTCGACAGTGTGCTGATTGCCGGTCTTTCGACGAGCGGCTGCGTACGTGCCAGTGCCGTCGATTGCGTGCAGCACGGCTTCGTTCCGCTCGTAGTTCGCGAGGCGGTGGGCGATCGGGCGCCGGGGCCGCACGAAGCCAATCTGTTTGATCTGCAGGCGAAGTACGCCGAGGTCATTCACCTCGCCGACGCCCTGCGCTATCTGCAATCGCTGCCGCCGCGCAGCTGAGGGGTTGAGCATGCCGAGCATTGGTCCGATTTCCTGCGTCACCGTCGCTGCACCGGATTTGCAGCACATGATCGACAGCTACCATCTTTATCTTGGCTACGAGCTCGTCGATCACGGGCGGGTCTCGTCGGCTCAAGCGGAGATCTGGAATTTGCCGGGCCTCGTCGGCCGTCGCTACGCGCTGATGTTGCCGGGTGGCGAGGGGCACACCTTCTTTCGCTTCATCGAGAGCAAGCCGGCCGTCGACTATGTACCCTTCCAGCACATGGGTTGGAATGCAGCCGAGCTGATGGTGCAGGATACCGACGGCATCGCCGCGCGTCTGGTCGACTCACCCTTCAAAATCATCGGACCGCCGGCTGATTTATCGTTCTCCGACAAGATCCGCGCGATGCAGGCGCTCGGCCCCGCTGGTGAATCGATCTATCTCACCTCGTTCAAAGAAAAACTCCCCGAGTTTGACACTCCGGATCCCAAGCACTACGTCGATCGCGTCTTCATCGTGATTTTGGGCGGTCCGTCCTGTGCGGTGCTCAACGATTTTTACCATCAGCATTTCAACACCGCCAAAGCACCGGTCGTGCCTTCGGTAATCACTGTACTGTCCAATGCGCAGGGACTGCCGCCCGACAGTAAACATGATCTGGCGGCCATCGCGCTGCAGGGTCAGTCGTTCATCGAGGCAGACCACATGCCGCCCAGCACCCGTCCGCGGGTCGCGCGCGAGGGCGAGTTGCCGCCCGCGATTTCGATGGTGAGTTTCGGCGTCCGCGAGTTGCCAAAAACCGTCGAATGGCTAGCGCCACCGAAGGCCCTGCCTGTTGCGCCCTACCATGGACGCAAGGCTGGCGTTTGCGTCGGTCCTGGCGGGGAATGGATTGAACTCATCGAAGGAGCCGCCTGATTGTCTGCGGCGCAAGAGCCGCCCCGGGGCGCCAAAGGTCATCGGCCGCAGATTTTCGACGATCCTGCCGTCGATCAGCTCTACGCGGCTTACGTGACCCTTGCAACGGAACTGTCGGTCGCGTTCGAGCGGATCGACACACTGGAACGATTGCTGGAGACCGAGAGTGGCCTCAGTCGCGAGGCCATTCGCAATTACCAGCCCGATGAGTCGGTCAGCGCGGAGCGCCAACGTCAACGCGCCGAACTCGCTGAGCGGCTACTGCGCCCCTTCCGCGAGTTTCGCGAGCAACGTATTGCTCGAGCCAACCACCTTTCGGACACGTCGCCGAGCGACTGACGGGAGTCTGCGCGCTCTCGATACGATGCGGGCATAGATCTACCCTGAGGTGTTCATGCCGGCGTTCAAACAGCACCCGATGGTCCCGCAGACCACGCATGACGAGCAAGCCCGCCAAGACTTTGTCGCTGCGCTGCGCGGGCATTTATCCGGCCGACTGATGCCGGGCACCTATCAAGTGTACGCCGCCCGTGTCGAGCCTGCGTTTCGCGCCAAGCATGGAAGGGCCCCGAAGGACGAGCAAGAGGTCCGTCAGGCCATGACTCAGGACCCCTACTACCAATTTTGGAGCGCCGCCCAGCGACGCAGTCAGGAGTTGCTGTGGGAGTCGGTGATCGACCCCACCGAGCGTCAATTGCCCGCGTTGATCGATCGCGCGCGCAAGCTAAGCAAGCGGGCTGTCGGCGCTAAGGCGCCTCGAGGTGGCAAAAACGCCCGCGGTCGCCGCGGCACGCTGCGCCTTGACCCGGCGCTGACGGTACCGAAATACCACACGGCGGCAGACATCCACCTGCAACCGGGGGGCTACCACACAGATTTCACGGCGGACGACGTCGCCGCCGGTGCCGTCTACGACAAGGGCATCAACCTGTACATGGGAGGTGCGCTCGGTGAGGAAAACAACCTCATGGGCGACACCCTGCTTGCCTATGTTCGCGAGAAGCACTCGAGCCTGAAGCCGCGTGCCATCCTCGATGTCGGTTGTGCGATCGGCAACAGCACCGTGGTCTGGGCGCGTGCCTTCCCCACAGCGCGCGTGCAAGGTATCGACGTCGGTGCACCCGTGCTGCGCTATGCGCACGCGCGCGCACAGGCACTCGGCGTTGCTGTGGACTTCAGCCAGCAGAATGCCGAGCAGACGGACTTTGCCGATGCCAGCTTTGATCTTGTCGTGTCACACATCATGTTGCACGAAACCTCAAAGTCCGCGCTCACGCGCGTGCTGACGGAGTGCCGCCGCCTCCTCAAGCCCGGTGGTCTCATGTTGCATCTCGAGATTCCGCGCGGCCGCACCGATATCGAAAAATTCATGCACAACTGGGAAAGCTACAACAACAACGAGACCTTCAGTCGCTACATGACGGACATCGACCTGAAGGCCGAGGCGATCAAAGCAGGATTTTCCCCGGAGGCGGTGTTGGTCGACGAGTTCGCGCCGAAGCTCGATGTGGCGCAGATGAACTACGCCGAACACTTCTTCTGGAAGATTCTCGCCGCGTTCAAGCGCTGAGGTCGTAAACACCATGCCCAAATCAGTCCGCAAAGCAACTCGAAAAGTCACCGCGTCGAAGACTGCGAAGAGCCCCGGCGGCCGAAAGCGCCGGTCACCGCCGATCGCGTCCCCGCGCCTGGCACGCGTCGCCAAGGGGCGCAAACCGCGCTACTTCGCCGATCCCGCGACCGATAAATTATTGTGGATGACGCTGACGCTGATGGAAGAACTGTCCGTCACCCGTGACCGGCTTGATGTGCTCGAGCGACTGCTCGATCGCAAGCGATTGGTTTCACAGTCGCAAATCGACGGGTGGGTGGGCGATGCAAAAGCCGCGGCTGCGCGTGGGGCGCGGCGGGCGGCCTTCGTCGAACGAATGATGCGTGCGGCCGAGGCAGAACTCGCCGAGGCCACCGGGCGCGGAATGCCCGTGTCCGAGCGCGAGGTGATCGCAGCAGTCGAAGAATAATTCGAAAACGAGGCGGAAGGGCCTCAAGGGGTGGGACATGAGCGGCTTCAAAAAATACTATCAAGCGCCATTACCGGCGATCCTCGCCGTGATCATCGTGTACTTCTGGCAAGGCATGGGGCATTTCGTCATGCACCAGATGCAGCACGCCTGGTTTCCAGGTCACGATCTGATGGCCGCATTCTGGATCGGCGTTGTCGGACTCGTTATGGTCTATATCGGCCGTAACAAAAGTGAGAATGCCGCGACGCTGCTGGGGTTCGGCGGCGGCAGTCTAATCTGGTTGTCTTGGATCGAGTTCAGTTTCGTGTGGGTGGCCCGCGATCTTCAGGTGGCGCCGGCGATCTGGGGCGCCAAGCCCACTCTGCCCGAGTACCGTGTGATGCTCTCTTCCGTGGGCGTCATGTTTGCGACGCTGGTATTTTTCTTTTTCAACCGCGACACGCGCTGCAACGCCTTCATGTGGCTGCACCGCCACTTGCGGCTCGATCTCGGCGAGAAAACCTCAGCGATCAGTCGCAACGTGGCCTCGATCGTTGCGATGGAGACGATCTACGTCACCTGGTTTTTTTATATCTACCTGCTGACGATCTATAACCCCGATATCTTCGGCACCGATCACTGGGTCACCTTCGCCTCATGCATCATGTTTGGCGTCTGGGCGGTGTATCTGATCCAACGTTTGTGGTGGTTCCAGCGAATGGCCCCTGCCCTCCGCTATGCCATTCCGACCGCCATCATCGCGTGGAATGTGAACGAGATACTCGAGAAGTGGGGTCACCTCGACGAGATTTGGGTGAAGCCCTCGCAGTATGCCCTCGAGCTGTCGCTGGTCACGGCCGCTCTCGTGATCGTGGTGGTTCTGGCAATCGTCAGTCCCGCCCGACGCGTCATCGTGCGGGACGAGACATCAACGAGTTAGGCTCCGAGCTGCGAGGTCCGAACAGGAGGCACTGGCGCGCTTATCGAGCGCGCAGGCTCCAGAGGCGGGCCAAGCGCTGCAACTCTTCGCCCTTCACGGCACCGAAGGAGGCCAACGCGGCCTCCTTCTGACCCGCACGCAGTTGCGCGATCCCGAGGTTCAGGCGCGTTTCGTCCGGATTGCGCGCGTTGCCCTTCTCCAGTGCGCGCTGCAGCGCGGCGATGGCGCGTTCGTTGTCGCCGTAACTCAAATGGGCAAGGCCGATCCTTGAATCGATTTCACCGTTCTTTTTGGCGGCCGCCTCAGCGTCTTGCTTGAGGAGCGTCGGCTTGTCAGCCGCGGCCTGAGCCTTGGCCGTACCGAGCAGGCGCTTCGCCAAATCCGCGGCTGGTCCTGTGGCAATTGTGCCGTTGGCAAGACCAGCCTCGAGCACCGACTGCGCCTCCCCCGGGAGCCCCTTCTCGATGGCCAGTTGGGCCATCTCGGTGTAGTCGTCCGCCCGCCGCAGTCCGCCCGCTTCATTCGAGAGGCGGAATACGTTCAAGGTATTGGCCTCTGTGCCTGAGCGCAGCAGCAGTAAGGCGATATTGGGCCAAGTCTCCGCCTTCGGGTGGTAGGCCGCCTGCTTCTCGAGTGCACGCAAAGTGCACGCACCGTCATCGAGGCGCGAGCAGGCGCTGACATACAGTTGCAAGCCAATGTCTGGCGGGGTCTCTCCGCGCTGCTCAGATCCCGCAAGCCAGGTTTGCACGAACTCCACGGTGCCCTTGTAGTCATTGAGCAGGTAGAGCGATTGTGCGACCAACAGAGACACGGGCTCCTCGGTATTGCCTGCCGCAATGGCCCGACGACCGTAGTCCACAGCCTTTACGTAGTTCTTGAGGTTGTAATGCAGCTGCAGCAGCTGCTTGTAGCGCATGACAAGCTGCGAGGGCTCGATAAACCCTGCTTCCAGACCGATTTCAAACGACTTGGCCGCACCGGCTGTATCGCCTGCGCGCGCAGAGCAGAACCCGAGCAACTCGTTGACGGCGAATACATCGTACGGCGACTGACCGGGCAATGCCTCGGTGGACTTGAGGCTGGCAACGCAGTCAGCCCACTTTTCGCCCTTGATGGCATCCTGCGCGGCCTTGACCTGCTTACCGACCACCTTGGTGATGGACGGCGGCTTGGGAGCAGCCTCTTTGGCCTTCTGGGCCAATGCCTCAGGGGCATTGGCCAGGATTGCAAGAACCGCAGCGGTAATCAACGTATTACGCATGACGAATAACCCCCGAAACACTTAACACTGGTGAGCGCTGGGTTGGGCTCGATCGCTCTATTGCGCTCGCAGGCTCCACAACTTGGCGATGCGTTGCATGTCCTGATCGCCCTTCACTGCGCGGAACGCCTTGGCGGCCTCGGCCTTGTTTCCGCCCCGCAGCTGTGCGATGCCGAGTACGAGTTGCGCCTCGGCAGGGTCCGTCGCCGTACCCTTGGCGATGCCTCGCTGCAATGCGGCCACGGCTTGCGGATACTGCCCGTAGCTCATGTACGCTTGGCCGACACGAAGGTCTGCATCGGCGCTCTTGTTCGCCGCCGCATCGCGATCCTGCTTAGGCAGGCTGGCGCGGTCCGCTGCGGCTCGCTCCTTGGCGGAGTTGAGCAGGCGCTGGTTGCGATCGATGTCACGCTTCTCCGTAAAGACCTTGGCAGCAAACGCCGCCTCGAGCGTCTTTTGGGCCTCGCCCGGCAAGCCCTTCTCGATGGCCCGCTGCGCCATCTCCGTGTAGTCATCGGCGCGCCGCATGGCACCGACGTCGGTGGCCAAGCGATAGGCGTTGAATGCGGCCGCATCGTTGCGCGCCTCGAACAACGACTGCATGAGGTTCGCCCAACCGGCCGGATTCGGGTAGTAAGTCACGAGCTTCTCGAAACCCGCCGCCGTGCAGGCCTCGTCTTTCAAGCGCATGCACGAGGTAACGTAAATCTGGATGGCATTTTCCTTAGGGCGTTGACCACGCTTTTCTTGATCGCGGATCCAGCTGCCGACGAAATCACGGGCATTTTTGAAATCGTTCTGCTGGTAGTAGGACTGCGAAACCACGAGGTAAGTGTCCGCGTCAGCGTATCCAGACTTGATCGCGCTCTTGCCGAGCTCGACGGTCTTGGCGTAGTTGCGCGCATTGAAATAAATCTTCGTCAGATCGCGGGTGCGCTGGGCAATTTTATCGGCGGCAAACGGCGAGTTGAGATTCGCCTCGTAGGCTCTGGTGGCCGAAGCGATATCGTTCGAGCTCAAGGCACAGAAGGCTGTCAGCTCGTTGATGATGAAACTATCGTAGGCGGTCTTGCCACCTGCGGCCTCGGCGGTGCGCAGGTTCGAGAGGCACTCGCCCCACTTGCGCGCCTTGCTCGCATTCTGCGCGGCCTGCAGGGTCTTGGCGATCGCCGGGCTGACCTTTTCCGCGCGGGCGACAGAGCCCATCGACAAAGCCAAAGCAGCAGCGACGAGCGCGACGTATCCGACTGACTTCCTCATGACTTTCCTCTTCGAGCGTGGCCGAGACGGCCTCAGTGGAACACCTAAAAAAAACTCGCCGCATCCATCAGGAGTGCGGCGAGGGATTGGGCCTTACAGGATCAACACGCGATCACGCGCCTCAGTCCTGGAACTCCGACACGTTCACGAAACCGATCTTCTTCATACGGTTGCGCTGCGCGGAAGCGAGCACCTTGGCGACGGTGTCGTACTTGGCGCGCTTGTCAGGGCGAAGGTGCAATTCCGGCTGTGGATCTTTCTGACCCTCGACTCGGAAGTACTTCTCGAGAACCGCCACATCCGAGATCGGCGTGCCGTTCCACACGATGGTGCCGTCGAAATCGATTTCGATATCGATGACTTCCGGCTGCACCGGCGGTGGCGGCGCGTTGGTCGGACGCGGCATGTCGAGCTTCACCGCGTGCGTCATCACCGGGATGGTGATGATGAACATGATGAGCAACACAAGCATGACGTCGATGAGCGGCGTTGTGTTGATGTCACACATCGCCCCATCGTTGCTACTGCCTACACTCATTCCCATGGTTGCTTACCCCTGAACTCAGCGCGAACCGCGGATACCGCGATCCGGTTCGGTAATGAAGCCGACCTTGACGATGCCACCACGCTGGATGGCGTATAGCACTCGGCCGACATCCTCAAAGCGCGCATTGGAGTCGCCACGGATGTGGACCTCCGGTTGCGGGTCTTTGACGGCTTCTTGTTTGATCATGTCGATCAACTGGTCCTTCGAGGCCACCTGCTCGTTGTTCCAGTAGATATTGCCCGACGGATCCACCGCTATGGTGATGTTCTCGGGCTTGGTTTGGGTCGCGATGTTGGCGGCCTTGGGCAAGGACACCTTCACCGTCTTGGTGATCACCGGGATCGTGATCAGGAAGATAATCAACAACACCAACATGACATCGACCAGCGGAGTCGTGTTGATGGTCGAGTTGAAATCTTCTTCGCTGGAGCCAACGCTCATCGCCATGGGTTCGATTCCTCGTCTGGCCCGGACCGACGGGGTGCGACGTCGCTAAACGCCGCACCCCGAGCCGCTGTTTCGAGCCGGTTTGATGTCGAAGCGATCTAACTACTTCTTGAACTTACTTCTTGGCCGGAGCCGCTGCCGGGGCAGCCGCCGTCGGAGCCGGAACGGCCACGCGGGCGCCGCTCACCAAGAACGCATGCAGGTCAGAGGTGAAGTTGCTCAACTCTTCCTGAACGTTCTTGTTGCGACGGATCAGCCAGTTGTAACCCATCACCGCCGGCACCGCGACCGCGAGGCCGATGGCCGTCATGATGAGCGCTTCACCGACGGGGCCTGCGACCTTGTCGATGCTCGCCTGACCGGACACGCCGATCGCGACGAGTGCGTGGTAGATACCCCACACGGTGCCGAACAGACCAACGAAAGGCGCGGTAGAGCCGACCGTCGCGAGCCACGGCAGACCGCCAGTGAGCACGGAGTTGACGCCGTCAACTGAGCGCTGCAGCGACATGGTCACCCACTCGTGCAGATCGATGCGATCCGTCAGACGACCCTCGTGGTGCTGGGAGGCACGCAGGCCGTCTTCAGCGATCGCACGGTAGACATCGTTCTTGGGCAGACGATCGATTGCTTCACGGATCGACGAGGCCGTCCAGAACTTCTGCTCTGCGGTCTTCGCCGAAGCCATGAGCTTCCGCTGATCGATGTACTTCATGATGATGACGTACCAAGAGGTCAACGACATGATCACCATGATGATCAGCGTGCCCTTGGCGACGAAATCGCCTTGCTCCCACAGGGCCCCGAGGCCATACGGGTTATCGACGACGGTGGTGGCGGCTTCTGTGTTTTCCATTTTTTCCTCAGGGAATGAAACGCTTACTTGATCTCAAACTTCACACGAAACGAAACGCAGGACTCGGCTTGCGGCTGCCCGCCGGTCGTACCGGGTTGGTAACGACCTGCACGTGCCAGCTTCACCGCCCCTTCGTCGAGGCGCTCGAAGCCTGACGATGTCACGACAGTGGGATTACCGATGATCTTGCCTTTCGGGTCGACGCAAACCTTGACGGTGGTAGAGCCCTGCTCTTCGGCACGCTTCGATGCGGCCGGATAATAATCTTCACTCGAAGGCATCCGACCGATCTTCGCGGGCGAGCTTGCGACCACGACTGGTGCCGGCGGCGCGGGCGGCGCCACCGCTTTGTCGGTGACGTTGCTGATCGCCGTGGTGCTCGACTCCATCGGGATGTCGATGACGACATCCGGCGGCGGCACCTGCACCGGAGGACGCTCCATCTGGGGCGGCGGCGGCGGCGGCGGCTTATCCTCGGGCTTGATCTCTTCGATGATGTCGGTGACTAGAGGCGGCGCGACCACCTCTACAACTTTACGTGCGAGGCCCGACACCAGGCCGTACACGAGCAGCAAATGGAAACCGACGATCACCGCAAAGACGGCCATGCGTCGGGATTGATTCTGTTGTACGTAGACGGCCATGTTCTCTCGTGGTCGCTAGTCTGTGGTTACGAACGTCAGGGGCCGCCAACCTAACCGGCTTTGATGACATCCGCAACCGTCACTCCGCACTGCGCGCTTGCGCGCAATACCGAGACCCGTTTTCTACCTTATCGAGCGCTGCCCACCCACAGGCTCGTCACCTGGCGTTGCTGACACTCGATGAAGTGTGTCGGCGGACGAGGTACATCTGTGCTGTCCAGATCCTGACGGAAACCTTTTCCGCCTACGCCCCACCCGACTGAGCTCAACTGTAACCGCAGCCGCGCAGACTGACAACCCGCGACGAACATCAATCTGTCACCGCACCTTCCGAAGCGCTACCGACGCATTTCGCGTACTTGGCAAGTACGCCCCGAGTAGCGTACGGACGCGGTGCTTTCCAGCGCTTGCCCCGGGCTCGCAACTCCGTTTGCGAAACGTCGATGTCAATACGTCGCCGCACCGCATCGATGGTGATGCGATCGCCGGTGCGAACGAGCCCGAGCGGACCACCCACAGCGGCCTCAGGAGAGATATGTCCGACAACGAACCCATGGCTGCCACCGGAAAATCGCCCATCCGTGATCAAGGCTACTTTGTCGCCGAGGCCGAGACCCATGATGGCGCCCGTTGGGCTTAGCATCTCTCGCATGCCGGGTCCGCCGCGCGGCCCCTCGTAGCGGATCACAACGACATCGCCCGCCTTGACCTTGCCGGCAAGGATCGCCTTCGTGGCGCGTTCTTCGCCATCAAAGACTTTGGCTTTGCCGGTGAATGCGAGGCCTTCCTTGCCGGTAATCTTTGCTACGGCGCCCTCGGGCGCGACATTGCCGTAGAGCACGACAAGATGGCTGTCGCGTTTGATGGGATCATTGAAAGGACGAACGATCGTTTGACCCTTGGGATAAGGACGAACAGCAGCCAGGTTCTCCGCGAGTGTCTTGCCCGTTACGGTCAGGCAGTCCCCATGCAACAACCCGCGATCGAGCAATTCGCGCATCAGGGGCTGAATACCGCCAATCGCAATCAGCTCGGACATCGCATAGCGCCCGCTCGGACGAAGGTCTGCGAGCACCGGCACGCGCTTGCCGATGCGTGTGAAGTCGTCGAGCTTGAGTCGCACGCCCGCGGCGCGGGCCATGGCCAGAAGGTGCAGCACGGCATTGGTTGAGCCGCCGAGCGCGATTGTCACGGTAATCGCGTTCTCGAACGCCTTGCGGGTCAAAATATCCGACGGAAGAATTCCGGCCTGGATCAGTTTGACGACGGCCTCACCGGCCCGACGGCAATCGTCCCGCTTATTGCGGCTGACCGCATCTTGGGCCGAGCTGTCCGGCAAAGATAGACCGAGCGCCTCGATAGCCGAGGCCATGGTGTTGGCGGTGTACATGCCGCCGCAGCTGCCGGGTCCCGGGATGGCGGTGCGCTCCACTTCAAGCAATTCGGCCTCGGACACCTTGCCGGCCGCATGTCCACCGACAGCCTCAAACACCGAGACGATGTCGCGCCGCTCCGCACCCGGGCGGATCGTGCCGCCGTAAACGAACACGGCTGGCCGGTTGAGCCTTGCAATCGCGATGGCACAGGCTGGCATGTTCTTGTCGCAGCCGCCGATGGCGACCAAACCATCAAAACCTTCGGCGCCCACCACGGTTTCGATCGACTCTGCGATGACCTCGCGAGAGACCAACGAGAAGCGCATGCCGGGCGAGCCCATGGAAATACCGTCGGAGACGGTGATCGTATTGAATAGAACTCCCTTGCCGCCCGCCTTGTTGACACCCAACTCGGTTTCCCGCGCAAGCTCGTTGATGTGCATGTTGCAGGGCGTGAGATTCGCCCAAGTCGAGGCGATGCCGACCTGAGGGCGACTAAAGTCCGCATCAGTGAAGCCTACTGCGCGCAGCATCGCTCGCGACGGCGTTTGTTTCGCGCCATCGACCACCAGCTTCGACCAGCGCCGCGGATCCTTGCTCTTCGTCGTCTTCATGTGTCAGTCGTCCTCGTCTGTGTTGGCTCAAATAAAGTCAGCTCGTAGGAACTTAGCCGAAACGGGCGGCAACCAATCTATCTGCGAGCCGCAGGCACTGCGCCTCCGCGCCCACCGGCCGTCCCGGACGCTCACGTGGGTTCCAGGCGAACAGGTCAATGTGTGCCCAGTTTCGCCCCGGCGAGACAAATCGACGCAAGAACAGTGCGCCATAAATTGCCCCTGCAAACGCATTGCTCGCGACGTTATTAAGATCGGCCACGCGACTGCCCAGTTCCTCGTCGTAATTGTCCCAGAGCGGCATCGGCCACACGGGATCGCACTCGCGCTCGCCAATCTCTCGCAACTGCGTGGCGAGGCTCGGATCTTGGCTGAACACGGCCGGCAACTCAGGCCCGAGCGCGACCCGTGCCGCACCGGTCAGTGTTGCAAAATCAAGCAATAGGTCCGGCTGCTCGGAATCCGCCTCGCATAACGCATCCGCGAGCACCAGCCGTCCCTCGGCGTCGGTATTGCCGATCTCGACCGTCAAGCCACGACGCGAACGCAGCACATCGCTTGGGCGAAAGGCATCTCCACCGATGCTGTTGTCGACCGCCGGTATCAACACCCGTAGACGGATCGGTGCCTGCCGCGCCATCAGCACCCGCGCAACGCCGAGTGCGACCGCAGCGCCGCCCATGTCTTTTTTCATCAACAACATGGCGGCCGAGGGTTTGAGATCGAGCCCACCCGTATCGAAACACACGCCCTTGCCAACCAGGGTCACCTTCGGCGCCGCAGGGTCACCCCAGCGCAAATCAATCAAACGCGGCGCCCTCGAGCTCGTGCGGCCGACAGCGTGGATCAAAGGGTAATTGCGCTCGAGCAACTCGTGGCCCTCGAGCACGGTGCACTGCGCACCCGCCTCCCGAGCAAGATTGGCGGCTACCGCCGCGAGCTCCGCGGGTCCCATGTCCGCCGCAGGCGTATTGATCAAATCGCGAGCCAGCGCGCAGGCCTCTGCGTGAAAGAACGCCAGCGCACGATGCGCGCTGGACGGAACCTGTAACTGTGCCCTGCCGGACTGGCCGACCGAGGCGCGATAACGCCCATAGCGGTAGGCGCCGTGTAACCAGCCCGTCACTGCGAGCCGCTCGGCATCTGCCGTCAATCGTTGGGCGATTTCATATCGTCCCGCCGGCAATCGCTCGGGCAAACCGGCCACGTGCCAAGGCGAGAGCGAAGCGATCGATGGCAATGTACCGAGCCCGAGCGCGGCCCCCAATACGCCACCGTCGGCGCTCGGCAGCACCAACACTTTGCCGCGCTCGCCGCGAAACTCGTGCGCACGCACCCATGCGGACGCGACAGGCGGCAGTTCGCCGAGCCACGAATCGAGCGAATGTTCGGACACTAACCACAGCGGCTTGGCGGGCACCTGGCTGGGATCGGCAATCGACGCTGTGGGCGTGCCGAGCGTGGAAGTCAATTGCGAGGCCATCAGCGATGCGCACCAGGGACCATGAACATGGCCTCATGGTAGCGAAAAACATCGGGCGAGACGCATTGCCAAGTCCCCGCCCAGATTGACAAGGACGCTTACGCTGTGGTCACATTCGCGCATGATTCGCGCCGCAGTTCAGCGTCTGAACCCCAGCACCAACCTCTCGCAGGTGGGCAAGGGTCGATCGCTACTACTGCTCGGGCTAGGCCTCAGGGCTGGCCGGCGCGGGTTTCCAGTCGGGGTGTGACCTAGTAGGTCCTGATCCGACGGCGAGCAGAGATCACACGAACCCCGCACCGGCCGCAAGCCGATGCGGGGTTTTTTTTTGGGTTTGGTAGCAAGTAAACACGGGAGTGCGAGATGAAGCTGTTTTCTCAGAAGGACGTCGACAAAAAGGCGTTGAAAGGTGCACGGATCTGCGTGCTCGGCTACGGTAGCCAGGGGCGTGCGCATGCGCTCAATCTCAAGGACAGCGGGTTTGATGTTGTCATTGGGGTACGCAAGGGGGACAGCTGGAAGAAGGCCAAAAAAGATGGCCTCCCCGTCGCCGAGCCCGCCGAGGCAGTCAAGGGCGCGGATCTCGTGGCAATGCTGGCACCGGATCTCGCACAAAAGTCGCTGTACAGCGACGTCGTGGGTAATTTGAAGAACGGCGCGACATTGCTTTTCGCGCACGGCTTCAACATCCACTTCAAGCAGATTCGCCCGCGCAAGGATCTCGATGTCGTGCTGATCGCACCGAAAGGTCCGGGCGATCTCGTCCGTCGGCAGTACCAGCAAGGTCGCGGCGTGCCCTGCCTCATCGCCGTGTACCAGGATGCGTCCCGCAAGGGTTTCGGCAAGGCCCTCGCCTACGCGCACGGCATCGGCGGCACCCGCGGCGGCGTGCTGCAGACCACCTTCGCCGAGGAAACCGAGACCGATCTGTTCGGCGAACAGGCTGTGCTGTGCGGCGGTGCCACTGAGCTCGTGGTCAAGGGTTTCGAGACTCTCGTCGAGGCGGGCTATCAGCCCGAGGTCGCCTACTTCGAGTGCATGCACGAACTGAAGCTGATCGTCGATCTGCTGCATGAGGGCGGCATCTGGAAGATGCACAAGTTCATCAGCGAGACGGCCAAGTACGGCGATCTCACCCGCGGACCGCGCGTAGTGAACCGTCAGACCAAAGCCGAGATGCGCAAGATTCTCAAGGAGATCCAGCAAGGCAAGTTTGCCCGCCAGTGGATCCGCGAAAACGCCAGCGGTCGCAAGAAATACGACAAGTTGCTCAAGGCTGACCTCAATCGTCCGATCGAGAAGGTTGGCTTTGCGCTGCGTGGTCGCATGCCTTGGCTCGACCAGGGCCGCTGAGACCGCCTCACCCGCGTAAACCCCACTCTCGTAACTCATGGAGACGGCTTCAATGACCTCCTCTGCCGATCGAGTGATGATCTTCGACACCACCTTGCGCGATGGCGAACAAGCGCCAGGATGCAGCATGACGCAGCCCGAAAAGCTGCGGGTGGCGAAGGCGCTAGCCGAACTCGGCGTGGATGTCATCGAGGCCGGTTTTCCGGCGGCCTCCCCGGGCGACTGGGAATCGGTGAATGCCGTGGCGCGCGAGGTGCAAGGCCCCATCATTTGCGGCCTCGCACGCTCGACCCGCGACGATATCGAGAAAGTCGCCCGGGCGATCGCCCCCGCCGCGCGGGGGCGTATCCACGTCTTTCTCGCCACCAGCGCCATCCATCGGCAATACAAGCTGAACATGGCCAAGGACGAGATCATTCGTGGTGCCGTCGAGGGCGTGAAAATCGCCCGCGATCTCTGCGAGGACGTCGAGTTCTCGCCCGAGGATGCCTCGCGCACGGAACTGGAGTTTCTCGCGCAGGTGGTCGAGGCCGTCATCGATGCCGGGGCCACTACGGTCAACATTCCCGACACGGTCGGCTACACCGTGCCGCACGAGTTTGCGGAGCTCTTTCGCTACCTGCGCAAGAACGTACGTAACATCGACCGTGCGCGGCTGTCGGTGCATTGCCACGACGATCTGGGCATGGCGGTCGCCAACAGCCTGATGGCGGTGGTCGCCGGGGCACGCCAGATCGAGTGCACGATCAACGGCATCGGCGAGCGTGCAGGCAACTGCTCGCTTGAGGAAGTCGTCATGGCGCTGCGCACTCGAGAGACGTTTTTCAATGCGCAGACGGGTATCAACTCGCAAAAGCTCTATCCGGTCTCGCGACTGGTGTCGAGCATCACAGGAATGCCGATTCCGCGTAACAAGGCGATCGTCGGCGAAAACGCGTTTGCACACGAGTCGGGCATCCATCAGCACGGCATGCTGAAGAACGCGAGCACTTACGAAATCATGCGGCCGCAAGATGTGGGGCTCACGCGTTCGTCGCTCGTGCTCGGCAAGCACAGCGGTCGGCACGCGCTCCGAGAGCGCATCAAGGAACTCGGTTTCGAACTTGGCGAAGCGGAATTCGCACGCGTGTTCGAAGAGTTCAAGGCCCTTGCCGACAAAAAGAAGGAACTCTTCGATGGCGACATCGAGGCCCTGGTTTTGCGCTCGGAAGGTGCCGACGCCGGCCCCTGGTCGCTCGCCGAGATTGCAACAAGTTCCTCACCTGCAGGCGGCCGAGCCACGGTGAAACTGCGCAACGTCGATGGCACGACCGTCGAGCGCAGTGCCAGCGGCGATGGCCCCGTCGATGCGGCGTTCAAGTGCATCGAGGCCGCGACCGAACTGCGGCCCGTCCTGCGGAAGTTCGAGTTGCGCAGCCTGTCGGAAGGCGAAGATGCGCAAGGCGAAGCCATTGTCTATGTCGATTTCAATCAACGCAGTTACCGAGGCTCGAGCGTCACGACCGATATCGTCGAGTCCGCTACGCGCGCCTTTCTCGAAGTGATCAATCGCATTGAGTTGTCGCGCAAGATCGCCTGAACCACTCTCCGCACCGCCAGCATCCTAAGGAAGATCCATGTCGCAGCCGAAGACGATGTTCGAAAAAGTGTGGCAAGCCCACGAGGTCGTGCCCGAGACCGCGGATACACCCGCGGTGATCTTCATCGACCTGCATCTGACCCACGAAGTCACCTCGCCGCAGGCCTTCTCACTGCTGCGCGAGCGCGGCCTCAAAGTTCGCCGTCCTGATCTGACGCTGGCGACGATGGATCACGCCACACCGACGCGCACCGAGCAGGTGTTTGGCGGCGCGCCGATCACCATTGAGTCGGCGGCAAAGCAGATTCGTCAACTGGAGAAGAACTGCGCAGACTTCGGCGTCGAGTTGCTGGGCATGCAGGACGAGCGGCGCGGCATCGTGCACATCATTGGCCCCGAACTCGGCGTGACCCAGCCCGGCAAGACCATTGTCTGTGGCGACAGCCACACCTCGACCCATGGCGCCTTCGGCGCGCTGGCCTTCGGCATCGGCACCACCGAGGTCGGACATGTGCTGGCGACCCAATGCCTGTTGCAGAAAAAGGCGAAGACACTGGCCGTCGAAGTGGCCGGTCAGTTGCCCGTCGGCGTCACGCCGAAAGATTTGATCCTTGCAATCATCGGTCAGCTCGGCGTGTCCGGCGGCACCGGTCACGTTATCGAGTATCGCGGCGCCGCCGTGCGCGCGATGTCCATGGAAGAGCGAATGACCGTATGCAACATGTCAATCGAAGCGGGTGCGCGCGCCGGCATGATTGCCCCGGACGAGACGACCTTCGCCTATCTCGCCGATCGACCGCGAGCGCCGAAGGCTGCGGCATGGGATGCGGCCTTGGCGCACTGGCGCACGCTGCCGAGCGATGAAGGGGCGCGCTTCGACAAGCGCCTCGATATCAATGGCGCGGCGCTGGAACCGATGGTGACCTACGGTACCAACCCGGGCATGGTTGTCGCGGTGACGGGAAATATCCCGGACCGCAGCGGTGATCCGGTGTTCGACGCGGCGATGCGTTACATGGGCCTGAACGCAGGCGAGCCCATCCGTAATGCCCCGGTCAACGTAGTTTTCGTAGGCAGTTGCACGAATGGTCGGCTGTCCGACCTGCGAGCCGCCGCGCGCGTACTGCGTGGCCAGAAGGTCGCGCGTGGGGTGCACATGCTCGTCGTGCCAGGTTCGCAAGAGGTAAAGCGGCTTGCCGAGGCCGAGGGCCTGCATCAGATATTCCAGGAAGCAGGCGCCGAGTGGCGCGAGTCAGGCTGCTCCATGTGCCTAGGCATGAACGGCGATACCGTGGCCAAGGGTGAGTATTCCGTCAGCACCAGCAACCGCAATTTCGAAGGCCGCCAGGGCGTCGGTGCCCGCACCCTGCTTGCGAGTCCCGAGACCGCCGCGGCCTCGGCGATTCGCGGTCGGGTCACGGACCCGCGCGAACTGCTCAACGGTTGATACGGAGACGAACCATGAAACCGATTACATCGATCAGCTCGCGTACGGTCGTGATGCCCTCGACCAACATCGACACCGACCAGATCATTCCGGGTCGATTCCTCACCACGACGACCAAGGAAGGCCTCGGCCAGCAGTTGTTTGCCGACTGGCGCTACGACGCCAACGGCACGCCGCGCGCCGACTTCATCCTCAACCAGCCCGAAGCCCAAGGTTGTCGCATCCTTGTTGCCGGACGCAACGTCGGTTGCGGATCCTCTCGCGAACACGCGCCTTGGGCCTTGCTCGACTATGGCTTTCAAGCCGTAATCAGCACCGAGATCGCGGACATCTTTCGCAACAACTCGCTGAAGAACGGCTTACTGCCGATTGTGGTCGACGCCGCGACTCACGCGTGGCTGATCGCCAATCCGGGCGCCGAGGTTCACATCGATCTGCAGACGGCAACACTGACGTTGCCGGGCCAAGCGCCCGTCGCGTTTCCCATTGATGCTTTTGCGCGCTACTGCCTCATGAACGGCGTCGATGAACTCGGCTTCCTGCTCTCGAAGAACGAGGCCATTGAAGCCTACGAAAAGCGCCGCGTCGCATGAAGGCGCGCATTGCCGTACTCGGGGGCGATGGAATCGGCCCCGAGGTCGTCGCCGAGGCGGTGCGGGTGCTCGAGCGCGTTGCCGCACTACACGGCCACGAGTTCGTTCTAGAGCACTTGCCCTTCGGTGGTGTCGCCATAGACGCGTTCGGCGACGGCCTACCGCCTGCGACATTACAGGGATGCCTGGCTGCCGATGGTGTGTTGCTCGGTGCCATTGGCGGGCCAAAATGGGGTCTGACGGCTCCCGTGCGCCCTGAAGCCGCGCTGCTGCGCCTGCGCGCCGCGCTCGGGGTGTACGCCAATCTTCGCCCCGTGAAGGCCATCCCCGCGCTACGCGAATCCTCGACCATCAAGGCTGAGGTCATCGATGGCGTCGATATGCTGTTTGTTCGCGAACTCACGGGTGGTATTTATTTTGGTCGTAAGTGGCGCGACGGCGACCGTGCGGTCGACGAGTGTGCTTACACCGTAGCAGAGATCGAGCGCATCACCCGCGTTGCCGGGCACCTCGCAAAGCAGCGACGGTCGCGCGTGACGCAGGTAGACAAGTCCAACGTGCTTGAGACCTCGCGGTTGTGGCGCGAGGTGAGTCAGCGCGTGATCGACACCGAGTTTCCCGGTGTGTCGATCGAACACATGTTTGTCGATGCCGCCGCGATGCATCTCGTTCGCAGACCACGCGATTTCGATGTCATCCTGACAGAGAATCTTTTCGGTGATGTGTTGACCGACGAAGCGGCAATGCTCGCCGGCTCACTCGGCGTGCTGCCTTCGGCGGCGCTCGGGGAAGGCCGCCGCGGCCTGTATGAGCCTATTCACGGTTCCGCCCCCGACATCGCGGGGCGTGGCATCGCCAACCCCTGCGGCACCATACTGAGTGCAGCGCTGATGCTGCGCCATTCACT
>VEQP01000052.1 GCA_018883185.1 Nevskiaceae bacterium | reverse complement strand
TTGCTATCCTTGTCCGCGATGGACTCCGTGCCCCAGCGCCGCCTTGCGGCAATCATGTTCACCGACATCGTCGGCTATTCGCGCTTGATGGGTATGGACGAAGCGCGGGCCTTGCGCCTGCTCGACGCCCACGACGCCATACTCGGCGGGCAGGTGCAGGCGCACGGTGGCGACATCCTCAAGAAGATGGGCGATTCGGTGTTCGCGGCCTTTGATTCGGCGACGAGCGCGGTGCGCTGCGCCATCGCGATCCAGGCAAGCCTTGCCGCGCACAACCAGGCTGCAGTCCCCGAAGAGCGCGTGGCCGTGCGTATCGGTGTGCACCTCGGCGATGTGATCGTGCGCCATGGCGATCTGTTCGGCGATGGCATCAATGTCGCCGCCCGTCTGCAGCCGCTCGCCAAACCTGGCGGGGTGTGTATTTCCAATGCGGTTTATCAGGCGGTGCTCAAAAGCGTCGACCCGAAGCCGATCTTGGTGGGTGAAGTCGAACTGAAGAACATCCTCGAGCGGCATGTGATCTATGAGTTTCCGCCTCTTTACGAGGCGCCTCTGCCCGAGGCAGCAGAGGATCGGCCGGCTTCTCGAAACGTCCCAGTGGTCGGTGCCCAAATCGACCGCGTGGATGACATGCCGCCCCCCGTGTCGGCAGCAGCCCATGCACTCAAAGGCCTGGTGCTGGTCATGAGCGCCTTGCTCGTCGGCGTTGCGCTGTCTGATTGGGTGGAGTCGCGATCGATTTCTTTGCGGACGACGTTCGAGACGCTGACGCAAGATGGCTTCGTGAGTTTATTTCTCTTCGTTTTCTTCGTAGCGAGCATGGTGATGGCGCATTTCATACGGCCGATCTCCAAGCGCTACGTGTTCCACGACATCCGCGGCGTCGATGAATGGCTGGAGTGGGCGGTGATGGAGCTCGGCTGGTGTGCGCCGTCCAAGCGTGGCAAGGCGCTGCAGTTCAGCCCGAACTTCGTGACCGCGCTGATCTGGGGCTGGATGAAACTGTCGGTCTGGGTCGACGGCAACGCCATCACGGTGGTGGGGCCGGCCGTGTTCGTGCAGCGTCTGACACGAACGGTGATGGCGACGTGGAGTCCTGCGACTAGCTCGAAGCGGAGCGCCTGAGCGATCGCGCGGCAGCGACTTCGGCGTAAAACGGGTCGCCGGCGGTGTCGATAAACTCGATCGGTTGCGGTAACACGGCCAGCAGCGGCGCTGGATCGCACTGCAGGGCCACGCGACCCGCATCGCCATAATGCGGCAGTTGCGTGAGTGCGGCGACGAAGCGCCGATACAGCGACTCGGCGTTCAAGCGCTCACCGCCTCGACGCGCCCCGCGACTCCCGTCGAACCAAGGCCATTGCAGCGCCTCATCGCGTAGCCGATGGAACAAACGCCACAGCTGTGTGCCGTCGCGGTCGGGCAGTAACGGTGGCGCATGGCGCTCTGCATGCTCCGCACGACGTGCGGCGTCTAAGATCAGGCCGCCATCGAGGGTCAGAAGTCCCACGCGGGCGCCTGCGCGGCGCGCCAGTTGCAGCGCGAGCGGACTGGCGAGTCCCACGGCGTGGATGTCAAATTCACCAAGCCCCGCGGCATCGATGCCCGCGAGCAGGTGAGCAACCCAGGTTTCTCCGTCGGCGTCGGTGGGCAGCGGATCGGAGAGTCCGCAGCCTGGCAGGTCCGGCGCCCACACGCGGTTCGTCCCGAGTCGCGTTGCGGCGAGCGCGGCTAGATCCGCCGACGAACCCGGCGGTGAGTGCAACATGACGAGTGCGCGACCCTCGCCGCCCTCGCGCACCATCCCCTCGCGCACCATCAATGATCCGGTCTCGAGCCACTGGTAACGGCGCGTCAACCCGGCGCCCGAGGTGGCACTCATCGCTGCGGTGACCCGCGCCGTCGCCTTGGAGTGGCCGAAGGCCTCGCGCACCGCCGCCTGCCAGGCTGCGTCGTCGGCCGGCAGGCGGCGAACGGCGCCGCAGGGCGGCAGTATCTGCTCGACGGCATCGAGAAAGCCGAACAACACGTCGTCCGCTCGGGCTATTACCGTTGTCGGTGTGCTGAGCGCTGCCACAGCGGGCCTCGCCGCGTAGCGCATGGCGGCCGAATACGCCATGGCGTAATTCGGGCCCGCCGAGAACAGATCGACCGCGTACTCGTGCAGCGCCTCGGGTGAGGGTTCATCGGTGGGCATACGCGCAGCGGGGCGAATGTCGAACCACGGGAAGTAGCGGTGCAGATCGCGGATCTTGGTCCACTGCGCTGCGATATAGGCCCCACTTGTGTCGGGCACGAATGGGCTCATGTAGCGCTCAATGAATTCATCGGGCGAGGGTTGTGCCGGAATGGAGATGCCATCGAGCAGCAAGTGGCCGATTAGCTGCGGATGTCGCACGGCGCAGGCTACGGCGATTTTCGAACTGGTATGGAACGCGTAGATCGTTGCACCATCGAGCCCTAGCGCGCGCAGCGCTCCAGCCAGTGCGTCCGCGAAATCCTCTATCTCAGGGCGCGGCGTGGCGGGCAGTGGATCGGAGTGCCCGTAACCCGGGGTATCGAGCGCGTACACCGTGAACTCATCGCCGAAGCGCTGCAGCGATCGTGCGTGCAGCAGCGAGGAGCGCGGGCTGTCATGCAACATGACCACCGCAGGCCCGCTGCCGCACACGCGGTAATGCACATGCCGTCCGTCCACTTGGACGAAGCCGCGACGGATGGGGCGTGTCTCAGAGTCGGTAACGGGCGGGTATTGCATGGTGCGATTCTTTATCATGCCGCAGGCCTCTGCCACTTGAGGAGTCATTCCATGTCTGGTTGTCGTGTTTCGCCCGTCAAGCGGGTGTCGATTTTCTGTCGCGACCTCGACAAGTCGCTCGCACTGTACCGTGACATCCTCGGCATGAAGATCATCGAGGAAAAGACCGTGCAGGGGCCCTTCATGGGCAAGCTCGTGAACTTGCCGAGCTGCACCATGCGCATCGTGTTCCTGTCCGCGGATGAGACAGTCGACGCGGGGCTCGTGGGTCTGTTTCACGTGACCGAGCCGGAGCTGCCTGTGGCGCAGAATCCGCCTCCCGGGCAGTTGCACTGGGGTCAGGGCTCTTTCGTGTTTGCGACCGATCAGGGTGATGCGATCTACGCGGACCTCGTCGCCCATGGATACCGCTTTCTGACTCCGCCCACTCCGTACACCAAGCCGACCGACGATGCTTACATGAAGGCAGGCGTCTACACCGAGATGATTTTTTACGATCCGGACGGGTTGATGTGCTCGATCCTCGGCTACAAGCCGCTGCCCTCTTAATAACGCTCGTTCGTATGGGTCAGTGTTATCGTTGCGGCCAGTCTTTCCACGGGAACCGCAGATGACTTCAATCCGAACCGCAGCGCTGTTCGCCGCCTTGGCCCTCATGGCTTTGCCGGCGCGCGCGCAGTCCAATGGCACGTACACCACCGGTATGGGGTACACCATCGAGGTTACGTTCGATGGCGATAGCCTCGAGGTGTATGAGCCGGCGAACGGCAAACGCTCAGTGTATGCGCGGCAAGACGACGGAACGTATTTGTTCACCAACCCGGTGAATGGCATCAGCTACACCATGGAAATAGGCGACGATGACACGCTCATCGCCAACAAGCCGGGTGCGCCGCGCGAGAACGGTACGGAATTGCGCAGAGTGGGCTCGGCCGATGCAGCCGAGCCGGTGGATGAGGATGAGGCGGACCGGATGCTCGGCGTCGCGCAGCAGTATCTAGCCCGAGTGCAGTCTGATCCTGATAACGCCCAAGCGTGGAGTTTCTGCGGTTTCGCTGCGCTCGCGCGAGCGCAAGGGGGTGGTGATTCCCAGGTGATGCAGTCGGCACGCGCGCTTCGGCAAATCGCCGTGTCCTCGGCGAACCCGTGCAGTGATGCCATCCCCGATTCGATCTGGAATGCGGCCAACTGAGACTCATTACTCGAGCAATAAGGAGTGACCCCCATGTCCAGCCCCGCTGCGATACCTGCCACTGATACGGCCTTGAGTCGCACGCTGCGGCCGCGGCACATGTTCATGATCACCATCGGCGGCATCATCGGTGCCGGCCTGTTCGTTAGCAGCAGTGCGGCCATTGCCGTCACGGGCCCCGCAGCCGTGATCACCTATCTCATCACCGGGTTGCTGGTGCTGATGGTCATGCGGATGCTCGGCGAGATGGCTGTGGGGAACCCCGACGTGCGCTCATTCACCGAGTTCGCGCGGCTAGGGCTCGGTAATTGGGCCGGGTTTTCCGTAGGTTGGTTGTATTGGTTCTTCTGGGTCGTGGTGATCCCCATCGAGGTGATCGCCGCAGTGAATATCCTCGCCGAGCTCGGGCTCACGATGCCGGCTTGGCAGAGCGGCTGTGTGCTGATGGCGGTCATGACGCTCGTCAATCTCACCTCTGCCCGCTCGTTCGGCGAGTTCGAGTTCTGGTTCTCCTCCATCAAGGTGAGCGCCATCATCGCGTTCATCTTGGTGGCGGCTGCGCACGTGGCGGGGTTCTTTGGTGAATCTGCGCCAGGACTCTCCAACCTGACCGCCCATGGCGGCTTCGCGCCTAACGGAACGCTCGTGATCATCGCCACCGTCACCACGGTGATCTTCTCGATGATGGGGACAGAAGTGGTGACCATCGCAGCGGCCGAGTCCACCGAGCCGGCCAAGTCCGTGGCGCGCATGACCTCTTCGATCATCGGTCGCATCATGCTTTTCTACGTGGGCTCGCTCATCATGATCGTTGCGGTGGTGCCCTGGAACAGTATCGTCCCCGGCCAATCGCCCTTCACTGCAGCGCTCGATGCGATGCAGATCCCGTATGCGAGCACCATCATGAGCGTGGTGATCTTGACCGCGGTGCTCTCCTGTCTCAATTCCTGCTACTACATCTGCTCGCGTGTGCTGTTCGTGCTCGCCGAGAAGGGCGATGCGCCGAGTTGGTTGGTCAAGGTCAACGCGCGGCGCGTGCCGTCGCGCTCGGTGATGCTTGGCAGCGTAGCGGGCGTGCTCGGCGTCGTGGCGCAGTTCTATTCACCCGATGGCCTGTTCGCATTTCTCGTCAACGCTTCGGGGGCGTTGATCCTTGTGATCTATCTGACCATGGCGATCGCACATGTGCGCCTGCGTCGCCAGGCGATTGCGGCCAACCGGCCGGTGGCGATGCCGATGTGGTTGTTTCCGTGGCTGAGTTATCTGACCATCGCCGCCATCGTCGCCGTGCTGCTGGCTATGGCGCTCACGCCTGCCTTGCAGTCGCAGTTCTGGACGGGCGCCGTCTCGATCGTCGTGGCACTTGCAGCGTATGTCGTGGTGGCTCGTCAACGCACCAAGTCTGCTTAAGTTACAGGAGATCAATCAATGAACATTGGAAGCGTCAAAAAACTTTTCGCAGTGTCGGTGTGCCTTGCGCTATGGCCTGCAGGTGCAGCGCTCGGCGCATCGACCGACAAGGCTTTGCAGGACGTCGTGGCGGGCGAGTGGCGCTCCGTCGAAGATAAATCCCGCGATGCGGCGCGCAAGCCGATCGAGAACCTTCAGTTCTGGGGCTTGAAGCCCGGGGCCAGCATCCTCGAAGTGCAGCCGGGTGGCGGTTGGTGGACGCGTATCCTTGCCCCCTACGCGGCACGGACGAACGGTCGTTATGCGGCGACGGCAGCGGATCTCGGCAATCCGTCGCTGTCTGAGGCTGCGCGCAAGGCGCGAGCGGACTTCGCAGCCCGCTACGCCGACGAGAAGATCTACGGCAAAGTGGATCTCGTGAACTGGAGCGCCACGGCAGCGCCGCTTGCCGAGGGTAGTTATGATTTCATCCTCGTCTCGCGGGCGATTCATGGCTGGATGCGCGTTGAGGGTCTGACAGATCGCTACTTCGCCGAGCTTGCTCGATCGCTCAAGCCCGGTGGCGTGCTTGCCATCGAACAGCATCGCGGCAATCCCGGCCCGCAAGACCCCAAGGCTGCGAGCGGCTACGTCACCGAAGCCTTCGTGATCGACGCCGCCAAAAAAGTCGGGCTCACGCTGGCCGCACGCTCGGAGCTCAACGCCAATGCCAAAGATACGAAGGATCATCCCTTCGGCGTCTGGACCCTGCCGCCGACGCGCATCACCGTGCCCTACGGCTCGGGCAAAGCGCCGGATCCGACCTTCGATCGCAGCAAGTACGATGCGATCGGCGAGTCTGATCGCATGACGCTGCGCTTTGTGAAGGGCTCGCGCTAAAGCGAAGGTTCGGCACCGGGGCCAAGGCTGCGCCTCGGTGCCCAACGCTCAGCCGCGGCGGATCAGCACCTTGCCGACGTGCTCGCCGCTCGCCAGATAAGCCAGGGCTTGCGCCGCCTCATCGAACGCGAAACTGCGATCGATGTGCGGCGTGAGCCGGTTTGCCACGCTGGCACGCAGTAGATCCTCCAGATTGCGGCGGCTGCCCGACGTGATGCCTTTGAGCACCACGTTGTTCAGAATCAGTGGGCCGAGGTTGGGTGGCGCGGGAGCCGGGCCGCCGAGGGCTCCGAGCAGCCCGACCCGCGCGTTCGGTGCGCAGGCCGCCAAAGATTGCGACAGAGTCGAGACACCGACCGTCTCGACCACGATGTCGACGCCGCGCCCGCCATTGGCGGCACGCACAGCCTCGTGCCAGGCCGGTTGGCTGCGGTAGTTGACCGTGATGTCGGCGCCGAGTTTGCGACAGAGCGCCAGTTTGTCGTCGCTCGAGGAGGTGATGGCCACTCGAGCGCCGCACATCTTGGCGATCTGCAGCGCCAGCACGGCAACGCCGCCCGTGCCTAGCGTCAGCACGGTATCTCCCGCCTTGATGCGACCGAGCGTCTCGAGCACCGCCCAGGCCGTGATGCCTGCCGCACCGAGTGCCGCAGCCGACTCGAAAGAGAGGCTCTCCGGCAAGCGCACGAGCGAACTTGCCGGCAGGACGATGCGTTCGGCGAGCCAGCCATCGCGAGTGTTGCCGGCGTCGGCAGCAAAGATCGACGGGTCGTAGTCACCATCCGTCCAAAGTGTGAAGTGCGGTGCGGTGACGCGATCGCCGCGTTGCAGGGTCGTGACTCCGGGCCCGACGTCCACGACGACGCCGGCGCCGTCACCGACCGGAATACGCTCGGCCGGTTTACGAACGCCATATCGGCCGGCCAGGATATCGAGATCGCGATGGTTGAGAGCCGCGGCACGCATGTCCACGACGACCTCGCCTGCAGCCGGCTGCGGCGCCACGCGCTCGACGAGCGCCAACGAACCGATGCCTTGTTGTGCGCCGATCTGGTAGGCCCGCATACGCGGGGTGCGCGCGGCGGAGCTTGAGTTCGCGGTGTCGCCGGGTGCAGCGGTACCGCCGAGCATCGCAGTGCCGCCGACGGCCGCCGCGCTGCCAAGGGCTGCTGCAGTGGTGGCGAGTGCTGCTCGCCGCTGGTGATCAATGTTTTCCATGTGCGATCCTACGGGCCATGAATGAATCGGTGACGCGTAAGCGCCGCGCGGCGCTTTTTATGACGGTGCTTGTCCGCTGTGTCAACGGCGGACGCGGTGCCCTGCTATGCGGCTTGCTGCTCGCCGCGCCGGCCTTCGCGCAAGCGCCGCCCCAGCTGCGTACCCACTCGATCGCCGAGATCATCGCGGCGATGACTGCAGAGGAAAAAGTCGGACTCGTCGTGGGTACAGGCATGCCCATCGAAGGCTTGCCGTTGCCACCCGAGATGCAAGGCCCCGGAACGGGCGATGTCAGCGCGCGAGTGCTCGGTGCGTCGGGCATGTCAATGGCCATCCCGCGACTTGGCATTCCGTCGGTCGTATTTGCAGACGGCCCCGCGGGCGTGCGCATCGCGCCACGAAGACCCAACGATGCGCGCACTTACCATGCGACGGCCTTTCCGTCGGCGACGTTGCTCGCCTCGAGTTGGGATACGGCGCTCATCGAGCGTGTCGGCGCGGCGATGGGTGAGGAGGCGCGCGAGTACGGTATCGACGTGCTGCTCGCGCCGGCGATGAACCTCCATCGCAATCCTTTGGGAGGGCGAAATTTCGAGTATTACTCCGAGGACCCGCTGCTGTCGGGCCGGTTGGCGGCGGCTGCGGTGCGTGGCATCCAGTCCCAGGGTGTCGGTGCGACGCCCAAACATTTCGTGGCCAACGATCACGAGTGGAACCGCTACACACTCGATGTGCAGGTGAGCGCCCCCGCGTTGCACGAACTGTATCTACGTCCCTTCGAGATCGTTGTGCGTGAAGCGCAGCCCTGGGCGCTCATGTCCTCGTACAACAAGCTCAACGGCCGCTTCACCTCCGAGAGTCCGGCGCTGCTGACCGACCTGTTGCAGCGGCAGTGGGGTTTTCGTGGGTTGGTGATGACGGATTGGTACGCCGGAACGAATCCGCTCGCGCAGATGCAGGCGGGCAATCACCTGCTGATGCCCGGAACGGGAGTCCAGCATGCGGCCTTGTCCAAGGCGCTTCGCGAGCGCCGCCTCGATGTCGCGACACTCGATCGTAACGTCGCCGCCATCCTTGAACTCGTGCGCCGCACGCCGGTGTTTCGCGGTCATGTGCCCTCCAACACGCCCGACTTGGCGGGGCACGCCGCTCTGGCGCGCGAGGCTGCCGCCGCAGGCGCCGTGCTGCTGGAGAATCGCGAGGCCTTGCCACTTGCTGACACAGCGCGTGTAGCGCTGTTCGGCAATGCCGCCTACGACACCGTGATTGGCGGCAGTGGCAGCGGGGATGTTTACCGGGCGTATTCGATTTCGATCGCGCAGGGGCTGCAAGCGGCGGGCGTGGCGCTCAATGCGACCTTGACCGAGGGCTACGCACGGTTCATCGCCGATGAGCGTGCGCGGCAGCCCCCACGCCAAGCCTTGGCGCCGCGCAAACCCATCGCAGAGCGCTCGGCCGATCTCCCTGAAATCAGCACCGTGGCGGCCGAGGCAGACGTAGCGATCGTTGTCATCGGTCGTGACGCGGGGGAGTTCGCCGATCGTCGATTGACTGACGACTTTCTACTGCGACCTGTCGAGCGAACCTTGCTCGAGTCGGTGACGCGCGAGTTCCGTGCGCGTGGCAAAAAAACCATCGTGATCTTAAACATCGGCGCAGTGATCGAAACGGCCAGTTGGCGCGCCTTGCCCGACGCCATCCTGCTTTGCGGATTGCCTGGGCAGGAGGCGGGCTACGCCATTGCCGATGTGTTGACCGGCAAGGTCGCTCCGTCCGGCCGACTCAGCACGACCTTTCCGGTGCGCTGGGAGGATGTACCGTCATCCGCCAATTTCCCGGGCAAGACTCTGCTCGGTCCCGACCCGGCCGCGCGCGGGTTGTTGGCCAGCGTCGATCGGGCGGCGGAGGTCAGTTACGACGATGGGCTTTGGGTCGGCTACCGTCACTTCGCGACGCGTAACGCGCCGGTGGTTTATCCCTTCGGTCACGGACTGTCATACACGACGTTTCGATATTCGGATCTCGTAGTGTCTGCCCCGCAAGCGGATGGCAGCGTGGCGGTGCAATTAAAGTTGACCAATACCGGGAAGACCGCCGCGCGCGAGGTGGTGCAGTTGTATCTGACGACCCCGAACGCGGCTCGTCCGCGGCTCGAACTGCGCGGCTTTACGAAGACCGGCGTCATCGCAGCCGGTGAGGCCGTCACCGTTCGTTTTGCACTGCAGGCGCGTGATTTCGCGACGTTCGACGAGTCGACGCTGACGTGGCGCGTCGAGCCCGGACAATACACGGTGCAGGTGGGTGCCTCCGCCGCGGACCTCCGCCAGCGAGCGAGTGTTCGACATCGCGGCGGTCGTTAGCGCGAGACGCGTGGCCAAAAATACAACTCGCCCGTCGGGTTGCCGAAGAGCAGGCTGCCGGCCAGATCGTAACCCCGTTCGAGTTGACCCACGCCGCGCTCATTGAACAGGGTGCGTCCCTCGATGCGGCGTTGATCCCCACGTTTGCCGGTGATCACACACAGGGCGGGGTCGATCTCGCCGAGAAAACCCTCTGCGGTGCGACGCCACCGGGTCTCGCAACCTTGCTCCATCGATGCTCGCGTGGCGAGGGCGCCCTTGCGCAACAACGAGGGGTCCACGATCAATGCGCTCGCCGCTGCAGAGTCGACAAACGACAGCGCTTGCATGGTGAGCGGCGTCCGTGAAGCCAGGTCGAACAGGTACAAACGCTGCCGATATAACTC
>VEQP01000051.1 GCA_018883185.1 Nevskiaceae bacterium | reverse complement strand
CAAGATGTTGTGTCGCGGAGGGGAGCGTAAGCACCGCCCCGCAGAGCGTCAAGGCTTACGAAAAAAATTTGCAGTCCTAAATTAGTGTATTTAAATCATGACGTTATAAAAAACCCGGCCCTGAAAGACCTCTCGTCCGAGGGCCGAATTACCTTCCGGGTGGGTCGCTGCCGGAAAACCACATGTTGTGTTTCCGCCTCTGCACACCCTATCCACAGGTTGTCCCCTTGAATCGGCGGGACAAATCCGCATATCCGAAGCCAACAGGTCGCGCTGCGCGGCCGCCACTGAACGGAGAACGAAACCATGAGCCTCGCCCGATTCGATTTTGGAGTGATGAACCGCCTGCACCGCGACCTCGAACACGTGCTGAGCGAAAGCCGCCCGGTGGCGCTGATTCCGCGCGTAGAAGTCCAGGAGCTCGCAGAGCGCTACGTATTGCGCGCCGATCTGCCGGGGGTCGCGCCACAGGATATCGAAGTGAGCACAGATCAGGGCGTGCTGACCCTGGCCGCCAAGCGCAGCACCGGGCAAAACGGCACGGTGAGTTACCAGCGACGGTTCACGCTGCCCGACGATGCGCAAGCGAACGACATCACCGCGCGTAGCAGCCACGGCGTGCTTGAGATCGCGATCGCCAAGACCCCAAAGGCCCAGCCACGACGCATCACGGTCGAGGCGGCCTGAGGCTAGAATCCAGAGCAGCCCCTCCAGCCGTCGGATTTGCGACCCATGAGCACATTGCGCCCCGTGACCCCTAGAGCCTGCGGCTCTCGAGCCCGCAGATCGACCCTCGGCAGTCTGGCGCTGCTTGGCGCCACGCTGCCTTGGGCCGCTGCAGTGAACGCCCAAGCGGTCGATGCGCCCGCCGAAACGGGCGCCCGGGCCGTCGCGCCCATGCCTTCGCTCGCACCGATGATCCGGCGCATCTCGCCGGCGGTCGTCAGCATCGGCATCCAGGGCACGGTGCGGGAGCAAGGCTCGCGCAATCCCTTGTTCGACGATCCGTTCTTCCGGCGCTTTTTCAACGCACCGCCCGACGCCGGCACCCGGGAGAGACCCTTCCAGTCCGCCGGGTCGGGTGTGATCGTCGATGCCAAGCAGGGCTACATCATCACCAACGCCCACGTGGTCGAAAACGCGCGAGACATCACCGTGACGCTGTCCGATCAGCGCGAGGTACCTGCCAAGGTGATCGGTAGCGATCCGCGCACGGACATCGCCGTCATTCAGATCAAAGCGGGCAACCTCAGTCAAATCGTGCTCGGCGACTCCGACAAGCTGGAGCCCGGCGACTACGTCGCGGCGATCGGCAACCCCTTTGGTCTGCAGCAGTCGGTGTCGTACGGCATCGTCAGCGCGCTCGGGCGCTCCGGCATGAGTCCCGACGGCTACGAGAGCCTGATTCAGACCGACGCGTCGATCAACCCCGGCAATTCCGGCGGCGCGCTCGTCAACCTGCGCGGCGAGCTGGTCGGCATCAACAACATGATCCTCTCGGGCAGCGGCGGCAACATCGGCATCGGCTTCGCCATCCCGGTGAACATGGCGCGCAGCATCATGGACCAGTTGATTCGCTTCGGCTCGGTCAAGCGCGGCCAACTCGGCGTGACCATCTCTCCCGTGACGCCCGACATCGCCGAGGCGCTCGGCATTGCGAGTGGCGGCGGTGCGCTGGTCACACAGGTGGTCAAGGATTCACCGGCCGCGCGCGCCGGCATCCGCGCGGGCGATGTGGTCACGGGTCTCAACGGACGCAAGGTCAAATCGGCCTCCGAGTTCCGCAACGCCATCGGCATGCTGCGGGTCGGCGAAAAAGTCGAGGTGACGTTCCTGCGCGATGGCGAGTCGCGCAAGATCAACGCCGAAATCGCCGACCCAGCAAACACGCCGGCCGCAAACGCCGGCGCGGACGACGGCAAAAACCTGCCCGAAGGCAGCCAGCACCGCGGCTTCGAAGGGGCTCTTCTCGAAGACGGCCCCGGCACCGGCAGCGGCGTGATCGTCCGGGCGGTGTCGTCCGGCAGCCCCGCGGCCAATGCGGGCCTGCGCGTCAACGATGTCATCATCGCCGCCAATGGCAACCGCATCGGCAATCGAACCGACCTCAGCGCCGCATGGCGCGCTGCCGCGGCCCGCGGCGGCAATACGCTGGTGCTGCAAGTGCGGCGCAGCGGCGAGCTGACCATCGTGCTGCTGCGATGATGCCGCTCGTCACCGTGCTCGGCGGCACGGGCTTCGTCGGCATCGAGCTCATCGGTCGCCTGGCCCGCGCGGGCTATCGGCTTCGTGTGCTGACGCGCGATGCACGCGGCTCACGCACACTCGCCGTACTGCCCACGGTGGAGCAACGCCCGACAGCGATCCACGATGTCGAAGCACTCACCCGCGCCATTGCTGGTAGTGATGTGGTAATCAACCTCGTCGGCATCCTCAACGAGCGGGGCTTCTCGGGCCGTGGCTTCGCCCAAGCGCACAGCGAACTCGTGCGCAAAACGCTCGCGGCCTGCGCTGCGAACGGCGTGAGGCGATTTGTGCAGATGAGTTCGCTAGGCGCCAGCGAGTCCGCACCGAGCCATTACTTGCGTAGCAAGGGCGCTGCCGAACGCCTGATTCGCGAGGCGCCGCCGGAGCTGAACTGGACGATCTTCCGTCCGTCGGTGATCTTTGGCACTCATGACTCTCTCGTGAACCGCTTCGCAGGCTTGCTGCGACTCACGAGCGGCCTCATGCCTCTCGCTCGTGCCGAGGCGCGCTTCGCGCCGGTATGGGTGGGCGATGTCACCCAAGCCTTCGAAATCGCGCTACGCGACTCCGCCACGATCGGCCAGAGTTACGATCTCTGCGGCCCTGACATCGTGACGCTCGCTGAGCTCGTGCGCTTAACGGGGCGTTATTCAGGCACCCCGGCTCACATCATTCCACTGCCCGACGTGCTCGGCCGTCTGCAGGCGCGCGTCATGGATTTCGTGCCGGGTAAACCATTTTCCTCGGACAATTTCCGCTCGCTGACCGTCGACAACGTCTGCGAGAGCAACGGACTCGCGCGCCTCGGCATCCGCCCGGCGTCAATGGCCTCGATTGTGCCTACCTACCTCGGTGCCCAAAGCGCCGATCGCTGGCGCCGCGCCGCCGGCCGCTGACCCTGCCGCTTTCGCGCTTGCGCTAACATCAGCGCGTGGATATCTATCTCGTCGGTGGTGCGGTGCGCGACGCACTGCTCGGACGCCCCGTCGCCGAACGCGACTGGGTGGTCGTCGGTGCGACCCCCGAAGAACTTCAGGCGCAGGGCTTCACGCCCGTCGGCCGCGATTTTCCGGTTTTTTTACACCCGCAAACTCGCGAGGAACATGCGCTCGCACGTCTCGAACGCAAGACAGGCCCCGGATATCGGGGATTCGTCACCGAGTTCGCACCCGATGTGACACTCGAACAGGATCTCGCCCGCCGCGATCTGACCATCAACGCGATGGCCCAAACAGAGGATGGGCGAATCATCGACCCGCACGGGGGACGAGAGGATCTCGCGCAGCGCATGCTGCGGCACGTCTCGCCCGCCTTCGTCGAGGACCCGGTGCGCATCCTGCGCATCGCTCGGTTTCTCGCGCGCTTTGCGCACCTCGGGTTTCGGGTAGCGCCAGAGACGCTGGAACTGATGCGCCAGATGAGCGCATCGGGGGAGCTCGATGCGCTGGTCCCCGAGCGCGTATGGCGCGAACTCGAACGTTTGCTCGGCGAATCCACGCCGCGCGCCGGCATCGAATTGCTGCGCGACTGCGGCGCCTTGCGCGTCGTGCTGCCGGAACTCGATGCCCTCTTCGGCGTGCCGCAAAGCGCTGAGTGGCACCCGGAAGTCGACACCGGCGAACACGTGCTGCTCGCGCTGCAGGTGGCTGCCGCGCGCCAGGCACCCGTCAACGTGCGCTTTGCAGTCCTGATGCACGATCTCGGCAAGGCGCTCACGCCGCGCGAGCAATGGCCTCGACACATTGCCCACGAAGCCCGCGGCATCCCGGCGATCGAATCGCTCTGTCAAAGATTGCGAGTCCCGCAGGAACATCGGGACCTAGCCGTGCTCGCGAGCCGATTCCATACCCACGTACATCGCGGCCTCGAGTTGCGCGCAACGACCGTTCTTGAGGTGCTCGAATCGGCCGATGCGTTCCGTCGACCCGCGCGCTTTGCCGAACTGCTCGAGGTCTGCGAATGCGATGCACGCGGCCGACTCGGCTTCGCCGATCGCCCCTATCCGCAGCGCCTGCGCCTCGAAAGAGCGCTCGAAGCGGCGAGCGCCACCACCCTGCAACCGGCTGAGCGGGAGGGTCTGCTAGGCGCCGCCATCGGCGAACGACTGCGTCGCAAGCGCCTCGCAGCGATCCAGGCTGCCGACGACAAGGCGCCGCGCGACCCGTAGCGCGACTCTCAAAGCGAATCGCGCAAATCGCGCAGACCGAATGCCTCGCCCTGCGCTGCGATGCCACGGGTAAGCAGCATGAGCTTAACGGCCTCGCCCATCTCGCCGGGCAGCATCAGCTGACGCACCCCGGCCGCGCGCCGCGCGACTTGCACCGGATCGTTCGATAGCGCTGCGGCGAGTTGCAACTCCGCCTCGAGCCCACCGCCCAATAAAAATGCGGTTTGCGTGGTGAAACCTACGACCTGCATCCCTGCGGCCTCGCTGGCCTCGGCCACAGCGCTGAAGTCCACCCAGGTGGTGATATCTGTCAGGCCGGGATAGGCAAACGGATCGCCATGCGCGTGGTGTCGGTAATGACAACGCAGGCTGCCCTGCATTCGATCCGGGTGGTAGAGCTGCGTACGAGGCAAGCCGTAGTCGGCGAATAAGATCGCACCGGACTCTACAGTGGCTGCCAGCGCCGCCACCCACTCGTTCAACTGCGGATGCCATTCACCGCAGTAGCCCTCGGGCAACGTCACCCCACGGCGCTGCAAATCCTCAGCAAGCATCGCCGCATGCGCCCTAAACGCCGCATCGCCCTCAGCCTGCCCCTCGGCAGGTCGCACGCGCCACTCGAGCCCCTCCTCGCCCCAACCCACGCCGAGCCGCCACCAGCCACCCTCACGCACGACGAAGCGCTCTGCGGGCAGAGCATCGATGATTTCATTGGCGAACACGATGCGCGGCGCAGGCGTGGGCAAGGCGTCGAGCCAACGCGCGAGCGGATCGCGGATGTGCTGCCGCTGGCGCTCGCGAAGATCAGCGCTGATCTCGAGCATCTCGTAGGCAAGCAGCGGGCTCGCCACTTGGTGAAGGCGCTCGAGCGCTGTCACGGCGAAGGCCCCCGTACCCGGGCCGAGTTCGAGCAGCGCCCCGCCGCCCTGCGCCTTCAGCAGCCGATCGATTTGGCGCGCACAGACTCCCGCGAAGATCGGTGAGAGTTCGGGCGCGGTGACGAAGTCACCTTCTGCGCCGAATTTCGTGCTCCCTGCGCTGTAGTAGCCGAGACCCGGCGCATGCAACACAAGCTGCATGTAGTCCGCAAACGAGATCCAACCGCCTGCAGCCTCAATGGCATCGACCACTGCATCCTGCACGCGGCGCGAGTGCGCCGCCGCTGCGGCATCGGGTTTGGGAGCGTTCATAATCCGCCCCCATGTCCACGCACACTTCGCTGGCCGGGAAAACGGCCCTCATCACCGGAGGCGCTCGCCGAGTGGGCGCCGCCATCGCACGCGCGCTGCACGGCGCAGGCGCCAACATCATCATCCACTGCCACCGGTCGATGCGGGATGCTCAAGCGCTGGCCACAGACCTCAACGCACTGCGTAGCGGCAGTGCCTCCATGGTGAGCCTCGATCTGCTCGCCACGGCGCGCCTGCCTGAACTCATCGAGCACGCGGAACAGCGTTTCGGCGGACTCGACATTCTCGTCAACAACGCCTCGACGTTCTACCCGACGCCGATCGGTGAAATCACCGAAGCCCATTGGGATGATCTGCTCGGCTCGAACCTGAAAGCGCCGCTGTTCCTCTCGCAGGCTGCGGCACCTGCGCTTAAACGCTCGCAGGGCCTGATCCTGAATATCGTCGACATCCATGGTCTGCGCCCCTTGCGCCGCTATCCCGTGTACGTGGCGGCCAAGGCGGGCTTGATCATGCTGACGCGCTCGCTCGCTCGCGAACTCGGCCCCGAGGTGCGGGTAAACGCTATCGCACCGGGGCCCGTGATGTGGCCCGCCGATGGCGTGGCGGATGCAGCGCTGCAAGCCAAAATCATTGATCGCACGCTGCTCAAGCGAACGGGCTCGGCCGAGGACGTGGCGCGCACGGCTTTGTTTTTTGCGGCTGATGCGCCGTACATTACCGGGCAAATTATGCCGGTGGATGGCGGCCGCAGCGTCAGCTGGTAAGCGCATCGCGCCGGCGCTCGATGGACACGCCGACATCACGCGAGCCGCGCACGGCGCCGGGCTTATTGATCGAGAGGCGCAGCCACTCCATACCGAACTCCTCGAGCAGAAGCAGCGCAAGACGATGTGCCATGGTCTCGACGAGCATGAACTGGGATTGGCCGACGAACTCCCGGACGCGACTGGCGACACTCATGTAATCGAGGGTGTCGACGACATCGTCGCTCGCTGCCGCCCGCGCGCAATCGATCGGCAGCTCGAGGTCGACCACCACCTTCTGCTTGATGCGACGCTCCCAGTCGATGAAGCCGATGATGCACTCGATCTCGAGTCCACGCAGAAACACGATGTCCTGTTTGATCGTCATGGTCAGTCTCACCCCGCGTGAGTGGCGCTACCCGGCGGACGCAGCGTATCGAGGGCCCATTGCGCTCGCGCTCGAATCCCCGGCGCGTCGCGCTCGCCGGCGCTCAAGCGTGCGAGCCCGGCTACGGCAATCATCGCGGCGTTGTCGGTACAAAATTCGAGGCGCGGATAGTACACGCGCGCGCCGCGCTTGCGCAGTTCACGCTCAAAGCGCTCACGTAAACGCCGATTAGCGCTTACCCCGCCTGAAACCACCAACGTACTGAGACCCGACTGCTCGAGTGCACGCAAGCTCTTGGCGAGCAGCGTATCGACAATGGCTTCTTGCAATTCGAGCGCGATGTCGGCGCGTGTAAGTGCTTCGTCTATGCGTCGCGTGGCATTGAGTACAGCGGTCTTGAGCCCCGAGAAACTGAACTCGAGCCCGGGTCGATCGAGCATCGGGCGTGGAAATTGGCAGCGACCAATACGCCCTTCGAGCGCAAGTCGCGCCAGATGCGCGCCGCCCGGATAAGGCAAGCCAAGCAGTTTGGCGCTCTTGTCGAAGGCCTCACCCGCCGCGTCGTCGCGCGTCTCGCCAAGCAGCTGATAGTCGCCAAGCGCGCGCGCCTCGATGAGCATCGTGTGCCCTCCCGACACCAGTAGCGCTACGTGGGGAAACGCCGGCGGGTCCGCCTCGAGCAAAGGCGCCAGCAGATGCCCTTCCAAATGATGAACGCCGACGGAGGGCAAGCCCCAGGCGCTCGCAAGCGATCGCGCCAGCGCCGCGCCTGTGAGCAACGCACCGATCAAACCTGGGCCCGCTGTGTACGCCACGCCGTCGAGGTCGGATTTCGAGGTCCCAGCCCGCTCCAGGGCCCGCTCTATGAGCGGCAGCAGACGCTGGATGTGGTCGCGCGAGGCCAACTCGGGCACCACCCCACCATAAATCTGGTGCAGATCGATCTGCGAGTACAACTCGTGCGCGAGTAGGCCGCGCTCGCTGTCCAGGACCGCGGCGGCCGATTCGTCACAGGATGACTCAATGGCTAAAACTCGCATGGGATGACGGGGATTTTTGCCTTTTGCAGCGGGGATCATTAGAATCCCCGCCCCGGTCCTCGCAGGGCTTAGTGGGAATTCCTTCTAAATCAAGGGTTTGAGGTTCTAATGCCGAGCGTTCGTGTCAGAGAAAACGAGTATTTCGACGCCGCCCTGCGCCGCTTCAAGCGCGCCTGTGAAAAGGCTGGTGTCCTCACCGAGCTGCGTCGGCGTGAATTCTACGAGAAGCCGACCCAAGAGCGTAAGCGCAAGAAGGCGGCTGCCGTGAAGCGGCACGCCAAGCGCTCTTCGCCGCGGATCGGCGTGGCGCGCGCGCGCTAATCGCGCCGCAGCCACGCTTTAAACGAGGCCCCCGCCGATGTCGCTCAAAGAGCGCATCACGCAGGACATGAAAGATGCCATGCGCTCTGGAGACAAGGAGCGTTTGGGAAACATCCGCATGTTGCAAGCGGCGATCAAACAGCGCGAAGTCGACGAGCGCATCACGCTTGATGACACGCAGGTCTTGGCCGTCGTCGAGAAGATGATCAAGCAGCGCAAGGAAGCCATTGCGCAGTTCGAGGCCGGTGGTCGAGCCGATCTCGCCGCCAAGGAAAGCTCCGAAATTACGCTGCTGCAGGCCTACATGCCCGAGCAGTTGTCGACCGCAGAGGTTGATGCGCTGGTCGCCGCCGCCATCACGGAAACCTCGGCCAGCACCATAAAAGACATGGGCAAGGTCATGGCCCTCGTCAAGGGTCGCGCCGCAGGCCGGGCCGACATGGCCGCGGTCAGCGCGCTCATCAAAGCCAAACTCGGCGCGGGCTGAGCAACGCGCTTATCCTAGTCGCCCATGAGCGGGCGCATTCCCCAAAATTTCATTGACGATCTGGTCGGTCGAACCGACATCGTCGAGCTCATCGGCGCGCGCGTGCCGCTGAAAAAATCCGGGCGCGAATTCAAAGCCTGCTGCCCGTTCCACGACGAGAAATCCCCGTCTTTTTGGGTCAGCCCCGACAAACAGTTCTATCACTGCTTTGGCTGCGGTGCGCATGGCACGGCGCTCGGTTTTCTCATGAACTACGACCGGCTGAGTTTTCCCGAAGCCATCGAGGAACTCGCCAGCCGTGCCGGCGTGGAGATACCGCGCGACACACGCCCTGACGATGGCCGCAGCCGGGAAGATGCGGACCTTGCGGTCTTGATGGCCCGCGTCGCCAACCATTGGGCGCAGCAGTTGTCGGGTAATCGGCGCGCCGCCGACTACGTCGCGCGGCGTGGGCTCAGCCCCGAGACCTTGCAGAAATTTGGCATCGGCTACGCGGCGCAGTCCTGGAACGAGGTCCTGCAGCGTTTCGGCGCGCAACCCCAGGATCGCCAAGCGCTGCTGGCCGCAGGCCTGGTGATTGAGCGCGACGCCTCGGCGGGAGCCGGCGCGGACAAACTCTACGATCGCTTCCGCGACCGAATCATGTTCCCCATCCGCGATGCCCGCGGCCGGGTCATTGCCTTCGGCGGTCGCATCATCGATCAGGGTGAGCCCAAATATTTGAACTCGCCGGAAACGAGCCTGTTTCACAAGGGTCGCGAGCTGTACGGCCTCTACGAGGTGCGCCAAAGTCGACAAACGCTGCGCCGCTTGATGGTGGTCGAAGGCTATATGGACGTGGTCCGCTTGCATCAAGCCGGCATCGAGTACGCCGTGGCGACGCTCGGTACCGCAACCACGCCCGAACACCTCAAGCGGGCGTTTCGCTTGGTCAATGAAATCGTCTTTGCCTTCGATGGTGACCGTGCAGGCCGCGCCGCAGCCTGGCGCGCGCTGAACAACGCATTGCCCGAGGTGCGCGAAGGGCGGCAGCTGCGTTTTCTCTTTCTGCCTGAGGGGCACGATCCGGACACGCTGGTGGGGGCCGAGGGCAAACAAGCCTTCGAGCAGCGACTCGAAGGCGCGCTGCCGTTGTCCGAATACCTGGTGCAGGAAATCACCGCGCAGGCCGATCTCGCCCATGCCGACGGCAGGGCACGCTTCGCCGAAATTGCCCGTCCACTGGTGGCCAAGATCCCCGAGGGCGTGTACCGGGAGCTGCTGATCGAGCGCTTGGCCGAAGCCATCCGCCTGCCCTCAGGCAGGCTGAAGGAACTGTGGACTGCAGCCAACACGGCCACCCCCACGCGTCGCGAGGACTCTCCTCGAGAGTTGCCTCGAGCGGGGGTGCGTGCGGGGCAAAGCGCCGGTCGCGGCGGCTTGATGCGCCAGGCCGTGCTGACGTTGGTGCACCACCCGCGCATCGCGGCGGAGCTCGCGACGGGCGATCTCGACGCCTTGGCCGAAATAGATGAACCCGGCGCCGACATCCTGCGCGCGCTGATCGAAGATCTCCGTCGAACGCCTTGCAGTAGCACCGGGCAACTGCTCGAACGCTGGCGTGACCGACCTGAAGCTGAACGGCTAAGCCGCCTGGCCACGGCCGAAACGCTGATCGCCGATGGGGCGGCGGCCCTGCGGGAGTTCCGCAACGCGCTTGCCCGGATGGAGGCCGAGCGCTGGAAGCGTCGCCTCGACCTGCTGCTCGAGCGGGACAAAACGGCCGGTCTCACCCCCGCGGAACGGCAAGAACTGCAACGCCTGATCGCCGGCCCGTCAA
>VEQP01000071.1 GCA_018883185.1 Nevskiaceae bacterium | reverse complement strand
CTGAATTCTGGTGTAGAGTGATCGGGCGTCGCCTGCGGTGTTCGATAGTGGATCGGGTTACCTCTCGACCCTAAGTTGGAACGCCCCGGGGCACCAGGGCTTGCTGCCAGCACTGTGCATGTCCGCCTCGAGCGGAAAGCCTTACCTGGCGTAGTCCGCCCCACTTGTTGCTCTGTGTCGAGAGCAACGGTTCACACCGGCACAGGCGGGCGACGCCCTTTTCTTCCACGCGCTGCACCTACGGAGTGGCTGGCCTTGAGCGATCGGGCGATCGAGCGCAAACGCCTGCGTGCCGCGCGTGCCGCGCTCACTCCTGCCGTGCGTCACGCTGCCGAGCGGGCAATCGCCCGCCATCTCGAACACAGCGGCTTGATCACACCGGGCAGCCGTATCGCGGGCTATGCCGCCTTGGGCGCCGAAATCAGCTGCGGCTCGGCCCTGCGGCTTGCCGAGCGACGGCACTGTCGCATCTACCTGCCGCGCATCACCCACTGGCGCAAGCGACAAATGCGCTTCGTCCCTGTCACGGGTCGCTGGCAGCGCAACCGCTACGGCATCGCCGAACCGCAGGGCAGCAACTTCGCCGCGCTGCGCAGCTTGCACGTAATCCTCGTCCCACTCGTCGGCGTCGATGCCAGCGGCAATCGGCTCGGTATGGGCGCAGGGTTCTACGATCGCGCCCTCGGTCGACTGCACACAGGCGCCTGGCGTAGGCCAGTGCTCGTCGGTATCGCCCACTCCTGCCAGCAGGTGGCGCAACTGCAGGCCGAGGCCCACGACGTGCCGCTCGATGCGCTCGTCACGGAGCGCGGCCTCGTTTTCTTTCGCGGAGAGACTGTATGAATCATTGGCTGATGAAATCCGAGCCCTCCACCTTCAGCATCGACGATCTGGCGGCGGCTCCGAAGCGCACCACGTGCTGGGACGGCGTGCGCAATTACCAGGTGCGAAACATGCTGCGTGACCAATTCGCGGTCGGCGATCTCGCCTTCATGTACCACTCGAGTTGCCCGGAGCCGGGCATCGTCGGCGTGATGAAGGTGGTCAAGACGGGTTATCCGGACAGCACCGCGTTCGATCCGAAACATGATCACTACGACGCTGCATCGACGCCGCAGCAGCCGCGTTGGTACATGGTCGATGTGCGTCTGGAACAGCGTTTTTCCCGAGTGATAACGCTCGATGAGCTGCGTCGACACGAAGCGAAATCACTGCGCGGTCTGCTCGTGCTGCAACGCGGTAATCGTCTGTCGATCACGCCGGTGAATGATGATCACTGGCGTTTCATCATGTCGCTCGCGAGTGCGTGAGTGATGTGAGCGCGCTCGCGCGCGAGTACCCCCTTGCTTGTTTTTTGCAATCGCGTGTATATACTCACCCTCGGACTAACCCGTAACTGGAGAAATACCATGGCTAAGGCCAAGAAGAAGGCGAAGGCAAAGGCTAAGAAGAAAGCCGCCAAGAAGAAGTAAGATTCCTTGAGAATCTTCGGCGGGCTCGATGCAAATCAGCCCGCCGTCTTCTGAAAAAGAGGATGCCCGCGAAAGCGGGCATCTTCGTTTCTGGCCCTGAAAAACCCGGAGAAAACGCATGAGTGATCCGCAACACGGCAAGCGTCTCGCCGCCGCTGCCGCCCTCGAATTCGTCACCGAAGGCATGATCGTCGGCGTCGGCACGGGCTCCACCGTCAATCTGTTCATCGATGCTCTGGCTGCACGGCGTGATCGCATCGCCGGAGCGGTCTCAAGTTCAGAAGCCTCGACCGCGCGGCTGAAGGCGGCCGGTATCGAAGTGCTCGAACTGAATCGCACCGGGGATCTCGAACTCTATGTCGACGGTGCCGACGAGTCGGACTCACACCGGCGACTCATCAAGGGCGGCGGTGCCGCGTTGACGCGCGAGAAGGTGGTCGCCGCGGCCTCGCGTAAGTTCGTCTGCATCGTCGATGACTCGAAACTCGTCGATGTGCTCGGCCGCTTTCCGTTGCCGGTCGAAGTGATACCGATGGCGCGCTCCTACGTGGCGCGGCAACTGACGCGACTCGGCGGGCAGCCGGTGTGGCGCGATAACGTGACCACCGACAATGGCAATCAGATCCTCGATGTGCACGGCCTGCGCATCCTCGATCCGCCCGCGCTCGAGACCGCGATCAATGGCATCGCGGGGGTCGTCACGGTGGGGTTGTTCGCCCATCGACGCGCGGATGTGGTGATCATCGGCGGACCGAGCGGCATTCGTCGCCTGGAGTGAAACGAACCTGGGTTGAAACGAAAAGGCCCGCATCGTTCGCACGATGCGGGCCTTTGTTCTGGCTGGGGGACTAGGATTCGAACCTAGGTAAACGGAGTCAGAGTCCGTTGTCCTACCGCTAGACGATCCCCCAAAAAGCGGCAGCCT
>VEQP01000024.1 GCA_018883185.1 Nevskiaceae bacterium | reverse complement strand
CGAGGAACTTGCCGCCGAGCAGCGCGAAGCCGATGGCGGTACCGAGCGCGCCGAGACCGATGAGCAGGCCCGCAGCGATCACGGTCATGCTCATGACGTCAGCGATCTGGGTAATGTTTTCCATTGCGAATCTCCGTGAGTAACTAAACGAACGAAAATCAGTGTTCCTGCACAGCCATGCTGAGGTAGACGACCGTCAGCATCATGAAAATGAAGGCCTGCAGGGTGATGACCAGAATGTGGAAGGCGGTCCAGATGAAGCCCGCGATGAACTGCATCGGCGCCATCGCCCAGGTCATGCCACTGGCGAACGAGCCGCCGAGGGTCATGCAGGCGATGAGGATGAAGATGAGCTCGCCGGCGTACATGTTGCCGAACAGTCGCAAGCTGAGCGACAGCGGGCGCACCAGCTCTTCGATGATGCGCAGCAGCAGGTTTGCCGGTGCCAGCAGGATGGTGCCCACGGCACCGTGAGCGTGGAACGGTGCGGTAAACATCTCGCCGACGAACTTGCCGACACCCTTGTGCTTGATGGCGTAGTACTGGATGAGGATAAAGACGCAAATCGCCATACCGAAGGTAGTCGACAGGTCAGCGGTCGGCACCACGCGCAGGTAAGGGATGCCCGCGGCATGCGCCGACGCCGGCAGCAAGTCGACGGGGATCATGTCCATGAAGTTCATCAGGAACACGAGAGCGAAGATGGTGAGCGCGAGCGGCGCGATGAAACGGGTCTTGGCCGGGAAGGTTTCGCGAACAATGCCGTCGATACCTTCGATCAGCATCTCGATCGCGCACTGCAATTTGCCCGGCACGCCCGAGGTAGCACGACGCGAGGCACGCAGAAACACGAACAGGAAAACGACGGCGAGCAGGACCTTGAAGAAGATGCTGTCGAGGTTGAGGGTCATGAACGGACCCTCGCCCACGGAGACGGTAAGGTGTTGGAGGTGGTGCTTGATGTAGCCCGTCATGCCTCCCGCTTCGCCTTCAGCCGCCATCGTGACCCGCCCTCATCTCAAGAACGCAACGCCGATCCAGAAGCCCACTTGCCCTGCGAGCATGCCCAGTAAGAAGGGCAGCGGCGCGAGGCCTGCGACAGCCAGTGCCAGCCACACGGCGAGCACCACCCAAATCCATTTGAGCGCCTCGCCCGCCCACATCGCACGTGCGATGAGCGCGGCCGGTGCCACCCCAGGCGAAAACAATCGCCACCCAAACACGAGATTGCCAACGGCGACCACTGCGCCACCAGCCAGAGCTGCCATGGCGGCATTGCCGCCTGAAAACCCCGCGATGACCAAGGCCACCAGCGATGCTGAGCTCAGCTGAACCGCAGCGAATCTAGCCACGAGGCGCTTGCCTCGAACGGTCGGATCGTTGCGGGGTTCCGTGTTTCGGGCGCGCATTGTAGTGGTGCGACCCCGCCGCTTCAATGGATGTGGGAGAGAATCCCGTCCAGTTCGTCGAGCGAGTTGTAACTCACCACTAACCGACCCTTGCCAGTCTTCCCCAAATGCTCGATCGCGACCTTGGCACCGAGGGTGTCGGACAACCGTCCCTCGAGCTCGCGGATGTTCGCATCCGCGCTGCCGAGGGCATCGGTCGCGGCACCGGATGAACCCGTTTTTTCTGGCGGATTGATCAGCCGGCGAACCAATGCTTCGGTTTCTCGAACTGATAAGCCTTTTTTAACGACCAATTGGGCTACTTCGGTCTGTCGACGCGGCGGACTCAAGCCCAGCAAGGCGCGTGCATGGCCCATTTCGAGCTCGCGCCGATCAACCAGTTCGGCGACCTCCGGAGCAAGTTCGAGCAGGCGCAGCAGGTTGCTGACGGTCGCGCGGGAACGGCCGACCGCATCGGCGGCCTGCTGGTGGGTGATCTCGAATTCGCGAATCAGGCGATCGAGCGCGCGGGCCTCTTCGAGCGGATTGAGGTTCTCGCGCTGGATATTTTCGATGAGCGCCATGGCGATGGCGTTCTCGTCCGGGACCCGGCGGATGATCGCCGGGATCTCCGCGAGCCCCGCAAGCTGGGCGGCTCGCCAGCGACGCTCGCCCGCAATGATCTCGTAGCGGGTGGAGGGACCCACCGGCGCGCCCGGCATCTCGATCGGCCGCACAACAATCGGTTGCACCACGCCTTGGGAACGAATCGAGCTCGCCAAATCCTCCAGCGTTTCCTGCCGCATGTCGACGCGCGGCTGGTAGCGCCCGCGCTGCAGCACATCGAGCGGCAGTCGGCGCAATTCGTCGCCGGGCACGGTGCGCGGTGCAGCGTCGGTTGGACTGCCGGCCGTACCGGTCGCAGCGGGCCGAGTGGGCGCCATCTGCCCGAGCAAGGCATCGAGACCGCGGCCGAGACTGGGCTTCTTCTGGTTCATGCGCGCGATGATAGCGGAGTCGGGCCGGCCACCGCGGCAGCCACCGCGCGCGGGCGGTTCTCCGGGATGCCGAGGAAGATCTCGCGGAAGGCGACGTAGCTGAGCGCGCCGAAGAAGCAGTACAGCACCGGCACGAAGGGCGGCAGCAGCAGACCGAACAAAACCGGCAGCACCACGAACATCAGCGCGATGCCGAGCATCGGCAGCAGGTTATGCATTTGGCCGGCGGCACTCAGCCGCCAAGCGTCGCGGAACGGCAGACCCAGCAAGGTCATGCATGGAAACTGAAAAAACGAGGTGAGCCCCGGAATATTGAGGCCGAAATAGGTCAGGCCGAGGGCAAACGCGGAATAGACGAAGACCTGGCGCAGCGCGATGAAGCCATCGGGAGAGAGCACCTCGACCGAGTTGCGCGCGGTGTAGAGCACGTTCCACCAGGCCACACCCGGCCGCGCGAGCAGCAACACCCAAACGAGCGCCCCAGCGACCGTGATCAGGGCCGCAAACCCGAGTAACACCCGCGCGTGGGTTCTAAGCACGGCCAAAATTTCACCCGGGGAATTGCGTCCGCGGCGATCGATCTCGGCCGCGATCAGCAGGCAGGCAAGCAGGGAGGTGACCGCCAGCACGCCCTCGAGCAGCGGCCAGCGATGGGCCAGGAACATGGCCAGACACATGAACAGAGACAAACCCAGCCAGAACCCCGCGCCGCGCCAAAGCAACTCGACCGCCTGCCGCTGCCATCGCCACAAGGCTCCAGGCGCGGCCGTTCGCGGTTCCAGCAACACGCGATGCGCCCGCCGCGCTGAGGCTCAGGCCGTGGCGCGCGCAGCCGCCGCCACTTCTGCTGCGGGCGGTACATCGGCTCGGCCGATCATCTCGCCGGCGAGCGCCAGATAGGCGAGGGCACCGCGCGAGTTGGCGTCGTAAAGGATCGCGGGCTTGCCGAACGAAGGCGCCTCTGCGAGGCGCACGTTACGCGGAATGATGGTGCGGAATACCTTGTCGCCGAAGTACTCGGTGAGCTGACCGCTGACTTCCGTGGCGAGGTTATTGCGCGGGTCGTACATCGTGCGCAGCACACCCTCGATCTGCAGTGCCGGGTTCACCGCAGCGCGGATCTGCTCGATGGTCGACATCAATGCCGTGAGCCCCTCGAGCGCGTAGTACTCGCACTGCATCGGCACGAGCACGCTGTCTGCCGCCACCAGGGCGTTCACCGTGAGCATGTTGAGCGAAGGCGGGCAGTCGATGAGGATGACATCGAATTCCTCGCGCACTGGCTGTAGCGCATTGCGCAAGCGCAACTCGCGCCCGACCGTCAGCGACAACAACTGCACCTCGGCGGCGGTGAGATCCTGGTTCGCAGGCAGCAGGCTCATCGCGGGACTGTCGAGCTTGAGCAGGGCGTCGCCGATGCCGCAGTCACCGACCAATACGTCTCCTACCGTGCGCTCGAGGGTGTTCTTTTCGACGCCGCAGCCCATGGTGGCATTGCCCTGCGGATCGAGGTCGACGAGCAGCACGCGGCGGCGCGTCATGGCGAGCGATGACGCGAGGTTGACGGCGGTGGTGGTTTTTCCGACGCCACCCTTTTGGTTGGCAACGGCGATGACGCGGCTCATGGCAGCAAGTCTAGCCGACCCGCTGCAGCATCACGACATGTCGTTCGCCGTCGAGACCGGGAACGTGCAGGTCATGCTCGGCTTCGATCTGCCAATGCGCAGGCAGTCCCTGCCGCTCCTCGGCTTGGCGCCGCCCCTTCATGGCGAGCAGCCGCGTGCCGACAGCGCAGTGGTTCTCAGCGAGGCGCAGCAGCTCGGGCAACGGTGCACAGGCCCGTGCCACCACCGTATCGAACGGACCCTGCACAGCGGCGACATCCCGGCCCCCGGCACGCGCATGGACGGCCTCGACGTTGCGCAAGCCGAGGGTGCGCACCGCGTGGGCGACGAAGCGGATCTTCTTACCGTTCGAGTCGAGCAATACGAAGTGACGCTGCGGCGCGGCAATGGCGAGCGGCAATCCTGGAAATCCGGCACCGGTGCCGATATCGAGCACGCGCTCGCCTTTGATGAACGGCAGGATCGCCAGGCTATCGAGCAAATGATGGGTGAGCATCTCGCGACGCTCGGTGATCGCCGTCAGATTGAAACTGCGGCTCCAATGCGCAAGCTCATCGAGCAGTCGACACAGCGCCGCCGCCTGCATGGCGTCGAGTTCGACACCGAGCCGCTGCGCATCGCGAATCAGACCCGAAGCTTCACTCACGCGCGCGGCAGCTCAGCCGATCTTCACGACCGTACGACCGGTCACTGTGCCCTGCAGATAGGCAGCAAAGGCGCCCGGCAACTCGTCGAAACCGATGGTGCGCGTAGCGATCGCATCGAGGTGGCGGGGCTTGAGATCCGTCGCGATGCGCTGCCACACCACAAGCCGTAGATCACGCAGGGTGGCCGACGAGTTGATGCCAAGCAGGTTCACGCCGCGCAGGATGAACGGCATGACGGTGGTCTTGAGTTCCGCACCACCCGCGAGCCCGATGCTGGCAATGTTGCCCCAATTGTCCACGGTGCGCGTCAACCAGGTGAGCGTCTCCCCACCCACGTTGTCGATAGCGCCAGCGAAGCGCGCCGCCTCGAGAGGCCGCTTGCCGTAGTCGATGTCCGCTCGCAGCAGCACCTGTGCGGCACCCAATGATTTGAGGTAGTCGGTCGACTCCGCCTTGCCGGTCACCGCGATGACTTCGTAGCCGCGCCCCGCAAGCATGTCGATGGCCACACTGCCGACACCACCCGTCGCGCCGGTGACGACGACCGGGCCACGCGACGGTGTCTGGCCATTGTGTTCCATGCGATGGATGGCAAGCGCTGCAGTGAAGCCCGCCGTACCGAGCGTCATGGCCTTGAAAGGGTCCAGGCCAGCGGGCATCGGGATCACCGAATCGCCCTTCAATCGGGCGTACTCAGCGTAACCGCCGTCGTGAACTTCAGAGAGTCCACAGCCGGTCACGAGCACCTGATCGCCAGAGTGGTAACGCGCATCGGTGGAACTTTCCACCACACCCGCAAGATCGACTCCACCGACGAGTGGGTACTTGCGCAAGATCTTTCCGGCACCGGTCGCGGCGAGCGCATCCTTGTAGTTGATGTCCGAGTACATCACCCGCACGACGACCTCGCCCGGCGAGAGATCATCGAGCGTGAGTTGCTCGAATCGCGCAACGATCTGCTTGTCGATTTCGTGGATGCGAAACGCTTTGAAACTACCGCTCATGACTTCCTCCGCGACAACCACACGAGCAGCCCATCGGCGTTGAGAGCGATGTCGTTCTCGAGCAGCGCATCGATCTCAGGGCCGCTCAAGCGGCAGCCATGACGACGTACTTCATCGCGCAGGAACTCGCCGAGGTCGCGACTAATCGCCTGCCGAGCGGACTCGGCGGGCAGCGCCACATGGCTGCGGGCGATGCGCACGTATTCACCGATCTGACGCTCGAGATCCGCGCCGATCCGCTCAAGGTCACGCACCTCGCCGTAGTGCGTGAAATACGCGGCCAACGGCTGCAACGCCAGAATGCGTCGGATCGAGTCGATGAGCTGATCGGGATCGAACTGCGTCGGCGTCGTCGTCGGCAGCGCAAGTGCCCGGCCGTCGACGTCGAACTCGCGGTACGAAAGACCGAAGGTATCGCCCGTGAATACACCGCGGGAGTGGTGATCGAAAATCGCCTGATGATGCAGCGCATGACCGGGGGTGTGCAGGATTTCGAGCATGCGGCCGGCAAGCGAAAACTGCTGACCCGGCATGGTCGCCACCACTCGGGCCGCATCGATCGGCAGGATCTCGCCGTAGAGACGTGCGTAAGCCTCTGCACCGTAGACGGCAATCGACGCTTCGATGAGCTTGCCTGGGTCGATCATGTGCGGCGCACCGCGCGGGTGCAGTACCGCCTGCGCATTCGGCAATGCCCGCATCAGTTGACCGGCACCGCCGGCATGATCGAGATGCACGTGGGTGAGAAACACGAAGTCCACGGCCTGCGGCGACAACGCGAGTTCATCGAGGGCTGCGAGCAGCAGCGGCACCGAGTGCGACACACCCGCATCGACGAAAGCAGCGCGGCCCTCGTGCACGATCAGGTGCGAAGCATCAAACACCGGCCGCACGTAATCAGTGTCGATGGCGTGGATGCCGTGCGCGTAGCGGATCATTTGCCGAGTACGTCCTTCCATTTTTCTTCGAACGCCCACACGTCCTCGAAACCGACCATGCGGCAAAAATCGTCGAAGCCGAACAACGCTACGTCGGGCGAAACGCTGGTACCGGTCGCTTTGAGGTTCAGCATCGCACGCTCTATGGCAGCACTCGCCGAGAGCGCAGCCATCGCGGGCCAAATAGCCAAGCGATAGCCGAAGGAGGCCAGCTCCTTGGCCGGACGGATCGGCGTTTTACCGCCATCGGACATGTTTGCCATCATCGGCGCGCGAATGAGCGCGCAGGCGCGCCGCATCTCCTCCTCGGACTGCAGCGATTCGACGAACACGAGATCCGCGCCCGCCTCGGCATAGGCTGCACCGCGGCGCACGGCTTCCTCGAAGCCGAGACCGGTACGGGCATCGGTGCGCGCGATGACGAGAAAATTCGGGTCAGTGCGCGCGTCAACGGCAACACGCACCTTGGCCACCATATCTTCGAGCGGAATCACGCGGCGATACGGTGTATGCCCACATTTCTTCGGGAACTCTTGGTCTTCGATCTGGATGGCGCTGACACCCGCCCGCTCGTAGCCGCGCACCGTGTGCTGCACGTTGAGCAAGCCACCGAAGCCCGTGTCGGCATCGGCGATCACCGGTGCCGAGGACTTCTCGACCACCTTGGCGATGCGCGAGAGCATGTCCGTGTAGGTGGCGAGACCCGCATCGGGGATACCGAGGTGCGAAGCCGTGAGCCAGAACCCCGAGGCGTACACCGCATCGAAGCCGACTCGCTCGGCCAACATCGCCGAGATCATGTCGAAGACACCGGGCGCGACGATGAACTCGCCGGCATCGAGTTTGCGTTTCAGACGAGGGTCAGCCATCACGGGCTCCGAGCAGGATTGGAGACGATTGCAAGGTCGGGCAACATAGCAGACATGACTTACCGATACACCGCTCGCACCCTGCTTTCCTTGCTCACAACCAGCCTCGTGCTGCTCGGCGCCGAACTGGCAACCGCCCAAGCCGTCGCACCGCCGCGCAGCGAACTCGGCGCACTCGTGCTCGATGGCGTGCCAGCCCATTCGGCTCGCGTCAGCGGCACCCTGGACGCCTGGCTCGCCGGCCGCAGCGCGAGCTTTCAGGACTTCCTCGCCGACGGCAGTGTGCTGATCAGCACGCGCTTCGGTGACGTGGCGCAAATTCATCGGGTCGCCGCACCCGGCGCCGATCGTGAGCAACTGACCTTCGAGACCGAGCCGGCCACGAGTGCCCGCGCCCAACCAGACGGGCGTCCCGGCAGCTTCGTCTTCGCCCGTGATCGCGGTGGCAACGAAAACGCGCAGTTGTATGTGTACTCGCTCAGCGACCGCAGCCAACGACGACTCACCGACGGCGTTTCGCGTCATGGCGGAGCGCTCTGGTCACGCGATGGCAAGCGACTTGCGTTCCACGGCAACGCGCGCAACGGCACGCAGCAGGACATCTACATCAGCGACATCGGCAGCAACGCTGCGCCGCGCCTCGTCGTCGCATCGCAGGGCCAGACCTGGTCGCCCGCCGACTGGTCGCCCGATGATCAAAGATTGCTGCTAATCAATTACATCTCGGTCACCGACGCGGAACTGTACGTGGCGGAAGTATCAAGCGGTGCATTCCGCAAGATCGCCTTGCCGCAAACAGGTGTCGGTGGTGCGAAGTTCTCGGCTGATGGCCGCGGCGTGTTTTTCACGGCGGACCTCGGCGGCGAATTCCAGCAGTTGCGCTACGTCGATCTGCAGGATGGCAGCGTGCGCACGCTGACCGCCGAGCTCGAATGGGATATCGACGACTTCGAAGTCGGCCCTGACGGTCGCTATCTTGCCTATGTCGCCAACGTCGATGGATACAGTAGATTGGCGATCATCGATCTCGGCGCCGCCGAGACGCTTCGCCCTACCGGTCTGCCCGACGGACTGATCTTCAACCTGCGTTTCAACCGTGCGGGCAACACGCTCGGCATGAGCCTCGAGAGTGCGCGCTCGCCTGGCGATGTGTGGACCTACGAATTGCCGACCCGCAAGGCGACGCGCTGGACTCGCAGCGAAACCGGGCCGATCGACCCTGCGCGACTCGTCGAAGCGGAGCTCGTGCGCTATCCAAGTTGGGATCGCGACGGCAATAAGCCGCGACAAATCCCCGCCTTCGTCTACCGGCCGCGCACAGCGGGCCCGCACCCGGTGGTGATCGATATCCACGGGGGTCCCGAGGGTCAGTCACGCCCGGGCTACAGCGCCTTCCTGCAATATCTCGTCAACGAGCTTGGCTACGTAGTGATCCAACCAAACGTACGCGGTTCGACCGGCTACGGCCGGCGCTACACGATGCTCGACAACGGTCAACTGCGCGAAGACTCGGTACGCGACATCGGCTCCTTGCTCGTCTGGATCGGCACACGCAATGAGTTCGATGCCGCACGCGTGACGGTCATGGGTGGTTCGTATGGCGGATACATGGTGCTCGCCTCGCTGATCGCCTATGGAGATCGTCTGCGCGGCGGCATCGACGTCGTCGGCATCAGCAACTTCGTCACCTTCCTCACCAACACGGCGGGCTATCGTCGCGATCTGCGACGCGTTGAGTACGGCGATGAACGCGACCCTGATATGCGCCGCTTCCTGCAGCGCATCTCGCCGCTCACTCGTGCGCACATGATCCGCAAGCCGCTGCTCGTCGTGCAGGGGCTAAACGACCCGCGCGTACCTGCATCAGAAAGCGAACAAATGGTGGCGCAAGTCAGGGCCAATGGCGGCGAAGTGTGGTACCTCGCGGCCAAAGACGAGGGGCACGGCTTTCGCAAGAAAACCAACCGCGACTTCTATCTGAAGACGGCGGCCAGCTTCTTGGAGAAACTCGCCGCGCCTTGAGGGCGCGGCCGTTACTTGCGGCGCGAAGTCTCGAGACCCGGCCGCTGCGCCGAGTAGTACGCCGCAAGGGCCTTGATGTCCGCCGCAGACAACTGCGCCGCGAAGCCCGCCATGATGGGGTTCTTGCGACCGCCCTTCTTGTAGTCGGTCAAGGCCCGCTCAAGGTAATCGGCATGCTGGCCGGCAAGGTTCGGGTACTGCGGTGTGATGCCGAGCCCATCGTTGCCATGGCAGGCGACGCAGGTCTGGGCCGCCGCCGGCGCCTTGCCGACGGGCTTGGCAATAGCACCCGGCTGCAACACCGGGCCCGCCAGGAATGCCGCGATGTCCGCGTACTGTTCGTCCGTCCACCCTGACGCATTGGCGTGCATGGTGGCGTGGCTGCGCTCGCCCGACCGGTAGGCCTGCAAGGCAATCACGAGGTACTCCGGATGCTGGCCGCGCAGCTTGGGCACGCGGTAGCTCGGGTAGGAGTTTTTGTAGTTCGGAATGCCGTGGCATCCGAGACAGGTATAGGCAAGGCGCGCGCCCCGCTCGGCGTTGCCGGCCGACTGCGCGAAAGCCGACGGAGTGGCCATCGCCACGATCAAGGACAGCGCCACGAGGAACTTCGACACCGCAACCCCCAGAACCAGTCGAATTGAGCGTAAAACCGGCCGCGATGTTAAGGTTTCGCAGCCCGAAATGCCACCACGGACCGCGCATGATCGCCCTGCTGCAACGAGTCTCCAGTGCCAGCGTTCGCGTCGGAGGAGCGTGTATTGGCGCGATCGATGCCGGTTTGCTGGTGCTTGTCGGCGTCCAGCCGGCCGATGACGAACAGGCCGCCCAGCGGTTACTGGAGCGACTTCTCGCTTATCGTGTGTTCCCCGATGCCCTTGGCCGGATGAACCTCTCGTTGACCGACACCGCGGGCGGACTGCTGCTCGTGCCCCAGTTCACGCTCGCTGCCGACACCCGCAAAGGCAACCGGCCCGGATTCAGTACGGCAGCACCGCCCGAGCAGGCCGAGCGGCTCTTTCTGCGGTTCTGCGAACTCGCCAAGGCGGCCCATGGGCGGGTGGAAACCGGCCGCTTCGGCGCTGACATGCAGGTGGCGTTGGTTAACGAGGGCCCGGTGACCTTCTGGCTACAGACGGGCGGGTCGGGATGAGGACGCCGCTGAACTTTCACGGATTTTTGCCACTCTTTTGTCCTATCATCGGGTCCTTGTAAACGCGGTACAGCAGAGGTCGTTATGGGAATCGGAATGCGCGAATTGATCATCATCTTGCTGGTGGTGCTGCTGGTATTCGGCGCGAAGAAACTGCGCACGATCGGTGCCGACCTCGGTGCAGCGGTGAAGGGCTTCAAGAAGGGTATGGACGACGGCGACGCCGCCGAAAGCGTCAAGCAGATCAAGCAGGAAGCCGCCGATGCCGATTTCCCGGAGTCGGCCAAGCCTACCGCCGCCGAGGCGAAGACCTCCGACCGCAACGCCTGACGAGGCTCGCCGGACTCCGGCGGGATCACCATGTTCGAAGTCGGATTCAGCGAACTGCTGCTGATCATGGGGCTGGCGCTGCTCGTGCTCGGCCCGGAAAAACTACCGAAGGTCGTCGGCGAGATCGGCCGCTGGATGGGTCGAGCCCGCGCCATGGCACGACAGTTCCGCGAGCAGTTGGAAGAGGAATCGCTCGAAAACACGCGACGCCGACAGGAGCGCGACTCAGCAGCCACGGCGGCATCGGCATCAACGGCGGCATCGGCATCAACGGCAGCGCCGGCGCCCGCCGCCACCGAAACCGACACGCTAAACGCCGAACCACCGCCGTTCATGGACGCCACCGGCACCGTGGACGAGACCCCGAAGCCCACCGAGACGCCTCCGCAAGCCGAGGCGCCCCCGCAGGATGAGCGGCGAGCCTGAACAACTGGCCGAAGGTACCCTGATCTCGCATCTGCTCGAGTTGCGTGATCGGCTGCTGCGCGCCTTCGTCTCGGTGATTCTGGTCTTCGCGCCGCTCGCGTTCTTCGCCAACGAAGTATTCACGTTGGTGGCGCAGCCGCTCATCAACCAACTGCCGGCCGGCTCTTCGCTGATTGCCACCAGCGTGATCTCGCCGTTCATGACGCCGTTCAAGCTGGCTTTCTTCGTGGCACTGTTTCTGGCAATGCCCTACGTGCTCTATCAGATCTGGGCGTTCATCGCGCCAGGCCTGTACCGCCACGAAAAACGTTTCGCGATGCCGCTGCTGGTTTCCTCGGTGTTGCTGTTCTATGCAGGCGTCGCCTTCGCCTACTTCGTAGTGTTCCCGGTGATGTTCCAGTTCTTCGCCAACACCACACCGGCCGGCGTACGCATGATGACCGACATCACGAGCTACATGGATTTCGTGCTCACCATGTTCCTGTGCTTCGGTCTCGCCTTCGAGGTTCCGGTGGTGGTTGTGCTGCTGGTGCTCACGCGCCTCGTCGGCGTCGAGAAACTCGCCGAGGCACGCGGCTACGTGTTGATCGGTATTTTCGTGGTCGCGGCCATACTGACGCCGCCCGACGCTATCTCGCAGACGATCATGGCCGTGCCCATGTACCTGCTCTACGAAAGCGGTCTGCTTATGGCTCGACTGATGGAGCGCATGCGGCGCAAGAGCGAGGCTGAGGCCAACGAAGCCGAAGCCTGAGCCACGGCGGCTGCCTTGCCGCCAACCCCCGGGATCACGCACACTCGGCAGCACTTTGCGGGGGGCTGACATCCAATGAACGATTCCTCTAACAAGACTTTTCTCGGGCATCCGCGCGGACTCGCGACGCTGTTCATGACCGAGTTCTTCGAACGCTTCACCTACTACGGCATGCGCGCGCTGCTCGTGCTGTTTCTGGTGGCGGCCACCACGGAGGCCAATCCCGGCTTCGGCATGGACCGCGAAACCGCGGGCGCCATCTACGGGCTCTACACGGGTGCCGTATTCCTGTTTTCGCTGCCGGGCGGCTGGATCGCCGACCGATTGATCGGCCAACGGCGCGCGGTCTACTGGGGCGGCATCATCATCGCGCTCGGGAATTTCCTGCTTGCCGTACCTGCCGGCCCCGGCGTGTTCTACTTAGGCCTCGCCGTCATCGTGATCGGCGTTGGTCTGCTGAAGCCCAACATCTCGGCCATCGTCGGTGCGCTGTACGAGGGCCAGCCGGGCGCGCGACGCGACGCAGGCTTCTCGATTTTCTACATGGGTATCAACCTCGGCGCTCTGCTCGCACCATTCATCGCGGGCACCATCGGCGAATCATGGAACTGGAGAGCCGGATTCTTTTGCGCAGGCGCAGCCATGCTGATCGGCGTGCTGCAGTACCGCATGACCGAGCACTATCTGGGTAACGCAGGTCTGGCACCGCAAGATGTGACCGATGCCGAGCGCAGCGCGGGCTGGCGCAACGTGACAATTGGTGCGCTCGTCGTCGGCGTGCTCGCACTGTTGCTGTACACCGGCACGATTCCCGTCACCATCACCGCGCTCGCCCAACTCTTCGCCACCGGCATGGTGGTGCTTGGCTTCCTGTTCTTTATTTACGTGTTCGTTTTCGGCGGTCTCGACTCGAACGAAAAGAAGCGCGTCGCGCTGATCGGCGTGTTCTTCTTGTGCGCGGCGCTGTTCTGGGCAGGCTTCGAGCAGGCCGCGACCACCTTCAACCTGTTCGCGCAGGACTATACGGATCGCTCTTGGCTCGGCCATCTATTCGACGACAACGAGCACCCGGCGGCGTGGTACCAATCGGCCAATCCGATTTTCGTGGTGATCTTCGCGCCATTCTTCGCGTGGCTATGGGTCGAGCTCGGCAAGCGCCATCTCGATCCCTCCTCGCCCGCGAAGTTCGGTCTAGCTCTCGTGCTCGTCGGCGTCGGTTTTCTCGTGATGATGTGGGCGGCGCAACTCGTGGTCTCCACAGGCGGCAAGGTCGCGCCCACCTGGCTGCTGCTCACCTACATGCTGCACACCTTCGGCGAACTGTGTCTCTCACCGGTTGGCCTCTCGAACGTCACCAAACTCGCACCGAAGCGTTACGTTGGACAAATGATGGGCACTTGGTTCCTCGGTGCTGCCGTCGGTAACGCACTCGCCGGACTGATCGGTGGTCACGTGGGTGGTGCCGCAGCGGCTGAAATGCCCGACCAATTCCTGCAGATGTGCTTCATCGCAGGCGGCGCGGGCCTCGTGCTGATTCTCGCCTCGCCGGTTCTTCGCAAGCTCGCTGGTGACGATAAGTGAGTACGTCGTCAGCCGCGCTGCCCCCGCAGCTGACGTTCCGCGCGATCACCTTGGCGATCGTGCTCGCCATGGTTCTCGCCGCGGCCAACACTTACCTCGGTTTGTTCGCGGGCATGACCATCGCCTCTGCGATCCCGGCTGCCGTGGTCTCCATGGCAGTGCTGCGTGCACTCGGGGGAGGTGGCATTCTCGAAAACAACATTGTTCAAACCGGTGCTTCGGCAGGCTCCTCGATCGCCTCCGGCGTGATCTTCACCATCCCGGCGCTGGTCATTCTCGGCTTCTGGCAGGACTTCAAATATTCTTGGGTGCTTGCCATCGCAGGGCTCGGTGGCATTCTCGGCGTGCTGTTCTCGGTGCCGCTGCGCCGAGCGCTCATCGTCGAGCAAAAACTTGCCTTTCCTGAAGGCCAAGCGGCCGCTGAAGTGCTCAAGACCGGCGAAAACCCCGCCGAAGGCATCCGCATTCTCGGTCTGTCTGCGCTCGGGGGTGCCTTCGCGAAACTCGCCGCAGCGAGCGGACTTCGACTCATCCCCGACGCCGCGGCGAGCGCCGGATTCTTTGGCAAGTATCTCGGCTACTTCGGCACCAACCTCTCGCCCGCGCTGATTGGCGTCGGCTACATCGTGGGACTCAATGTCGGCATCGTCGTGCTGGCCGGCGCGATGCTGTCATGGAACATCGCCATTCCCGTGTACGCCGCCTACGTGCTGCCTGGCAACGCCGAGCTCGCCACGATGGCCGCGGGCCTACCCGCAGAGGACCTCGCGGGCCTGCTGTGGTCGAAGCAGATCCGCTACCTCGGTGTGGGTGCCATGTTGGTCGGTGGTATGTGGGCGCTCGTGTCCCTGCGTCACTCACTGGTCTCGGGCGTGCGCAGCGGCCTCGCTGCGGCCCGCGCGAGTGCAGCCGGCGTTGCGGTCGCACACACCGAGCAAGACTTGCCGATGAAATCCGTGCTGATCGGCATCGTTGTGTTCACGCTGCCGCTCGCGGCGCTCTATCAGGCTATCGTCGGCAACCTCGCCGTCAGTCTGCCGATGACCATCGTGATGGTGGTAACGGGGTTCCTGTTCTGTTCGGTATCAGCCTACATGGCAGGGCTTGTCGGCTCTTCGAACAACCCGGTATCGGGCATCACCATTGCCACCATCCTGTTTTCCGCGGTCATGCTGCTGCTCATGATGGGCCCGGACAGCAGCATCGGACCGGTCGCCGCGGTGATGATCGGCGCGGTGGTGTGCTGCGCAGCCTGCATTGCCGGTGACAACCTGCAGGATCTCAAGTGCGGTTACATCGTCGGCGCAACGCCCTGGCGTCAGCAGGTCATGCTGGCGATCGGCGCGGCGAGCAGTGCGCTGGTCATGGCGCCGGTGCTCAATCTGCTTGCCGATGCCTACGGCATCGGCGTAGCGACCGAGGCACACCCGAAACCGCTGCCCGCCCCGCAAGCCACGTTGATGGCGTCGGTATCCAAGGGCCTCTTTGGTGGCCAGCTGCCCTGGGACATGATCGCCATCGGCGCGCTCATCGGCGTTGCCATCATCGTACTCGACGAAACGCTGAAGGCCCGCGGCGCCAACTTTCGCACGCCTGTACTGGCGGCGGCTGTCGGTATCTATCTGCCGCTCGAGTTGATGACGCCGATTTTCATCGGAGGTGTGATTGCGCATCTCGTCGAACGACAACTGCGACGCCGCGGCACGGATCAAGCCGGTCTCGAGCGCGCCAACCGCAAAGGCTTGTTGTTCGCCGCGGGAGTTATCACCGGCGAAGCGTTGATGGGCATCGGCATCGCCATTCCGATCGTTACCTCGGGGCGAGCCGACGTGCTCGCGCTGCCGGCATCGCTGCAGTTCGGCGAGACACTGGGTCTCGTGGTGCTCGCCGTCCTCGGCGCCTGGCTGTATCGCACCGCGATGAGTGCTGATCGAGGCGGCGATACGCCGCCCGCGGCGCATTGAATCCGGCAAACCTGTCCCGACGGGCGAAGTTGCTGCTCAGCTTCGCCGTCGTCTACGTCGTCTGGGGTTCGAGCTATCTCGTCACCAAGCTCGGCGTGATGGCACTGCCGCCATTCCTCTTCGGTGCCGTGCGCTTCATCACCGGCGGTCTGTTACTTTTTTCCGTAGCCTGCCTCTTGCGTAGGCATCGCGGTGAGGCGATCGCGCGCCCTAGCGCGCAAGAATGGCGCCACATCGCCGTGGTCGGCTTCTGCGTGGTGTTCATCTCCAACAGCGCCTCGATCTGGGGACTGCAGTTCGTTCCCTCGTACCAAGCCGCGCTACTCAGCGTGTCGTCCTCGTTCTGGATCCCGGTGCTCGGGCTGCTTGGGGCACGCGCAGCCAAGATCACGCCGCGGACTGCGCTCGGCCTGCTGATCGGCATCGGCGGCACGGTGCTCATCGCACTTCCCGCATCGGCCGGCCCCGACTCTGCCGCGCCAGCGGCACTCTGGCCCACGCTCTCCATTCTCGCGGGCTGCCTTGGCTGGTCGGCAGGCACGATCTATTTACGTAACGTCGACACCTCGCTCGATGTGATGAGTTTCACGGCACTGCACATGCTGTGTGGTGGACTGATGATGCTGATACTCGCGCTGATGTTCGGCGACGTGCACCGTTGGCAATGGAGCATCCAGGGTCTTGGCGCGCTCGCCTACATGATCCTATTCAGCTCCTGCATTGCCTACACGGCATTTGCGTGGTTGTCGGTGAACGTCACGCCAGCGCAGCTGGCAACCTACGGATTCGTCAATCCGGTGATCGCCATCCTGCTCGGCTGGTGGGTGCTGGATGAACGACTCGGCACGCTGCGTATCGTCGGTACACTGATTGTGCTCGGCGGTCTGTTGCTGATCCACACCGCGCGGGCACCGTCGTCACCCGCTACCGCCGCACAGGGCGCTTCGAGTTAGTAAAGGCTGCTGTCGCTACGGGCAGCGAGCGACCAGTGTCTCGCTGCGTGCGCGGGCCAGATCGACAGCGACGCCCGTCTTGCGTTCACGCGACGGAAAAGTGATCACCGCCACGTGATTGCCACCGTCATCCTTGCGGATGTTGGTGAGCCCCTCATAACGCAACAAGGTTTGATCGGACTTTCGATACGTCACTTCGATGTAGGGCAAAAACCAACCCAGCACGCCTGACAGATTGAGTCGTATCGCACTGGCCGGCGCCTCGTCGATTCGCGTGTCGCGATGCTTCTTGACCTTGAAGTTGAGAAAGTCGAGACGACTCGGGATCAGAAACGGAAACCGTACGGTTTTGCCCGCCTCGAGTTCAACCCAATGCTTGCGCACGAATTCGTCGAACCCGGCATCCGAAACGATTACGGCGTTCGGCGGAATACGCTCCTCGCGTCGCGGGCTGCGAGCGTTGTCTTGTTGGAACACGCGCGGGCCATCGGCCATGCGACGCAAGCCTTCGGTGTAGCCGCTGCGCGCATCGACGAACGTGAATTCGGGTTCCTCGCGTACGGCGCCGTAGATAAGTTCCTTACGGGCAAACGGCGGACCCTCCGCACTGCAGCGATAAGACACGATGCGGGTTTCGCCGACCTTGCCGAAGCCGCGCACCAGGTGCGATTCCACATAAAGCAAGGCGCCGCTTTGTCGATCACGCGCGTAACCGGTGAAGCTCAAATCGACAGCGTGCAGTGGCGCGGCTAACCCGAGCGCCGCCGTCACCAACACGCAGCCAAACGAGATACCCGGGCGACCGAACATCTCAGCGGGACTTCATTCGGTCGAGACCACGCGTGCCGATGAACCACGAGCCAACCCAGCCCGTCAGGCTAACCAGCAGGGCACCCCAAAACGCGGTCCAGAAGCCATCGAGATGAAACCCGGGCACGATCGCGGCCACCAGGGCCAGCATGCCAGCGTTGACCACCAGCAGAAAGAAACCGAGTGTCACCACGGTGACCGGCAAGGTGAGAAAGATGGTAACGGGGCGCACGAAGGCGTTGACGATGCCGAGCAACGCAGCCGACAACAGCAGGCTGAGCGAATCGTCGATGACGAGCCCGTCCACCCAAAGCGTGGCCAGCCACAGGCCGAATGCGGCGATGACAGCGCGCAGCACGAATCCGGTCATGGAACTATCCCGGTGGATTTCACTGCCGCATATTGTGCCATCGCGCTATGCTCTCTGTCGTAACGACTCACCTTTGAGAGGGGGAAACATGGCAAAAGTTCATCTGATCATGCTGCTGGCGCTCGTCGAGTACTTCGTCTTCACGATCGCCGTCGGGCGCGCTCGCTACGCATTCGGCGTGAAGGCTCCGGCCACCAGCGGCCACCCGGACTTCGAACGCTACTACCGGGTGCAAATGAACACGCTCGAACAGCTGGTGATCTTCATCCCGGCGCTGTGGACCTTCGCAACCTTCGTCAACGGCGATGTGGCCGCCATCTTGGGTGCCGCGTTCATCGTCGGTCGCGCAATGTATTTCTTCGGCTACGTGAAAGCCGCCGAGAAACGCAGCGCCGGCTTCGGTCTCTCGACGCTCGCCACGCTGGCGCTGCTGATCGGCGGCATCATCGGGGCGTTCGGCGCAATGTAAGTACGATCACCGGGATCAGCGACACGCCGATGATGATCAGCGTGACGATGCCGAAGTTGTTCTTGACCAGCGGAATGTTGCCGAACAGGTAACCACCGCCGAGGAAGATCACGACCCAAGCCAAGGCACCGCTGACGTTGAAAGCCTGAAAACGCCCGTAGGGCATGCGGCCGACGCCGGCGACGAAGGGCGCAAAGGTGCGCAGGATCGGCAGAAAACGCGACAGCACGATGGTCTTGCCACCGTGCCGCACGAAGTATTCTTCGGTCTTGTGCAGATACTGGGTCTTCAAAAAGCGGTATCGTCCGCTGAAGACCTGCGGTCCCAACCAGCGACCAATCGCGTAGTTGCAACTGTTGCCGAGAATCGCTGCCACGATCAGCAACGCGCCGACCGTCGTCACATCAAGCGTGCCGCTCGTATCGATGGCGGCAAGAGTGCCGACGGCAAACAGCAGCGAATCGCCGGGTAGCCATGGCGTGACCACGAGACCCGTTTCCGCGAAGACGATCAGGAACAGAATGGCGTACAGCCACACGCCGTACTGCTGCAGCAACTCGACGAGATGCTCGTCGAGATTGAGTACGAAATCCATGAACCAGCTCAGTAGTTCGATCATGTGCGTTTCGCCTTGGCAGTCGTCGTGCGCCGCTGCAGTTCGCGCAGCGTGAAACGCACATCTTCGTCGATGGCCGGATCCGTCGATGCCGTTTCCGGTCCGGGAAGATACACGTCAGGCTCGATGCCTTTTTGATCGATGAACTCGCCAGAGGGTCGTGCATAGCGCGACGTGGTGAGTTTCAGGGCACGGCCCTGCGAGAGGGGAATGATGCTCTGCACGGTTCCCTTGCCATAGGTGCGCCGGCCGACGAGCAGTGCGCGCGCGTTGTCCTTTAAGGCGCCAGCGAGAATCTCCGCCGCCGATGCCGAGGCACCATTCATCAACACTGCCACAGCGACATCAGGCAGCAGCTCCCCGGGTTGCGCCTGCAGGGTGAAGCGCGCATTGGCACCGCGACCTTCGGCCCGAACGATCGTCCCGCTGGTCAGCAAGGCGTCGGCCACGCCCACGGCGGCCTCGAGCACTCCGCCCGGATTGTTGCGTACGTCGAGCAACACGCCGCGCAGCGGGGGCTCACGGCGAATCGCTGCAACGGCTCGCTCGAAATCAGCGACGGTCGTATCGCTGAACGAAGCGATCCGCACGTACGCATAACCGGGCGCGAGCGAATCGACCGTCACGCTATGGACCTCGACGCGTGCGCGCTCGAGGACCAGATCGACCAGTTCGTTGCCCACCGCACGGCGCACCGTCAACTTGACGAGCGAACCGGCCGGACCACGCATCTGCTCGATGGCGGCCCCCACATTCGCACCCACCGGCGCACCATCGATACGCAGGATGACATCACCGGCGAGCAAGCCCGCACGCGCCGCCGGCGAGTCCGGCAAGGGCCGCAGCACGCGAATGGCATTGTCGAGGGCCGTCACCTCGATGCCGATGCCCGGATAGTTTCCGGCGACCCCGCGACGCAACTCCTCGTACTCGCGCTGATCGAGCAAGGCAGAGTGGGCATCGAGCGAAGCCACCATGCTGCGCGCCGCCCGCTCAGTGAGTTGGGCGGCAGACAGTTCGTCAACGTATTCGCGACGAATCTGGGTCATGATTTCCGGCAGGGGCCCGAACGTATCAATGGCCACCGGCGTTGCCATCACTGGCGGTGCCGATGGCGAGCCTGCAGCCGCCGCGGGCGGCCGATCGGTGCGCAGCAACCAGCCGAGTGCGGCACCGAAAGCCAATGCACCCGCGGCAACCAGCCAAAGATATCCGCGCTTCATCGCCGCGATTGCCTCCGCCCGCACTGCTCTCTAACGCTAAGCGTCACGGCTGGCGGTCCTTGAACCACGGCGCCGGGTCGACGGGGCGAGCCGCCTGACGAATCTCGAAATAGAGCTCGGGCGCGGCGCGTCCGCCCGAATCACCGACGCTGGCCACGGTGTCTCCCGGTGCCACTTGATCGCCCACGGCACGATACAGCTGCTCGTTGTGACCATACAGGCTGAGATAGCCGCCGCCATGATCGATGATGAGCAACAGCCCGAGCCCGGCCAGCCAGTCGGCGTACACCACACGCCCCCGATACACGGCGCGCACCGGCGTGCCACGCGCTGCCGAAATCATCACGCCGTCCCATTTCACGGCGCCGGCCCGACTTTGCCCGAAACGAGCCACCAGCTTGCCCGTCGTCGGCCACGTCAACTTGCCGCGCATGCCAGCGAATGGACTCTTGCTGTCGGTGGGAAACCGGCTACTCGCTCGGCGCAACTCACGCAACAACTTCTCGAGTGCCGCTTTTTCGCGCTGCAGGCGTTCAAGCGAGGCAGCGCGTGCTTTTGACTCGGCGGTCAGCGCCGAGAGCACCTCGCCGCGTTCGCTGCGGGCTTTGTCTAAGCGAGACACCTCGGTGTTTTGGCGTGATTCGAGTTGCGCAATCCGCTCTTGCTCGGTGGCAAGGCCTGCATCGAGTTGCGCGATTTGTCGGACGTTGTCTTCGATCGCCTCAAGCTGCTCGGCGCGCGCTCGGCCAAAGTAGCCGTAGTAGGCAAACATCCGACCGGCCTTGGCCGGGTCCTGCTGGTTCAGGAAGAGTTTCAAGGGCTCCTCGCGGCCGATCAGATAGGCCGCGCGCATCTGCGCCGCCAACTGCCGCCGCTCGCTGGCAAGATCCGACTCCCGCTCGCGACGCTCGCCGGCGAGTTTTTCACGCCGTTGCACCCGATCAATTCGCTCGGCGCGCAGCCTGTCGAGTTCCACCCGGGCGCCGGCCGCAGCCTTTTCGGCAGCCCGCAGGCTACGGGCAAGGCGGTCGCGCTCCGCGGCGTCCTTGGCAACCTGGCCACGAATTCGCTCGATTTCCGCCTGCAATTGCTTCAGCTCGGCCTCGGCCTTGGCGGCATCCTGGGCGAACGCGACCGTCGCGGCGCCCACGATCGAGAAAAACAGCATTAGGGCAATGATCGGACCGCGCATCGACCGAAATTGTATAATCCGGCGCATGGAAAATCTGCCCGAATACATCGCCAACCACCCATGGCTCGTGTCGATGGCGGCCGTTGCGGCGCTGCTTGTCATCGTTTTCGAAGTCAAGGTGCGTCGCGACTCGTTCGCGGGTGTGTCGGCGCAGGATCTGATCCGCCTGCAGAACCAGGGCGCGCTGGTCATCGATCTGCGCAAGGCCGAAGAATTCACCCAAGGCCATATCAGCGGCGCGCGGCGCATGGACTCCGCCGAGATGCTGCTCGCGGGCGACAAATTGAAGAAGTACAAAGAAAAACCCGTGGTCGTGTACTGCGAATCGGGCTCCCTCGGCGCCTCTGCAGCGCGCGTGCTGGCAGGTCAGGGCTTCAAGCAAGCGTTGAACCTGCGCGGCGGACTGGCGGCGTGGCGTAGCGAGAATTTGCCGCTGTCCCAAAAGAGCGCATGAGCACGCAGACCACTAAAGTGGTTATGTACGCGACGGGCTGGTGTCCGTATTGCGCTCGCGCACGTGCCCTGTTCGAGCGAAAAAACGTATCGTTCGAGGAAATCGATATCGACCGCGATCCTGCCCTGCGAGAGCAGATGATCGCCCGCAGCGGCCGGCGGACGGTACCGCAGATATTCGTGGGTGACGTGCATGTCGGCGGATGCGACGACTTGCATGCACTCGACGCCCAAGGCGGACTTGATCCGCTGCTCGTTTCCCAAGAGGCTCACAATCATGGCTGATCCGGATCCGCGCGCCGATGGCGCCAACCCGCCGCAGGGCGAGGCTGATGCTCCCGAGTTTTCACTGCAGTCGGTCTACTTGAAGGACTGCTCGTTCGAGGCGCCCAAGGGTCCGCGCATCGACGGTAACTGGAACCCGCAGATCAACCTCGATCTGAACACCGCAGCCGAGTCGATTTCGCCGGAAATGCGCGAAGTGGTGCTCACCGTGAGCGTCACCGCGAAAAATGGCGACTCCACCGCCTTCCTCGTCGAAGTGAAGCAAGCCGGCATCTTCGGCGTGCGTAACCTCAGCGATGAGGATTACCGTCGTGCCGTGGCGAGCATCGCGCCGAGCGTGCTGTTCCCCTACGCGCGCGCCATGGTTTCGCACCTCGTTGCCCAGGGTGGCTTTCCGCAGATGCTGCTGCCGCCGGTCAATTTCGACGTGCTTTACGCGCGCTCGCTGGCCGAGGGCCAGGCTGCAACCGCGCCGCTCAACAGCTGACAAACATGCCGCAGGCGACCACGCCGCTCGCGGTGCTTGGCGCTGGTTCCTGGGGTACTGCGCTCGCCATCCAGTTTGCACGTGCAGGACATCCGACCCGCCTTTGGGGTCGCGACCCTGCACAGCAAGCCGCGATGGCTGCGGCACGACGCAACGCCCGCTACCTGCCCGAAGCGGCGTTTCCCGAGGCGCTGAGCGTCGTCGAACGGCTGGATCAGGCCGTCGAAGGCGTTAACGACATCCTCATTGCCGTGCCGAGCCATGCCCTGCGAGGCGTACTCACGGCTCTTACGCCTTTGCTCGGTAGTGGGGCGCGTCTCGCCTGGGCCACCAAAGGTTTCGAACTCGACACGGGGCTGCTGCCCCATCAAGTTGCCAAAGAAATACTTGGGACCGAGCGCCCGTTCGCCGTGCTGTCTGGGCCAACCTTCGCTCGCGAAGTCGGGCAAGGTCTGCCGACCGCTATGACCATCGCCTCGGCGGATGAAGCCTTTGCGCAGTCTTTGGCGCAAAGCCTCTCAGCCGATCGCTTCCGCGCCTACACCTCGAGCGACATCGTAGGCGTCGAGGTCGGCGGCGCCATCAAGAACGTACTGGCCGTGGGTGCAGGTCTTGCCGATGGGCTGGGCTTTGGCGCCAACACGCGTGTCGCGCTCATCACGCGCGGGCTGGTCGAGATGACCCGCCTTGGGGTGGCGCTCGGCGCACAACGAGAAACGTTCATGGGTCTCGCCGGACTCGGCGATCTCGTCCTGACGTGCACGGACGACCAGTCACGCAATCGGCGCTTCGGCTTGCTGCTCGCTGCAGGCTCGAGCGTCGAGGCCGCGCTCGCGCAGATCGGTCAGGTGGTCGAAGGGTACTTGGCGGCCAAGGCCGTGCGTCGCGTGGCGCAGCGTGAAGGGGTGGAGATGCCGATCTGCGACGGCATCTACCGCCTGCTGTACGAGAACCTGCCGCCACAGGAAGTGGTCAAGGCGCTGATGTCGCGGCCAATCAAGGCCGAGTTCGGTCGCTGAGCGACCGTGTTGCATCAGGCTATCAGATCGCGAAGCCACTCTGCCGCCACGCCTCGTAGGTCACGATTGTCACCGCATTCGATAAATTGAGGCTGCGGTTACCCTCACGCATCGGGATGCTGAGCAAAGCGTCTGGGCCGAGTTCCTCCAGCAGAGGGGCGGGCAAGCCACGCCGCTCCGATCCGAACAGCAGCACGTCACCCGCGGCATAGCGCACCTCGTCGTAGCGCCGGCAACCGCCGGTTTCGATGGCATACCAGCCCGGGGGCTGCGGACCCGCCGCCTCGGCGATAGCTCGCCGGCACGCGGTGAAATCCGCATGCACTTGTACCGCAGCCATCCAGCGGTAATCGAGGCCCGCGCGTCGTACCGAGCGGCGATCGAGATCGAAACCCAGCGGCTTGACGAGGTGCAGCTCGGCGCCGGTGTTGGCGCACAGCCGAATCACGTTGCCGGTGTTGGGCGGGATCTCAGGCTCGAACAATACGATGCGAAACATGGTGGGGGTGGCCGCGGGCACTGCGGTGCGACAGGACCTATAATCTAACGCATGTCTGACCTCGCCGGCCCGGCCGACTCGCTGCGCTATCGCTTCCTCGGCATGTCTTTCGCATCGCCGATCGTGCTGCTATCGGGCTGCGTCGGCTTTGGCGAGGAGTACACCCGGGTCGAAGGCTTTTCCAACACCGATTGCGGCGGCATCGTGCTGAAGGGCACCACGCTCGCGCCACGGCTCGGCAATCCGCCGCACCGGGTGTTTGAAACCCCCATGGGCATGCTCAATGCCATCGGTCTGCAGAATCCAGGCACCGACTACGTCGTCAAACAGATCCTGCCGACGCTCGATTTCAGCGAGACGCGCTTCATCGCCAACGTCTCGGGCTCAACCATCGAGGAATATGCCGAAGTCACCCGGCGCTTCGACGATTCGCCGATCGACGCCATCGAGATCAACATTTCGTGCCCCAACGTCAAGGAAGGCGGTGTCGCCTTCGGCAACTATCCCGACATGTCCGCGCGCGTGGTTGCGGCCTGTCGCGCTGCCACACGCAAGCCGCTGATCACGAAACTTTCACCGAACCAGACGGATATCCGCGAAAACGCGCGGCTGTGTATCGAGGCGGGTAGCGACGGACTGTCGGTGATCAACACGCTGATGGGCATGGCCATCGATGCCCGCACCCGGCGTCCGGTGATCGGCAATGTGCAAGGCGGATTGTCGGGCCCGGCCATCAAGCCGATTGCGCTGTTGAAAGTGCATCAAGTGTACGACGTGGCACGCAAGCACAACGTGCCGATCATCGGGCAGGGCGGCATCGTCAACGCCACCGATGCCATCGAGTTCATGATCGCCGGCGCGAGTGCCGTGGGCGTCGGCACTTCGTTGTTTTATGACCCGATGAGTTGCAAGCGCATCAACACGGGCATCGCGGAATACCTGCGCGAGCACAAACTCGGCAACATCACCGAACTCATCGGTTCGCTACGACTCGGTTGATGATGGTTCGGGTCGGGTAGGCAAAATCGATGCCCTCGTCGGCGAAGGCCGCGTGAATGCTTCGATTGACCGCATCGTTGATGGCGACGAATCGGCCACGCGCCAGATCCCAGTCCGGCACGAAATAAACGATTTCGAAATTCAAAGAACTGTCGCCGAACGTACGGAATGCACAGTACTCGAAGCGCGTGCCTTCCACGCTGACGATGGCCCGCTCGACGATGGAAGAGAGCTGCTCGAGTTTCGCCGGTGGCGTTTCATAGGCAACGCCTACCGTGAACAGCATGCGCCGCTCCGGCATGCGCCCGAGATTGCGCACCCGGCTGCGCAGCAAGTCGGCGTTCGGAATGATGATCTGCTCGCCACTCGTGCTCCGTAGCCGCGTACTACGCACGCCGATGTGTTCAACCGTGCCTTCTATATCGTCGAGGCGCAGCAGATCACCGGGCTGAAACGGCTTATCGAACGCAATGGAGAGGGAGGCCAGCAAATCACCCAGCACCGTTTGCACGGCCAATGCGATGGCTATGCCGCCGATACCGAGACCGGCCACCAGCGCCGTGATATTGACGCCGAGGTTATCTAAGGCCAGCAGCATGGCCAATGCGAAGATCACAATACGTGCGATGAACAGCAGCACGCTGATCGAGCCAACTTCGCGCTGCTCGCCGGCGGCGGTCTTGCGCGCTTCACGTTGACCCAGCGCGAACTCGACCGCGGCGACTCCCCACAGCGCCACTTGTATCCACACCACGAAGACGATGACGGCGCTCGACAGTTGCTCCATGCGCGTCGGCAGAACGAGAAAGCGCTCTGCGGCGTACACCGCCACGATGAAAAGGAATGCAGCCCGTGTGCGCGTGATCAGCAGCAGCACGAGCTCCGTGGACCCTCGCGTCTCGGCCGTATTGAGGCGTCGCGACCGCGACATCACGAAGGCACGCACCGCAGGCAGCACGGTGAAAGTGACGAAGAATGCCGCAAGTGACAGCGCCCAGTTCAGCAGCGTGTTGCCCCAGAACACTTGCGCCAGAAATTCAGAAACGTTCATGGCGCGATCCTGCCATAAGTGCGGGCCAGTGCGGCGAGCCGCTCCGCCGGTTCAGGGCCCATATCCGACCAGTTGAACCGCCACTCCCAGCAACCCTCGCCGATGCCTGGTGTATTCATGCGGTGTTGACTGCCGAGACCGAGTACGTCCTGCAGCGGTTGGATCGCCGTATCGGCAACGCTAGCACTCGCAGCGCGGATGAAATCCCAGTGGATCTCGTGTCCATCCACTTGCAGGTAATCGCGGACCTGACGTCGCACTGCTTCGTCACAATTCGCCCACCAACCACAAATCGTGTCGTTGTCGTGGGTGCCGGTGTAGACGACCGTGTCGGGCGTGTATCGATGCGGCAGCATGACGTTGTTGGCATCGCCGTCCCAGGCAAAGCCGAGCACTTTCATGCCGGGGAAGCCGCAATGCCGTCGCAGGGCGATCACATCCTCGGTCAATAGACCCAAATCCTCGGCGATGATCGGCACTGGACCTAAAGCGTCCGCGAGCGCATCGAACAAGGCGTTACCCGGACCTTCCATCCATTGGCCATCGACCGCCGTGGGTGACTCTGCGGGTACGCGCCAATACGCGGCGAAGCCGCGAAAGTGATCGATGCGCAGCACATCGAACGAGCGCATGGCATGACGTATCCGGGCGATCCACCAGGCATAGTTTTCACGCGCATGCGCAGACCAAACATACAGCGGATTTCCCCAGCGTTGACCGGTGACGCTGAAATAATCGGGCGGTACGCCCGCGACGGCGCATGGCCAACCGTTGGCGTCGAGCTCGAACAACTCCGGATGCGCCCATACATCAGCACTTTGCGCAGCGACGAAAATCGGCGCATCGCCAACGAGTTGTACGCCGCGACTGCGGGCATGGCCGCGAACGTTCTGCCACTGACTGGAAAAACACCATTGGATGAAACGATGGACTCGCTCTTGATCGGCGTAGTGACGCCGCGCGCGATGCAGCGCCGCAGCCTCGCGATGGGCGAGCTCTTCTGGCCACTGCTGCCAACTGCGACCCGAAGCGGCAGCTTCGAGAGCCTTGAACAGGGCATAGTCATCGAGCCATTCGGCCTCGCGTTCACAAAACTCGTCGTACTGCGCGCGTTCCACAGCATCGGCGCGCTCGAAGAAACGTTCGGCCGCACGCTGCAACCGTTGCAGGCGCCATGGAATCACACTGGCGTAGTCGACTCGCTGCGCATCGAATACTGCGATGGGCTCGAGTTCGTCCTCGCGCAACCAACCGCGCTGCTGTAGCGCCTGCAAGTCCACCAACAGCGGGTTGCCCGCGAACGCCGAATCACTCATGTAGGGCGAGTTACCGGGGCCCACGCCGCCCAGCGGCAGCACCTGCCACAATCGCTGCCCCGCCACCGCCAACCAATCAATGAAATGCTGAGCCGCCGCACCGAGATCCCCCGAACCATGCGGCCCCGGCAGACTCGTGGGGTGCAGCAGCACTCCGCTCGCTCGCGGCAATCTCATGGTTCCTCCCCTTGCACCAGCATCAGCATGCTCTCGGCCCCCACGGCGATGCGCAGTCGTTGACCTGCCGGCGGCGATTCGGCCTCGGCTGAAGCGGGCGCGCCATCCGAACGGCTCGTATCGAGCACCGCGCGCCATGTCCCGCTCGGCAATACGGCATGCGCCACCTCGTCTTCGGCATTGAAGAGTAGATACACGCGTAATTGCGGCCGGTTACCCCCGGTCCTTTGCACATGAACGCCGAGCACGCGTGACTGCGGATGATGCCAATGGTGCGCCTCGAGTGCCTCGCCTTCGCGACCGAACCAGCCGATGTCATAGCCGCCATCGCCCTGGTGATCGCCTACGTACCAGCTATTGGCGAAGGGTCGATATCGCTCACGCAGTCGGGCAAGCCGCTGCACAAACCGTAGCAGCTCAGCGTCTGCCGCGGCCCAATCGAGCCAACTGAGAGGACCGTCCTGACAGTAGGCGTTGTTATTGCCCCTTTGGGTATGACCGAGTTCGCTACCCGCGGCGAGCATCGGCGTACCCTGGGACAGCAGCACCGAGGCGAGTAGCGCACGCTGCACGCGTTGCCGACGTTCGCGGATCAGTGGCTCGTCGGTATCGCCCTCGATGCCGTAGTTTCGACTGTGGTTGGTGGCGTGCCCATCGCGATTCTGTTCGCCGTTGTTTTCATTGTGGCGGCTTTCGTAACTCACCAGATCGCGCAGTGTGAAACCATCGTGTGAGACCACGTAATTCACCGAATCCGCGGGATCCCGATCGCGATGCTGCAGGGTGTCGGCCGAACCACATAGACGTTGTGCCCACTCACCACGCGTGGCCTCACCCGTCACCCACCAGCGTCGGGCCGTGTCGCGGAATCGGTCGTTCCACTCGAGCCAGCCGCGAGGAAAGGCTCCCAGTTGGTAGCCGCCGTGGCCGACGTCCCACGGTTCGGCAACCAGCCGCACGTGGGCGAGCACGGGATCCTGGGCGATGACTTGAAAGAAGGGACCTTTCGCATCGAAGCCGTGATCGCCCCGCGCCAGCACCGGCGCAAGATCGAAACGGAATCCGTCGATATGCATCTCGCCCGCCCAGAAGCGCAGCGAGTCCATGACGAACTGCAATACCCGCGGCTGTCGTAAGTCGAGCATGTTGCCGCAGCCGGTGTCGTTGGCGTAGCGCAGCGGCGCTGGTGACTCGAGCCGATACCACGACGCGTTGTCGAGGCCTCGCCAACTGAGCGTGGGCCCGTGCTCATCAGACTCACAAGTGTGGTTGAACACCACATCAAGAATCACTTCGATACCGGCTGCGTGCAAAGCCTTGACCATATCGCGGAACTCATCACGTAAAGCACGGCCCGGATCAACTGCCGCGCGACTCGCTTCACTCGCATAGCGCCAATCGGCACAGAAGAACCCAAGTGTGTTGTATCCCCAATAATTGACTAAACCGCGGTTTATGAGCGCCGGCTCGTCGAGGTGCTGATGCACGGGTAGCAGGCTTACTGCGGTGACCCCTAGCGAACGCAAATGATCCAACGAAGCGGGATGCGCAAGCCCCGCATAGCTACCGCGCAGCTCCTTGGGCACATGCGGGTTCAGCACGCTGAATCCCTTGACGTGCAGCTCATAGATCACGAGATCTTCCCGCTGGTGTTGCGGTTTCGTGTCCCCACCCCAGTCGTATACGTCGCCGACCACGCGCGCCTTGCGCGGATCGCGTTCGAGAATTTCGCGCGCGCACGGGTCGAGCAGCCATTTCGTCGCATCGAACCGATGACCCGCCTCCGGCTGCCAGGGGCCGTCCGCTCGCAGCGCGTAAACGAGTCCGACACCTGCGCCCGCCAACTCGCCATGCCAAATATCGCCAGTGCGCCCGGGTAAAACGAAGCGCTGCAGTTCCTGCTCGCCCGATTCATCGAAAACGCACACTTCAATGGCGGAGGCATGCGCAGAAAACACTGCAAAGTTCACGCCTCGCGGCGTCACGCTGGCACCCAGTGGATGGGCTTGCCCGCGGTCAATCATCGCGGCTCCCAGTGCGCGAGCACCACGGCAAGAGGCGGCAGGCGCAGGCTAATCGACCACGCGCGACCCTGCGCAGGCTGCTGCTCGGCCTCGAAGGTCGCCGACTCGTTACCGACGTTGCTGCCGCCGTAACAGGCCGCGTCGGTGTTCAGGCATTCCCGTACAGCTCCGGGGCCGGGCACGCCGATTCGATAGTTTTCGTGCACCGTAGGCGTGAAATTACAAACCGCGAGCATCGCAGTCTTGGGATCGCGGCCACGGCGTAGAAACGCATAAACCGAATGCGCGGCATCATCGTGGATCAACCACTCGAAACCTGCCGGTTCGGTGTCGAGCTCGTATAACGCGGGCGTACTTCGGTAGAGCTGATTCAGATCCCGCACCAAACTCTGTACGCCACGATGTTCGGGGTGCTGCAACAACGACCACGCCAACTCGCCGTCGTGATTCCACTCTTGCGGCTGAGCGAACTCACAACCCATGAACAGCAGCTTCTTGCCTGGGTGCGCGAACATGAAGCCAAGATACGCTCGCAGATTCGCGAACCGTTGCCAGGGGTCACCCGGCATGCGTCCGAGCAAGGACCCCTTGCCGTGCACCACTTCGTCATGTGACACCGGCAGCACGAAATTCTCACTGAAGGCATACACAAGCCCGAAGGCCAGCTCACCTTGATGGTATCGACGATAGATCGGATCGCGAGCCATATACCGCAGGCTGTCATTCATCCAACCCATGTTCCATTTGTAATGGAAACCGAGTCCGCCGGCGTATGTCGGGCGCGAAACGCCGGGAAAGGCCGTGGACTCCTCCGCAATCGTCACTGCCCCGGGACACTCGGCGCCGACGACTTCGTTGAGATTTCGTAAAAACGCGATGGCCTCCAGATTTTCACGGCCACCCTGCGCGTTGGGCAGCCACTCACCGGGCGGACGACTGTAATCGCGATACAGCATCGAGGCGACGGCATCGACCCGCAGGCCATCGATGCCGAAGCGCTCCAGCCAATGCAGCGCGCTGCCGATCAAAAAGCCGCGAACCTCGGGCTTGCCGAAGTCGTAGATCAGGGTGTTCCAGTCGCGATGCACACCTTCGCGCGGATCAGCGTACTCGTAGAGCGAAGACCCATCGAAGCGCGCAAGACCGTGCGCATCGGCTGGGAAATGCGCAGGCACCCAGTCGAGCAGTACACCGAGACCGGCCGCATGGCAGCGTTCGACAAAACGGCGGAAGCCGGCCGCATCGCCATGACGCGCCGTCGGTGCATACAAGCCGATCGGTTGGTAGCCCCAAGAGCCATCAAAAGGGTGCTCGGTGATCGGCATCAGCTCCAAGTGGGTGAAACCCAAGCCGCTCACATAGGGTACGAGTTCAGCCGCAAGCGCATCCCAATCAAAAAAATCACGACCGCCCGCGGCGGGCCTTCGCCAAGAGGCGGCATGAACTTCGTAAATGCTGATCGGAGCATCGCGCGCATTCGCCTGCTGTCGCTGCGCAGACAGAGCGACCCGAGACGGCAGCGACGCGACGATGCTGGCCGTGGCGGGGCGCAACTCGGCCTGCAACGCGTAAGGATCGGCTTTTTGCGGCAGTACTACGCCGGCTGCGTCGCGCAGTTCGAACTTGTAGCGAGCACCCTCGGCAACACCCGGCAGAAAGATCTCCCAGATGCCCGTCGGATGGCGTCGTCGCATCGGGTGGCGCCGTCCGTCCCAATGGTTGAAATCGCCGACTACGCTCACGCGCGAAGCCTGCGGCGCCCAAACCGCAAAGCGCGTTCCCGCAACCCCGTCGATCACCAGTGGTTTCGCACCAAGTACCTCGCAGGGTCGTCGCAGCGTACCCTCGGCAAACAACCACAAATCGGTGTCGGAGAGCAGCGTGCCGAACCGATAAGGGTCGTCGAGCAGTGCTACGCCACCCTCCTGCCACTCCACCTTCAGGCGATAGCGCAGCGCCCATTCAGCGGCGACTTCGGCTTCGAACAGCTCGCTATCCGCGCGCCGTTGCAAGGTCTTGCGGTGGCGGGAACCGACCGCTACAGCCGTGACGCGGGCAGCCCCCGGCAGGAATACGCGGATGGCGATACGGCCCGCAGCGTTGCGATGCGGGCCGAGCACGGCGAACGGATCTTGATGCGAGGCGTGGTGAAGTGCCTCGACATCAGTGTCGGGAAGCATCAGCCGTTCACCGACGCGGCTCCACCCGCCATATCCGTCTTGCGTACTCGCTGATCGCTCGATCGGAGGAAAACACCCCCATGCCCGCGACATTGCGGATAGCCGCAGCGGCCCAGGCCTCACGGTCGCGGAATAAGGCGTCCACACGAGCTTGTGTTGCAACGTAGGCCGAGTAATCGGCCAGCAGTAGATAATGGTCGCCGCCGCCCAGCAGCCCATCGATCAAACCACGATAACGCTCCGGCTCTTCACTCGAGAAGTCACCCTCCGCAATCGCATCGAGCACGCGGCGCAGCACCGGATGCGCGTGATACAAAGCTATCGGGTCGTAACCCCGCTGCCGTCGCTCGGCCACTTCTGCGGTACGCAGGCCGAAGATAAAAATATTGTCATCACCGACCCGTTCGCGAATCTCGATGTTGGCACCGTCATCGGTGCCAATGGTCAACGCGCCGTTCAAGGCCAACTTCATGTTGCCGGTACCGGAGGCTTCGGTGCCCGCCGTAGAGATCTGCTCGGACAAATCGGCACCCGGCATCACGCACTCGGCGATCGACACGCTGTAGTTCGGCAGGAACACCACCTTCAAACGCCCGTCGAGGCGCGCATCGGCGTTGATCACGGCAGCGACATCGTTGATTAGACGAATAATGCTTTTGGCGGTGACATAGGACGAGGCGGCTTTGCCCGCAAAAATGACCGTCCGCGGCACCCAATCCCGGGTCGGGTCGGCGAGCATCGCTTGGTAGCGAGTAACCACATGCAACACGTTCAGCAACTGCCGCTTGTACTCGTGGATGCGTTTGACTTGCACGTCAAACAGGCTGTCTGGATCCACGGTGATACCGACTTCGCGTTTGATTAGGGTGGCAAGCCGCTGCTTGTTGCTTCGCTTTACCGCCATGAACGCCGCGCGGAACGAGGCGTCGTCAGCCCGCTTGCGCAGACCCGACAGCTGTTCAAGTCGGACCCGCCACTCAGTACCGAGGCAACCATCCAGCAGCGCCGAGAGGCCGGGATTCGCGCCGGCGAGCCAGCGGCGCGGCGTAACGCCGTTGGTGACGTTGGTGAACCGCTCCGGCCACAGCCCTGCAAAGTCACGGAAGATCGTTTGTACCAGCAGGTCGGAGTGCAAGGCGGAGACGCCGTTGATGCGCTGACTACCGACGATGGCCAAGTGCGCCATGCGTACGCGACGCTCGCCTGTCTCATCGATGAGTGACAAGCGTTGCAGCAAACCCATGTCGCCAGGATGCTTGGCGGCGGCTTCGTCCAACAACTGCTGGTTGATGCGATAGATGATGTCGAGGTGCCGCGGCAGCACATGCCCGACGAGGCCGACCGACCAAGTCTCGAGCGCCTCTGGCATCAGCGTGTGGTTGGTGTACGAAAACACGCGGCGGGTGATATCCCAAGCGGTTGCCCACTCGAAACGCTGCTCATCGCAAAGCACACGCATGAGTTCGGCGACGCCGATCGCCGGATGTGTGTCGTTGAGGTGAATCGCCACGTACTCGGCCAGGCTGTGCAGTTCGCCGAACTCGGCGAGGTGACGCGCCACAATGTCCTGCAACGATGCCGAGACGAAGAAGTATTCCTGTCGCAGCCGCAGTTCGCGCCCGGCCGGCGTACTGTCATTGGGATAAAGCACCCAAGAAATATTTTCGTACTCGTTCTTGATGCCTGCAGCTCGCGCGTAATCACCACTGTTAAAGGCATTGAGATCGAGTTGCGCCGGCGCAGCCGCGCGCCACAGTCGCAAGGTGCTTACCCGGTCGTTACCGTGACCGGGAATCACGAAGTCGTACGCTTTGGCGAGCACTTCGCCCGCCGGATGCCAGCTCGGCTGACCCTCCGTCATCTGCACGTGTCCGCCGAAACGCACCAAATAGTCTAGCGCCGGTCGCGGAAACTCCCACGGCGTGCCATTGATCAACCACGGATCGGGATACTCCACCTGGCTGCCGTGCTGGATCGCCTGCGCAAACATGCCGTGTTCGTAGCGGATGCCATAGCCCATAGAGGGCACGCCGAGCGTCGCCATGGAATCGAGAAAGCAGGCCGCCAGGCGTCCCAAGCCCCCATTGCCTAGGCCGGGGTCCGGTTCCTGCGCTTCGATGTCTTCCAGTCGGCGCGCGTGTGCAGCGAGTTCGGCCGCCGCATCGCCCTGCATATCGACCGCGGCCAGGGCATTACCCAGGGTTCGGCCGATCAAAAATTCCATCGACAGGTAATACACCCGACGCACCCTTTCAGTGCGTTCGCGACGCTCATTGCGCACCCATCGACGGGATAGCTCATCACGGACGGCCAGCGCCGCGGCACGCATCAGCTCGAAATCGCCAGCGGCTTCGGGTGCGACGCCCACTTGGCCCAACAGGCAATCGTCAAGACCGTGGGGTTGCAGGGCAGGGGTGGACTCTGTCAATGGAAATACCGCGCAAATCGCACCGATGACGGTGCAGATGCAATTATCATACTCGTGGCCCATCTGTTCCAGATTCGCGGCCCGGGAGGTTGTCGATGATCTCGAACGAACTTGCCACCAGCCTCGATCTGCCGAAGCGTACGGTTGCGCTCGTGCTCGCCGGCGGCCGCGGCAGCCGACTGCTCAACCTCACCGATCGTCGCGCCAAGCCTGCCGTGTACTTCGGCGGCAAATTCCGCATTATCGATTTCGCGCTCTCCAACTGCATCAACTCCGGCATTCGGCGCATCGCCGTACTGACGCAGTACAAAAGCCACAGTCTCATGCGGCATATCCAGCGCGGCTGGGGGTTCATGCGCGGTGAACTCAACGAATTCGTCGACGTGCTGCCGGCGCAGCAGCGTCTCGACGAGGTGAACTGGTACCAGGGCACCGCCGACGCCGTGCATCAAAACCACGACATCATCCAGAGTTTCCGCAGCAAGTATGTGGTCATTCTCGCCGGCGATCACATCTACAAGATGAATTACGCCCTGGCACTCGCGGATCACGTCGAGCATGGCAAGCCCTGCACGGTGGCCTGCATCGAAGTGCCACGATCCGAAGCGCGGGCCTTCGGCGTGATGGCCGTCGACGACAAAGACCTCGTCACTGAATTCGTGGAAAAACCTGCCGATCCGCCTGGAATTCCCGGCAGGCCTGAGCGCTCGCTCGCGAGTATGGGTGTGTACATCTTCAATACCGAGTTCCTACTCGATGTGCTGTCGGCAGACGCTGACGATCCGCACTCGAGTCACGACTTCGGCAAAGACGTGATCCCGAAGCTGGTGCGAGAGCATCAGGTCGTGGCGCATCGCTTCGCCGACAGCGCCGTCGGTACGCGCGAGCACGAAGAACCCTACTGGCGTGACGTCGGTACCATTGATGCCTACTGGGATGCCAACATCGACCTGACAGCGACCGATCCGCTGCTCAATCTGTACGACGATCGCTGGCCCATCTGGACCTACCAACCGCAGTTGCCGCCGGCGAAATTCGTCCATAACGAAGACTCTCGACGCGGCGTCGCCATTGAATCTCTGGTTTCGGGCGGCTGCATCGTCTCAGGCCACGTGGAGCGATCCTTGATGTTCAGCGGCGTTCGAGTGCATTCGTATGCACGGGTGAACTGGAGCGTCTTGCTGCCGAACGTGCAGGTCGGGCGCGGCGCACGCATCAGCCGGGCGGTGGTCGATCGCGGCTGCATCATTCCCGACGGCCTCGTGATCGGCGAAGATGCAGCCCTCGATGCGGCGCGGTTTCTGCGCACCACCTCGGGAATCACGCTCGTCACCCGCCAGATGTTGCTCAACCTGCCGAAGACACCTTGACCACCTCGAGTCGACCCTTGCGCGTGCTGCACGTAGCAGCCGAGATGTTTCCGTTCGTGAAGACCGGCGGTCTCGCCGATGTGGTCGCGGCCTTGCCCGCGGCTCAGCGGGCAGCCGGGCTTGATGCCCGCGTGCTGCTGCCCGGCTACCCAGCCGTTCTCGATGCGTTGCGCCGCTCCCGGAAAGTCCATGACGGTGGAACACTGTTTGGTGCCGCGCGCGTAACACTGCGCCAAGGCGTATTGACCGATGGCGAACTGCCGGTCTACGTCATCGATGCGCCATATCTGTATGCGCGCGACGGGGGTCCGTATCAGGATGAGGCGGGTCGGGAATGGCGCGACAATCTGCAGCGTTTTGCGCTGCTCGGCTGGTACGGCGCACATCTGGCCGCCGGCGATGCCGGCCCGCAGTGGCAACCGGAGTTGCTGCACTGCCACGATTGGCATGCGGCACTTGCCTGCACGATGCTTCGGCTGCACCCGCCTCGTCGATCGCGAACGGTATTCACCGTTCACAACCTCGCCTATCAGGGGCGCTTCGAGCTCGGCGATTTTCCATTGCTAGGCTTGCCCGCTCGATGTCTGGATGGACTCGATGGACTCGAATTCCACGGCCAGTTGTCGTTCATGAAAGCAGGCTTGGTCGACGCGGATGCAATCAGCACCGTGAGCCCGACGTATGCCCGCGAGATCACCACCGCGGAATTCGGCTGTGGCCTCGAGGGCGTCTTGCGCAGCCGAGCGGATGATCTGCATGGCATCTTGAACGGCGTCGATCCGGCGGTGTGGAACCCCGCGACCGATGCGCACCTCGCCGCGACATATGACGCTGCAGATCTCGACGGTAAAGCGCAATGCAAGGCGTTCCTGCAACAGGAGCTGGGGCTTGCGGTTCGCAGCGACGCGCCACTTTTCGCCGTGGTCAGTCGCCTCTCGCAACAGAAGGGTCTCGATCTGCTTCTCGAGGTATTGCCGGGGTTGCTCGCAGCCGGAGCGCAACTGGTGCTGCTCGGCAGCGGCGATGCGGCGCTCGAAAGTGCGTTTCGCGAAGCGGCGCGCGCGCACCCGACGGCTGTGGGCGTGCAAATTGGCTACGACGAGGCGCTGGCGCATCAAATTATCGCAGCCGCCGATGTCATCCTACTGCCGTCGCGCTTCGAGCCCTGCGGTCTCACTCAACTCTATGGTCTGCGTTATGGCACCCTGCCCTTGGTGCGTCGTGTCGGTGGCCTCGCCGATACGGTCGACACTACGACCGGTTTCACTTTCGATACAGCCGATGCAGGGGCTCTCAGCGACGCCGTGCAACGAGCGCTCATCGCGTGGCGTGACCGTCCGCATTGGCGGACGCTGCAGCAAAATGCCATGAATCGCGATCACAGTTGGTCCGCGGCCGCGGCGGCCTACACGTCCCTGTATCGCTCTTGTCGGCTTAGAAGCTAATTACGCCGCCGCGTCATTCGGGGCTTCGTCCGCGTCGCCCTCTTCCATGCCCAGTTCTTTGAGCTTGCGCGTCAAGGTATTGCGCCCCCAACCGAGCAGGCGCGCAGCATCCTGTCGATGACCCTGGGTATGCTTCAGCGCCACGCGGATCAACGTACGTTCAAACTCGGGTAAAGCCGTATCGAGCAACGGGGGCGCAGCGCCATGCAACGCCTCGGTTTCAGCCCAGCGTGCCAGCAGTGCCGACCATCCCTGCGCATCCTGCGCAAGACTCGCGCCCAGAATTTCGGTGGGTAGGTCGTCGAGACGAATCTCGCTGCCGGGCGCAAGCACCGACAAACGCCGACACAGATTGACGAGTTCGCGAACGTTACCGGGCCACTGATACGCCTCGAGTGCCGCGCGCGCCTCCTTCGCCAGCGTCTTGTGTTCGACGCCTAATTCCTGCGCCGCCACCCGCAGATAATGCTCGAGCAAATCAGCTACATCCTCGCGACGGGCGCGCAGTGGCGGCAGCTCGATGCGGATCACGTTCAGTCGATGGAACAGGTCCTCGCGGAACAGACCACGGCTGACCCGATCTTCCAAATTTTGATGCGTTGCTGCGATCACACGCACATCGACGCGAATCGGCGTTTGGCCGCCAACACGATAAAACTCGCCCTCGGCCAGCACCCGCAGCAAACGCGTCTGCAGCGGTGTGGACATGTCGCCGATCTCATCGAGAAACAACGTGCCGCCGTCGGCCTGCTCGAAACGACCGCGACGCAGTGAATCGGCGCCGGTAAACGCACCCTTTTCATGACCGAACAGCTCGGACTCGAGCAGCTCCGACGGAATGGCGGAGGTATTGAGTGCGATGAACGGTTTGTTGGCGCGCGGGCTGTGGCCATGCAGCGCTCGCGCCACGAGCTCCTTGCCCGTGCCCGATTCACCGGTGATCAAGACGGTGACCGCGGAGCGCGACAATCGACCGATCGCGCGGAACACCTGCTGCATCGCCGGTGCTTTGCCGAGCAGACCGGACATGCGCCCATCCGCTGCACTGTCGGGGCTCGAGCGCTGCACGCTCTGCGCGGCGCGCTTCACGAGCTCGACGACCTGGTCGATATCGAAGGGCTTGGGTAAATATTCGAACGCACCGCTTTCGTACGCAGACACGGCGTTGTCGAGATCGGCGTGCGCCGTCATGACGATGACGGGCAACTGTGGGCGTGCGGAGTGAATCTTACGGACAAGGTCGAGCCCCGAGAGACCCGGCATGCGGATGTCGGTGACCAGCACGTCGGGGCTATCGGCGCGCAAGGCTTCGAGCGCCGGCTCCGCCGCCTCGAAGACCCGCGGCAACATGCCTGCGCCCTTGAGAGCTCGCTCGAGCACCCAACGAATCGAGGCGTCGTCATCGACCAGCCAAACACGCAACGGCCGCGCACTCATGACACGCCCTCCGCGAGCTCGAGTGGCAGTAGAACCGAGAACACGGTCCGGCCTGGTTCGCTCTCGTATTCGATGATGCCGCCGTTGCGGTTGACGAGTTCCTGCGACAGCGCAAGACCGAGACCGGTACCGTTGGCGCGGCCGGTAACGAGCGGGAAAAACAGACTGCCGCGAATGGCGGGCGGCACACCGGGGCCGTCATCGAGTACGTCGATGCGCGCAGCCAATCGATGCCGAACCAGACCGATGTGGGCCTGAGTGATGGCGCGGGTACGCAAGGTCACCGTGCCGCGCTCGCCGATGGCCTGCAGTGCATTTCGACACAAATTAAGCAGCGCCTGGACGAGCTGGTTACGATCAAAGAATCCTTCCGGAATGCTGGGATCGTAGTCGCGCTCGATGCGCACCTCGGCACCGGACTCAGCACGCAACAAGCGATAGATGTGCTCGCAGATCTCGTGCACATTGATCACGGCCTTTTGCGTCGGACGTGCCGGGCTCGTCATGCTGTCGACGAGCGCCGTCAGACGATCGGCCTCGTTGATGATCACGGAGGTGTATTCGCGCAAATCCGCATCGGGCAACTGGCGCGCAAGTAGCTGCGCGGCGCCGCGCAAGCCGCCGAGCGGGTTTTTGATTTCGTGAGCGAGCTGCCGCGTCATCAAGCGGTTGCCCTCGAGGCGGGATCGCAACTCGTTGTCGCGGCTCAGACGAGCGCGTGGAGCCGCATCCGACAGTTCGAGTAGAAAACGTCGCGCACCAGTGACATCGTCCACCGGGCTGACGATGGCATCGACGATACGTGCCTCGCGCGGCGCGCTGACAGGGCGCAGGCTGACTTCACACTCGTTGACGACTTCGCCCCGATCCCGCGCGCGTGACAGCGCCGCACCGAGCACCTGCCCATCAACGAACAGGTCGGTGAGCGGCCGACCGCGGGACTGGTTAAGTCCAACGGCCAGCAGCCCCTGAGCCGAAACGTTGGCGTGGATGATGCGAAATTCCGCATCGAGCAACACGATGCCTGTGAGCAGCGCATCGAGCAGATCCGACGGGTCGTGATGCGCGGCAAACGTCTCGAAGAGACGTTCAACCGCCATGGGTGTGACCACGCATCACGACCGTGCCGTCAGCAGCTGTAGTAGAGGTCGAGTTCGACCGGGTGCGTGCTCATGCGGAAACGCGTGACTTCCTGCAACTTCAGACCGATGTAGGCATCGATCACGTCGTTGGTGAATACACCGCCGCGAGTGAGGAACTCCCGATCCTTATCGAGGTGTTCAAGCGCCATGTCGAGCGAGTGGCACACGGTTGGGATGTGCTTCGCCTCCTCGGGCTCGAGGTCGTACAGGTCCTTGTCGGCCGGATCGCCCGGGTGAATCTTGTTCTGGATGCCATCAAGGCCCGCCATCATCATGGCGGCGAACGCAAAGTACGGGTTCGCGGACGAGTCCGGGAAGCGCACTTCGATACGGCGCGCCTTCGGATTGGCGACCCAGGGGATGCGGATCGAAGCCGACCGATTGCGCGCCGAGTAGGCAAGCATCACCGGTGCTTCAAAGCCCGGCACCAGACGCTTGTAGCTGTTGGTGCCGGCGTTGGTGAATGCGTTCAGCGCCTTGGCGTGCTTGATGATGCCGCCGATGTAGTAGAGCGCCGTCTCAGAGAGGCCGCCGTACTTGTCACCGGCGAAGAGGGCTTTGCCGTCCTTCTGCAGCGACTGGTGCACGTGCATGCCCGAACCGTTGTCACCGACCAGCGGCTTCGGCATGAAGGTCGCGGTCTTGCCGTAGCCGTGGGCGACGTTGTGCACGGCGTACTTGAGGATCTGCACTTCGTCGGCCTTCTTGACGAGACCGCCGGCGCCAATGCCGATTTCGCACTGGCCGCCCGTGGCAACTTCGTGGTGATGCACTTCGACGACGAGGCCGAGCTCTTCACACGCCCCACACATCGCGTTGCGGATGTCCTGAAAAGCGTCGACCGGCGGCACCGGGAAGTAGCCGCCCTTCACGCCGGGGCGGTGGCCCTTGTTGCCCTCGGGGTACTGTGTGTCGCTGTTCCAGGCGCCCTGCACCGAATCGATCGCGTACGAGCTGCCGTGCATCTCGTTCTTCCAGCGCACGCTGTCAAAGATGAAGAATTCGTTCTCGGGGCCGAACATCGCACCATCAGCGATGCCGGTGCTCTTGAGGTAGGCCTCGGCGCGTTTGCCGAGCGAGCGCGGATCACGCTCGTAGCCCTGCAT
>VEQP01000070.1 GCA_018883185.1 Nevskiaceae bacterium | reverse complement strand
CCATGGCGCTCGAGCTCAAGGCGCCGACGTACGGGCACCTATCGTTGATCACGAGTGCCGATGGCTCGCCGCTCTCCAAGCGCTTCGGTGCCAAGTCGCTGCGGCAACTGCGCGAGAGTGGCTACCTGCCGATTGCGCTTAACAACCATCTATTCAGACTCGGACACTCGAGCGAGCTGCACGGCCTGCAATCGCTCGAGGCCTTGGCTGCGGCCTTCGACACCTCGCACCTCGTGCGCTCACCGGCGCGATTCGACCCGGTGCAACTCGAGGTCTGGCAGCGCGACGCCGTCCACAGGCTCAGCGTTGCCGAGGCGCTCGAGTGGATGCGACCGCATCTGCCGTCCTCACTCGAGCCCGAGGCGGCACGGGAGTTCGTGGCCGTCACCCAAGCCAATGTGGTGTTGCCTGCGGAGATCGAGCCCTGGCTCGCGGTCGTTTTCGGCGAACTGCCATCGCCCGATGCCGAGGGCGCCGCGCTGATGGGCGCCGCCGGCCCGGAATTCTTTGCAGCAGCCGCTGCGGCCGTGCGCCTGCATGGCACAGACTGGAAGGCCATTACCCAAGCGGTGCGCGAGGCCACGGGCCGCAAGGGTCCTGAACTTTTCAAGCCGCTGCGCTACGCACTCACGGGCCAAGGGCACGGGCCTGAACTCGCGCCCTTGCTCAAACTCATGGGTGCTCCGCGCGCCCTGCAACGCCTCGAACGACTCGCCTCATGACGATCCAGATCCATAATTCACTGACCGGTCAAAAAGAACCTCTGCGGCCCATCCGCGAGGGCGAGATCCGCATGTACCTCTGCGGCGATACGGTCTATGACTTCTGCCACATCGGGCATGCACGCTCGAAAGTGGCCTTCGATGTGGTGCGTCGGTATCTCGCACACCGCGGGTATCGCGTCATCTTCGTGCGCAACATCACCGACATCGACGACAAGATCATCCGCCGCGCCGCTGAACTCGGCGAGCCCATCGAGACCTTCACGGCACGCTACATCGCGGCCATGCACGAGGACTACGATCGGCTCAATATCCTAAGGCCCGATCACGAGCCTAGGGCGACCGAGCACGTCGCAGGCATGATCGCGCTAGCGGCAACGTTGATCGAGAAGGGTCATGCCTATGTCGCCGGTAACGGCGATGTCATGTACTCGGTGTCGAGTTTCGCGCCTTACGGGCGGCTCTCAGGCAAGCGCTTGGCTGATCTGCGCGCAGGCTCTCGCGTCGAAGTGGAGGAGAGCAAACGCGATCCGCTCGATTTTGTGCTTTGGAAGCGCGCCAAGCCCGGCGAGCCCTCGTGGCCCTCGCCCTGGGGCGAGGGGCGGCCGGGTTGGCACATCGAGTGCTCGGTGATGTCGGCAGAGATTTTGGGTACGCATTTCGATATTCACGCCGGCGGCATGGATCTGAAGTTCCCGCACCACGAAAACGAAATCGCGCAGTCCTGCGCAGCGAGCGGCGATCATTTCGCGAATCTCTGGATGCACAACGGTTTCGTCAATGTGGATGACGAGAAGATGTCGAAGTCGCTCGGCAACTTTTTCACCATCCGCGATGTACTGGCCTCGGGCCATGTGCGTCACGCGGAGGTACTGCGTTATTTTTTGATCGGCAGCCAGTACCGCGGGCCGATCAACTATTCGCTCGCGCAGATCGAGCAGGCGGATGCGGCGCTCGGTCGCTTGTACACCGCGTTGCGGGGGCTCGATGCACCGCCGGTGGCTGATGCTGCGCCCGGCGTTGGCGCGAGCGGTGCCGATGACGCGGCGCGCGCTCCGGCTTGGCAAGCTTTCCACGCTGCGATGGACGACGACTTCAACACGCCCGAGGCGGTTGCGGTGTTGCAGTCGCTCGCGAGCGAGATCAACCGCGCTCGTGATACCAATGACCTCGTGCGTGCCACGGCACTCGCGCAAGAGCTGCGCGCGATCGGCGCCGTGCTCGGCATCCTCAGCCTGCCTGCGGAAGAGTGGTTCCGCGCCTCGAAGAGCGCTGCCTCGGGGCAGCAGGCCGGCTGGGACGATGCGCGTATCGAGGCGGCCATTGCCGAGCGCAAGGCTGCGCGTGCAGGCAAGGATTTCAAACGTTCTGATCAGATCCGCGACGAATTGGCCGCAGCCGGCATCGTTCTCGAAGACAAGCCGGGCGGCATCACCGTCTGGCGCCGCAGCTAGCTAAGCCCCGCGCCGAAGCGCCGCTTCCAGGGTGTTTTGCATCAGCATGGCCACCGTCATGGGGCCTACGCCACCCGGCACCGGGGTGATCCAGCCGGCGCGTGCTGCGGCGGCTTCGAACTCCACGTCGCCGCAGAGCGAGCCGTCGGGCATGCGGTTGATGCCGACGTCCACCACCACCGCGCCCGGGCGTATCCACTCGCCCTTGATGAGACCCGGCTTGCCGGCGGCAGCCACGAGGATCTCGGCCTCGCGCACATGGTGGGCGAGGTCCTGGGTGAAGCGGTGCGTCACCGTGGTCGTGGCGCCCATGAGCAAGAGCTCGAGCGACATGGGGCGGCCGACGATGTTCGAGGCGCCCACCACCACGCAGTGCTTACCCTTCACCGA
>VEQP01000006.1 GCA_018883185.1 Nevskiaceae bacterium | reverse complement strand
GATGTATATAAGAGGCAGCCCCTAGGGCTGTCAAGTATCGGTAAATCGGGTCGTAGTATGAGGGCGGGCGAGTGTGATCGGCAGGATCACCAGGTGGCACAAAAATCACCATACCCTGCCGGGCGCGGGTCAGCAGCACCCGGTATGCGTTTTTGAGATAGCCTTGATGTTCAATTTTTTTGATGCGCTGCCACTTACGTCCGCGAAAGTCGTGATATGCCCACTCGCTGCCCACGATGCGCAGATCACCGTCCCAGTTGACGATTGACCAGTCGAGCTCGAGCCCTTGCACCTGGAATTCCGTGGCGACGTCTTCGAGATATTGGCTCGATCGAATGTCCGCTGCATCGGCAAGGAACCAATTGACTGGATCAGCTTCCACCCGCACGTCAATCGCATGCGGCTTGAGTCGTGCCGCCTTGGAGGAGGCGAGAAGACCTAACCGCTCTGAACCCCGCGCCTGCGAGCGCACCCATCGTTTTGCTGCATCGAGATCGCGCGTGACGTAGATCGGATAACGCCCACGAAGATCAGCCAGGCTACGGCGCGCCTGTACTTCCTCGCGATCGAGCAGTGCTTTGACGAAAGTCGATAGATTCTCTGCCCGGAACGAGCGCATCGACACAGACAGATGAAGGCCGTGCTCCAGGTGCGCGCGCGCGTGACGTCGCGCCTTATCGATCGCACAACCTGCGGCATATTCGCTGTCGGTGAGTTGAGATGAAACATGCAGATGCCAATGCGGATAGCTGCCGCTGACCGCATCGAGCCATTCGCTGATGCCGCCTTCTCCCGTATGGATTTCCTGCCCGCCCCCGACCAGACACACGATGACCGCCCAATCGGTGTGGCGATCCATGTACGAAATCAAGAATTCAGGTTCGGAATAACGAAAATCGGGTCGGCCTTTACGACGCTTCATGAAATCTGCCGTCTTAGCGAGATTCCAAGCGCGCTGGGCTTCGTCGAAGATCGCCACGTGATCGACGGGCGGGGCGACCTCATCGACAAGTGCAGCATCTCGGAAGTGATGCACATTTTGAATAAAGGATTTGATCGGGTTTGCCTCGCGTGCAGTACGACCCTTTCCGCGGGCAAGACGCCGACGCTCACGGTCATCGCGGGTGAGCGCCGCGCGCAAGACCGCAACCAGAGGCCCATTCCCCGAGAGAAACACGGCATGGGTTGGCGAAGACTCGTCGCGACGAGTGGCAACATTCAGGCCGACAAGCGTCTTACCCGCTCCCGGAACGCCCGTAACAAAGCAGATTACCTTGCGGCGCTGCGCTCGAGCCTCGTCGATGAGCTCCTCGACACGACGGGAGGTCACGCGTAGGTTCGACGACCCTGCATCATTGCGGGAAATTTCCTCAACTGAATGACGGGCGTAAAGAGCCCTTGCCGCCTCAACGATAGTCGGTGTCGGCCGGTAATTGCCGACGCACCAGGCATCAGCATCGACTGGGTCACCGACGACGACCGCGATCACACAATCGATGAAAACGCGAAGATCAGCGGCGGTGGACTCGAGGGGCGTGGCGACACCGTCTTCAGCGAATTCGAGCCGGTATGGCGCCGACGTCACGGCCTCGGTGGCGACAAGCACGGGGATCAGCTTCAGCGCGTGACTCGTCTCATGAAAGTTCTTGAGGTCCAGAGCGTAATCCCAGGCTTGATTGATGGCCGCACGCTCGAAGAGCTTCGCGCCAGACTTGAACTCGATAACAAAAACTACAGGCCCCGACACAACGACGGCGTCGATTCGGCGACCCATCCGGGGGATATCGAATTCGAGGAATACGTGCCCGGATAGCCCAGCAAGCGATGACCTCAGAATCTCGACTTGCTCGCGCCAGGCGCCGGCCTGTTCATGGGTAGTTTCCAGAGGGTTCGCAAGGGCCAAAGTTCCGACGACAGATTCCGTCGTTTCACGGAGGAAAGCGTCGATCGAATTATTGAACCAGGCGCGTTGCATGAGGCGTGTGGCCATCAACGGGTGATCAAAGCGGCCGAAGGATCATACTCGGGGCACGACATTCTCGCCGACGGGTGCGGCAACACGAGCCGGGGATCGCCTCGGGGTTTCACGCGGCGGATCCTCGCGCCGCGGCGGGTTGAGTATTGAGGCGACGTTATCCGCGAGTTAGAACATGCATATCAGTTAAATGCACTCGCCAGCGCGCAACGTCACGTACGACCGATGCAAAGCGTAGGGGCCGTGGCTACTGCCGCGTAATGACGAGTACAACGGCGACACACCGAGCGACAGATGAGTGAGATTCGCCATGGGGCGAATCAGGAGTGAGGGTTCGTCATCCTGCGATCGCCCGCGTCTCGCCGACGCCTCAGCGCGCGCGCTCGAACACCAGCACCTCGCGTGCGAGTTGGTCGCCACCGTCGAAGTAGCGGGCGGTGAGCTTGAGGGTCTTCTGATCGGCGGAGACCGAGCGCTTGAAGATTGCGACCTTGCGGCCCTCGGCCTTGATGGTGGAGACGACCTCGTCGTCTTCGCGCACTTCGATGGCGATGGTGTCGGCGGCGTGCAACCCCGCGATCGGATAGTCCTGGCCGTCGAGCCGGGCGCGGAAGCGCACGTCAGACTCGAAGCTCAGCTCCCCGCCTTGCAGGCGCAAGGCCCCCTCGGCGGTTTTTGGGGCGACACCCGTGGAGGCGAGGATCACGCCGGCATTGGCGGCTGATGTGCCGACGCAGTGCAGGCAAGCGGCGACATCGTCGGCCAGCATGGATTTGTCCTTGTTGAGCACCCAGCCAGCGCTCTCCCCGGCGGACAGCGACCCCGCTGCCAGCGCCAACAGGGCAACGAGACCGTTCTTGCGAATGTGTTCTGTCTTCATGTTTTGACCCTCCGTTGACCCGAAATTACGCCTGACAATCTAATTGTCAACGTTTTGTAACAATTCTGTGGTAGCTGCCGCGCTCCGCAGCAGCGCTGCCGCCCGCCAGCGGCTACCATGCGCCCTCCAAACCACAGCGCCATCGGCGCGATCGACAGGGGGGGTCATGGGGTTCAGTCACTCGTTCATGCGGCTCGGTGCCATCGCAGCGCTTGCGCTCGGCCTCGGCTCGACCGCGCAAGCCACCGACAACCTGCTCGGGCCTGCCGCCGAGCGCTCCGGGGACGAGGCGCTGGTCTGGAGCGCCAAGTTGACCTGCGGTACGACCGAACAGGGCGTCACGCGCTATGGCATGTGGGAAGGCAAGCTCTACAGCCGAGCGCCGGGCGAAAAGGATCGACACCTCTTCAACGTGATCGGCATCAACACGCGGCAATGCGAGCGGCACACCCACCCCACGCGCGGTGCAGGGTTCCGCAGCGTGTCGCGCGAGATCATGGTCTACCTCGACCCGGCGACAGGGCAGATCATCGACACCTGGAAGAATCCGTGGACCGGCGAAACCGTCGAGGTGATCCACGTTGCCAACGACCCGGTGAACATGCGCCAACCCACCTACGCGCGCCTTGCCGACGGCAGCCCGCTCAACGTGACGCTGCGCCAATACGACGAGGTGCTGGTGTCCTCGCGCGAGGTGCCGCTGTTCTACGAAAACCCGCTCGCGGGCGCTTACCAGGACTACATCGGCGGCACCTATCACGCCATGGAGATCTTCAACACCTACTACCGCACCGCCGACTTCACGGATGCAAAGCGTCTGCGCATCGGCGAGTCGCGGATTTCCTGGCAGCGCTTGTCGGGCTGGCTGCCGTGGATGCGGATGCGTGATCGCCCGGGCGTGATGATCTTCAACGCCACGGGATACTCCACCTTCGATCGTGCGCGTATCCCGCCGAAGCTGATGCAAGTGCTCGAGAGTCGCTATCCGCAGTACCTGGAGCCACCGCCGCTCGGTGATCCGCGTGACAACGAAACCACGTGGACCATCACCAAAAAATGGATCGATGCCAAACGCGCCGCCGACAAGGGCGGCAAGACCCCACCGCAGGAGAAGAAATAATGTCGCTGTCCGTCCATGAAATGACCGTGCAAGTGTTCGTGCCGATGCTCGCCAACCTCGGCAAGCAACTCGAAAAAGCGGCGGCCTTTGCCGCGGCCAAGAAAATCGAGGCCGGCGTGATCGAGTCGCTGCGCGTCGCCCCTGACATGTTCCCGCTCACGCGGCAGGTGCAACTGACCACGGACTTTGCGAAGAACAGCACGGCCCGCCTCGCGGGAGTGGAGCCGCCGAAGTTCCCCGACGAGGAGAAAACCCTCGCCGAGCTGCAGCAGCGCATCACGCGTACCATCGAATGGCTGCAGAGCGTCAAGCCCGAGCAGCTCGAAGGCGCGGAGCACCGGCACATCGTGACGCCGCTGCGTACCCGCACGCTGGAGATGGACGGTCTGCCCTTCCTGCAGCGCTGGGTGATGCCCAACTTCTTCTTCCACCTCACCACGACGTATGCGTTGCTGCGCCAGGCAGGTGTGGAGCTCGGCAAGCAGGACTTCCTCGGAGGCGTCTGACGATGGGCTCGATGCGCACGCGCCGACTGGGCACAGAGGGGCTGGAGGTTTCCGCGCTCGGTCTTGGCACCATGGGCATGAGCGGCGTGGCCGGCATGCCGTTGATGTACGGTGAGCCCGACGAAGCCGAAGGCATTGCGACGATCCGGCGTGCGCTCGACCTCGGCGTCAATTTCTTTGACACCGCCGAGGTTTACGGGCCGTATACCAACGAGATCCTGCTCGGCAAAGCGCTGGCGGGCCGCCGCCACGAAGCGGTGATTGCCACCAAATTCGGCTTCACGTTCTCCATCGACAACAAGATCGCAGGCCTCGACGGTCGCCCCGAGAACGTGCGCAAGGCGCTCGATGGGTGTCTGCAGCGCTTGGGCACCGACTACATCGACCTGTGGTACCAGCATCGCCGCGATCGCAACGTGCCCATCGAGGACACCGTCGGTGCCATGGCCGATCAAGTGAAGGCCGGCAAGGTACGGTTTCTCGGGCTCTCGGAGATGGGCGTGGAGACCATTCGCCGTGCGCATGCGGTGCACCCGATCAGCGCCGTACAGAGCGAGTACTCGATCTGGGAGCGCAACCTTGAGGAGCCGAATCTCGATGGCTCGCCCGGTGTGGTCGCCACCTGCCGCGAACTCGGCATCGGTATCGTGCCCTACAGCCCGCTGGGGCGTGGTTTCTTTGGGGGCACACTGCCCGACCCTGCAACGCTGCCCGACACCGACTACCGCAAGCACGACCCGCGCATGCAGGGCGAGAACTACGTGCGCAACCAGCGGCTGCTGCAGGCCATCGAGGCCATTGCCGCCGAGCATGAGGCGAAGCCTGCGCAGGTGGCGCTCGCCTGGTTGCTGGCGCGCGGCCAAGACATCGTGCCGATTCCGGGCACGAAACGGCGGGCGTATCTCGAGATCAACGTGGCGGCGTCGTACCTGATGTTGAGCACCACCGAACTGGCCAGACTCGATGCACTCGGCAACGCCAGTGGCGCCCGCTACACCGAACGCATGATGCAGATGATCGAGCGCTGAGGCCGCGCGTCGCTCGGCGGCAGCCGCGGAGGGCGGGTCGCTGGGCCGGGTACCGTCAGGCGCGACGTCGGTCGGCGTCGCCGCTCTGCCCGGTGTGATCGATCACCGCCGGGACATCACCCGTGATGACACGCATCGAGGGTCGGGCCGATGTAGCAGCCGCGACACTCGCAGCAGGCTGCGGCTGATCGACCACCACGCCGCCGGCGATGTAAATGCGCCGCTCGCAACGCTCGGCGAGTTCGCGGTCATGCGTCGACAACAGGAAGGTGGTGCCGGTTTCGCGCTGGATCTCGGTCATCAGCGCGAAAGCCTGATCGGCATTTTCGCGATCGAGGTTGCCGGTGGGCTCATCGGCCAACACCAAAGCGGGCTGGTTCATCAGCGCACGCGCGATGGCCACGCGCTGTTTTTGGCCGCCGGAGAGTCGCGTGGCGCGGTAGTTCATGCGGTCGCGCAGACCCACTCGCTCGAGCAGCATCGCAGCGCGCTCGCGACCGGCACGGGTTTCGCGCCAGAGCCGACCCGCATGCGGGAACAGCACGTTCTCGAGTGCCGTGAAATCTGGCAACAGGTGGTGGTACTGGAAGATGAAACCGATCTGCTGATTACGAAAATCGCTGAGCTCGGCTTCGCGCAACGCCGTGAGTTCGCGGCCCTGCATACGGAAGCTGCCGGAGGTGGGGCGCATCAGGGTGCCGAGAATGGAGAGCAGCGTGCTCTTGCCGCTTCCCGAAGGCCCGAGCATCGCCACCATCTCGCCGCGCTGCAGGGTGAAGTTCACGCCTTTGAGCACGGGCGTCTGGAAGTCGCGATCGACGAACACCTTGCGGATGTCGCGCACCTCGAGCAGCGGTGCGCCCTCGGCCGCAACGGCGGAACTGTGGGTGGTGGTCATAGCAGCAGTGCTCATGGGTGGATCTTCCTCGAGGTCATGTTCACTGGGAGATCGCTTCGACGGGGTCGATGCGTGAGGCGGCGCGTGCAGGCCACAGGGCCGCGGCAATGCTCGCAGCAGCGGCAAGCAGCAGCGCCACATCGTACTGACCGAGCGAGGGGTCGACGGGCAAACGACGGCCGCTTTCGGCGCCGAGGCCGGCGAGCAGTGTGCTGAAACCCCAACCCAAGAAACACCCGACCAGCGAGCCGATCACGCCGATCAACGCGCCTTGCAACATGAACACCGACAGCACGAAGCGCTGCGAGATGCCGAAACTGCGCATGATGCCGATCTCGGGGCGACGGCGGAACGTGGTCAGCAGCAGCGCGCTGGCGACGCCTACGATGATGGTGATGAGCGTGAACATCTTGATGATGCTGCCGGAGCTGCCCTGCCCTTCGAGCGCTTCGCGTAGGCGCTGGTTCTTGTCCATCCACGCGGTGACTTCGAGCCCGGTGCTGTCGGCGAGTTGGCGCGCGACGGCGCGTGCGGCGTAAATGTCGGCAAGCTTGATTTCGATCTCGGTGAGTCCTTCGGGAAGATCGAACAGTACGCGGGCGGTGTCGAGGTTGACGTAGGCCAGACGCGCATCAAGGCTGTCGACACCGGTGGCGTACAGTCCACGCACCGTGAGGCTGCGCTCGCGGCCTTGGCTGCTCGTGAGGAATATCGGCTGGCCGACAGAGATGCCGAGATCACGGGCGAGCTTGCGACCGATCAGCACGTCGTTGAGACCGAGGCGCGGTTCGCCCTCGACGATGTTGGCATCAATCGGCGCGATCGCCGCGAGGCGTGCGGGCTCAACACCTTTGAGCGACACCGGCAGACTCAGTTCACCGCGGGTGACGAGGCCGGTGCCAAGGATGTTGTAGGACACACCAGTGACACCGGGGAGCGTGTCGATGACGCTCTCGACCGTTCGCCACTGCTTGATTTGGGCACGGCGTTCGTTGGCACCCTGCGAGACGACGAGGCGCTCTGCGCCATCGGCAGCGGGCACGAGTTGCGGTCGAGGCTTCGCCGGTTCGAGGGTGACGTGTGCGGAACTACCGACCACCCGATCGATTTGGAACTCCGCGAGGCCGTTGATGAGTGCGGCATTGAAGGTAAAGACCGTGACCGCGATGGCCACACCACCGATCAGCAGTGCGGACTGTAAGCGGTTGGAGAGCAGATATCGCAGGGCTACCTTGAGGTCGAAACGCATGGTTCAGGTGCTCCGCCTACATCGCCTTGCGGGCATCGGAGCCGCGCGGACGTTCGCCTGCAGGCAAGGCCGCCAGATCACGCGTCGGAAGTACGTTCTCACCGATGAGTTCGGCGCGCGGGCTCGCGAGCAGCAACTGTCCGCCGGTGAGTCCCTCGAGGACGATCACGCGATCGCTAGGCCATTCGAGGAAGCGGATCGCCTGCTCGGTCACCATATCGTTCTTCACGGTGAGCACGCGTGCACCGGCGCCCCGACCAAGAATGGCGCTGCGCGGCACGGTAACGGCCTGCTCACGCCGCTCGATGACGAGGTTCACATCGGCGGTCAGACCGGAGCGTAGGTCCTCGACCTTCGTGTCGAGCCGCAGTCGCACCTTCGCGCCGCCGGTACGCGGGTCCACTTTCGGCGAGACGTAGTAGAGGGTAGCGGCAAGCGGCGCGGCGCGGCCGGCGACGAGGATGTCGGCTTTCATGCCTTCGCGCACTTCGGGCAGATAGCGCTCATCGATGTCGGCTTCGATCTCGACGTCGGCGAGCGGCGCGATCTCGTAGATCACCGTCTGTGCGCTGACCACCTGACCGCGATCGACCGGGCGAGACAACACCACGCCACTGACGGGTGCGACGATGCTGTTGTCGCGGAGCCGCGAGGCGACTTCGCGGCGTGAGGCTGCGAGACCCTCGAGCGAAACACGGGCCTGGTCAAGTTCGAATTTAGCGGCGTCGAATTCTTTGACGGTGGCAAGGCCCTGTTGGCGCAGCTGCTCGATGCGCTTGAAGCTGCGCTCAGCCTCGGCGACGGCGCGCTGCTGCAGCGTGATCTTCGCGCCGACCTCATCGAGCGCGGCGCGCGGCGCATCGGCCTCGAGTTGCACGAGCAACTCGCCGGCGCGCACGGTCTCGCCCTCTTCCTTGGCGAGAGAGACAATTTGGCCTGCGCTCTTCGGCACGATGGTGACGGTCACCTGTGGGCGCGTGCGACCCGACACCGCAAGCACGCGCTCTGCCGGTCCCGCTGCAGCCTCGACCACGCCGACCGGAGTGGGGCGCGAGGAGCGATAGGCAAAGAGTGCCGCGAGTGCGACGACGAGTACGCCGAGCACGAGGTAGCGATAGCGGGAGAGAAAACTGCGTTCGGGTTCGTCGAAAGCCATGGGGCGCCTGATCCTTGGTGCACTGCAATCCGTTGCAATATCTTAACCCACATGGTCTAATCAATTCACACTTTTTCTATCGGACCTGCCATGGCCAGAGTCGCCGGTGCCCGTAACGCACAGTTCGAGGAACGCCGTAACGCCCTGATTTCAAAGGCGAAAGAACGGCTCTCGCTACAAAATGGTCAGACCCCGAGCTTTCGTGAATTAGCCCTGGCCGCCGGGGTGAGCGTGGCCACGCTGCGTCACTACTTCGGTGACCGGGAAAGCCTGATCAAAGCCGTCTTCGCCCACTACCTGCAGTCGGGGCAGCGTCACCTCGAGCACACGCGCGCACCGGACCCGCTCGAGATGGACCTCGAAGCGTCGCTGCGCGATGTCCTGCAACGGCTGGTGCGCGGCTGGACCAGCGGCACGGTCGGAGCGCTGCATCGCATCGGACTTGCCGAAGGCCTGCGTCATCGCGGCACGGCACTCGACTATCTCGTCGATGTGCTCGAACCGACGCTGCAATCACTCGAGGCCCGGCTGCAGGGCTATCGCACGCGCGGCGTGATCGTCGAATGTGACACGCGGCATGCCGCGCTGATGCTGATCTCGCCGCTGTTGCTAGCGCTGCTGCACCAGCACGATCTCGGCGGCACGCGTTGCCGGCCGCTCGCGGTGGACGCGCTCATCGACGAGCACGTCAAAGTATTCGCTCGCGCTTACCAGTTGTAGCGCACGCGGTAGCGCACCACCGCTTCGGCATCGCTGGCAATCTTCAGCGGAAACACCACCGTCCGCGCATCCTGCCGTGTGTACTCTTGGCTGCGGCTGAGCAGCTTCCAGTTTGGCGTGCGGTACAGTCCCTCGACTACTGACACCTCAACCGCCTCGTTCTTCCGGTTACGCACCCGGATCTCAACTTCTTCTTCCAGCCAGCGCGCGCGCGTGTCGACGGCGAAGTCCACTTGCTTGCGCTCACCCACCACATCGAACGCCGAACCGAGCCGGATGCGAACCTTCTCGTCCTTAGGGGTGTGATCGAGGCGGTCTTCGCCAATGAATTCCAAGCTGCCATCAGCCGTGTCGAGTTGCGAGACGCGAATGCGCCCAGCAGGCAGTGGCACGCCAAGGCCGGCTGCACGATCGTTGCGGAACTCGAGATAGACATCGACCTTGCCGGTACCGCCCACTCCGACCTCGCGATCGAGGATGGGGCCCCCAAAGAAACTCTCGGCCCCGCGGTAAACAAGCTGCTTGCGCGCCGGCACCTGCCGCACCTGCTCGAAGAGTTCGAGCTGGCGGGTGGAGTTGTCCGGCAGATCCGCCGGCCGACCGAGCGTGTAGAGATGAAACTCGGAGAAGGCTTTTTCCGTGAACCCGGGCGGCGAGTCGGCCATCGCCACCGCCTCGGCGCGCACCGAGCGTCGCAGCGTGACCGACTGGTTGCGCTGCACGTCGCCCGCGACGAGCTTCAGGCGCGTGTTCTGGAACGACGCGCCCGACATGTTGAGGATGCTCACCCAGGCCGATATATCGAGCTGCCCGCTGTTGGCATCTTTGCCGGGGTTGAAGACGAGGTTGTAGTCGGCCCACCACGTCACCCCGCCCGTCTCATATGACACGCGCGTGCGCTGCTTGCCGCCGCGCGGTGAATTAAGCGACCACTCGAGGGTGGGTCGCGTGATAAGTCCGCCAGGCAGTTCGGCAAAGCGGGCTGTGGCGTAATCTTTGAGCGTGGTGATCGAGCCATCGCTCGCGCGCAACACGAGACCGTCTGTAGCGGATAACAACGTGCCCGACACGGTGTTGCCGGCGCCCGCGGCGTTGCGCTCGACGGTGACAGTGCGGCCCACATGCTTCTGCAGTAATTTCTGCGCACTGACGAGATCAAACTGGTAACTCTGTTCGAGCACCCGAGTGCCGGGGTCGGTGAGCGAGACGAAGTTGACGGTGGTGGGATCGATGTATGCGGCGACGTCGACGAAGCGTTGGACGGATCGACCCGCTGGCAAGGTCAGTTCACGCTCGTCGCGCACGATGGCAAAACCCGGAACGCCCTGGCCGCCGCTCAGCCCCTCAGCCCCTGCCACGGGGCGGTAGAACTCGGCTGGGATGGCGCCGGGTACGGCGGAACTGTAGATGGTGATTGCGGTGTCGCCCGCAGAGGCGATCGCAGATACGACACATGAGACCCATGCAATGACGCCTAGCGCCAGCCGCTCGACCCGTTTTCCATCTGCTCGCATCATCCACCTCCCGGCATGTTGGTCGGACTGTGCGGCACGGTACAGGTTCCCCGACCCCCGGTCACCCCGCAGCGCCGTATCGGCGCCCTTGCATGTCGATGCCGTGCACGGCGTATCCGCCCTCGATCCGTGGTCGCAACACCACTCGCTCGATCAGGCGCGGCGTGCTGGCGTTCGGATCATCGGCGACGATTCCGCTCGGTGTCTCGCGCCAGCGTCGCGGCACGCGCGCGATGCCAAGCGAGTCGATCTCGAGTTCGCCGCTCGCCCGCACACGGCAACGCAGCCACTGCTTGTAGTCTTCGATGCGCAGCGCCGAAAACGCCTCGTTGGCATGCCGCCCGAACGCCGCCAGCGACACGTGCAGGTAGGCACCGAGGATCCACGCACCGAGTGCACCGCCCAGCGTGAACGCGAGCAGGCATGCCAGAACGATGACGAGTTCCGGCAGCCACAGCGCCGACTCGCCGAGCAAGCCCTCGGCTAGCACGTAGCCGCACCAGCCAAGACTGAATGCCGCCAGCAAGTGCAATGTGGCGTGGATGGCGCCGCCGACGAACCGGTACCAGCGCACGTGCGTATCGGTGAAAAAAATGAATCCACCAACCACGGTAGCGAGCCAAAGCCCGTGCGCCGGATCGGTGAGCGCGGCGCGCAGCGACAAGCCAAGCGCGCAACCGAAATCCCGGGCACTGCAGATTTGCGCATCGAAATCGAAGAAGCCGCTGACCGCGAACCACACCGACAGCAGATAGACGCTGCCGATCAGCGGCATGAAGCGCGGATTGAGCCACGGGAATCGCCAATGTCCACGATGCAAGCGGCGCGATTGCGCGGCATCGGGCCATGCCGCCTTTTGCTGATAGCCGCCCTGCAGTTCAAGCGGCTCCGGGACATGGGTCGGATGCAGGAAGGCACCGCCACCGCCGGAGATGATTTTCTGGCGTCCATCAGCCGCTTCGTGGCGCTTGTAGTGGTGCAGGTCACCCGTCAGCCACACCGCCACTCGACGGCCGAGAATTTCGCGCTCGATACGCTGTAGCGTCGCATCGTTGTACTTGGGTTCACCCGGGTAACTCGTCGCGTAGATCCACTGCGGGCTAGGCACGCAAACGATGATGTGTGCCGCGGGGCTCATCTGCGCTGCGATATCGACGAAATATTTCTCCTGCGGCTCGTCGATCTGCGCACCAAACTGCAGATCGACCGCCAGCAACCACCAATCACCGGGCAAGCGCAACGCGAAGTAACTGCGGGTCTGTCCCGTCTGGCAGCCGGCGAAGCCGCGCGCCGGTCGACAGAAGGTGCGCGAAAACGCAACCAAACTGTCGTACCAATCGTGATTGCCGGGTAGCGCGAACACTCGCGGGCGACGCCCCGCGGCCTCGAAAGCCGCGGCATAGGGCTGCTCGGTGCGCTGCTCATACGCCTCGCGAGTCGGGTACGGGTACACCTCATCGCCACCAAACACCAGCACCTCACCGCCGCGTGTGACGTGCTTGTGCCCAGCCGCATCCTCGGCCTCGAGTTCGGGACGCGCAATCGCGGTGGCGACGGCGTAGGTGGAATTGAATCCATCGCCCACATCGCTCACGAAGTCGAATCCGACGTCGTTACCTTCGAGATCAAACGCCCCCTGCGGCTGACTGGCGAGCGCCTCGATCAGCCGCGGGTCCGAGTGCCGGCCAAAGATATTCGACAGCGTGAGCATCCAGGCCGACTGCAACAGCACTTTCGGGTCATACCACCCGACCATGCCGTGGCGCGTCGGCCGCGAACTCACGGCGCGGCGCCCCGCAAACTACTCGCAGGCGGCTGCCGCAGCACCGAGCGCGTAGCGAGCCAACCACTCATTGCCACGAGCAAGGCGCCCCCGATTAGACCGATGATCCAGATGGTCAGATCAAAGGCATACGGCACCTGCAGTACTTGGTGCGCGAGCACATAGCCCGCGATAGAGGCGCCGGTCGCCGCGAGCAAACCAGACAGCAGTCCAAGCGCCGTAAACTCGGCGAGGATGCCGCGGGTCACGGTCGCTCGGCTCGCGCCGAGCGTACGCAGCATGGCGCTCTCGTAACGCCGCTCGTCACGCGTGGCTTGCACGGCCGCGAGCAGCACCGTCAGGCCTGCGAACAGCGTGAACACGAACACGCTTTGCACGGCAAACACGGCCTTGTCGATCACCGAGCGCACTTGCGCGAGCAGATCGTCGAGATCGAACACGGACACACTCGGGAAGCGACGCACGAGTTCTGCAATCACCCCGCCATCGCCCGGCTTGAAGTAGGCACTGGTCATCCAGGTGCCGGCGAGCTCATCGAGCAGCCCCGGCGGAAACACCACGAAGAAGTTCGGCTGGAAGCTGTCCCACTTGATGTGCCGCACGCTCGCCACTTCGGCTTCGATCGTTTCGCCTGCCACATCGAAGGTCATGCGATCGCCGATCTTGAGTCCGAGGCCCTGCTGATACTCCTCGGAAATCGATACGAGCGGCTTGCCGTGATCCGCTTCGGTCCACCAGCGGCCGGTGACGAGGCGATTGTCGTTGCCCAGCTCCGCTTGCCAGGTGATGTTCTGATCGCGCTGAGAATAGCCCTCGCCGCGCGGATCGGCGAATTGCAACGTCTCGACCGGCTTACCGTTGAGCGCGGTGAGACGGGCGCGGATCATCGGTAGTGCACGTGCCGTCTTTGCGCCCTCGGCGTCGAGGTAGTCGAAGAATTGCTCACGCTGATCGGGCGGAATGTTGATGAAAAAGAAGTTCGGCAGATCAGCAGGCAAACTCTTGCGCCAATCCGTCAGCAAGTCGTTGCGTACCACGGCCAGCAGCAACAGGATCATGATGCCGAGACCGAAGGCGACGATCTGTACGATGCTCTCGGCGCGGCGGCGGCTGAGATTGGCGACGCCGTAGCGCCACGAGACGCCCACCGTGCCACGCATCGCCGCAGCGAACTTCACGAGCAGCGCACCGGCAGCAGCGAGCACGACGACGAAGAGCGCCAAGCCTGCGACAAAGATCAGGAAGAACGTCCAGTCGCGCACCACCCAATAGACGAGGAAAGTCACCGCGGCGACGGCCGGACCGAAGGCCAACCACACCGCCGGCGGCGGGGGACCCATATCACGGCGCAGCACGCGGATCGCAGGCACGCGGGACAACTGCAGCAAGGGCGGCAGCGCGAAGCCCGCAAGCAGCGAGACCGCTGTGAGAAAGCCGAGCGCCAAGGGCACAAGATCAGGCGGCGGCAGATCGGCGCGCAGCAAACCCTGCAGTGCCTGCACGAGCCAACTCTGCACGACATAACCGAATGCCGAACCGAGCAGCGCCGCGGCAAGGGCGATCAGCAGCAACTGCACGAGGCTGACGGTCAGCGTGAAATTGCTCGAGGCACCGAGCGTCTTCAGCAGCGCGACCGAATCCAGATGCCGCTTAACGTAGCGCCGCGCCGACATCGCCACCGCGATGGCGCAGAGCAACACCGCCACCAGACTCGCAAGGCTCAGGAAGCGGCCGGCCCGGTCGATGGCTGATTGGATTTGCGGGCTCGCCTCGCGCACGTCGCGCAGGCGTTCGCCGCGCTGGCGCTCGCGCTCGAGCCAGGGTTTGAATTCGGCGATCGCCTCACGCTCCCCGGCAAACAACAGCGCGTGGCTGGCGCGCGAGCCCGGCTGCAGCAGTTGCGTCGAGGGCAGGTCGGCGAGGTTCATGAGCAGCGACGGCGCAAGCTCGCCGAAGCCACCACCTTGGTCAGGTCGCGAAATCAGCACTTGCGAAACGCGGAAGCTACGCGCACCGACAGACACCGTATCGCCCACGGCTACACCGAGTGCCGCCAAGAGCTTGGAGTCAGGCCACACCTCACCCGGCTTCGGACCCGTGGCGCGCAACTGCGCCGTGCCAAAGACGGTCGAGGACACGCCGAGCGCGCCGCGCAACGGGTAGGCGCCGCTGACGGCGCGCAGATTGGCGAGCTGGTTGCGATCACCGGAGAACACCACGCTGAGTACGCTCGTGGTGCGCGCCGTGCGCAGCGCACGACGCTCGGCTTCGCGAGCATACCGATCATCTGGTGCACTCGAGGCCTCGAGACGCAGATCCGCTGCCAGCACCTCGTTCGCCTGAAGCGCGACCGACTGGCTGATGCGATTGACCAGGAAACCGACGCCGGTAAGCGCCCCGACCGCCACGGTCAGCGCGAGCAGCAGTACACCGAGTTCACCGGAGCGCCACTCGCGACCCAGCATGCGTAGACCCAGTTGCAAGGCGCGTTGCAGCATGCGTCAGCCCGGGACGAGTCGTCCCGCCTCCATCACCCACATGCGTGCACAGCGCGCAGCGAGCGTCCGGTCATGGGTCACGAGCACGAGTGTCGTGTGCGAGCGCGCGTTCAGATCGAACAGCAAATCGGCGATGCGCGCACCCGTGACCGTGTCGAGATTGCCGGTTGGTTCGTCGGCAAACAACACGGCAGGTTCGGTGACGAACGCCCGGGCGATCGCCACGCGCTGCTGCTCACCGCCCGACAACTGCCGAGGATAGTGGCCCGTGCGCCCCTTTAGCCCCACGCGCTCGAGCGCCGCCAAGGCCACCGGGCGAGCATCCGACCGACCGGCGAGTTCGAGGGGCAGCATCACGTTCTCGAGCGCGGTCAGCGCCGGAACAAGGTGAAACGACTGGAAGACGAACCCCACCCGCGCCGCACGCAGACGGGCGCGCCCGTCCTCATCGAGGTGGGTGAGATCTTCGCCAGCCAGCAGCACACTGCCCGTGGTCGGCGTGTCGAGACCGGCGAGTAGCGCCAGCAGGGTCGACTTGCCGGCACCCGAGGCACCGACGATGGCGACCGACTCCCCGGCGGTGACTTGAAAGTCGACGTCATCGACGATGGTCAGCGGGCCTTCCGGGCTGCTAACCTGTTTGCAGAGTTTTCGGGCTTCGAGGACGATATCTTTGGTCACGAAACGATCCTTCGTTATGGGCATGTTGCTCGCGTTGGCAGCCTTGCCCGTGGGCGGCTCGGCAGCAGCCGACAAGCCCGGCACGATCCTCGTGCTGGGCGACAGCGTCAGTGCGGGCTACGGCCTTACCCTCGGGGAGGGCTGGGTCTCCCTGTTGCAAGGCCGACTGAAGACGCAAGGGTACGGATACCGCGTCGTCAATGCCAGCGTCAGTGGCGAAACGACGACCGGCGGCCTGGCCCGACTGCCTCGGGCCCTAAATATTCACAAGCCGCAGATCGTGGTGCTGGAACTTGGCGGCAACGACGGATTGCGCGGTCTGCCGCTCGAGACGTCGCGGGCCAACCTCGAAAAAATGATCCAGTTGTCCGAGGCGGCGGGAGCCGAAGTGGTGCTGCTCGGCATGAAAATGCCGCCGAACTACGGTCCGCGCTATGCGGCAGGCTTCGAGCGAATCTTTGCCGACCTCGCCCGCCGGTATCAGTTGGCGTTCGAACCGTTTTTCTTGGACAAGATCGCCCTCGTCCCCGGCATGCTGCAGGCCGATGGCCTGCATCCGACGGCCAAAGCCCAGCCCGTGATGCTCGATGCGGTATGGCCGGTACTCAAGCCGCTGCTAAAACGTTGAGTTGGCGCCTCGCGCCCGTTGCCTGAAGCAACGGGCTGCCGCTAGCATCGAGGCATGTCAAAACCCTGGCTTGCTTCTTACCCGCCCGGCGTACCCGCCGAAATCGATTCCAACCGCTATCGCTCCCTCGCGCACATGGCCGAGGAGAGCTTTGCGAGCTTTACCGAACGCACGGCCTACGTGCAGATGGACAAATCGCTGAGCTTCGGTGAACTCGAGCGCCAATCGCGGGCCTTCGGCGCCTGGCTGCAACACCGCGCCGGCATCAAGCGCGGTGATCGCGTCGCGATCATGATGCCGAACGTGCTGCAGTATCCGATCGCCCTCTTCGGGGTGCTGCGTGCCGGCGGCACGGTGGTCAACACCAATCCGCTGTACACCGCGCGCGAACTGCGACATCAGCTGGTCGACTCCGGCGCAGAAGTGATCGTGATCCTCGAGAACTTTGCCCACGTGCTCGAGGAGGTCATCGGTCAGACGAGCGTGCGCAAGATCGTGGTGACGAGCGTCGGCGAGTTGCTGGGATTTCCGAAGGGCGCCATCGTCGATTTTGTGGTGCGCCGCGTACGCAAGGCCGTGCCGGCCTGGAACCTCCCCGGTGCACAGCGCTTCAACCAGGTGCTCGCCGAAGGCGCCGCGTTGACGCTGCAACCGGTGGATCTGACCCACGATGATCTGGCGTTCCTGCAATACACGGGGGGTACCACGGGCGTATCCAAGGGCGCGATGCTGAGCCACGGCAATATGGTCGCCAACGTGATGCAATCGTCGGCCTGGACCGAGTGGGCGCTGCCGCAGAACGAGCCCGGCATCTCGATCACCGCGCTGCCGCTTTATCACATCTTCGCCTTGACGGCGAACTGCATCGTGTTCCTGCGTCTCGGCTGGACCAACATCCTCATCACCAACCCGCGCGACTTCCCAGGCTTCGTCAAAGAACTCAAAAAATACCCCTTCACGTACATCGCGGGCGTCAACACGCTGTTCAACGCGCTGCTGCATACGCCCGGATTCGAGCAAGTGGACTTCAGCAAGCTGCGCTGCTCGCTCGGCGGTGGCATGGCCGTGCAGCGCGCGGTCGCCGAACATTGGAAGCGCGTCACCGGCAACGTGCTGACCCAGGCCTGGGGTCTGACGGAAACCTCGCCGGGCGCCTGCATCAACCCGATCGACGAAGATTTCAACGAGTCGATCGGTCTGCCGATTTCTTCCACCGAGATTGGTATTGCCGACGATGCCGGCAACATGCTGCCCATCGGCGAAATCGGCGAGATCTGCGTGCGCGGTCCGCAAGTGATGAAGGGCTACTACAACCGACCGGAAGAAACTGCGAAGGTCATGCTGCCGGGTGGTTGGCTGCGCACCGGCGACATCGGGCGGATGAACGACAAGGGCTACGTGTTCATCGAAGACCGCAAGAAGGACATGATCAACGTGTCCGGCTTCAACGTGTACCCGAACGAAGTCGAAGGCGTCGCAGTCACGCACCCCGGCATTCTCGAGGCTGCGGCAGTCGCCAAGGCTGATGAGAAGTCAGGTGAAGTCGTCGCCCTGTTCGTGGTGCGCAAGGACCCCTCGCTCACCGAAGAAGACGTGATCGAGCACTGCCGCACCGCACTAACGGGCTACAAAATCCCGCGCCATGTGTATTTCCGCAAGGAATTGCCAAAGACCAACGTCGGCAAGATCCTACGCCGCGAGTTGCGCGACGAAGCCCAGAAACTCTGAGAGTCCGCCACCGCGCAGGCGGCGGTGTCAGAACCGCGCGGCGGTATCAGGATCGAGCGTCGGGATTGAACAGGCGCCGATGCTCGACGATGGCATAGCGATCGGTCATGCCAGCCACATAATCGGCTACGACGCGGGCGCGGGCGGCCTTGCCGCCGCCCTGCTCGGCCTGCGCCGCCGCCGAGCGGTGCTCGCCGGGCAATAGATCCGGGTCTTCCAGCAGCACGGCGAACAATTCTTTGAGTACGCGCCGCGCCTTGTTGGTCATGCGCAGCACGCGATAGTGCCGATACAGCGCTTCGTTCAAAAAACGTTTGAGCTCCTGATGCTCCGCATGCACGGTCTCGCTCATCGCCACAAGTGGCCGGGAAAGCTCGCGCACAGCATCGATGTCGCGCGGCGCAGCCGCAGCAAGGTTGGCTGTGGTAGTGGTGATCACGTCGGCGACCACGCGGTTGATCATGCGTCGGATCGTCTCGTGGATGACGCGCCGACCGCCGAGTTGCGGATACTGCCGACGAACTTCCGCATGAGCTCGGCCGAAGAGCGCCAGTTCGCATAACGCTTCGGTCTCGAGCAAACCTGCGCGCAGGCCGTCGTCGACGTCGTGGTTGTTGTAGGCGATGGCATCGGCGAGATTGGCGAGCTGCGCTTCGAGCCCCGGCTGGTGTCGTTGCAGGAACCGCTCGCCGAGCGCGCCGAGTGCGCGTGCGTTGGCGGCCGAGCAATGCTTGAGGATACCCTCGCGCGTCTCGAAACACAGGTTAAGTCCCGGAAACTCGGCGTAGCGCTCCTCGAGCAAATCGACCACGCGCAGCGACTGCAGATTGTGTTCGAAGCCACCGTATTCGCGCATGCATTCGTTGAGTGCATCTTGCCCGGCATGGCCGAACGGCGTGTGGCCGAGATCATGAGCGAGACAAATCGCCTCGGTGAGCGTCTCGTGCAAACCCAGGGCGCGGGCGATGGTGCGGGCGATCTGGGCAACTTCCATCGAGTGGGTGACTCGCGTTCGATACAGATCGCCCTCGTGATTGACGAACACCTGGGTTTTGTAGACCAGGCGCCGAAAGGCGTTCGAGTGGATGATGCGGTCACGATCGCGCTGGAATTCGCCGCGCCATTCAGGCGGCGGCTCGGCGTGCACCCGACCGCGACTGCGCGTGTCGTCGGCCGCATAGGGGGCCAATGCAGGCGCCACCGGGCCGTTGCCGACCTCGAATGTCATCCGAAGTGCCTCTGGAGTGTCTTCTCGAGCGCCGCCGCCGGATAGTCTGCGGTAACGAATGCGGCACCGATGCCGCGCATCAACACAAAGCGCAACTGCCCGGCACGTACCTTTTTGTCGAGCGACATCGCGGCGCGGGCCTCGGCCGCGGGAACCTCTGCAGCATGGGTACGCAGCCCGAGTCGCTGCAACAAGGCCGCAAGCCTCGCCACCTGCGCCTCAGGCATCCAGCCGGCCTCGGCGGAAAGCGTTGCCGCCATCAACAACCCCGCTGCGACCGCCTCGCCGTGCAGCCAGGTGGCATAGCCCGTCGCGGTTTCGATGGCGTGGCCAAAAGTATGGCCGAGATTGAGCAAGGCCCGATCGCCCTGCTCGCGCTCGTCGCGCGCCACGATGGCGGCCTTGATGGCGCAGGAACGATGCACGGCGTGCGCGAGCGCAGCGGCATCGAGCGCCAACAACCGGGCAGCATTGGCCTCGATCCAATCAAAGAATTCGGTATCGCAGATCAACCCGTACTTGACTACTTCGGCCAGACCCGCGCGCAGTTCCCGCGGCGGCAACGTACGCAGCGTGGAGATGTCGGCGATCACCGCCTGCGGCTGATGGAAAGCACCGATAAGATTTTTGCCGCCCGGATGATTGACGCCCGTTTTGCCGCCCACGGATGAGTCCACTTGCGCAAGCAGCGTGGTCGGGATCTGCACGAAGCCCATGCCGCGCTGGTAGCAAGCGGCGGCGAAGCCCGTGAGATCGCCGACGACACCGCCGCCAAGCGCGACGAGCAGATCGTCGCGACCGAAGCGATGCTCGACGAGCGAGTCGATGATGCGCGAGAAGGTACCCAGCGTCTTATGGGCTTCGCCGTCGGGCAAGACGATGTCATGCGTTTCACGGCCGGCGCGCGCGGCGTGCACCGCGGCTGCGTAAAGCGGCGCGACGGTAGTGTTGCTGACGACGGCCACTTTGCGCGCCGATAACGCACCCGCGAGCCAGGCGGAGTCCTCAAGCAAGCCCGCGCCGATGTGGATCGGATAAGAGCGCTCACCGAGATCGACCAACAAAGCTGTCATGACGGCTCAAGTATACGGTGCGAAGGCAGCTGCCCGAGGATGCGCGCGACGACCGCCGCGACCCGGCTGCTGTCGGTGCTCACCGTGATATGTGCTACGCCTTCGTACAGCGGTGCACGATGGCTCATCAGGGCCGTGAGTCGCGCCGCCGGATCTTCGATGCCGGCCAGCAGTGGGCGATTCGTGGCGCGACGCGTCCGCCGGACCTGCTGCGCAATCGACGTCTTGAGATAGACCACAGTACCGTGACTGCGCAGCGCCTCACGATTCTCGGGCAGCAGCACGGCGCCCCCACCCGTGGCAAGCACGATGCCCGGCCGGGTGACCAGATCGGCGATGGCCTCGCGCTCGCGGGCGCGGAACCCAGCTTCGCCTTCCTTGTCGAAAATCAGCGGAATGTCGACGCCGGTGCGTTGCTCGATCTCGGCATCCGAATCGACGAACGGCAGCCCGAGCGCCCGGGCGAGCTGCTTACCCACCGAAGTCTTGCCCGACCCCATCGGACCCACCAGAAAAATGTTACCTGTCCCGTCCATCGTCTCTCGCCTGGCTGCGACCGCAAGCCTACCGCAGCCGGCGCCGTCGCAGGGGGTTCGGTCCGTGGCGGGTGCATTCCGGTAACATGTCGGTTCTCGTGAAGTACCTCCCCAAACTCGTCTACTGGCTCGCGGCGCTGCTGCTTGGCGGGCTGATGTTCGTTGTCGCCGGCATTGCCGGGGCCTACATCTACCTGCAGCCCTCCCTGCCTAGCGTCGAGGCCATGCGCCGGATCGAGTTGCAGGTTCCGCTGCGGGTTTACTCGAGCGACGGGCAGGTCATCGCGCAAATCGGCGAGCAACGGCGCAACCCGGTGAGCTATGAGCAGATCCCCGAGCTCGTCAAGCAAGCCTTCATCGCCGCCGAAGACGATCGGTTCTTTCAACATGCCGGGTTCGACTACCAGGGCATCCTGCGCTCGATCATCGTCAATCTCATTCCCGGCTACCGGCTCGAAGGCGCGAGCACCATCACGCAGCAGACGGCAAAAAATCTCTTCCTGACCAACGATCGAACCTGGCGGCGCAAGGGCCAGGAGATGTTCCTCACGTATCGCATCGAGCGCGAGTTCACCAAACAGGAAATCCTCGGTCTCTATCTGAACGTGATCCATTTCGGCAAACGCACCTACGGCGTGGCAGCGGCTGCCGATCTGTATTTCGGCAAGACGCTCGATCAGCTGACGCTCGCCGAGGCCGCGACCCTCGCGCGCGTGCCGCAAGCACCTTCGCGCTATAACCCGATCAACAACCCCGAGGCCGCCGCGCAGCGGCGCGGCTATGTGCTGCGGCGCATGCGCGAACTCGGCTACATCGACGAACTGGCCGAGCAGCGCGCCGCGGCCGAGGTGGTGCAGGCACGCATGCATGCCACGTCCTTCGACGTGGAGGCGCCGTATGTCGCCGAGATGGCGAGGCTCGAACTCGTGCAACGCTTCGGAGCGGCCGCGCAGAACGAAGGCTACCGGATCTACACGACGGTGGATTCGGACAAACAAACTGCCGCCAACGCGGCCTTGCGCGCCGGCCTCATCGACTACGACCGTCGGCATGGTTGGCGCGGTGCGCGCAGCAAAGTCGACCTGCCGGCCGAGGAAACGCCAGCAGCGCTCGAGGAGCTGCTCGATGAAGCCGTGGCCACAGGCTCACTGATCCCCGCCCTGGTGCTCAAGGTCGAGCCGCGTTCGGTTCGCGTGTACGTGCGCGGTAGCGGTTTCGCCGAGATCGGCTGGGACGGGCTGTCATGGGCGCGCCGTAAACAAGGCAAAACACTCGGCCCAGCGCCGAAGAGCGCGAGCGACATCCTCGCGCGGGGTGATCTGATTCACGTGACCAGCGAGCTTGCCGATATCAAGCCCGGTAGCGCGAGCACCCAGCCGCCCGCGCAACGCAGCCTTGTCTTCAAGCTCGCACAGATCCCCGAAGCCTCGGCCGCGCTCGTCGCGTTGTCGCCAGACGACGGCGCCATCAAGGCGCTTGTCGGCGGCTTCGATTATTTTGATCAGGGCAACGGCAAGTTCAATCGCGCCATCCAAGCCAAGCGCCAGCCGGGCTCCGGATTCAAGCCCTTCCTCTACTCCGCAGCGCTCGACAACGGGCTCACGCCAGCCTCCGTGGTGCTCGATGCGCCCTTTGTCATCGACGATCCGAATATGGAAGAGGCCTGGCGGCCAGAGAACTCGAGCGGGGACTTCGGCGGACCGACGCGCCTGCGCGAGGCGCTCGTGAAGTCACGCAATCTCGTCTCCATCCGCGTTCTGCAGGCGATCGGCATGGAACCTGCGCTCACCTACGCGCAGCGCTTCGGCTTCGAGCGCTCGAGCTTGCCGCGCAACCTCACGCTCTCGCTCGGCACCATGAGCACCACGCCACTGCAGGTAGCCGCAGGCTATGCGGTATTCGCCAACGGCGGTTACCGAATCCAGCCGTATTTCATTGAACGCATCGAAGACCCGCAAGGCAAGGTGGTCTTCCAAGCGGCGCCGCGTGTGGTGGCGCCGGAGTGCGATGTCGCCGTACCCGCCGCGAGCAGCGTCGATGCGCGCGGTCTCGAGGAAGAGGCCCCGGTGGTAACCGCTGTGCCTCGCGCGTGTACGCGTGCGGCGACGGAAGTCGCACCGCGCGTCATCAGCGCGCAAAACGCCTGGCTGATGACCGACATGCTGCGCGAGGTCATCACGCGAGGCACCGGTCGTCGGGCGCTGGCGCTCGGTCGCAGCGAACTCGCCGGCAAGACCGGTACGACCAACGAAGCGCGCGACACATGGTTCAACGGCTACGGACACTCTCTCGTCGCCTCGGTCTGGGTGGGTTTCGATCAATCGAAACCGCTCGGTGAAGGCGAGGAAGGCAGTCGCACCGCCGTGCCAATCTGGGTCGATTTCATGCAAGACGCGCTGAAGGGCGTACCCGATCGCGGCTGGCCGATGCCGGGCGGGCTCGTGCAGGTGCGTATCTCGCCGATCACCGGCGAGATCGCCAGTGCCGATGACGACACGGCGATCTTCGAGACCTTCATGATGGACCGACTGCCCACCGGTGGTCTGATCGGTGGCGAGGCGGGCATGCCGGGCCAACCGGCGAGTCCCGATGCACCCTCCGAGCCGCTGTTCTGACGTCACGATCACGCGATGAAAAAACCCGCGCCGCGAACCGACAACTTGCGCCGCGCCCTCGCCCAGGAAGCGGCACGGGTGATGGCCGAGCACGGCGTGCGTGACTTTCTGCTGGCCAAGCGCAAGGCGGCCGAGCGCTTCGGTGTAGTCGATGGCAGCGTGCTGCCACGCAACACGGAAATCGAAGCTGCGCTGCAGGAGTACCAGCGCCTGTTTGGCGGTGAGGCACACGAGGCCTCACTCAGCGCACAGCGCCAGGTGGCGCTTGATGTGATGCATCGACTGCGGGAGTTCAAACCACGCCTCGTCGGTGCCGTGCTCGCGGGCACCGCCACCGTGCATGACGATGTGATCCTGCACGTGTTCGCCGATCGCGCCGAAACGGTCACGCTGCGTCTACTCGAACAGCGCGTACCGTTCGAACTCGGGGAGCGTCGCACCCGAATCAATAGTGAACTCGTGGTGAATCAGCCGAGCGTGCACTTCGAGGTGGACGATCAACCGGTCGAACTCGTGGTGTTTGGTATCGACGGCATCCGCCAAGCACCCGTGAGCCCCATCGACGGCAAGCCGATGCGTCGCGCCGACGTCGATGAGGTCGCTGCGCTGCTCTGAACGAACCGTCGGCGTATCCGCCGAGGAGCGATCAGCGCTTGCCGATCGCCACGTAATCGCGCTTCGGTGCGCCCGTGTAGAGCTGACGCGGCCGACCGATCTTGTAACCGGGGTCGCTGATCATCTCCTGCCAGTGCGACACCCAGCCCGCCGTGCGCGCGATGGCGAACATCACGGTGAACATCGAGCGTGGGATGCCGAGGGCGCTGTAGATGATCCCTGAGTAGAAATCGACGTTCGGGTACAGCTTGCGGGCGATGAAGTAGTCGTCCTTGAGAGCGACTTCTTCAAGACGCTGTGCGAGCTCGAGCAAGGGGTTGTCGGCGCGACCCATCTTGGCGAGGACCTTGTGGCACATCTCGCGGATGATCTTGGCGCGCGGGTCGAAGTTCTTATAGACGCGATGGCCGAAGCCCATCAGCCGCACGTTGCTCGTCTTGTCCTTCACCTGCGCGAGGAACTTCGGAATGTTGTCGACGGTGCCGATCTCCTCGAGCATCTCGAGCACGGCCTCGTTGGCACCGCCATGTGCCGGGCCCCAGAGAGCCGAAACGCCGGCGGAAATCGCCGCGTACGGGTTGGCGCCGGTGGAACCTGCCAAGCGCACCGTCGAGGTGCTGGCGTTCTGCTCGTGATCAGCGTGCAGGATCAGCAACAGGTCGAGCGCCTGCGCGGCGAGCGGATCGACGTGATACGGCTCGCAGGGCACAGCATAGAACATGTGCAACAGGTTGCTGCAGTAGTCGAGATCGTTGCGCGGGTAGATGAACGGCTGGCCGATCGAGCGCTTGTAGGCGGCCGCGGAAATCGTCGGCAACTTGGCAACGATGCGGTGAGCAAAGATTTCGCGATGTCGCGGGTTATTGATGTCCATCGAGTCGTGATAGAACGCCGACATCGAGGCCACGATCGCGCTCACCATCGCCATGGGGTGTGCGTCGTAGTGGAAGCCGTTGTACATGCGCAGCAACGACTCGTTGATCATCGTGTGCCGCTGGATGTTGACGCTGAAATCGGCGAGCTGCTTGGCATCGGGCAGTTCGCCGTTGAGCAGCAGGTAGGCGACTTCGATGAAGGAACTCTGCGCCGCCAACTGCTCAATCGGGTAGCCGCGATAGAGCAGCACCCCGGCATCGCCGTCGATGTAAGTGACCTTGCTCTCGGTGCTCGCCGTAGCCATGAAGCCCGGGTCGAACGTGAACACGCCGTGTTCTTTGTTGAGGGCGCCGATGTCGAGCACGTCGGGGCCTATGGTCCCGGAGCGAACCGGCAGTGCGGATTTTTTCCCCGAGGCGACGTCGAGCAGTTCGAATGTCTTGTTTGTCATGGGCGGATGTTTCTTCTAGATGTGGCAGAAAGTTGACACGCTCGCGTGACGGAATCAAGGCAACCCGCCGCTATTTCGTCACTCGACCACCTTGTAGCGGTCCCCGGGGCGCAGCGTGCGGTTGGGGTAGAGGCCATTGATGAGCAGCAATTCCTCCTTCTGGAAGCGCTCCACGGGCACGTTGTCGGCGTAGTCCTCAAGGCGTGTATCGGCCGCCGCCGTCCGAACGCGAATGCGATAGGGCTCGGCTAGCGGAAACTCCGCGGGCTTCAGTCCGCGTAGCGTTTGCGCAACGGAAACGAACAGGCCGTCGGACTCGGGGATGCCAGCGCGCGAGGCGCGGCTTGCGCCGGCGAAGATGTACGCGCTCTTGCCGCGGTACAGCACGATCCAGCGCACGGGGCCCGCGCCTCGATCGAGCGGCGAACCAGAGCTCGTCCGTACGGTGTAGCCCTCCATGCCATTGACCGTGATCGGCTCACCGCCGCTCAAGCTCGCGCCGCGCAACTGCGAGAGCAGGAACTCGCGCGGGCCTTGGGTCGGGGGGTATTCCTGCAGGGTGATCTGCATCACCGTGTCTTTGCTCGGCGTGAAGGCGAGCAGCCGGTCACGCTGATTATCGACCGTCCAAGCGCGCGGGAACGCCAAGGTGACGCCGAGATCGGCGTGGTAAAGACGATTACCGCGCACGATGCCCTGGGCGCGGCTCGAGCCGTAGGTCATCCCATCGAGTGCCTGCAGGTAACGATCGCGGTTGTCTAGCCAGCCGCCGGACGGCGCATCGACCACGTTGGCCGACATCTTCGCCGCCTGGATGGCCCGCGCGTCCGGCGTAGGGTGCGAGGAGAACAGGCCGTGATAGATCCGCGGCTCACGGCCCTCGGCCCGCGCCCGGTCACGCTCGAAACGCTCGCCTTGCTTGAACATCTCGAACACTTCGGTCATCGCCTCCGGCCGATAGCCCGCGCGGGTGGCGTACTTGAGGCCGAGGCGGTCCGCCTCGAGTTCATTGTCGCGACCATAGCCCTGCATCCACGCCGTCGCGCCAAGATTGGCGAGATCCGCGACCGCCCCAGAGCCCGTGTACATCGCTGCGGCCGTGGCGGCGAGCGTCGCCAGCACGCCGCGCGTGGTCCGCTCCTGCGGGTGTCGCGCGGTAACGTGCGCCACTTCGTGGCCGAGCACCGATGCCAACTCGGATTCCGAATTGAGGTTGCGCAGCAAGCCGCGGTGTACGTAGACGTAACAGCAGCCGGTGGTGAAGGCGTTGATCGAATCATCGTCGATGACGACGAATTTCCATTCCGCATCGGCAAGTTCGCTCATCTTGGCGACGCGCTGACCGACTTCGCTGACGTAATCCTGCAGCGCCTGATCTTCGTACACACCGTAGGCCTTGAGGATTTGTTCGTGCGCCTTGCGAGCGCTCGCGCTCTCCTTGGGCTTCTTGGCCTTCGTTTGGCTGAACGCCACCGGCGTGGTGGCCACCAGCACCAAGGCCAGAGCCGCCGCGATGAACCGTCGAATGTTGCGCATCGTCATGATGACCTCGGAGGCCTCAATACCAGCAGAAGTTCCCGCCCACGCTACGTTCGCCGGGGCCTTAAACGCAACGGGGCGCCGACAGGCGCCCCGATACGGAGACAATCACGCCGGCGACGCGCCGGCACGACGACGCGGTCAGCGCGCAGCGGCAGCCGCGTACTTCTTGCGGAATTTATCGACGCGGCCAGCGGTGTCCACGATCTTCTGCTTACCCGTGTAGAAGGGGTGGCAGCTCGAGCAGACTTCGACCTGCAGGTCGTGGCCCAGCGTCGAGCGGGTTTTGAACGTGTTGCCGCAAGAGCAGCTGACGTTGATATCGATGTATTCGGGGTGGATCGAGGCTTTCATGGGAGGCCTACCGAGACAGCGGGTCAAAAAGGGCGCGCAGTCTATCGGTGTCCCGGCTCGCACACAAGGGCCGCATCGAGGCCACGGGCTCAGACCGGATGGGACCGACGGGTCTATCCACAGTTTCTGTGGATAACTCTGTGGACGAGAGGCGCTTCCGTGTCGTTTTCCCGGGGGATTTCCACATTTCTGCGGTATTGCTCAAAAAATGAAAGTTAAATATTTATCTTTATAATCAATTAGTTGTGTGAGTGTCCTTGCAATAAATCTGAAAAAATCGCGCCAATTGCGGTCGCTGCTGGGATTTTTCCGACGCTGTGCATAGTCCGCGTGAATTCGCCGACGAAACCCGCTAAGTGCCCGATTCGCTTGGCAGGAATTCGACCAACAGGTCGTTGAGATACTGCAGCCCGCGCGGCGTGGGTCGCAGCCGATCCGCCTCAATCGCCAGCAGCCCGCGCTCAGCGAGGCATTCGAGGGTGGGCCAAACGACCTGAGACGGCAAGCCGGTGCTGGCCTCGAACTGCGGAAGGGCGAAGCCCTCGAGCAGGCGCAAGGCGTTGAGCATGAACTCGAACGGGCGCTGCGCCGGGGCGACCTCCGTCTGCACGAGACCGGCGCGCGGATCGCGCTGAAAGCGGCGCGGATCGCGCGGTTGGGTGGTGCGCACGATACGCCACTCGCCCGTCGCTGCATCGACTCCGCTGAGCTTGCCGTGGGCACCGGCGCCGAGACCCAAGTAATCGCCGAAGTTCCAATAAAGCAGGTTGTGCGCGCAGGCCCGACCACGGCGAGCGTACGCCGAAATTTCGTACCGTTCGAATCCAGCGTCCTGCAAAAGCGGCAGACACGCCGCGAGAATTTCCACGGTGGTGTCTTCATCGGGCAGCGCGGGTGGCGGCTGCGCGGCGAAGGGCGTGCCGGGTTCAAGCGTCAGGTGATAGTGGGAGATCTGCGCTGGCGAAAACGACAGTGCCGCCTGCACGTCCGCGAGTGCCTCGGCGACACCCTGCCCAGGCAGCCCGTACATCAAATCGATGTTGAAGTTGTCCACGCCTGCAGCGTGCAACTCAGCCAGCGCACTCGCCGTTTCGGTGGGTGAGTGCACGCGACCGAGCGCGCGCAGTCGGCTGGCATCGAAGGTCTGTGCCCCGACCGAAACGCGATTCACACCCACTGCGGCGTACTCGGCGAAACGCCCGCGCTCGATCGTGCCGGGGTTCGCCTCGAGCGTGATCTCCGCGGTGCTCGCCACAGGCAATTCGTCGCGCACAGCCTGCAGCACGCGACCGATGGCGGCGGGCGAAAACAGGCTAGGCGTGCCACCACCGAGAAAAATGCTGCTCACCGGACGCCCGGCGAGAAACGCCGCCTGCCGCTCCACCTGCGCGCGCAGATCCGTGCACAGGGCATCGACGTAGCCCTGCTCGGGCAGCGACCCGCGCAACGCATGCGAGTTGAAGTCGCAGTACGGGCACTTGCTCACGCACCAAGGGAAATGCAGGTAAACGCCGAGCGGAAGCGTCATACCGATCGATGCGCCAGGGTCATGCGGAGGCGCGAGGCAGTCGCCGCAACAGATCGCGCAGTGCCTGACCTCGATGGCTCGCCGCGTGTTTGCGCGCCGCTTCTAGCTCGGCGACGGAGGCCCCTGCAGCATCGAGTGGCGCGAACACGGGGTCGTAACCGAATCCGCCCGCACCGCGGGGCGCCGTGAGTATCGTCCCTTCCCAACTGCCCGTGCCGAATACGGGGTGCGGGTCGTCGGCATCGCGCACAAAGGCGATCACACAGCGAAAACGCGCCCGGCGTGCCTCAGCTCGAACATCGGCGAGTGCCGCGAGCAACTTGATGATGTTGGCGACGTCATCGGCCTCGGGCCCCGCGTAGCGCGCCGAATATACGCCGGGCGCACCACCGAGCGCGTCGACCTCGAGGCCCGAATCGTCAGCCATCGCAGGCAAACCGCTGCGCGCGGCGGCGTGGCGCGCCTTGAGCAGCGCGTTGTCAGCGAAAGTCTGGCCGGTCTCCTCGGCAGACTCGATCCCGAGTGCGCCTTGCGCAACGAACTGCAGATCAAGCGGAGCGAGCATCTCGGCGAACTCGCGCACTTTGCCGGCGTTGCCGGTGGCGAGCACCACTCTCACTCTGCGGCTCTCACTGGGCGAGCGCCGCCGTCTGCAACGCGTGCAACTCGTCGATGCCGCGCGCGGCCAAGGCAAGCAGCGCATCGAGCTCATCACGTCGGAAAGCGTGGCCTTCGGCCGTACCCTGGATCTCGACGAACCGACCTCCATCGCGCATCACGACGTTCATGTCGGTCTCGGCCTGCGAATCTTCGGCATAGTCGAGATCGAGTACGGGCATGCCGCCGCAGATGCCGACCGACACCGCGGCCACTTGACCATGCAAGGGCAGTTCGCTCAGCAGGCCACGGCGCTTCAGTGCCGTGCAGGCATCGACCAAGGCGACATAGCTGCCGGTGATGGCCGCCGTGCGCGTGCCGCCGTCAGCCTGCAGCACATCGCAATCGAGTGTAACGGTGCGTTCGCCGAGAGCCGACAGGTCGATGATGGCGCGCAGGCTGCGGCCAATCAGCCGCTGGATCTCCTGCGTGCGACCGCTCTGCTTGCCCTTGGCCGCCTCGCGCGGCGACCGCGTGTGCGTGGCCCGGGGCAACATGCCGTACTCGGCCGTGACCCAGCCCTGACCGCGTCCGCGCAAAAAACCAGGTACGCCCTCCTCGATGCTTGCCGTACAGAGCACGCGCGTACCGCCGAATTCGACCAGCACCGAACCCTCGGCATGGCGGGTGAACTGACGATGAAAGGTGACGGCACGCAGCGCATCGGCACTGCGGCCACTCGGTCGTTTGAACTGGGTCATGGAAACAAACTCTTAGAAAAGCGATGACAGGTCGCGTTGCGATAGACTGCTCGCTTTATACACCATGATGCAGCCTCCACCATGATCAGCAGCATGACGGGCTTCGCCCGTCGCGAAACTTCCGGCGCCTTCGGCCAGTTGACCTGCGAACTGCGCAGCGTCAACCACCGCTATCTCGAACCCGGTTTTCGCTTGCCCGAAGAATTGCGCTCCGTCGAAACGGAACTGCGTCAAATACTCTCCCGCGAACTGCGGCGCGGAAAACTCGACTGCACGATCCACCTGCGTGGGGCACATCAGGCCGAGCGCGAGTTGCTCGTGGACGAGGCCGCGCTCGCCCGCGTACTTTCGCGGGCGCTCGATGTCGCGGGGCGAATTACTGCGGGCAACCCCGCCGGAAATGCACCGATCAACCCGATCGACGTATTGCGCTGGCCCGGCGTGCTCAAGGACGAAGCACCGGACAGCGAGAGTCTGCAGGCGGCCTGTCGTGCGCTATTCGGCGAGACGGTGCGCGAACTCGCCGCGGCCCGTGCACGCGAGGGCGAGCGACTGCGCGAACTCATCGAGCAGCGCTGCGAAGCACTCGCCGTATTGGTAGCGAGCGTACGGACTCGCATGCCGGAGATCCGCGAACGCCTGCGCAACAAGCTGCACGAGCGGCTGGCTGAAGTCGCGGCCAGTGTCGATGCCGAGCGTTTCGAGCAGGAGCTCGTGTTGATTCTGCAGCGCGCCGATGTCGATGAGGAACTCGACCGACTGGACGGTCATATCATCGAGATCCGTCGCGTGATCAGCGGCACCGAGGCCGCGGGTCGTCGCCTCGATTTCCTGATGCAGGAACTCAATCGAGAGGCCAACACGTTGTCGTCCAAGTCTCAGGAACTTGACACCACACGACTCGCTGTCGATATGAAAGTGCTGATCGAGCAGATGCGCGAGCAGGTGCAGAACATCGAATAGAGGTCGAACTCATGCGCAAGCAGGCCTTGCTGATTGTTTTCTTTCTGGCGCCAGCGCTTCAGGCCGCACCGGGGGCTTGGGAAGCGGGGCTCGCCGCCACGGTCGCTTACGACGACAACCTGCCGCGAGCCGTCGATGCAGCCAATGACTTTGGCGATCTCGCCACCGACCTCGAGGCCCAGCTCGAACGCGTAACCGCGCTGCAACCGGGCCGGTGGCTCCGCGTCGGAGGCTCGCTGCAGGGCAAGGCGCACCGCGATACCCGCGGTCTCGACCATCTCGGCATCGGCGCGCAGATCGGCTTGACGCAGAAGTTCGGGCTCGGCGCATTGGCGCCGCGTGTGTCACTGCAACTCGAATCGAATCGGCTGCAGTTCCGCAACGTGCTGCGTGACGGCTGGCTGCACCGCGCCCGCCTCGGTATCGATCGGCGTACGTCGCTGCCATGGCAATTCGGCGGACATGTGGCGCGGGAGTGGCGACGCGGCGATGGCCGTCGTGCCGATGTGGTCAACCCCGCCTTCGGCACGGCGGTGTTCGACCAGAACAACGTCGAACTCGGAGCCTACGCGCAGTACGAGTTCTCAGGCGGTGCTCGTCTGCGAACCAGTTGCCGCTATCGCGACGGTCAAACCGACTCCAGCGCCCGACCGGGCGGAGTGCTGCGCAATGTGGCACAGGCCATCACGCGAGATTCGGCCATAGGCCAAGGTTATGTCGTCTATCGAGTTGCGGTACGCACCTTAGGCTGTGCCGCCGATGTCGACCTGCCGCTCACCGACGACACCTCCATGGGTCTCGGCGTGGAACGACTGGAGTCGAACGCGCGTGCGGGCGTTCGCTACGAACGCAATCTTCTGCGTCTGCAAATCACCCACAGGTTTTGAGGACGTCCAAGATGCCCTCCCGAACACATACATCCCCCCTGCCCGTCGTTCTCTGCTTGCTGGCAATGCAACTGTTCTGCGGGGCACTTGCCAATGCGGGCGCGCTCGAAGTCACGCTGGTCGACAAGGCCGGCAAGCCGGTCGCCGATGCCGTGGTCGAGATCGTCTCACCCGTCGTACCTCTGCCAGCCAACGTGCCGCTGACGGCCTCGATGGATCAGATCGACAAAGAGTTCGTTAATCCGCTGCTGCTCGTGGTGGTGGGCACGCGCGTTTCGTTCCCTAACAAGGACAACATTCACCACCACGTCTACTCGTTTTCGGAGGCGAAGACCTTCGAGTTGCCGCTATGGACCGGCAACAACACCAAGTCCGTGCTGCTCGACAAACCCGGTGTCGTCGTGGTCGGTTGCAACGTGCACGACTGGATGCAAGGTCATATCTACGTGGCTGCAACGCAGCGTATGGCCAAATCCGACGCGCGCGGCAAACTGCTGATCCCTAACCTTCCTGCGGGCGGCTATGCGTTCCGCATCTGGCACGCGCGCCTGAAAGCCAGCGACATCAGCAAACTCCATAACGTCGTGATCGAGGATCGCGGCAATACGGCGTACCCGGCGACGCTGGAACTCGGTCGGGATCGACGCATCCGTCGTGCGCCGAGTGGCCTCGCGCGCGACTACTGATCGCGGGAGCCGACGATGCGACGCGGTGCTTGGCAGTTTGCGAGCTTCCGAGGCCGCTTGCTGGTATTCGTCCTGGTGCCGATGCTGGCCGTGCTTGCCGGCGTGTTTTTCTCGGTCGAGCGCAGCACCAGCGCCAACACCCGCACCGTTATCAACGACTCGCTGCTCGTCGGTCGGGACACGCTGCAGCGACTGCTGGCGGAGCGACGCGACACGTTGCTGGCGAGTTCGGCGCTGCTGACGGCCGACTTCGCCTTTCGCACGGCCTACGCCACCGAAAACTACGCCACCCGCCTCGATACCGCGCAGAACTACCTGCGGCGCGTCGGCATCGCCGATGCCATGATCATCGTCAGTCCCGACGGCATCGTCGAAGTCGACACGCTGCATCCCGGCCGGCAAGGGGTGTCGTTCGCCTGGCCGGAATTACTCGATGCCGCCGACCAGAGCGAGTCGTACACCGCATCATCCGTCGTGTTGATCGACGATGACGCCTACCAATTGTCGGTGACGCCGTTTCTCGCGCCGGATCTCAAGGCATGGATCGTCGTCGGCCGCCGCCTCGACGACGCCTTCGTACGTGAACTGAAAAGACTGGTGCGTGCGGAGGTCTCGGTCGTCCGCCGGACAGCAGGCAAGGCGACGGTGCTGGCCTCTTCGCTCGATGCCACGCACCGGGCGGCTTTGGCGCGCAGCGCCGCGAACGCCGATGCCTCGCGCCCGGCTGCAGGCACGCGGGGGGCGGCAGGCACGGGTCTGCTCGAACTGGAAGGCGCGGCCTACGTCACGCTGCAAGAGCCCTTGCTGCAACTCGAGGGCAGTGGCGAAGTTTCGACCGTGCTGCAGCGCTCGCTCGACCAGGCGCTCGCGCCGTATCGGCCGCTCAACCAGCGACTGCTGTTGCTGTTCATGCTCGGCGTGCTGGTCGCCGGCGTGATCGCGCTGTGGCTTGCGCAGAATCTCAGCCAGCCCGTCGCCGCACTGGCTAAGCGCGTGGAGCGCATCGCCCGCGGTGACTATGCCCAAGTGATGAGCTCGACGCGTCGCGACGAACTCGGCCAGCTTGCTGGCTCGGTCAACGACATGGCCCGCGGACTTGCGGACAGAGAACGTGTCCGTGACCTGCTCGGCAAGGTGGTCTCCAAAGAAATCGCCAGCGAGTTGCTGAGCGGCAAGGTGGAACTCGGCGGTGAAGAGCGCCAGGTCACGGTGCTGTTTTCCGACATTCGCAACTTCACCACGCTCTGCGAGCAACTGCCCGCGACGCAGATCGTCGGCCTGCTCAACCGTTATCTCAGCCGGATGTCCGAGGTCATAGAGTCGCAGGGCGGAGTGGTCGACAAGTACATCGGCGATGCCGTCATGGCGCTGTTCGGCGCGCCGGTGGCTCGAGCGGACGCCGCGACTGCGGCAGTTCGAGCGGCAATCGCCATGCAGGAGGCGCTCGATGAATTGCATGCGCTGCACGATGCGGAACAGTTGCCGCGGCTTGCGACCGGCATCGGCGTCCATACGGGCACAGTGGTGGCCGGCAACCTCGGCTCGACGCACCGCATGAACTACACGGTGATCGGCGATGCAGTAAATCTGGCCTCGCGCCTGCAGGGCCTGACTCGCGAGCATGACAGCGCAATTATCGTCAGCGCGGCCACGGCCGCGGCGGCGCCCGGATTTGCCTACCGACCGCTCGGCGAAGTGCGCGTCAAGGGTAAGAGCGAGCTGATCGTCATCTACGGCCTTTGAGGATTCTCGGCCGTCGTCGCCTCAGAGCATGCGATCGGCGAACTGCTTGGCCCACGCCACGGTCTTGCGGTTCGAGTGGCGCACGCGTTTGACTTGCAGCTTCGCCATGTTCTTGTAGATCACCGCGGCAATATCGGGAGCGGCATCGATCTTGCGGCCATCGAAGGACAGCGACACGCAGTCCTCAAGTGCCCGGATGCGAGCGGAGCGCGGCTCGCCGTCGATCAACGCCATCTCACCGAATGTTTCGCCTGGGCCAAGCTCAGCGAGCTTCGTCCAGTCGTGCCCGTCTTTCTTTTCGACGATGGCCTGTCCCTTGAGCAGGATGAAGAAGTTGTAGCCGATGTCGCCTTCGTTGAAGAACAACTTGTCCTTGGTGATGTTCACGCGCTCGGCGCCGGTCACCAGCCGCTCAAGCCTCGGCACGTCGAGCCCGTTGAACAGGGCGACGTTGGTGGATAGTTTCTGCAGGAACTCGTCGATGGCACGTACCACTGCATCCTCCTCGATGGCCGCCAGTCGAAGAATAGCAGGGCGGTGGCCGCTTGAAACTTGGCTTACTATGACGCCTGCATGAACACCCCGACGAGCCCCGCAGCCCCCGGCAATGAGGCCCCCCCGCGGCGCGGCGGGCGGCTGTTCGTCATCGCAGCGCCCTCCGGCGCCGGCAAGACCAGCCTGGTCAAGGAACTGCTGGCCCGCGAGCCGAACCTGCGCGTCTGCGTCTCGCACACTACCCGGCCGCGAAGACCCAACGAGGTGGACGGTCGCGACTACCACTTCGTCGACGTACCGACGTTTCGGCAGATGATCGACGCCGATGGCTTTCTCGAGCACGCGCTGGTGTTCGACAACCATTACGGGACGAGTCGCGCCGCGCTGGCCGATGCCTTCGGCCGCGGACACGATGTCATCCTCGAGATCGATTGGCAGGGCGCCCGGCAGGTTCGCGAGCGGACCCGCGACCCCGCAAGCGGCAAAGCCGGCTGCATCGGTATCTTCGTGCTGCCGCCCTCGCGTGCCGAACTCGAGGCACGGCTGCGCAACCGCAAGACCGACAGCGATGAAGTCATCGCCCGACGACTGCGAGACGCCGTCTCGGACATGGGTCACGCCGACGAATTCGACTATGTAATCGTTAACGATCATTTCGAAACCGCGGTGCGCGATCTGCAGCGCATCCTCGACGGCAACGCCTCCGACCTGCGGGCCGATCGGGCAGCGCTCGCTACGCTCATGGCCGGGCTGCTGATCTAGGCCACGGCGGTTCGCCTCGTCGCTGGCCTCGAAGGTGGGCCTGCCGTATACTGCTCGGCCCTGTTCGAAAGGCCGCAGCTCATGGCACGCATCACCGTCGAAGACTGTCTCCAAAACGTCGACAACATCTTCCAACTCGTGATCCTGGCGTCGCAGCGTGCCCGTCGGCTCGCCAATGGCGCGGAAGCGACTGTTCCTTGGGAAAACGACAAGCCGACGGTCGTCGCTCTGCGCGAGATCGCCGCCGGCAACATCACGCCGGAAATGCTGCTCGAGCCGGAGCCCGAGCCGGAACCGGAGCCGAGCCTGCTGCCCGACATCATGGAGCCGGATCCGGGCTTCCGGGCGCCGCAGTTCGGCCTCGGAGACTGACCCGAAGACCCTGCGGGGCGGAGTTCGCTTGGACTATGCGCAGACGCTGCTTGGCTTTCTGCCTGGCGGATCCCGTAGGACCCCGGGTCTCAAGGAACTGCTGAGCGCCGCAGGCGCCTACCTGCCCGCCGAGCAAGTCGACCGCATTCGTCTCGCCGCTGAGTTTGGCGCAGAGGCCCACCGCGGCCAGAAGCGCAAAACCGGCGAACCCTACATCGCCCACCCGGTCGCCGCGGCGGAGATCCTCGCCAACCTGCGCGTCGACACCGACACCATCGTCGCGGCGATCCTGCACGACGTCATCGAAGACACGCCCATCGCCAAAGACGAGATCGCCGCACGCTTCGGCGACAGCGTGGCGGAGATCGTCGATGCGGTCACCAAACTCGACCAGATCCAGTTCAAAAGCCGCGAGGAAGCGCAGGCCGAATCCTTCCGCAAAATGCTGCTCGCGATGGTGCGTGATCTGCGCGTCATCCTCGTCAAGCTCGCTGATCGGCTGCACAACATGCGCACCATCGAGGGCATGTCTTTGACGCGCCGCCGCGCCATCGCCCGCGAAACGCTCGACATCTACGCCCCGCTCGCCGAGCGACTAGGCCTCTACGCCATGAAACTCGAGCTCGAGGATCTTGGCTTCCGTGCGCTCTATCCGCAGCGGTATCGCGTCATCGAACGCGCGCTGAAGCGCGCCCGTGGCAATCAAAAAGAGTTCCTCGGGCGTATCTCGGAGAGCATCTCGGCGGCGCTCGCCAAAGCAGAGATCCCAGCCGAAGTCGACGCTCGTGAAAAACATCTCTACAGCATCTATCGCAAGATGCTGCGCAAACGCTCGGCGCTGGCGGAAATCGTCGACGTATACGGGCTGCGCGTAATCGTCGACTCGGTCGATCACTGCTATCGCGCGCTCGGTGTGGTGCACAGCCTGTTCCGACCGATGCCGGGCCGCTTCAAAGATTACATCGCCATTCCACGCGTCAACGGCTACCAGTCGCTGCACACGACGCTGTTCGGTCCGAACGGCCTGCCGATCGAAGCGCAGATCCGTACCCGTGACATGCACCGCATCGCCGAGTCGGGTATCGCCGCGCACTGGAAGTACAAATCCGGCGACCTTTCCTCGACATTCGGCAATGCGCAAGCACGCGAGTGGCTCGCCAACTTGATCGCGATGCAGGAGAGCGGCACCTCGGAGGAATTCCTCGAGAGTGTGCGTGTCGACCTGTTCCCCGATAAGGTCTACGTGTTCACGCCGAAGGGAAAAATCCTGCGTCTGCCGCGCGGGGCTACCGTGGTCGACTTTGCCTACGCAGTGCACACGGACGTCGGCAACCGCTGCGTCGCAGCCAAGGTCGATCGACGCCTAGCGCCGCTGCGCACGCAATTGAAGAACGGCCAAACTGTCGAGATCGTCACGGCACCAGGCGCCATTCCGAACCCCGCCTGGGTGAACTTTGTCGTCTCCGCCAAAGCGCGCGCCGCCATCCGTCAGTATTTAAAGGGACTGCGAAGATCGGAGGCCATCGAACTCGGTCAACGACTGATCAATCAATCACTGGCAGAGTTCAATCTGTCGCTCACGGACGTGGGCGATGCCACCATTGCGGCCACCGTCGCCGAACTCGGCATGGCGGATGTCGACGAGCTGTTCGAAAAGGTCGGCCTCGGCGAGCGACTCGCGCCGCTGATCGCTCGACGGCTGGGACCCGCGGCGACGCCGGCTTCCGGCGATGGCGAAAGCCGCGCAGCACCCGCGCCGCTCGCGGTTGCGGGCACCGAGGGGTTACTGGTCAGCTACGCACGCTGCTGCTTCCCGGTGCCGGGCGATGCGATCCTCGCGCACCTCTCCAGCGGTCGCGGCATCATCGTGCACCGCGAGGAATGCGCCAACGTCGATGATTACCGCAAGCACCCGGAGAAATGGCTGTCGGTGGTCTGGGCCGAAGGCACGGAGCGGCTGTTCAGCAGCGAAATCCGCATCGAGGTGGCTAACCGCATGGGCGTCCTCGCAGCAGTGGCAGCGGCCATAGCGGGTACCGAGACCAACATCGATCACGTCGAACTCGAGGAGCGTGACGCGCAAACCTCGGCGCTCGTGTTCGAGGTCAAAGTGCGCGATCGCAAGCACCTCGCGCAGGTGCTGCGCGTCATTCGCCGCATGCCCGATGTCCTCAAGCTCTCGCGTACACTCGCGGTACGCAGCCGCGACGATAAATAACGCGACGATCAATAACGAGAGGAACTTTGCATGACGCGCCAGATCATCAGCACTCCGGACGCCCCACAAGCCATCGGTACCTACTCGCAGGCGGTCCGCGTCGGCCCGACGGTGTACATCTCGGGACAGATTCCGCTCGATCCGGCTACCGGCACGATGGTCAGCGGCGAGATCGAGGTTGAGATCCGTCGTGTGTTCGACAATCTCTCCGCCATCGCCAAGGCAGCGGGCGGTTCCTTGCAACACGCCGTTCGCGTCACCGTGTACCTCATCGACCTTGGGAACTTCGCCAAGGTCAACGAAATCATGGCGCAGTACTTCCCGCAGCCATGGCCGGCACGTGCCGCCGTTGGCGTCGCGCAATTGCCAAAGGGCGCGCGGGTGGAAATAGACTGCATCCTGTATCTCGACTGAGCCACGGCTGCCGCGCCGGATGAGTGAGCCGCGCGAACAACGACCGGTGACCGCGCTGCGCGGCGTCGGCGACGCGCTGGCGGCGCGGCTCGCTGTGCTCGGCGTCGAGCAGGTGCAGGATCTGCTGTTCATCCTGCCCACCCGCTACGAAGACCGTACCCGCATCCAACCAATCGGTGCATTGCTCGCCGGCGGACGGGCGGTAGTCGAAGGCGAAGTGCAACTGACCGAAGTCGTGTTTCGGCGACGGCGCCAGATGCTGTGCCGGATCGCTGATGGTTCGGGGTTTCTTACGCTGCGGTTTTTTCACTTCTCGACAGCGCAGCAGCAAGGCCTCGCGCGCGGACATCGTATTCGCTGTTTTGGCGAAGTGCGCCGCGGCCCCTTGGGTCTCGAGATGGTGCACCCGGAGTATCGGCGTATCTTCGACAAGGATGCGGCCCTCGAGGAGTCGCTCACGCCCGTGTATCCGGCCACTGAGGGCGTGAGCCAAGGCCGCTTGCGCGCGCTGATTGGCCAAGCCTTGCGCGAAGTGGAAACCGCTGGGGTGCGAGACTGGCTGCCGGCACCGTTGCTTGCCCCGCTCCAGTTGCCCGAATTGCGCGATGCGCTGCGTCAACTGCATCGACCGCCCGTCGATGTGGAACTCGAAGAGCTCGACGCAGGTCGTCACCCGGCGCAGCGACGCCTCGCCTTCGAAGAGCTGCTCACGCACCAGGTGGTGATGCGGCGGCTGCGCGAAACCGCCACGGCAGATCCCGCTTGGCCGTTACAGGACGCCACGGGACTCGAAAGCCGCTTCATCGAAGGTCTCCCCTACGCATTGACCGGTGCGCAGCGCCGCGCGCTGGCAGACATCGCGCAGGATCTCGGTCGCGATCGACCCATGGTCCGCCTCGTACAGGGCGATGTGGGCTGCGGCAAGACGGCGGTCGCCGCGGCGGCAGCGGCGCGGGCGATAGGCAGCGGACACCAAGCGGCGTTGATGGCGCCGACAGAGCTGCTCGCCGAGCAACATCAAAGAAATCTTTCGGCGTGGTTTGGGCCGCTTGGCATCGAGGTGATCCTCGTCAGTGGCTCGCAACCGGCGCGCACGCGACGCAGCGCACTGGAACTCGTGGCCCAGGGCACGGCGCGACTCGTCGTCGGCACCCACGCGCTGTTTCAGGAAGGCATGCAGTTTGCCGACCTCGCGCTCGTCATCGTCGATGAGCAGCACCGGTTCGGTGTGCAGCAACGCATGCGACTCGCCGAAAAAGGCCAACGCGAGGGCCGCCATCCGCACCAGCTCATCATGACCGCGACACCGATCCCGCGGACGCTGGCGATGACCGCATACGCCGATCTCGACGTATCGGTGATCGACGAATTGCCGCCCGGCCGCACGCCGGTGAAGACGGTGGTGGCACCGGAGACCCGCCGCGACGAAGTCGTGGCACGAATCGACGTCGCCTGTCGCGCGGGGCGCCAGGCCTACTGGGTCTGTCCATTGATCGAAGAGTCCGAGGAACTGCGCCACCAAGCGGCGGAGGAAACTGCAGCCGCACTCGCCGAGGCGTTGCCGCATTTGCGCGTCGGGCTGGTGCACGGACGCATGCCACCCGCGCAAAAGGATCGCGCCATGCTCGAGTTCAAGGCGGGCCAAATACAGTTGCTCGTGGCGACCACGGTGATCGAGGTCGGCGTCGATGTGCCGAATGCCACATTGATGGTCATCGAAAACGCCGAGCGCATGGGTCTCGCGCAATTGCACCAGCTGCGCGGTCGGGTGGGTCGCGGTGCCCACGAAAGCAGCTGCGTGCTGCTCTACCGCGCCCCGCTCGGCATGCTCTCGCGCGCACGTCTGAACGCGATCCGCGAATCCAACGACGGTTTCGTGATCGCCCAGCGCGATCTCGAGCTGCGCGGACCCGGCGAATTACTCGGTACGCGTCAGACCGGACTTGCACAGATGCGCGTCGCGGATCTTGCCCGTGACGCCGACCTGCTGCCGGAAGTGCAGCATGCCGCGGAAGTCCTGCTGCGTGAATATCCGGATAGAATCGCGCCCCTCACTTCGCGCTGGATCGGAACGGATGACAGATATGGTCGCATCGGTTGACGCACTCGCCGCACCGGTCACGGCCGTGCCCGAATCCGCAATGTGGCTCGATGCGCGGGCGCTCAATTGCTACGAGGGCGACGCAGCGCGCCGCTCATGGCTGCTGACGCCGGGCCTGCTGACGCAGCGCATTCGCGAGGCCGCAGGCGCCGGCTTCTCGATGCAAGTGCTGCACGAGGCCGCCGTAGGCGATGAACATATCCGCGAAATCGCGATGAGTGCCGCGGGAGTACCCTGGCTGTTTGCGCAGACCCGCATTCCGCGCAGCACTCTCGAGTCGCAGGACTGGTTGTCGCGAGTCGGTCAGCAGACGCTCGGCGAAGCACTCGCCACGCGCACGGACATCAGTCGTGCGCCGTTTCGCTACGCTTTGCTGACCGCCGATGCGGGAGTCGTCGCGCGCGCACTTCAGATGGCAGCACTGCCACCACAAGCGCTGTGGGTGCGGCACTCGGCGTTCGCCGCCGGCGGCGCACCGTTCGACCTGTATGAAGTGTTCCTGCCGCAGATGGGTCGTACGCCGCCATGACCGCGCTACGGCGGCGGCTGCGCGAGTATGTGCTGCTGACGCGCCTCGATCGGCCGATCGGAATCCTGCTGTTGCTATGGCCTGTGCTGTGGGCACTGTGGCTGGCGAGTGGCGGACTCCCTGAACCGAAGCTGCTGGTTATTTTCGTGCTCGGCACCATACTCACCCGCTCGGCCGGCTGCATTGTCAATGATTTGGCCGATCGTGATTTCGATCCGCACGTCAGTCGCACCCATGCGCGGCCGCTCGCCGCACGGCGCATCTCCCCTCACGAGGCCGTGACGCTGTTCGTACTGCTGTCGCTGCTCGCCTTCGCGCTGGTATGGCAACTCGACGCACGCACGATCGCACTCTCGGTGATCGCCATCGTGCTGATGCTGACGTACCCGCTGTTTAAGCGCTTCTTTCCGGCCCCGCAGGCCTATCTCGGCATCGCTTTTGGCTGGGGCGTGCCGATGGCTTACATGGCGACACAGGGCACGATCCCGTTCGAGGGTTGGCTGCTGTTCGTCGCGGCGGTGGTCTGGGCCGTGATCTACGACACCTTCTATGCCATGGTCGATCGCCCGGACGATCTGAAACTCGGCTTGAAGTCGAGCGCCATCCTGTTTGGCAGGGCGGACCTTGCCATCATCGCGCTGTGTCAGTGCAGCATGCTCGGGCTGCTCGCGGCGGTAGGCATAGGCTTGAATCTCGGCGTGTTTTATTTTTGTGGACTCATCGCCGCGGCGGTCTTGTTTGCAAAGCAGTTATGGGGCAGTCGTCGACGCGAACCCGCCGCTTGCTTCAAGGCTTTTCTCGACAACAATTACGTCGGTGTCACGATCTTCATCGGCATCGCCCTAGACACCGTCCAGCGGTGAAGATCCGCCGTGTCGCCGAACGCGGCACTCGCTGCCTGCAGCGTGGCGCCGGTGGTCAGCACGTCATCGAGTAGCAGGATGCGCCGACACGAAGCGGGTCGCGCCAACGCGAACGCACCCTGCACGTTGCGCCGCCGTTCCGCTGCAGACAATGAAGTTTGCGCCGCCGTAGAGCGACAGCGCGTCAGCCACTGCTCCTGCACCGGTACACCTAGCCAAGCGGCAAGCTCGCGCGCCAATCGACTCGTCTGATTGAAGCCACGCTCACGCAATCGCAGCGCATGCAGTGGTACGGGCACGATGCATTGAGGCTCGATACCACTGAGCGCAATACCCGCCGCACATAGTGCGCCAAGCACCCGCGCAGGCCGCAGGTCGCCGCGGAATTTCAGGGCACGCAGGTCCGCGTTGATCGGCGCTTGGTAGGCGAACACGGCTCGCACCTCGCCACGGTCGCCGCTGCAGACAGCGCCTGCCTCAGCAGGGGTAAGCCATGGCAGCGTCATCAGACAGGCCTCGCACAGATCGATCGCACCAAGATCACCCCGACCACCGCAATAAATGCAACGCGCCCCGACACAGACGAAGGTCCACCGCCGGCGCCACGGCAACGGGCGGTTGCGTAGCCACGCTGCCGCGTCCAAGGCGATTGTCGACCGTTGGGGTTGTTGCAAGTTGACAATCTCCGGTTCGTTGCCGACCATGCCGCGCGGCGGCTTGGAAGGCTGCCGGGCAACCGCGTCGACAGGCACGGACCAAAACCAGCGCAAACGGCGGAAAACACCATGGCTACACCCTCGAGCACCCCCGCGAACGAGCTGCGCCACGACTGGAGCGTCGAAGAGGTCGAGGCCTTGTTCGCGCTGCCTTTTCAAGACTTGCTGTTCCAGGCACAGCAACTGCACCGTCAGCATCAGCAGCCGAACGCCGTACAGATGAGCACGTTGCTGTCGGTAAAGACTGGTGCCTGCCCCGAGGACTGTGCCTACTGTCCGCAAAGCATCCGCTACGACACCGGCCTAGATCGCGAGGCGCTACTGGCGGTCGCCGACGTAGCCGAGCGCGCCAAGGCGGCGCGTGAAGCCGGTGCCACGCGCTTTTGCATGGGCGCTGCATGGCGCTCGCCAAAGAAACGCGATATGGAAGTGATGACGGCGATGATCCGCGAGGTACGGGCGCTCGGCATGGAAAGCTGCGCCACCCTCGGCATGCTGACGCGCGAGCAGGCGCAGGAACTGCGCGAAGCGGGCCTCGACTACTACAACCACAACATCGATACCTCGCCCGAGTACTACGAAAAGATCATCACCACCCGCGATTTCCAGGATCGTCTCGACACGCTCGAGGCGGTGCGCGAGGCGGGCATGAGCGTATGCTGCGGCGGCATCGTCGGCATGGGCGAAACCGTTCGTGACCGCGCCCGCATGCTGCAGGTTCTCGCCAACCTTCCGCAGCATCCGGAGAGCGTGCCGATCAACCAGCTTGTCGCGGTACCGGGTACACCGCTCGCCGATCAAGCACCGATCGATCCCTTCGATTTCGTGCGCACCATCGCCGTGGCTCGCATTCTGATGCCGTGCTCGGCCGTTCGACTCTCTGCGGGCCGCGAGCGCATGTCCGACGAGTTGCAGGCCTTGGCCTTCTTTGCCGGTGCGAACTCCATCTTCTACGGCGAGAAGCTTCTCACCACCGGAAACCCGGATGTCGAGCACGACCGTCTGCTGCTGACGCGGCTCGGCATGCACGCCGCGACCGGAGCTACCGGTGCGCTGCACGCCTGAGGCGGTTGCCGCGGCGTTGCGCGACATTGATGCGCGCCACCTTCGCCGGCGACGCGAGATCGCAGGCGACGGGCGCATCAACTTTTGCAGTAACGATTATCTGGGTCTCGCGCAGGATCCACGCCTCGCGGATGCGATGGCCGATGCGGCCCGACTCCACGGTACGGGAGCCGGTGCGTCGCATTTAATCAGCGGCCACGGCAGCGAACACGAGTCGCTAGAGCAGGACATCGCGGCGTTCCTGGGGCGTGAGCGCGCGCTGGTGTTTTCGACCGGCTACATGGCCAACCTTGGAGTGCTCGGTGCGTTGGCTGACCGACGCGATCTGTTGCTCGCGGATGAGCTTAATCATGCGTCGCTCATCGATGCGGCTCGCCTCGTGCGCTCACCACAGAACCTTCGCTACGCACATGCCGATGCCGACGCGGCGCGCGCCCTGCTCGGGGCCCACGCGCCGACTGCCGCAGCAGACGGCGCTGGCGCGTTCGTCATCACCGACGGCGTATTCAGTATGGATGGCGATGTGGCGCCACTGCCTGCGTTGGCGGCCGCGGCTGCAGCCCATGCCGCGTGGCTCGTGGTCGACGATGCACACGGCATCGGCGTGATCGGCGCCACGGGTCGCGGCAGTTGCGAGCACTTCGCACTCAGTGTGCGTGAAGTGCCCCTGCTCATCGGTACCTTCGGCAAAGCGCTCGGTACTTTCGGCGCGTTCGTGGCGGGCGATGCCGCGGTGATCGAATTGCTTCTGCAGCGCGCCCGCACGTACATCTACACCACCGCGCTGCCTCCCGCCGTGGCGGCCGCCACGCGTCGCGCACTCGATATCGTGCAGAGCGAGCCTTGGCGCCGGCAGCATCTGCACTCACTCATCGAACACTTTCGCGCTGGTGCACGCCAACGCGGCTTGCAAGTACTCGAGTCGGCAACACCGATCCAGCCCTTGATCCTCGGCTCTGAGGTCAAAGCGCTCGCCGCGAGTGCGCAACTGCGCGAAGTCGGCTACCGCGTCACTGCAATCCGACCCCCGACCGTGCCCGCAGGCACTGCGCGGCTGCGTATCACGCTCTCCGCGGCACACACACCCGAGCAGATCGATGGCCTGCTCTCGGCTCTCGAGCAGGCCTGCACATGAGCGCCGCACCGCTCGTCATGCTGCACGGCTGGGCCTTGAACCTGCGCGTATTCGACGATCTCGTCGAACGGCTGCGGACCGAGCCCCTCGCACCGTACCGCGACATCCTGCGCCTCGACCTGCCCGGTCACGGTCGTGCCGCAGAACCCGCGAGCCTCTACGGCGGCGACGCCGAAGGCGCCTGGGATATCGACGCTGTCGCGCGGCATCTGCTCGCGCAGTTACCGCCACGTTGCGCGCTGCTCGGCTGGTCGCTCGGTGCCAAGCTCGCGCTGCATATCGCCGCGATCGAGCCCGCGCGCATCGAACGACTCGCGTTGCTTTGCGCCACGCCGCGTTTTGCGCAAGCAGATGATTGGCCCCACGGCACGCCAGCACACGTGCTCAGCGCATTTGCCCAGCATCTGCAGCGCGACTATCGACGCACCGTGCGGGAGTTTCTCGAGTTGCAGGTGCGCGGCAGCGCCAACGCAGACACGGCGCTCGCCGCACTGCAGTCCGCACTGCTGGCGCAGGGCGAGTGTCCGCCAGAGGTGCTGCAGCGATCGGCTCGTCTGCTGCATGCCGTCGATCAACGACCCCGTCTCGGCGACGTACGCGCACCCACACTGGTCATCGCGGGTGAGTACGATCGGCTCGTGCATCCGCGCGCCTCGCAAGCCCTCGCGGAATTGCTGCCCGATGCACGGTTCGTGCAGATCGCCAAAGCTGGCCACGCGCCTTTTCTGTCGCATCCGATCGAAGTCATCGCCGCGCTGCGCGCTTTCCTCAAGAGCTGATCTATGATTGACCCGTTGCAAACTGCGATGGCAGAAGCACGCGTCGAGATGCTCTCGCGCCTTGAGCAATTCGCGCTGCAACCCGGCAGCGTGCTCGATCTTGGCGGCGCGGTCAGCGAAGCCGACCCGAGCGTGCTGCCACAACGCTTTCCGCGCGCGCGGGTCATTATCAGCAGCAGTGCGGTCGACCGCGGTGACGCCGATCGGAGCACAGCGATCGGGGCGAGCGATACGGCAGCAGCGTCCCTCGCAGCGCGCCTGCAACAATGGTGGCAGCGCGTGGTGCATCGAGGCAGACAGCATCTCGGGAAAGGCGCGACCACGGCACGAGTCGAGCGGATCTTGGCTGCGCCCACAGCGCTGCCGCTCGCCGATGGCAGTGTGGATCTCGTGCTCGGGCAGTGGCTGATGCCGGGAGCGGAAACTCTCGATGCAGTGCTCGTCGAAATTCGTCGCTGCCTCTCGCCAGGTGGATTATTTCTTTGGACGAGCGCGGGCCCCTTGAACGGCGAGTCGCCGATGGCCGGAGCGCTCGACATGCACGATCTTGGCAGTGCACTCGCGCGCGCGGGGTTTCTAGAGCCCGTACTCGATGTCGATCGGTATGTTGCCGCGCGCTGCGAAGTGATCCATGCCGCCGCGTTTGCCGGCGCCCCCGGGCGCGCCGTCGCCGGCGAAGTCGTCATACCGCTGCAATCGCTGCGGCGCGGCGGAGAGCCCCGATGAGTACAGCACGCAAGCCCGCTCGCCGCTTTTTCGTCGCCGGCACGGATACCGAAATCGGCAAGACTCACGTGGCCTGCGCGCTGCTACGGGCGGCGCGCCAGCGGGGCCACCGCGTCGCGGCGATCAAACCGATCGCGGCCGGCGCCGAGGCGACAGCAGCGGGACTGCGCAATGAAGATGCCCTGGCGCTGCTCGCGGCATCCCGTGGCCTGCCCGCAGATACGGTGTTCCCGACGGAGGAGTACGAGGAGGTCAACCCCTACTGCTTCAGCGCCCCGGTCTCGCCGCACATCGCCGCGGCAGAGGCGGGGGTCGAGGTGGACCTCACGCGCATCCGGGATCTCGCGGAGCAGGTCGCGGCTAAAAATGACTGGCTGGTGGTCGAGGGTGCGGGGGGCTGGCGCGCACCGCTCAGCCTCACGACATCGATGGCGGAGCTCGCCGTAGCCCTCGGCGCCCCCGTCTTGCTTGTGGTCGGCGTCCGCCTCGGCTGCCTTAACCACGCCGCGCTAACGGCCGAGGCGATCCGGCGGTCCGGGCTGCCATGGCTCGGCTGGGTCGCCAACCACATCGATCCCCAGATGCTGCGGGTGGCAGACAATCTCGCCATGCTGGAGCGACTGCTCGGCAGCGCGCCGCTCGGCGTGTTCCCCCACGACCGCGTCGGCGAAGCGACATCCGCGGTGGGTCTGGACGCTTTCGACCGCCTGGCGGCCGCGATAGAGCACGTCTCGAAACTGCGCTAAGCCATTGACTGGCTGAGATTTTAGGCCTCCAACTATCATCCTGTTGGTCTTTCCCCTTGAGTCGACGGCGGGGTGCCGATGACAAGGATCGAAATCTCTCCCCACTGCTCGCTGAGCCCGCGTGGCGCACGCATTTTCCTGCTCACAGCGGCGGCGGCCTCGTTTTCCGTGGCCCTGCCGCTGACCCTGCTCGGCTTCTGGCCGGTGCTGCCCTTCGCGGGACTGGAGCTTGCGCTGCTGACGTGGGCGTTGCGGCGCAGCATGGCCCGGGGTGCCCATCGGCAATGCATCACCGTGTCGGAAAACTCCGTGCTGATCGAGGACTTGGAACCGCCGCGAGTGTCGCGCGTGGAGTTCCCGCGACACTGGACGCAAGTTAGAATTCGCGCCGGGGGTTCGCCGCTACATCCGAGTCGACTGACGGTCGAATCGCGGGGTCGCCAGCACGAGATCGGACGGTTCCTGAACGAACAGGAGCGTCTCGGTCTCGCGCAACGACTCAGGCGCTTGATCGGGCGTATGGATGAATCACCACCGCTGTCGGCCTGACGGCGTTGCCGGCTCGGCCGGTGGCGCAGCGGGCCGTCGCGCCGCATCGATTTTTTGGCTTAGCGCACTATCGGGTATTCCATGACCAAAGCAATTCGTCGCGTTCCGTCGGTTCTCGCCCTGAGCGCCGCGGCATTCGCCTCCCTCAGCGCCCACGCCGAGTGGGGCAACCTCAACATGCCGGTGGGCGTCACCGAGTTGTCCAAGGAAATCCACTCGCTGCACATGACCATCTTCTGGTGGTGCGTGGCCATCGGCGTGTTCGTATTCGGCTGGATGATCTGGTCGCTGGTGGCGTTCCGCAAATCGCAAGGCGCCAAACCCGACACCACCATGGTGCACAGCACCAAGGCGGAAATCATCTGGACGGTGATCCCGGTCGGCATCCTCGTCATCATGGCCATCCCGGCGGCGCGCACGCTGATCGCCATCGAAGACATGCGCGGATCGGAAATCAGCATCAAAGCCACGGGTTACCAGTGGAAGTGGCAGTACGAGTACATCGGCGAGGATGTCAGTTTCTTCTCGCAGCTCGACCGGCAAAGCGATGAAGCCCGCCAACTGAAGTCCGGCGTCGATCCGAAGTCGGTGCAGGACTACCTGCTCAATGTCGACAACCCGATGGTCGTGCCGGAAGACACCAAGATCCGCATGCTGCTGACCGGTCAGGACGTCATCCACGCTTGGTGGGTACCGGCGTTCGGCATGAAGAAAGACGCCATCCCCGGCACCATCAACGAACTGTGGTTCAAGGTTGATGCGGGCAAGACGGGCACCTATCGCGGCCAGTGCGCAGAGCTTTGCGGCCGCGACCACGGCTTCATGCCGGTAGTCGTCAAGGTCGTCACCAAGGAAGAGTACAAAGTTTGGCTTGCGGCACAGAAGGCCGCCGCCTCGCCTGCGCCGGCGGAAGCACCGGCCGACGCGCCGGCCGCCGACGCCGTGGCCGCGCTGCCCGCCGCACCGCGCGGTTGATCCAAAGAATTCAGCAACAGAGCACAAACATCATGGCCAACTCCACCACCGCCCACGCCCACGACGATCACGATCACAAGCCGCACGGCATCAAGCGCTGGCTGTACGCGACCAACCACAAAGACATCGGCACGATGTACCTGGTGTTCGCCTGCGCGATGTTTTTCATGGGTGGCGCGATGGCGCTCGTGATCCGCGCGGAGTTGTTCCAACCGGGTCTGCAGTTCGTCGATCCGGGCTTCTTCAACTCGATGACCACAATGCACGCGCTGCTGATGATTTTCGGCGCAGTGATGCCGGCGTGGACGGGTCTTGCCAACTGGATGGTGCCGATGCAAGTGGGCGCCCCGGACATGGCGCTGCCACGACTCAATAACTTCAGCTTCTGGCTGTTGCCCTTTGCCTTCACGCTGCTGCTGCTGACGCTGTTCGTGCCGGGTGGCGCACCAGCGGGCGGCTGGACGCTGTATCCGCCGCTGTCGCTGCAGGCCGGCGACAGCTTCCCGCTGACCATCTTCGCGATCCACTTGATGGGTATCTCGTCGATCCTCGGCGCCATCAACGTCGTCGTCACGATCCTCAACATGCGCGCGCCGGGCATGGGCTTGCTCAACATGCCGCTGTTCTGCTGGACCTGGCTGATCACGGCCTACCTGCTGATCGCCGTGATGCCAGTGCTCGCGGGTGCGGTGACCATGCTGCTCACCGACCATTTCTTCGGCACGAGCTTCTTCACCGCTTCGGGCGGTGGTGACCCGGTGATGTTCCAGCACATCTTCTGGTTCTTCGGTCACCCCGAGGTTTACATCCTGATCCTGCCGGCGTTCGGCGTGGTTTCGGAAATCATCCCGACCTTCTCGCGTAAGCCCCTGTTCGGCTACGAGTCGATGGTCTACGCCTCGGCGTCCATCGCCTTCCTGTCGTTCATCGTCTGGGCACACCACATGTTCACGGTGGGCATGCCACTCGCAGGCCAGTTGTTCTTCATGCTCTCGACCATGCTCATCGCCATCCCGACGGGCGTGAAGGTCTTCAACTGGTGCGCCACCATGTGGAAGGGCTCGATCAGTTTCGAAACTCCGATGCTGTTCTCGCTCGCCTTCCTGTTCCTCTTCACCATCGGCGGTTTCTCGGGCCTGATGCTCGCGATCGTGCCGGCGGACTTCCAGTACCACGACAGTTATTTCGTGGTCGCGCACTTCCACTACGTGCTGGTGCCGGGCGCCGTGTTCGCCATCATGGCGGGCGTGTACTACTGGCTGCCGAAGTGGAGCGGCCGCATGTACAACGAAAAAGTCGGCAAACTGCACTTCTGGCTGTCGACCATCGGCGTGAATGTGCTGTTCTTCCCGCAGCACTTCCTGGGTCTCGCCGGCATGCCGCGTCGCATCCCGGACTACTCGACGCAATTCGCCGACTGGAACATGGTCTCCTCGATCGGTGCGTTCATCTTCGGCTTCTCGCAGTTGCTGTTCGTATACGTGATCTGGAGCGCAGTGCGCTCGGGCGAGAAGGCCCCCGCCCGGCCCTGGGAAGGTGCACATGGCCTCGAGTGGGAGCTGCCGACTCCGGCGCCGTACCACAGCTGGGATACGCCGCCGCCGCGTAACGTCATCGCGCAAGGCGCGATGCACTGAGACCGGCCATGACGCAAACACCCGATGACGCCGAACGATCGCGCCGCGTGAAACGCAGCGCGATCATCCTCGGTCTGGTCGCCGCGAGCTTCTACATCGGGTTCATTCTCATGTCCGTGCTCGGATGGCGACAATGAGCGACGACAACCGCGACCAACGCAACCGCCGTCTGACGCGCCAATTGCTTGGCATGGCGGTAGGTGCGTTCGCGTTCGGTTTCGCGCTTGTGCCGCTCTACGACGTACTCTGCGAAGTCACCGGCGTCGGCAATCCCAAAGATCTGCTCAAGGCCTCGACGGTCAAAGTCGAGGTGCCGGATGACAATCGCTTGGTGACCGTCGAGTTCATCGCCGAACTGCCCACCGTCGGCAGTTGGACTTTCAAACCGGTCGTCGCCGAGATGAAAGTGCATCCCGGTCGGCTCTACGAGATCGATTACGTCGCCCACAACCTCACCGGTCGCGACACCGTCGCGCAGGCGGTGCCCACGGTCTCACCGGGCAAGGCCACGGCCTTCTTCCGCAAGACCGAGTGCTTTTGTTTCGTACCGCAAAACTTTGCGCGTGACGAAACACGCAGCATGCCCGTGCGTTTCATCGTCGACCCGGCGCTACCGAAGACGCTCGATCGGATCACGCTCTCCTACACTTTTTACGACAACTCGACGCGGGTCGCCGCGCTGAACTAGGAAGAAGACCATGGCCAACGCCCACACCAACGATCATCCCGCCGACAAATATTACGTCCCGCACGAAAGTCCGTGGCCGATCTACGGCTCAGCCACTCTGTTCGTGTTCATGATCGGCCTGTGCGGCTGGTTGAACGAGTGGTACGGGCCCTGGATCTTCGCCGTCGGCGTTCTGATGCTCGTGGGTTTGTTCGTCGGCTGGTTTGCCGTCGTCATCGGCGAGCACCAGCGTGGCATGTACAACATGCAGGTCGACAAGTCCTTCCGCATGGGCATGATGTGGTTCATCTTCTCGGAAGTGATGTTTTTCGCGGCCTTCTTCGGCGCGCTGTTTTATGCCCGGCAGTTGTCGGTGCCCTGGATCGGTGGCGAGGGCGTCAAATTCCTCAACGGTTTACTGCTCTGGCAGGACTACAGCCCGGCGTGGCCGACGAATGGCCCCGCAGCCCTCGGCCCACGTGACGATGGCAGCTTCGAGACGATCCCGGCGTTTGGTTTACCCGCGATCAACACCGCGATCCTGTTGCTGTCCGGTGTGACCATTACCATCGCGCACCACGCACTGAAGGAAGGCAACCGCCGCATCCTCAATATTTTCCTCGCTGCGACCTTCCTGCTCGGCTTCCTGTTCCTTGGCCTGCAGGCCGAGGAGTACATCCACGCCTACACCGAGCTCGGTCTGACGCTGTCCACGGGCATCTACGGCTCAACGTTCTTCATGCTGACTGGCTTCCACGGTATGCACGTCACGCTCGGCGCCATCATGCTGCTCGTGATCTGGTTCAGGACCATGAAGGGGCACTTCACCCCGCAGCGCCACTTCGGCTTTGAGGCCGTCGCGTGGTACTGGCACTTCGTCGACGTGGTCTGGCTCGGCCTGTTCGTGTTCGTCTACTGGGTCTGAACCCAGTCCGGTGGAATCACCGGTATCAGTGACTGCAATTCGGGCCGGGCAACCGGCCCGAATGCTTTAGCGGCCGGCGCCGAGCGGCTGAATGAGGCCGAGTGCCCAGGCGCCCATCAGCAGCAGAAACAGCGCAACGGACAGGGCAACGCGGACCGTCAACGCACGCACCATTTTTTTCGAGTCGCCCTTGTCGGTCATGAGGTGGAACAGCGCCGACCCCAGGCTGAAGAGGATGCCGATCATCACCAGGCCGACAAAAATCCGAAAGAGTTCCATACGCGGTATTATAGGCCGGTGCCACTTCGAATCGCCGTTGGCCACAGGGTTTTTTCCCCATCGTGGCTGATGACCGCCCTCACGCTCGTCCTGCTCGTGCTGTTCGTCAGCCTCGGACGCTGGCAGTGGGGTCGTGCTGAATTCAAAAGTGCCCAGCAACGCGAGTTCGCCGCCGGTGCGCAGCAACTGCAAAAGCTCGGCAGCCGATCGACGCAGGAGGTTGCGCGTTATGCGCGTCTCGACGTCAGCGGCGAATGGGATGTGGCCAGACAGTTTCTACTCGACAATCGCACGCGCGACGGTCGAGCTGGGTATGAGGTGTTGACGCCGCTGCGTCTCGAGGACGGTCGCTGGTTGCTCGTCAACCGCGGTTGGGTGCCCTTCAGCGGCTATCGCGACGCCTTGCCCGATGTAGCCACGGCACTGGCGGGTTCCGTCGGGCGGGTCGAGGTCACGGGCGTACTCGATGAGTTGCCGACAGCGGGACTCGCGGGCGGGCGCGCACCTCCAGCGGTGGAAGGACGATGGCCACGGGTTACTGCTTTTCCGAGCTCGGCAGAATTGCGAGCGGCACTCGCGAGCCCGGCCGAGCCCGCACCGCGACTCGAGGCGCGGGTGCTGCTACTCGATGAAGACGAGTCGGTCGGATACGTTCGGGGCTGGAAGCCCTTTGCAAAGGGGCCGGAGCAGAATTGGTCCTATGCGATTCAGTGGTGGGGCTTCGCCGTACTACTGATGGTGTTGTACGTCGCGCTGAACTTGAAGAAGGACGATGGAGCATGAGTACATCCGCAAATACCCCCGACTCGGCACCGAAGGGACGAGGCGCACTTATTGGCCTGGCGGCACTGTTCTTCGTACCGCTGCTCGGTGCGTTTTGGTTGTACTACGCTGGCGGTTGGCGCCCCGCGGGCAGCACCAATCACGGCGAACTCATCAGCCCGGCACGGCCGCTCGCGGCGACAACGCTGCTCGAGATGGATGGCGCCGTGGCATCGCCGGAGCTCTTCAAAGGCAAGTGGACGCTGGTGCATGTCAACGACGGCGCCTGCGACGAAACCTGTCGCAAAGCGCTGTGGACCATTCGTCAGACCCGTCTGCTACTGGCCGAAGATATGGATCGGGTGCAGCGCGCGTTCGTGGTTACCGGCAATTGCTGTGATCGCAGCTTCCTCACCACGGAACACCCCGGCCTATTGACGGTCTCACCTTCGGGAGCTGCAGCAGCCGAATGGCTCGCGCAGTTTCCGCAGACACCCGGAACACCGTACGTCTACATCGTCGATCCGCTCGGTAATCTCATGATGCGCTTCGACGTGCGGGATAATCCGAAAGGTCTGAAATCGGATCTCGAAAAACTGCTCAAACTCTCACACATCGGCTAAGTCATGAACGCTCACTCCATCCCCGCAGGCGCCGTGGCGCTGCGCCGACTAGCGCTTCTCGGCATGCTGCTTTGTCTTGTCGTCGTGGTACTCGGCGCCTGGGTACGACTGACCGATGCCGGGCTCGGCTGTCCGGACTGGCCCGGCTGCTATGGACATGTCACGCCCGCCGGAGCCGAAAAAAACGAAGGCAAGATCGAATCGTATTCGCCGGGCTGGGAGTACGACTCCGGCAAGGCCTGGCGCGAGATGATCCATCGTTATGCCGCGACGACGCTGGGGTTCGTGATCGTGCTCATTACCGCGATCGCACTGGCCTATCGACGCGAACGGCCGGTCAGTCCCGTGTTCGCCACGGGCTTATTGGTGGTCGTGCTGCTGCAAGGCATGCTCGGCGCTTTCACAGTGTGGTGGCTCGTCAAACCACTCGTCGTGGTACTGCACCTGACCGGTGGACTGACCACGCTATCGCTACTGACTTGGCTCTGGCTCGACATGCGTCGTCGTACGCAGGTCGTGTCACCACCGCCTGGCGCGACGAAGATCGCGGTGCTCGATGCTGCGCGGCGCATGGCCATAGTCGCCACCGTCGTGGTATCGCTGCAGATCATGCTCGGCGGCTGGACCAGCAGCAATTACGCCGCAGTCGCCTGTCCAGACCTGCCTCGCTGTCAGAACCAATGGTGGCCGGAAGGCATGAACTTTGACGAGGCTTTCGTGCTCTGGCGCGGCCTCGACATCAACTACACCGGTGGCGTTCTCGAACACCCTTCGCGAGTGGCCATCCACTTCACGCACCGACTCGGCGCCATCATTGCTACGCTCGCCGTGACGCTGGCCGCGTGGCTCGCCATCCGCAACGCACCCACGGCGCTTGTCCGTCGCGCAGGGTGGTGGGCACTCGGTGCATTGGGCCTGCAATTGCTTATTGCGGTGCTGATGATCCTCAAGGCATTTCCACTTTGGCTCGCAGCAGGTCACAACGCCGGGGCGGCGCTACTGATCATGGCGTTGATGCTGCTCAACCGTCGCCTGCGGGAAGCCTGAAGTGGCCGCACCTGCCAGCGCCGTGCAGGCGCGACCCACTTGGAAGCTCTATCTCGAGCTGACCAAGCCGCGCGTCGTGGCGTTGATCGTGTTCACCGCCATCGTCGGCACCTTGCTCGCAAGCCCCGGCTGGCCGCCGCTCGATGCGTTGATCTGGGGAAATCTCGGCATCGCACTCGCCTCGGGCAGTGCGGCGGCGATCAACCATGTGCTCGATCGCAACATCGACGAGCAAATGTCGCGCACTCGCGGCCGGCCCTTGCCCACGGGCACACTCAGCAATCGACAGGCGCTGATCTTTGCCGCAGCGCTCGCTATCGCCTCGATGTTGATACTCACACTGCTCGTCAATCCGCTGACTGCGGCGCTCACCTTCGCCTCGCTCATCGGCTATGCAGTGATCTACACCGTGTTCCTCAAGCGTGCGACCTCGCAGAACATCGTGATCGGCGGCGCAGCCGGTGCGGCACCGCCGATCCTCGGTTGGGCGGCAGTCACCAACTCCATCGAGCCCGGCGCGCTGTTGTTGTTTTTGATCATTTTCATCTGGACGCCGCCGCATTTCTGGGCGCTCGCGATCGCCCGCAAGGACGAGTACGCCAAGGCCGGCATACCGATGCTGCCCGTGACCCATGGCGTGCCGTACACCCGCCTGCAGGTGCTGCTTTATACCGTGCTGCTCGTGCTGGTAACGCTGATGCCCTATCTCACTCGGATGAGCGGGCTGCTGTATCTCGCTGCGGCGCTGGTGCTGAACGCGCGCTTTCTGTACTACGCATTGGCATTGAAACTCACTGATCGCGCTGAACTGCCGATGCGTGTGTTCCGCTTCTCGATTTCCTATCTGATGTGGCTGTTCGTCGCGCTGCTGGTCGATCACTATATTCCGACGACGCAACTGCCGCCGTACTGACGCAACGCGCGATTACATCACGCGCGACTAGGCGCGACCGATCACGCTGTCCGCCACGAACGGATTGTTGCGCCGCTCTGCACCGAAGGTCGATGTCGGGCCGTGCCCCGGCAAAAAGCCGACGTCATCGCCGAGCGGAAACAGGTTGTTGCGGATGGAGTCGATCAACTGCGCGTGATTGCCGCGAGGGAAATCCGTGCGGCCGATCGAGCCGGCAAACAGCACATCACCCACGAAGGCGAAACGACTCTGCGGCTCGAAGAACACGACGTGTCCCGGCGTATGACCGGGACAATGCCTGACCTGCAACTCGAGCTCTCCCACCGTGACTTGATCACCTTGCTGCAGCCAACGATCCGGGGTGAAGCGTTCACTCGCCGGAAAACCGAACATGCGGGCTTGGGCAGGCATTTGCTCGATCCAGAACAAATCATCGAGGTGCGGCCCTTCGATCGGCAGTGCGCGGGAGCGGGCGAGTTCCGCCGTGGCGCCGGCATGATCGAGGTGTGCATGGGTGATGAGGATTTTCTCCAGTGTGACCTGCAGCCGATCAACCTCGGCCAACACCCGATCGAGATCGCCGCCCGGATCAACGACCGCCGCCCGTCCGGTACGCTCACAGCACAGGATGGAGCAGTTTTGCTGGAAGGGCGTAACCGGAACGACGCGAAGTTTCATCACCGCATGATAGGCGATCAGACGGTGATGGCGAGTCCGCGGTAGATTCGCGCCCGATACCGACTCTCCTGCGCTTCGACTATCGGCGCCGCCGCCAATAACACGGCATGCGCAAAGCGGCTGTATTCCTCCGCCTGCTCAGCCGCATCGCGCGGCTCTTCGCTGCGCATGCGACGCGTCAAGTTGACCTGGTTCACAGGCACCGCCGTGGGCAAGCGTTCGTTCTCGACACCGAGCGTCGCAGTGAAGGCGTGCAGCGTGGTCTTGACGAAATTGGCCATCGCAAACTGCGCGAGCGTCCCGCCCACCGGTACATCCGGCGAGACGAGAATCAACCGAGCGCCACGGAACAGCGATACTTTGCGTGCCACGCGGAAGTGGTGCGTCAAATTGGTTTCGACGAGCGCACCAAACTCAGCCGCATCGAGATGGTCTTTGCCCTCCACGCCAAAGAGTGCGCGTGGAATCGGCGCGAATGGCGTCGAGATCACGGCGGCGGGCGAGCCACTCGTGGCGAACGCCTGATCCATACCCCCCTCGAGATCATCGCCCACCGTTAGGTAAGAGATGCGGTCGTGACCGAGAGCACGACCGAGCGCGCTCTTCAGCTCCTGACCGGCTGCCTCGGTGCGCGTCAGCGTCACAATATTGCCGACGTGACCTTCGGCAAGAAACAGCTTTGCCACGGCCGCGAGCGGCTCGGTCATGTGCTCGCCGATCAACCAGATCGTCTCGCCTTCCATGCGCCGTACGCGTTCGGGCTTGGCACGACCGAACAGTTCGCGCTCGGTAATCGTTCGCTCCTGCTGCAAACCCCCGGAGGGCTCGAAGGTCTCACCGGAAATCGCCCGATCCGCCATGAAGAACACGGTCGCCAGCGCGACATCGATCTCGGTCGGCATCTTATGCAGGTGCAGCATGCCGAGGACGCCGGTGCGGATCTTCTCCGCTTCACTGTCGATGCGTTGCGGATCGATGAACGGCTCGAGCGGCTCAGGCAGGCCGGCCGCCCACTGCTCGGCGAGCTCGTGCTCCATCTGGTGCAGGATGATGCAGCCATTGCGCAGGCGAGCGACGAGCCGCATCGCCATCGGCCTCGTCAGCAAATGATGCAGCGACGAGTGCGTCGCTTCGTCACGTCCGTGCGTTTCTGCTTTGAGCTTCGCCCCGAGTTCACGCAAGGACAGCGGCACGTCCTCTTGCTGCAACAAGCCGATGTCATTGGCCTTGAGCGACTCGAAAATGTCGCCAAGACGCGCGCCCGCAGCCAATGCCTTGAGCAACGCGTCGTGCACTTGATTGAGTCGTTTGTTTTCGAGGATCAGCTTGGCCCGCCGATCAAAGAGACCCGCCTTGCCGTCCTTGCCCTTGAGTCGCTGACCCTCGACGGGGCCGGGCGCAATCGCATTGATCTGGATCTCGGGCCCCACGAAGCGGGCCAGGTTTTCGACCAGCGCGCGCTGACCCGCCTTGGACACGGCGTAGTCGGAACGGTTGGGGTAGGGCACCGCGATGTACTTTTCACCACCGAAGTAGGAGCTGACGTTGAGGATGTAACCCGAGCCCTGCTTTTTCATCAGCGGCACGACTTTCTCGATCAACGAATAGTTCGAGACGAGGTTGGCATGCAGCGTGTTGCGCCAGTCCGCAGGCAGCAGATCCACCGCCATCTGCTCGGCACCGGCGACACCCGCGTTGTTGATGAGATAGTCGATGCGTCCAAACGCCTTGAGCGTGGCTTCGACCGATTTGACGAGCGCTCGCTCATCGGCAACATCGATATCGGCCAGCATGAGCACACGGTCCTGCGGCCGGTTGTAACCGATCTCCTCAAGCTCTGCGATGATGCTCTTGCGTAGATCTTGCAACTGATTCGCCCGCCGCGCGGTGAGCATGACACGGGCGCCAGCTACGGCCAGCAAGCGAGCCAACTGACCGCCGATACCCGCAGAGCCGCCGGTCACGAGCACACACTTGCCGAGATGGAGCCCCATCAAAGACTCGATCCAGCCGAAATTAGGTCGAGTCGAGCCCGTCGCATCGACGATGGTCGCCGGCATGTACAAGTTGACCTGCGTGACCCGACGCTTGGTGAAGAGCAAGCGCGCGGCCTGCGCACCGGCAAACGTCAGACAATGCTCCTCGGAGTTGGAATAGCGCACGATCTGGTTCGACCACTCGAGTGCCGCTCGCTCGCCCGCATCGACTTGCACTTCGCTCTCGTCGCGCCAGACGCGTAACAACTGCTCGATGCCGGCGCGCAGGATGTCGGCGTAGGTGTCGCCGGCGGCGTCCGTGCCATTCGACATGAATATGATGCGCGGACTCACGCCCTTCGGCGCGTAGCGATGCCAGAGCCGCGACAGTTCGCGCGAGATCCCCATGGCACCGGCGAGTTCAGCCTTGAGAAAAGCCTCTACGTCGCTGTCACTGGCTTCGGCAAGCGGCGCCTGAAAACGACCCGCACCGAAAGCGGGAAGGATGATGGCGCCGTTGAGACCCTTGCCCTTCTCGACGCTGCCTAAAGAGGGCGCCAGAGTCTCCGGGCGGCCGCGATCAAACAGCACCGGTACGATACGCCGGTCCACTTCGTCCTCGCGCAATGCCGCTCGCGCGGCCTGCACTGCCTCCTGTGAACCAAGGCCCAGAAGTACGCGCGCGCCGCAGTTGCTCTGGATGCGCGCAATCGTCAAGGCGTCGGCAACCTGGTCGCCGGCGGCGACGAGCACCGTCGAGCCCGTGCCATCGACAGTACGCAGCTCAGGCCGTGACACCCAGGTCGAGCGTGATTCATGCACCACTTGCATGCCGTTAGTCACTTCGAAGCCCTGCGCGCTGAAGGCGCGCGACTCGTCGCTGCCCAGGAAGACGATGGTGTTGGCCACATCATCGACGGTCGGGAAGGTGTGAGCGGGTGCGCCTGAAGAGTCGGCGCGGGCGAGCGCCATGGCAGAGGAAAACTCGGTCGCCGTTGTACCTTCGGGCTTCTTGCGCAGCCCATCCATCGCCTTGAACACAGTGCGGATCCGTCGACTTTCGATCGGCCCTGGGTACACGGTGTTGACGCGAATCCCCTGCGGTCCGAGTTGCAGCGCCAAATTGCGCGAGAACGCGTTCAGCGCCGCTTTGGGTACGACGTAAGCCGCACGGCCGAAGTAGCGGGTGCGCGAGAAAATCGTCGATACGTTGACGATGCTCGCGCCCGCACGCAGATGCGGTGCTGCAGCACGCACCATGTTCCAACTGAGGCCGAGCAGGTTTCCGGCAGCATCACTCACCGTCTCGGTGTCCGATGAGCCGGTAGACCGCTGCGCTTCGAGTTCCTCGTTGGAGAGCGGTAACTGCTCGATCGGCTGCTTCGGACCAGCAGACCCTGCGTTGTTGATCAACACATCGAGCCGGCCGTAATGAGCCAAGGCCGCCTCGACGCCCTGACGCGCCTGACCGGCATCGGAGGCATCGAAGGCCAGCGCCAGCAACTGCTCCGGGGCGGCGCCACTGCTCGCGAGCAGCGTTTCACGCAGCGCTTCAAGCTTATTACGATTGCGACCCGCCATGACAACGGCAGCGCCTTCCTGCAGATAGCGACGCACGATCACTTCGCCGATGTTGCCCGCCGCGCCAGTGATCAACGCCACCTTACCGACCAACCGACCGGGGCGCATGACCACGGGAAGGGCACGCGCTTTACTCTGGACCGTTTTGGCTTTACGCGCAGTGGCGGACGTAGAGGTCCGCTTGGATTTTTTGGCCGGCGTCATCGTGCGGCTCCTTGCAGCGCGCTCCATTCCTGATACAACTCGTCGCGCGAGCGCAGCCCGATCCTTGGCAGCGCATGATTGACGACGTAATTCGCACCTGCGTGGGTGTTGTCCCACATCGCTTGGTGTGCAGCAGGCAACTCGTCCCACGGCACAACGGTCGGCGCGCTCACTTCAAGCTGCCCGGCAGCAATCATGTCGTTCATGCGCGCAACCTCATAGGCATTGCAGAGATGCGTGCCCGCAATCGTTGCCGTCGGCATCAGAATGCGTCGCTGGCGCATCCACACCTGCGGTGCGTAGAACGTATAGCGTCGATCTTGCATCGACTCGCAGTACACGATGCGACCCGTGAACGGCTTGACGAGCGACGTCGAAGCCGCGAGTGCATCGTGACCTGCACGCTCGATGATCAGATCCGGGTAACCACGCGGGTTGTCTGCGGAGCGCAACCAGCGACCGATGGCACTGCCGAAGGGCTTCATCGTGCGCTCTTGGAACTGCCGTACCGCCTCCTTGAATCGTGCTGTCTCACGTTTCGCATCGGGCATGGCCGGCAAGGCATCTGGCCAATCGAAATCCGCTCCTTCCTTGCGACGAATCTCTTCGATCGATACGACGCCGCGCACCGCATCGCCAAAGCCCAGCGACTGCACGAACTCGCGCTGCGCGTCGCTCGCCGTGGCCACCACCAATCGACCGCCCGCCGCACGAACCGCCTCGATCGCTTGCAGGCCGACCGCATCCAGCAGATCCCGGCTGCCAACCCCGTAGTACAACAACACGGCCTCACCGGCGCGCAGTCGCGCACGACGCAGCATATCCTCCGGAGTGGCTGCGCCCGTCTTGCCGACGAACGAGAACCAGTAGCCGCTGGTGGCGCCGTAGAACGTCAGCGTGCCGTGCTCGGCCAACAGCTGGAATGAGCGCGGGAACGACTCTTGACCCGCGTGCGAGACGACATAGTCAGCGAGTCGTCCACCGGTTTGACGACGCATTTCTTCAAGGATCGGCTCGCCGGCGCGCTGCCACTCGGCAATGGCGGCAGGATCGGCGGGCACGGTGGTGAACGCCTGACTCCAGCGCGGATCACGCCGATTGATGGAACCTGCTGCACCTTGCGAAGCGATGAACTGCGCCCGCTCGACACTCGAGACTAGACCCACGGCCGCGAGACCGTTTCGTGCAGCACTCTTCAGCGCTTCGAAGCCCGTACCCGTGGCTGCACCCTCGACGAAGAGAGTCTTGCCCGTCTCGATCTGCAGCGTCGTGAACAGCGCGCGTACCACCGTGCCGAGGTTCAACACGTAGGAACCCGCAGCTTCGAGCGTCAGATCGGGCGGCAACGGATGCAGCTGCGGGCCTTGCACCAGCAGAAATTGCTGGTGGCTACCCGTATCGGTCTCATAACCTTGGATCGAGAAACCCGCGTACATTGGATCGCGAGCGGCGAGCGGTGAGAGCAAATCGCTCTGACCTGAGTACACGGTAACCAGGTCACCGACCTTGAGACGACCCTCGCGTTTGACCTCACTGCCGACGGCAGCGATCAGAGCAACACCACCCGAGCCTGTAACCTGATAGTCGAGATCGTGATTCTCGAACGGCGAGACCGGAATACCGGTGATCGCCCAGATATCATTGAAGTTCACTTCCGAGGCGAGCACGTACACCAACGCCTCGTTCGCACCCGGTGAGGGTACAGGCAGTACGATCTGTCGCTCCGCCTCGCGCGGTAAACCATGCGCCGGTGCACCCGTCTGCGAGTCCTTGACGACGGCGTGCCCATATTGCCATTGCGGCAACGGCGTCAGACCCGGAAAGAACGCGGCACCCACCGGCAGCAATTTGCCTTGCCGTTCAAGCGTCTTTTGCTCGGCTGCGCTCGGCGCACTATCGCGTCGCACCGGCAACGGCGCGCTCTGCTTGTCGAAAAACGCGCGGATGCCAGCCTTGCCTCCGGCCGGATCGATGATCGCCTCGGCAAACAACTGCGCCTCGCGCGCCAACCCGTCGCTGACGCCGCTGACCCAACCGGTGCGCACGGCATCGACAATGCGCTCCGCGGTGGCCGCACGCCCCACGGTGCGCGCCTGCGCGAGCAGCTTGAGCACTTCAGCATCGGCCAGCGCCGACGTCAGATCGTCGCGGCCTGCGGCGTGCCACGTCTCATTGGCAGCGCGACGCGCGGCAAACTGACGTGCTACGAGATTGCGTCCCTGCGGTGCCTTGATGTATTCGCTGGCAAGACGTGTGGCGAGCGACAGGACATCTTCGTGCTCTTCGGCCACGGCGTGCAGCAGACCGTCGGCGTGCATCTGCGCTGCCTCGACCGTCCGACCGCCCATGATGATTTCGAACGCGCGAACGAGCGGTGCGGGGTGCGCCGCCTGCTCTAGCAAACGTGGCAAACGCTGTGTGCCGCCGTAGCCCGGCAATAGATTAAGCCTCACTTCCGGCTGGCCGAAGGTGGCCGTTGATTCAGCGAGTCGCACGTGGCAGGCCATCGCGAATTCCATGCCCCCACCGAGCGCAACACCATTGATTGCGGCGATGGCCGGCTTGCCCATCGATTCGATCTTGCGAAATGCCAAATGGGCGTTGTTGGGCAGCGGCAGTGCTTCATCGAGGGTGTGCACGTCCTCGAGTAACTGACGGATGTCGGCACCGGCGACGAAAGCTGCCGTACCCTGACCGGTGAAAATTACGGCCTTGACGTCGTCGCGCCGCGCAACGTGATCGATGACAATGTTCAACTCGTCGAGGGCGCGCTCGTTGAGTGCGTTGACCGGCGGATTGTTGACCGTGACGATAGCGATACGTGCCGCATTGCGCCGACGGCTTCCCGTGGCATGGTAATGAATGCGGAAATAGCGGAAGTCCTCGAATAACTGCTGCTCATCCGCCACGCGCTGACGCGCTTGCCACTCGCGGATCGCCTTGCGCAACTCGTCGATGGACTCCGGGTTGCGCAGCGTCGAGGTGTCGCCTACGTCTTGACCCTCGACGAGTGCGCGCACCATACGTCGCATGTATTTGCCACTGCGGGTCTCGGGAAACTGGCTAACTTCGACAAAGTCTTCGGGAATGGCGACCTGACCTTTTTCCTGTCGAACGGTCTCGATCAGGCGGCGTCGATCTTCGGCCGCGAGCTTGCGACCGGGCGCGGGCTTGACGAAGGCCAGCGGTGTGAGGCCCTTTTGAGCATGCGGCGCGCCCACCACGATGACGTTACCCACGGGTGAATCGGGGTTGACCTGCTTGTCGCGCAGGATGGCGCCTTCGATTTCTTCGGTGCCGAGACGATGGCCCGATACGTTGATGACATCATCCGAGCGACCATGCAGCGAAAACCCGCCATCGGCGTACTTCACGGCGAAATCGCCCTGCGTGTAGGCGAGCGTACCGCGCCAACGCGTCCAGTAAGTCTTGCGATAGCGCTCAAAATCGCCGCGCCAACCGCGCGCCACGGCGCGACCCTCGATCTTGAAGTCGGCCTCCGCACCCCAGATCGTGCGGCACAGGTACGGAAATGGCGCGGCGATCACGATCTCGCCTTTTTCGCCAATGTCGGCACTGCGCGCCTGCACGCTGCCCGAGGCATCGGCCTCGCTGTCCGCCACCCACACATCGCCCAAGATCCACGGCAGCGGATAGGTGTGGGCATCAGCGCGCAGCGGGAAATCCGCGTTGCCGTAGAGGTGCGTCCAGACGATGCCGCCGTGCTCGGTGGCCCAGTAACTATTGGTGTACCAGGGCGTGACCAGATCCATGCCGAACTGCTGCACGACGGGTGAGGTCGGCTCGGCACAGAACGTGGCCATGCGCAGGCTCGCGCGCGAGTACGCACGAACGTCTTCGACGTTCTGCGGATCGGTCATCACCGTCTTGAGGAACGTGACGCCCGCCTTGAAAATGTTGACCTTGAGTCGCTCGATGATGCTTGCGAAACGACCCGCGCCCGGAAACACCGGAGCGCCCTCGGCGATGACCGTGGTGACGCGAGTGCTGAGCGCGCCGCTGATCATGTAACTCTGGCCGGTGATCCAGCCCGGATCAGCGACCACGTACATCACATCACCGGCGCGCGCATCGAAAGCAACACGCATGCTGTGCGCCACGCCGCTGACGTAACCGCCATGCACATGCACCACACCCTTGGGCTTGCCGGTGGAGCCCGAGGTGTAGATGAAAAACAGCGGAAATTCTGCATCGAGCGGCTCGACCGGCGCTGCTGCCCACACGGCCGCGACAAACTGGCGGTCGGGCAGAGCCAGCAGACTCGCCTCATCGTGCACGACAAAACCCGCCGCTCGCGCGGCCGCCAGCAACTGCTGCTGCGCAGTCGCCGTGAGCTCATGACCCCATTGATCGCGCTCGGGGCGCCACAGCAAATCGGCCTGCGCCGTATGGCGCACGACGATGACGGTGTCGACTCGCGGTGGGGTGGTGACCAGCGCAGAAGCAATCGCCGTTCTGATGCGACTGGCTTCGGCGGAACTGAGGCCACTCAGACTTTCGAGTGCGCGGCCGACGCCGCGCATGATGTCCGAGCGTTCGAGCGTGATTTCATTGGCCACCACGCGCTCTGCGCCCTCGAGGATGCGCGCCGAGTGTGCTGCGGAAAGCCCCAGAGACTCCAGTGCCTGCGCGACGGCACGCACCGCCTGCTCGGCCGGCACATAACCATCTAGGGCAGGATCGGTGTACGCCTCTTTGAAAGCGACGATCTGCGCGTTGCGATAGCCGCCGTCGGCGGTGATGACCACCCGGGCACCGGCGTTGTGGATGCGGTCGGACAGCGTCTTGTCGCTGAAACCGCCGAACACCGGCGTGTAGACGATGCCGAGGCGCTTGCACGCCTCGGTCCAGTACACTTGCTCCGGAATATTCGGCATGTTGATCGCGATGCGATCACCGGCCTGCAAACCGAGATTTCGCAGCGCGAGCGCGCAGCGCGCCACTTCGAGCAGCAACTGCTTGCGTGATACCGAATACGAAACCACCGGTCCGCCGCGGCCACCGTCCTGCGACTGATCCCAGCGATCGCCTTCGAACCACAGCGCCGCCTCTGCGCCATGGCCTTCGAGCACATGGCGGTCTATTTCATTGAAGCAGGCGTTGGTGAGTGCGCCGCCGAACCAGCGATAAAACGGCGCTTCGCTGGAATCGAGTGCGGTATGCCAGGGCCGGTACTGCGCGGGCAGGGTCGGCTGCACCGGTTGCAGGCTGCGGGCATCGAAGCCCCGCCACACGCCCGTCGCCGCCTCGAAGCGGATCCACGCCCCGTGCTCGCCGACGCTCGGCTCGAACCAATGCAGTTCACGACAGGCGATGTCGCCGTGATAGGCACCCGGATCGTGCTGGCAAGCGGTGCGTGCCGCCTCCCAGGCCGAACGAGTGGTGAGGGGATTGACGTGCGCAGACGGTGGGACAACCGCCACAGGAGCCGGGGCCGGTTCCTTGGACCCGATCGACATCGACATGCATTTTCTCCGACCCCCGATGGCAATCTAGCATCAACTCCTGTGAAATACGCCTTGTAAAAATTCACGGTGATCCATGCTCATCGAGCGACTATGGCCCTCCAACGCGTGGCGTAATTACCACTATTTGATTGCCTGTGAGGAAACCGGCGAGGCACTGGCCGTGGATCCACTCGATTGGTCGCTCTGCCACGAGTTCGCCCGGGCCCGGGGTTGGACGATCCGCCAGATCCTCAACACCCACGAACACGGCGACCACGTCGGAGGCAACGAGCCCCTGCAGGCGGCAACCGGCGCGCGAGTGCTGGCGCACGAGGGCGCCGCCGGCCGAATTCCCGGCATGAACAAAGCCCTCGCGGGTGGCGATGTGATTCGCGTGGGACGCAGCGTCGAGCTGCACTGCCTCGATACGCCCGGGCATACCCGCGCCCACCTGTGTCTACTCGCTCAAGGTCAGGGCGCTCTGGAGGCACCTGCGCTGATCTGCGGCGACACCCTGTTCGGCGCGGGTGCCGGCAATTGCCACAACGGTGGTGATCCGGGCTTACTGTACGCCACGTTCGTCGAAGTGCTCGCTCGCTTGCCCGATACCACGCGGGTGTTTCCCGGACACGATTATCTAGCGCGCAACCTCGCCTTCACGTTGGATCGGGAACCGCAGAACACCGTGGCCGCGAGCACGCTCGCCACTCTTGGCGAGCGTCAAGGCGATGCCGCACCGGTGACGACGCTCGGCGAAGAGAAACGCATCAACACGTTTTTCCGGCTGACTCAACCCGAGGTGATCGCCGGGCTGCGCGTTGCGTTTCCCGAGTTACCTGAAACGCCCGATGCGCGAACTGTCTTCCTGAAACTGCGCGAGCTGCGCAACCGCTGGTAACAAACCCAATGATCAACGGCGCTCGAGCAGATCGATGCGCAGGCCTGCTGGTGAGGTCAGGGTCGCCATGCGAGCGGTGCCGAAGACGCTCGAGACCACGCCATGATCCACGGGCGCGGCGCGCATCGCACCCGCAGTGCGCTGCAGCACCGCGGCACGCTCGAGCACGGCGGCAAGATCCGTCACGAAGAAAGTCACCGACAACAACCCTCGTGCCGGTGCCTTGGCGCGCGGATACAGATCGGCGCTTTTCACACCCTCGTACTGCACGATCTCGAGTCGACCGTAGTCGTAACCCCGATCGCCGAAAATACGCACATCGAGTGCACCACCTGCGGGTAAGCCGATGGTCTGTTCTACCGCAGCGCCCGCGAAACGATGGTAGGACGTCTCATCAAGACCGAGTACCGTCTCGAAGAACAGCTTTTCGCGTGTGTTGTCGGGTGAAATCGCCACGATCTGCGGCGCGACGCCATAGCCCTCGGGGCTCACCGGCTCGGGCTTGCCCTGCTGTTCGAGGAACACGAGGTTGACGCCATCGGGACCGGGCAGATGAACCTCGTCGACAATGACACCGTCGGTCTCGAAGCGACCGATGGGCGAGCGAAAGCGGTAGCCCGCCGATTCGAGCTCGGCATAGCGCGCAGAGATATCGCGGACGGCAATGTCGACGCTCTTCGGTACGAGGTCGGTGGTCGAGGCACCCTCGCGTACCGCCGCACCCGGCATGCGAAACCGCACGAGATGTACGCCGCCTTGCTGCATGCCGGGGGTCAACAGCAACGCCTGATCTATGATGGCATCCGCGGCCACACCCCATAGTCGCGCAAGCCCGGGGTCGGTGCCTTGGCGCCGCACCACGATCTGCATGCCGAAGCGTTGCACCCAGAGGCCTAGCGCCTGATCCATGTCGGCAACGCTCAGGGTGACGTAGGCGTAAGCCTTGGGATTGGCGGGGTTGGGGGGCACGAGAAATTCCTCTGTCGTGGCGCCGAGACGCGCGGCCGCAGGTGACGTAGCACCCGTCGAGCAGGCCGCCATAACGAAGCCGAAGCCGATCGCTAAACACACTGCCAACGCTCGCATGAGGCCAGTATAGTGCGGCGCATGACGGAGTTTTATCGACGCGGCTTTCTCGTCTTGACCGTGGTCGTTCTGGGTTATGCCGTGTGGGAGATCCTGACGCCCTTCTGGGGCGCGCTCGCCTGGTCGATCGTGCTCGCCGTGCTTATGGCGCCTTTGCAATCGCGCCTGGCGAGCAGCCTCGGTGATCGTCCGAGCGGTGCAGCAGCCGTGTTGACGATGCTCACCCCCGTCGTGGTGTTTGCACCGCTGGTGCTGCTTGGCGCGAGTTTCATCGAACAGGGCAGAACGCTCATCTACGATCTGCAGCACAGTGCCTGGCGCATCGATGGCGAGACACTCAACCGACTCGAGGAGTATCCGGTACTCGGTCCCTTGCTCGCCGATGTCGTCGATCTGCTTGATCTCGAGGGCAGCCAGATCACCGGTTTTTTCATAACGATCGGACAAACATTCCTGCGTTACGCGGCAAGCCTCGGCAGCAGCATGGTCATCGGCGCGCTCGGCACCACGGTTGCGTTTCTGCTGATGTTGTTCCTGCTGTTTTTCATGCTGCGTGATGGCCACTCGATGCTGCAGCGTCTCGGTAATCTCGTGCCTATCGATCGCGAACATCGTGAACAGATGCTGGCACTGATCGCCAACACCACTCGCGCCGTAGTCTACGGCTCCGGTCTCACGGCGCTGCTGCAAGGCCTGCTTATCGGCATCGCCTTCGCGATCGTCGGCTTGCCCTCGCCCGTGGTGTTCGGCGTGCTCGCCGCGCTGTTCTCGCTGCTGCCTGCGGGTGGCACGGCCTTCGTCTGGATACCGGCCACGCTGGCGCTAGCGGGCATGGGCCGAAGCGGCGCCGCGCTGTTCATGCTGGTGTGGGGCGGGTTCGTTTCGATCGTCGATAATTTCATCCGACCGCTGCTCGTTTCCAAGCAGGCCCATGTTTCCACGCTGGCCGTGTTTGTCGGCGTCATCGGCGGTGCGGCGGCCTTTGGCGGCGTCGGTCTCGTGGTCGGCCCGGTGGTGCTGACGCTGGTGTCGGCACTGCTGCGTTTTGCCGAAGAAAAACGCCTCGGTCAGAGCGACTGAAAGCCGCTAGAATTCGCGGCCCCATGGACCTTTCCCCGATCCTCAATCCGCTGAACGAAGCGCAGCGCGAAGCCGTGACCGCGCCCATCGGCCCCGTGCTCGTGCTCGCGGGTGCCGGCAGCGGCAAGACGCGCGTGCTCACCCATCGTGTCGTATGGCTGGTGCAGGCCGAGGAAGCGTCGATCCACAGCATCGTCGCCGTAACCTTCACCAACAAGGCCGCAGGCGAGATGCGTGCCCGCATCGAAACGCTGCTTGGCCTGCCGGGTGCGGCGCTCTGGATCGGCACCTTCCATGGCATCGCACATCGACTGCTGCGACTGCATTGGCGCGAAGCCGGCCTGCCACAGACCTTCCAGATCCTCGACGGCGACGATCAGCTGCGGCTCATCAAGAAACTGATCAAGGCCCAGGGGCTAGACGAAACCCGCTGGGTGCCGCGCGACGTGCAGTACTTCATCAACCAAAACAAGGACGAAGGCATGCGTCCCAAGGCGTTGAAGGACGGCAATGATCCGACCCGACGCCAGCTGGTGAAGCTTTATCAGGATTACGAAGACACCTGTCAGCGCGCAGGCGTGGTCGACTTCGCAGAGCTCTTGCTGCGCGCCTTCGAACTGTGGCGCGATCAGCCGGAATTGCTCGGTCACTACCGGCGCCGCTTCCGCCACGTGCTCATCGACGAGTTCCAGGACACCAACACCATCCAATACGCGTGGATGAAGTTGCTGGTCGGCTCCGAGGGTGCGCCATTCGCAGTCGGTGACGACGACCAATCGATCTATCGCTGGCGCGGTGCACGCGTCGAGAACCTGCAGACGTTTCGGCGCGATTTTCCGCAGGCCAAACTCGTGCGACTCGAGCAGAACTACCGCTCGACGGGCACGATTCTCGAGGCGGCCAATGCGCTCATCTCGCACAACAGCGGTCGCTTGGGCAAGAATCTTTGGACGAGCGGCGGCAAAGGCGAGCCGATCCGACTGTATGCCGCTTTCAATGAGCGGGATGAAGCGGAGTTTGTGCTGCAGCGCATCAAGGACTGGGTCTCACGCGGCGGCAATCGCCGTGATATTGCCATCCTGTATCGCTCGAACGCACAGTCGCGCGTGTTCGAAGAAGTATTCCTCTCGGCCCGCGTGCCCTACAAAGTGTACGGCGGACTGCGCTTCTTCGAGCGCGCCGAAATCAAGGATGCACTGGCCTACCTGCGCTTGGTCTCGAGTCGCCAGGACGACACCTCTTTCGAGCGCGTCATCAACCTGCCGACGCGCGGCATCGGCGCCAAGAGTCTCGACGTCATTCGTGAGCAAGCGCGTGCAGACCAATCGTCATTGTGGACAGCTGCGACCCGCTGCATCGCGACCGGTTCGCTCGGCGCCAAAGCCGCCGCGGCCGTGCATGGGTTCCTGCAACTCATCGAACGATTGGCCGGCGATACGCAAACGCTCGCCCTTCACGAAATTGTCGATCAAGTGATCAATGCCAGCGGTTTGCTCGAGCACTATCGGAAAGAAAAAGCCGAGCGCGGCGAAGCTCGCGCCGAAAACCTGCTCGAACTGGTCTCGGCCGCCCGCGGCTTCGAACCCGAGGGTGTCGACGGTGAGTCACTGCCGCCGCTCGAGTCGTTTCTCGCCCACGCGGTGCTCGAGTCCGGCGAGGGCCAGGCAGAAGCCTGGGAAGATTGCGTGCAGATGATGACGCTGCACACGGCGAAGGGTCTCGAGTTCCCGATGGTATTTCTCGCGGGTCTCGAGGATGGACTGTTTCCGCACCAACGCTCGCTCAACGATCTCGACAGCCTTGAGGAAGAGCGCCGCCTCGCTTATGTCGGCACCACCCGTGCGATGCAGCAGCTGTATCTGACCTACGCTGAGCAACGACGGCTGCATGGCATCGACAGCTACGGCATGCCTTCGCGCTTCATCAAAGAAATTCCCGAGGAACTGCTCGAGGAGGTTCGCCCCCGTGTGCATGCCTCGCGAGGAGGGAATCCGTACTCGCGCGACACCTACTCGCGTGAGCGATTCGGCGGTGACGACGCTGCGGCGCGCCCTGGACGCAGCGGGCCGACGGCACTGCGCGCCGAGCCCGTGGCCCCCGGCATGAAGCTAGGCGCCCGGGTTCGTCACGCCAAATTCGGCGCCGGTGTCATCCTAAACATCGAGGGGCAGGGTCCGCACGCCCGGGTGCAGGTCAACTTCGAAGGGGCTGGCAGCAAGTGGTTGATGCTGCAGTACGCGAACCTCGACCCGGTGTAAGCCCGTCGCGCAGCGCTGCGGTACACTGCCTCGCGCATGAACGCCTTCCATAACCAGCTGGCCGCCGCCAGCGCGGCTGCCGAATCGCTCGTCTGTGTCGGCCTGGATCCGGAGATCGAGCGCTTCCCCGCCCATTTGCGCGAGCAACCAGATGCCATCCTGGCCTTCAATCGCGCCATCATCGACGCCACGGCCGACCTCGTCTGCGCGTACAAGCCGCAGATCGCGCACTACGCGGCGGTCGGTGCCGAGGGTCAACTGCAGGACACTCTTCGTTACATCCGCGCCCGAGCACCCGGCGTGCCGATCATCCTCGATGCCAAACGCGGCGACATCGGCAGCACGGCCGAGAAGTACGCACGCGAGGCCTTCGAGCGGTACGGCGCCGATGCGGTGACCATCAACCCTTACCTCGGGCGTGATTCCGCAGAGCCGTTCCTGCAGTACGCCGACAAAGGCATCGTCATCCTCTGCCGCACCTCGAATGCCGGCTCGGGCGAGTTCCAGAATCTACAGGTGGGTGAGCGCAAGCTCTATCAGATCGTCGCCGAGCGGGTGGCGAACGAGTGGAACTCGCGAGGCAATTGCCTGCTGGTCGTCGGCGCGACCTACCCCGGTGAACTCGCCGATATTCGGGCGCGAACCGGGGAGATGACCTTTCTCGTGCCCGGGGTCGGCGCCCAAGGCGGAGACGTGGACGAGGCCGTGCGCAACGGCCGTGCGAAACAGGGCGCTGGACTCGTGATCAACTCTTCGCGCGGCATTCTCTATGCGGGCTCCGGCGAAGACTTCGCGGCTGCAGCCCGGCGTGCGACACTCGAGCTGCGTGCTGCCATCACTCAGGCGCTACGGCGTCCCTGATGCCGCTCGTTCATCCGGGGGATCGATGATCAGACTGTCTCGTTATCAATGGACCGTGCTGTTCGCCGCATGGCTTGGCTGGGGCTTCGACATTTTCGATGGGCTGCTCTTCAATTACGTCGCCCCGAACGCCATCCCCACCCTGCTCAATTTGCCACTGGGTTCAGACGAGGCGCGCGCTGCCACGCTGTATTGGACCGGCCTCATCACGGCGATCTTTCTGGTCGGCTGGGCTGTGGGCGGCGTGCTGTTTGGACCGATCTCGGATCGCTACGGGCGGCGGCGCGTGCTGATGATCACCATGGTGTTCTATGCCGTCGGCACGGCGGCCTGCGCCTTTGTCACCAGCATCGAACAACTCATTGTTTGTCGCATCATCGCAAGCCTCGGGATCGGCGGCGAGTGGGCCGCCGGTTGCGCATTGGTGGCTGAAGCGGTGCCGGAAGACCAACGTGTCGAGGCGGGCGCGCTGCTCTATACCGCGGCACCCTTCGGGCTGTTCCTCGCCACGTTCGTCAATTCGCAGGTTGCCGGTAACTGGTTCAGCGATCAGCCGGAAGTGTCCTGGCGTTACGTGCTGATCTTTGGTTTGCTGCCCGCAGCGGCCGCGTTCTTTGTACGGCTCTTCGTCAAGGAACCCGAACGCTGGCAACAAGCAGCGGCCAATGCGGCACCGCCGCGGATCAGGGAGCTGTTTTCACCGCAACTCTGGCCCCGTACGCGCAGCGCGCTGCTCACCACGATCGTCGCTTTGCTGACTTGGTGGAGCTGCAATGCCTTCATTCCGGTGGTAGCCGCAAACCTCGGCCAGATCGAAGCCGCGCAACTCGGCCTCGACAAGACCGCGGCCAGCATCCTCATCGAATCTTGGAAAACCCAAGCCACGACGATCTTCAATGTCGGTGGTCTGATAGGCACTCTGCTGACCATTCCGCTCGCCAAACGGTTTGGACGACGCCCGATGTTCATCGCCTACTTCGCCCTCTCCGCGGCGGCGCTGCTGGCGACGTTCGGGCTCGACTTGGCGCCGCAGACGCGGCTGTACATGTATTTCTTCATCGGCCTGACCGTGTTCGGCGTGTTCGGTGCCTTCACGTTCTACCTGCCCGAGTTGTTCCCCACACGGCTGCGGGCCACCGGCTCAGGCTTCACCTACAACATCGGTCGCATCCTCGCCGCCGGCGGACCCTTCCTCGTCGGCAGCATCGCAGCGGCCGGCGCCGGCAACCCGGCTGTCGTGTTCAACACGCTGTTCCTCGTCGGCTTCGTGCCGCTCGTCGGCTTGTTGGCGATGGGCTGGATCCTCGAGACCCGCGGTCAGACGATGCCGGATTGATGCCGTGAGCTGGATTCATGACGCCATCATCGGACTCGTCGAGGGTCTGACGGAATTCCTGCCGATCTCGAGCACCGGGCATCTGATCATCACCCGCGCCCTGCTCGATCTCGAGGAGCAGGTCGGCTTTCGACAGATGATCGTCGTGCAGGGCGCTGCCATCCTTGCCGTCTGTTTCGAGTATCGAGCGAAACTTTGGCACACGGCGCGCACCCTGCACGCTGATCCGGCCTCGCGCGGCTTTGCGCTCAATCTGTTCCTCGCTTTTTTGCCGGCTGCGCTCGCAGGCCTTGCGTTTGAGGACACTATCCGTAGCGTGCTGTTCTCGCCCATCCCAGTGGCTACGGCGCTCGTAGTCGGCGGCGTGCTGATTCTTTGGGCAGAAAAACGACCACACGAGCAGCGGGTACGCAGCGTCGAGCAGATCCGACCGATGGATGCGCTGCGCGTCGGCTTGTTTCAGATGCTGGCACTGGTGCCGGGCACCAGCCGCTCGGCCGCAACCATCCTCGGCGGCTTATTCAGTGGACTCGATCGTCGCACCGCTGCGGAGTTCTCCTTTTTCGTCGCGATCCCGGTGATGTTCGCGGCCACAGGCTACAAGTTGCTCGACGCGCGCGAGCCGCTGACTGCGGGCGAAGTGCAATCGATGCTGGTCAGCGGCGCCGTGGCCTTCGTGGCTGCGCTGCTGGCGATTCGTTTTCTGTTGCGCTTCGTCAGCCGGCACTCGTTCGCGGCCTTCGCCTGGTATCGCATCGCCCTCGGCGGCTTCATTCTGCTCAGTTGGCAGCAGGGCTGGGTCAGCTGGTAGAGCTGCCCTCGCTGCGCTCGTCAGCGACGAATACGGGGTAGGGGCCCAAGAACAGCAGCAACACGGCCCCAGTGACGAACATGCCGGCCGCCGCCAGCAACATCGGATCGTAACTGCCGGTGGTATCGCGCACCCAGCCGTAGAGCGACGCTGAAATAGCCGTGGAGAGACCGAAGGCCATGTAGAGCACGCCGTAGATCTGGCCGTAGCTGCGCATGCCGAAATAACGACCGGCCAGATAGGCAATCAGGTCGGTCTCGGCGCCCGAGGCAAACCCCATCAGGAATGCAGCCGTCACGGCGAGTGTCAGCGACAACGGCGCATCACCCATCAGCACCCAGCAGGATAGTGCTGGCAAGCACAGAATCGGCAAGGTGACGAGCGGCGCCCAGAATCGATCGAGCAGCAAGCCGGTAATGATGCGCCCGGCAAAAATCGACAAGCCGAACACGCTCATCACCGCTGCGGCGCTCGTTCGATCGAAGCCACGCGCTGCGAGCATCGAGGGCAGGTGCACCAGCGCACCCGCATAGGCAATCGACACGAGTGCGATAGAAATCCAAAGAATCCAGAAACGTTTTTCGCGCATCGCCTCGCCCACCGACTTTCCGGGCAACTGCGAAGCGCCAACGGCAGCCACTTCGGCCGGACGCTCGTGATCACGCGGTTCGCGAAACCACAGCAAGCCGAGAGGCAAGGCCACCGCCAGCGGCAGCAAGGCCAGTAAAGCGAAGCTACCGCGCCAACCGACCTGCGCGATCAACTGGGTGGTGATGAACGGCAACAACATCGCCGAGACGCTCGTGCCGACGAGGGTGAGCCCAAGCGCCAGCCCACGCTGACGGAAGAACCACAGATTGATGGCTCGCGACCAGGTGATCGGCGTCGAGCCGATGCCGAACAGTCCGATCATCGTCCACAGCACGTAGAACCAGAACAGGTTTCCCGGAATCACCGAGAAGGCGGCAAACACCAGCCCGAAGATGGTCAAAGAACCGAGCGCCACCTTGCGCACACCATAACGGTCTGCAAGCCAACCAAACGCCGGTGCCAGCAAGGCGCCCAACACGCCGTAGATGGTGATACCGAAACTGATTTCGGTGCGCGTCCAACCGAATTCCTGCTGCAGCGGATCGATGAAAAAGCCGATCGTGTTGAACGGCAGCGGTGAAGCACCGAACGCCACGCCCAATAACGAGGCGATAAGCACTTTCCAGCCGAGACGGAATTCGCTACGACCCACCGCGACGGGTGGTGAAACAGGGGTTTGCGCGTTCATGGTGCAGCCAAGCATACCCTGCCGCCCCTATTCGGTGGGCCAGGTTGGGAGTACCCTATCCACCCTTATGAAGATCGTGATCCTCGGCGCCGGACAAGTCGGGCGCACGGCCGCATACCAGCTGGCCCGTGAGGAAGCCAACGAAGTCACGGTCGTCGACACCAACGAAGAACTGCTGCGCGACCTGCAGGATCGGCTCGACATCCGCACCGTCGCCGGTCACGCCTCCTTTCCGACCGTCCTCGAAACCGCCGGCGCGCGCGACGCCGACATGCTGATCGCGCTGACGAGCTCCGACGAAGTCAACATGATGGCCTGCGAAGTGGCGTACACGCTCTACCGCACGCCGACCAAGATCGCCCGCATTCGCTCGCCCGAGTACACGCGGCATCCGAAGCTGTTCAGCGCCGAGGCGCTGTCGGTCGACGTGTTCATCAGCCCCGAGCAGCTCGTCACCGAGTACATCGAACGGCTCATCCGTTATCCGGGTGCGCTGCAGGTGCTCGATTTCGCGGGCGGTCGTGTTCGCCTCGTAGGTCTCTCAGCGCGCCGCGGCGGTCTACTGGTGGGTCAGGCACTGCGCAGCCTACGCGAACATATCCCGAATACCGAGGCGCGGGTCGTGGCGATCTACCGTAACGGTCGCAGCATCGCCACCGAAGGCGATACGGTGATCGAAGACGGTGACGAGGTATTTTTTCTCGCCGGACGCGACGATATTCGGCAGTTCATGGCGGAGATGCGCAAGGAAGAAAAGCCCGTGCGGCGCGTGGTGATCGCCGGTGGTGGCCATATCGGTTTTTCACTGGCGCGACAGCTCGAGGCGAACAATCAGGTCAAGATCATCGAGCGTGATCCACGCCGTGCGCGCAAGATCTCCGAAAGTTTCACGAGTGCCATCGTGCTCGAAGGCGACGCCGCCGACGAAGAGCTGCTGATCGAAGAAAATATCGACAGTTGCGATGCCTTCGTTGCGCTCACCAATTCCGAAGAAGCGAACATCCTTTCGGCTATGCTCGCTAAACGCCTTGGTGCGGCCAAGGTGATGGCGCTCATCAATAAACCTTCCTATGCGGAGTTGATGCAGAACGGCAGCATCGACGTCGCCATCTCGCCGCAGACGATCACCATAGGCTCGCTGTTGACGCATGTACGCCGCGGCGATGTGGTGCAGGTTCACTCCTTGCGCCGTGGCGCCGCCGAGGCGCTCGAAGCCATCATTCACGGTGATCACCGCAGTTCGCGGGTGGTCGGTCAGCGCATTGAGGACATCAGCCTGCCGGAAGGCGCGCGCATCGGCTGCATCGTCCGCGGCGACCAAGTAATCATGGCTCACCACGACACGATTGTGCAGGCCGACGATCACGTGGTGCTGTTCATTGCCGATCGTCGCCACGTCGATCAGGTCGAGCGGCTGTTTCTCGGCGAAACCGCCGGGCGACGCTAAGCAAAGAGCACGCGGCAATGCTGGCAGTCGCCCACATCCTCGGCCTGATGATGGCGTTCTTCGCCGTCACCTTCGTCATGCCCATGATCTGCGCGATCATCACTCAGGATGGCACGTTGGACGATTTTGCCATCGCCGCCGGAATCAATATCGTGCTCGGCCTCGCTATCGCGGCTGCCACTCGCCGCTACAAGCGAGAGCTGAAGGCGCGAGACGGGTTCCTGCTGGTGACGCTGTCCTGGATTCTGATGTCGCTTTCGGCAGCAGTGCCGCTGATGATCGCGCTGCCCGGGATCAGTTTCACCGACGCTTACTTCGAAGCGGTCTCCGGGCTCACCACCACCGGCTCGACCGTGATCACCGGGCTCGACACGCTGCAACCTTCCATCAATCTTTGGCGCCATGCGCTGCATTGGTTCGGCGGCATCGGCATCATCGTGCTCGCCGTCGCCGTACTGCCGCTGCTTGGCGTTGGCGGTATGGCGCTTTACCGCGCTGAGACGCCAGGCCCGGTCAAGGACGAGAAGCTCACGCCCCGGATCACCGAGACCGCGAAGGCGCTCTGGTTGACCTACATCGGCATCACGGGAATAGGTGTCATCGCGCTGCGGGCAGCCGGCATGGGCTGGCTGGATGCCATTTGCCACTCGTTTTCGGCAATGGGTCTTGGCGGATTCTCCACCCGCGACGCCAGCGTGGGCTCTTTCGACTCGGTCGCCATCGAGATGGTGCTGATCGTGCTGATGATGGTGGCAACGCTCAATTTCTCGCGGCACTTCATGGCGTTGCGCAACCGCAGCCTCGAGCCTTACCGGCGGGATTCAGAGGCCAAAGCGATTCTCGTCTTAGTGGGCGCGAGCGTGGTCGCGATCGCGCTTTTACTGGCGCTCCGCGGGACTTACCCCACTTTCCTGGAGTCTCTGCGGCATTCGGCGTTCAATGTTGTGTCCGTGGCCAGTACCACCGGCTTCGCCTCGCAGGATTTCGGTCTCTGGCCGATTTTCGCACCGGTGTGGATGTTGTTTCTGTCGTGCATCGTGTGCAGCACCGGCTCGACGGGCGGCGGCATCAAGATGTTCCGTACGTTGCTGCTTGCCCGACAGGCGCAGCGCGAGATGAAACAACTTGTGCATCCTTCGGCCGTGCTGCCGATCCGTATCGGCGGTCAGGTGATTCCCGAGCGCATCGCCGCCTCGGTGCTGGCTTTTATTTTTTTGTATTTCCAGACCATCGCCGCACTCACCTTCGTACTGCTGATGACTGGAATGCCATTGGTGGAGGCGTTCACGTCGGTCGTGGCGAGCGTCAACAACTTGGGCCCCGGCATCGGGCAGACGGGCCCCGCTGGCAACTACCAAGGGCTGTCTGACCTGCAGACCTGGGTCTGCACGGTCGGCATGATTCTCGGTCGTCTCGAAATCTTCAGCGTCCTCATCCTGTTTACCGCCACCTTCTGGCGTAAGTAACACGTTTTCGCAGGTCAGTAGCGCCAACTTCGCACGTCAGCGCCCTTCGGTGCCGTCATCAGCATGCGCTCGGCCGCCCACGGCAGCACCATCTGCACATAGCGCAACCGCGACTCGGCATTCGGCCGGGTGTGATCACCGTTCCAGCAATGCTCATCGCGATCGCCGTAGTCGATCACGGCCTCGGCAGCCGGTTGGGCGTTGCGTAGAAACTCCTCGACCACGTAAACCGCGTTGTTGAGGTAGTAGTTGTCCATGTCACCCGCGTAGATCCGCAACTTGCCGCGCAGCTTGGGTCCGAGTTTCGCCCAGTCTCGGCGCAGGATATGGCCAAGATCGTAGTTGTCACGCCAATACGCGGTGGTGACAGGGTCGATCTCGCCGGTCAGCCGATCCCAGATGCGGCGCGGATAGCCATCATCGCCGATGGGCGAGTACACCGACTCCCAGACGTCCCACTGATCGCCCGAGCGGCCCTTAGTACCTAAAGCGTATTCCCAAAGATTGTTTTCTTCGATGGTCGTATCGATGTGGCCGAGCCAGTTACGATGCGCTGGCCGTGGCGTACGCTTGAATCGATTTGGCATGTAGTAGGCGTTCTTGTCCTCGTAAATGTTGACCGTCATGTAGTGACGGAAATCGATGGGATCGGGACACGCGACCCAGGCACCGTTGTACTCATCGGGATAAAACATCTGCACGGCCATGGCGATCCAGCCACCGGTGCTGCCGCCAAACACAACCCGCGCCCAGCCCTCGCCGATGCCGCGGAAGCGCTTTTCGATTTCCGGAATGAGCTCGTACTGGATCGCGTCACCGTACGGACCATTGTTGGCGGAATTCACGCCATAGGAATCGTCGTAGAACGGTGTCGGGTGCTGGATTTCAACCAGCAACATCCGCGGGAAGCCCTTGCCCGTCCAAGCTTGGAACAACTCCCACTCGAGTTGCTGCTGGATGCGGTTGTAGCCTTCGAGTTTGAAACGCTTGCTGTATTCGGGGGCGAGATTGGGATCGGGCGGCGATTCGCGCCAACTCGAAGGCTTCGCGGGAAAATGGCCGTGATTGATGGCCAGCGGGTAGCGTGCCGCAGGGTGCTCGTTGAAACCCGCGGGCAAGGTAACGAACGCGGCCAAGTACATGTCGCGACCCCAAAACTTCGACAACCGCTCGCTGCGGATGCGTACGTACTTGACCCAGGGGGTTTCTTTGAATGTCGCGACCGGAGGGATCATCTCGCTGAGCGTAAGACGCGGCGGCGGCGCTCCGTTAATCGTGCTCCACACACTGCCATTCCAGCGCAGCGTGAGCGGTTTGGAGTAAACATTACCGGGCTTCTCGCGCCATTGCTGGCCCTCGCCCTTGTCGGGCGCAAGCTTCAAGACGCGCCCATCGCCCATGCGGAAGGTTTCATAGCGGTTGAGAAACGCCTGAACACGGTAGCTACCGGGCGGCAGCTTCGTGAGTTGGCGGATGGGAAAGCCGAAGGCGGCATCGTCTACCGCACGTGTAGTGCCGGGGCGCCAGCCGTCGACGTCGAGACCGAAGAACGGGATGGCGTCCCCGTCCCAATTGACGAGCTCGCGCGGTTCCCGCCCGGGCGATTGCTCGGCCGGGGCGAGAATCAGCAGCAGGCGACCATCTTGCGCACCGTCACGAAAGTTTGCCGGCAACTGCACCTCGAAGCCGCTCGCCTGCAGGACTGCAGCCGAGCACCACAAGGCAACACAGGTCAAGGTCTTGATCAAGCTGTTCATGCGCCGATACTACGCCGCAGCGCAAGCAGCGCGATACTTACGGGTTGCGCAGCGATGCGTCCATTTCCGGTGAACTACCCGAGAAACGCCGGCTCAACGCATGCGGGCACGTAGCACCAGCTCGACGCGCCGGTTGGGTAAGAGGCAATTGCGCAGCTCCGCCGGGTCACGGATGCCCTCGCAAGTGACGACTTGTTCGCGGTCACCGGCAGCGCGGGTACTGATCTTCATAGCGTCGATGCCACGGCGCAGCAACTCCTCGCGTATCGTCTGTACGCGCCTCTCGGCCAAACGCTCGTTGTAAGCATTGTTACCGGTGCGATTCAGCCGATCGGCATGGCCGACGAGTTCGATACCATCGAGCACCCATTGCTCGCGATGCAAGCGTTCGAGCAGCGCATCGAGTTGCAGACGACTGCCCGGTCGCAGGTCAGGGAGCGTCGACTTGTCGAAGGCAAAGACCAGTTCGACGACCAGCATGAGCTCGCGCGATTGCACCGCGGCGGCAGGAGTTGCAGGCTGCTCGGCTGCGGGGCTTTCAGCGACACTTCGCGGTACCAGCGCAACCGCAGAGGCCGACACAGAGGCCGTCTCGCACGCTCCCGCCTCACGGGCGGCGCGAGCCAGCAAGTCTTCGGCAATTTGCACATAGGGTTTGGCATGTCGCCACTGCTGCTGCGCATGCTCGTTGCCGGCGTGGACCAGTTCGACCTCCGCACAGGCGGTGCTTTGGGCTGCACATTGAAATCCGGCGGTGTCGCGCAACGCGCGGGCGCGCGCCCAGAGATCTTCGCGCAAACGCACCGCTTCGCCGACGAGCGGCGTCTCGTCAGACATAGGCGTGACACCCTGCTCCATCGCAAGGATGAGCTTTTCACTCTCGGCGAGAGCCGCCTGAGGAAACGGACCGCGATCATTGCGGGTGTATTCGTGGAAGCTGACGTCCAGCCAGCATTGCGCCTTCGAGAGGTGGTAGTCGGCAACGCGTCGACCGCCATCGTTGAGCGCCTTGATGCGCTGCTGGATACGAAGGTACGCATCGTGATCAGTCTGGATGACGGCATCGCTGATGCGCTGCGCCGGTGGCGCAAGCTGCGCCTCGGTCGCGACGGCGCTGCCGGCAGCCAACATCACGAGCAAGAGGAACGGGATTTTCATCGATCGAGACTCCGGTTGACCTCGCGGTCGGACCCTTTAAACAGGTGTTCGTCGAACTTGAAACGCAGGCGCAGGTACACGCCCGCGCGCGTGTACTCGTAGCCGACGAGGTCCGCGTCCCCCTCGAAGCCGGTGGCGTTAACGCCCGCCGACAACCATAGGTTCTGCCGCAGCAGATAGCCGACCTCGAAACCATAAGCACTTTGCATCGCACCGCGCTGACCGAACTGGGCGGACGCCATGACACCCACGTCCCAGTTCTCGCTAAGGTCGTACACCACACGGCCTGCAAGCAGATGAGCACGGAACGAGTCTCGCACGCCACGCTCGAAGCGATCCTTCTGCCACTTTCCAGCCACGCGCGTGGTGACCCACCAAGGCCGCGACGGATGCCAGTCCGCGTGTGCCGACAGTATCCAGGCACGGCTCGACAAGTCGCCTACCAGCGCATTGGTGGCATCGTCTTCGATCTTGTATTCGAGCTTGGCGAGAGCGTTAACGCGGTTAGTGTCGGTATCGCGGAACGCGACACCGAGCTGGGCGCGATCCTGCAGCAGACTGCCGCGCGCCACATAGCGAGTACGCAGGAGGTAATTGCGCGCCAGCAGGGTCCAATCGCGATCGAGCTTGCGGGCCAGCATCAGCTGCCACAGCACGGTGTCGAAGCTGTCGTCGGTCGGTGTGCTGCCCACATCACCGGAGCGACGCAACTCGACTCGCGTGCTGCCGCGCCACAGTGGATGTGCCGTGTAGTCGGCGCCGAGCGCAACGGCACTGGTACGCGCGGTCTCGCCACTCATCACGTCGATCTGCTCGTAACCGGCCGACACGCGCAAACCTTCGCGCACATCCCACCCATGCTGGATGCCGGAGGCCAACTGCAAATCACGGCCAGACACCGCGTCACGCAAACGGTATTCACTGAACAACTGCGTGTCGCGAAGATAAGTGCTTTCGACGCCGAAGGCCCAAGCCGATGCTTCGCGCCCGGCATCGGTAACGCCGCCAAGTTGAATCCAGCCTTCCTGTCGCTCGTAGCGGCCATACAGGCGCGTCCGCTCCGCCACGGCCCAGTCGGCACCAACCGCAGTCCGCTGCCGATCATCGCCGCCGATGTCGGATTCGTACTCGGCACCGAGCCGGACACGTTCGTGCACTCGCCACGCCGCACCGAGTCGCGCGGAATCGGAATCGAGCCGCGTACCCGCCGGCAACGTGGAAATGGCTGGCGCAAGCCCGCCCTGCTCGATGATCGGCAAACCGGTGGCAGGATCGAGCACTTGTGCACCGAAGCCTAGCGCACCGCCCGTGGGTCCGCCGAGCAGACTGCCGGAGAGCCCGGCGGTGGAACCGAAGGGCGCGATCAAAAAACCATTGCCCTGCGTGCCGGTTAGTTCCTGATGCTGCCGCACACCTGCATCGAGAGTCAGCGCCGAGCTCAGGTCCCAACGCAGCCCGGCACTACTAGACTCCCGTTCGCCACCGCCCGGATTGCGATCGGCACTGCGCCAGTATCCGGCGTAGAGCCGCAGCACGTCGGTGATTCGCACGCCGCCTTCGGCAAATGTTTCCTCGCGACCGCCTTGCAGCGGCGCTGCGGGATTGTTGAACGTCGGATCCGAGCGGCCGTAGAACACACGCGCGTCACTGCGTTCACCCTGATGCACGAACTCGGCTCTCAGCGCCTCGCCGCGTACCTCACCCACCGCCGTCGCAAGAGCCGGCGTCACCATCTGGTTGCTCGGATTGGTGTTCACCGTGCTCGTGGAATCAGCGTATTCGGTAACCAACACGCTGCGTTGGCCAAGACGGAACGTCGCATTTGCACTGCGTAATTCGTAGGGCGCCAGTGGATTGCGATCGTCCACGTAACCGGCACCGAGCTCGAGCGACTCGGCGATACGCCACTGCAGATCGCCACCGCCCGCCCAGAAATCCGTGCCACCCTGATCGACCTCGTAACTGACCCGCAGCGATACAGGGTTCAGATCGCTATCGAAAGCCGGCAGCAGGCTCGCGAGCAAAATTCGCCCCGAAAACGGTTCGAAGCTGTAGTCAATGAGTCGTGCCAACGCCCGCACGCTGACAATACGCGAAGGTTGATTGCGATCGCGCACGATCACCTCCACCTTGTCGCTGCCTTCGAGTACCTCGTTGTTACGTAGCGCATAAGGGCCCGAGCCCTGACTCGCAAACTCCTCGATGACGGCACGCAACGAGTCGTTGAACACGAACAGATTGCCGCTGACGTTGCCTTGCTCGTGATGAAAGCGAGCGCCGGTGGCCGTGCGGTTATAGGCGCCGAGGCTGCGCTGCTTGAGCGAGCCGACAGTGCCTTGACCGATGGGCTGCGAAAACCCGTCACCCGTGACGAAATCGCCAAACAGCAGATAACTCTTGTTGCGATCGATGCGCACGTACAAACGACTGCCCGATGCCGCATCGAAGCTGCGCAGCGAGGCGTCACCGTAGACCGGGTAGATCTCGTCCGGACGAATGTCGCGTAGCAGGCGCGTCCGCGTGTCTTTATCGGAGTCGTAGGCAGCGGTTAGCAACAGGTCACCGCGGATCGTGCCCTTGAGATAAAACGCGGCTCGAGCTGCTGCGTTGGCTTTGCCGCCGTTGAATTCGCGCGACCAGGCCTCGATCTGCTGCTCGAAACCATCGTTGCGACGCGGCCGATTGATCAACGCCTTGTCACGGAAGTTGACGATACCCTCGATCAAGCCCGCAGCAATCATCTCGCGCATCTCGGGCACGAAACTCACTGCTCCGGCAGCCACCTGCTCACCCACCGTGACGCGGATGCGTACATCCTGCGCTTCAGCAGGAGCGAGCAGCGTGAACTGACCGAGGCCGTCGCGAATCTTCCACTGCACGCCAGGCGTCGCACGGTCCGCATCTCGACCGCGTGGCCCCGCCTCGTCCGTGCGGGCCTCGGGCAGCAAAATTCGCCCGCCCGAATGCTCGAGTGTCGCAAACACTTCGCCGCGCAACGGTTTGCCATCGGCATCGTATACACGCACGGTGAATTGCACCGGGCTCTGACCATCCGCGGGCACCGCGTTGCGATCGACCTCGACGACGATGCGGGCGACGTCACCCTGCTCTCGATCGCTAGCCTGGCGTGGATGCAGCAGCGCGCTCCCTGGTTGCATCGGCGTATACGTCACGTCGGTGGGCAAGCCGGTGGGCGGCGCAGCCAGCGCGGCCATGGGGCAAAGCACCAACCCCAAGGCAAACGCCGGGATGGCGCCATACGTCGGGCGGGCGGGCAACGACGACGTGGGCTTACGGTTTGCCATGCGCACCTCCCGCGGGCTGGGTGCGCGGCCGTAACGGGCCGATCACAGGCCCCTCACTCTCGAAGCGCAGCGCAGGCCCCTCCCGGCGCTCGGTTTCCGGTGCGCGGATCTCGCCTTGGGCGCGACGCGCCTTCACTTGCTCGATCACGGGCAGGGAGCAACTGCCTTCAATGAAATCGGCACGATGCAGTTCGCCGTTCTTCAGATCGAGCCACAAGCTGCCGGCGTCGCCGAGATTGCGATTGCTCGAGGTCGTCATGCGCGCACCGCGCGGCAGAGTCGAGGGGTCGACCCGAATGACCTGGCTGCGCGGCTCGAGACCGCAAAGACTGAACTTGCCCTCGGAGTCGGCGATGAGCTGCGTGCCTTCCGACAACACGAGGCGCACGCCCGGTATGCCGATTTCTTCGGGATCCTGGACGTGGTTGTTATTGCAGTCGACAAAGACCTTACCGAGCAGACATGCCTCGGTGCCGAACACGCCGCCCGACACCCGGACCCGGTAACGTGCCTCATCGGTCGTGCCACTGCCGCGCAGCGGCGTAAACGACCCGTCAACGCAACCGCTAGGCACACCGCAAACGACCGCCGTAGCCCGATTGATGCCGTCGCCCTCCATCGCACCGACACCGACACGCGCTCGATAACGCAGCACTTGCTGTCGGTTGCCCGGCGTCTTGCCCAGGTTGAAGGCCAGACGCGGACCCACGTTGCCCTGCGGGTCGGCGATGGGTACATCGTCTACGGTGGCCGTACCCGGAATGTAGGTGAAGCCCGCCGGCAATCGATCGACCACCGTCACTTGGCGAGGCAAGGCACCCGCAGTGACGCTGAAGGTCAAGCTGTAGCGCACCGAGTCGCCGAGCTCGGCCATCGATTTGTCGCCCGTTTTGGCGAGTGCGATGCCGCTCGGCAATTCAGGATCGAGCGGAATGTGGTTGCGCAGGATGTTTGCACCTCGCGAACCACCGCTCAGCGATAGGTAATACGTCGTCGCCGTGCCAACGGGTCCGGTCGGCGGGCCGGCTTGCGGCTGCACGCTGAAGTAGCTGCCAACTCCACCGGCGGGCGACAACGGCCCTGCCGTGGGCTCAATCAGCCGCGACTGGAATACGAAGCCGGCGGGCGGAGTCACCGTCAAAGAAAAGTTGCAACTCGCCGGTGCCGAGGGCGAGAACAGGAACTGGTAGTAGCCGTCGCTCCCCACCGTCATCGAGATGGCATTGCCGGTAATCGCATAGCCACCAAGACCGCCACCTACGATGTGCGCGGCAGGCGTCCAGCCACTGCAGCTACCCTGCGGCGTGAGCGTGACGCGCGCGCCAGGCACCGGCGTGCGCAGACCAGAGTCGTAGACGACGCCGCTCGGGTCGATCGGCAGACTTTGCTGTCGCAGGGTCGTGCCCGGCGCGAGGCGCACGAGCAGCTGCGGGGCCGCCTCCGCATCAATACAGGAACTGGCGCCCGTCTTCACCGATTGAGCGGCACATGCCGTACCCGAAGAACCCGCCCCCGCTTCACCGTTGACGGGATAAGCGAACACGACGTTGGATGTAGGTTCGCGGAAACGCAACGCATAGTCGACATTCGGGATCAGCTCATCGAGGCTGTAGCGGCCGTCCCGCCCGGTGGTAGTGCGGGCCACTACGGTCTCTCCCGTTGCCGTGCGCTCCACGAGTTCCACCCGCCAGCCCTCACGCGGTTGATCGCCCGCATCAAGCTGCCGTGCAACAGTGCCGATGTCGAACCAGACCGACCCAGTGAGCGCCGCAGCCAGTTGCACATCCTCGGTGTCGCGACAAGCGTTGAACTCGGCTACGCCTGTGCAGGACGGCAAGCGCGCCGGATCGCGCTCGAACGACTCGCGCTCGGTCACGCTTGGACGACGTGCCTCGATTTCTCCGCCGCCTTCGACCAACACGGCATTGCTGACGGGCGAAGCGTTCACGGCCGCCGCCCCCACCGCGGCCACGGCCTTGATGGGGGCAGCCGTCGATCCTGCGGCAAGCGGAGCAGCACTGGTGCAAGTGAAACTCGTCTCGCCCGCAGCGCCCGTGCATTGCCAACCGGTACCAGTCGGCGTTGCCGTCAGGGTCAAGCCAGTCGGCAATCGGTCGCGCACCGTGTACTCACCGCTCGTGGACAGCTCGCCTGCGTTGCGCACCGTCAGCGTGTAGTTCGCGTTTTTCGATACGGTGAAAATATTTTCGGCATGCGATTTATCGACGCGCAGGTCGGCGGAGGTCCGGATCTCGCCAAAATTATTAGCTGTGGACTCGGCACCCGGTGTGAGCGCGATTTCCGTGATCGCCGAGGGCGTCACGACAGGCAGCGTGGCGACGCCGCCGGCCGAGCCCGCCACCGTGATGCCGTTCACCGTATCGAGGGGCTGCAACGGTTGGCGTATGCGGTAAGTGCCAGGCGGCAACTGGCTGAAACCGTAAGCACCGGTGGCATCCGTCTCGGTGCTGCGCTCGATGATCCGCCCTGCCGTATCGACACCGCTCAACTCGAGGGTCACACCCGCGATGCCGCTCTCGGCGGCGCCGATGCGGCCATCGTTATCGTTGTCGAGCCAGACCCGTCCACTGACGCTCGCTGCGCTCGAGATTTCGGCAAAGTCGTTGCCCGTCGAGCTGGCCGCTGAGCGCAGCAGCGCGATGTCGCGGATGGCGCTCGGTGTTTCATCCGGTGCGGTCGTGTTGCCACCCGCGCTACCCGCCACAGTCTTGCCGTTGGCCGTGCCTTCCGGCTGCTGAGGCTGTAGCACGGTGTAGGTTCCCGGGCGCAACCCGGTTACGCTGTAAGTGCCGTCGCTCAATGTCTCCGTATCAAGGTCAATGCGGGCACCCAAATCATCTGTGCCGGTGACAACAATGCCCACGCCCGCGAGCCCGCTGTCGTCGGGCAGATCGAAACGACCATCATCGTCGAGATCGAGGAACACGCGACCTGCGAGGCTCACCGGCAACAGTTCTGCGAACTGATAGTCCACCGCACGCACGCCAGCGCCGAGCGCGATCGCGGCGATTTGGCTGGGGGTGCGAGTGACTGCGGTGGCTGTGCCCCCCGCGCTGCCTGCCGTGCTGCGACCATCGAGCGTGGTAACGCCGTCCACCACCGGTTGCAGCGGCTCACTCAGCACGTAACCGGCCGCATCCGCCGTGCGCAGATCGATGAACGTGAATGCGCCGTCCGCATCGGTCTGCACGCTGCGCTCGATGACGCCGCCCTCGATATCAGTACCGCTCAGGCTGATCTCGACGGCGGCGATGCCGCGTTCTTCGGCTTGACGCAGACCATCGTTGTTATCGTCGAGGAAGACGCGGCCCGAAAGTGACCCTGCATATTCGCCGAAACGGTTGTCGGACGAACCGGTGACCGGCAAATCATTAATCGTCACCGTATTGCCGGCCGTGCTGACTGCCGCAAGACCCGGATTGATGGCGCCATCGGCATACGCGGCAGGCTGAACCTGACAGACCGTGTAGGTGCCACCGACAGAGCCGTTGCTGAACGCAAAATCGCCCTCGGCATCGGTGGTGGTGGTGGCCAAAACGCTGCCCGAGCAACTGTTGCCCAGGTGCAAACGAAGCGTGACTCCGGCAAGCCGCCCGTCGACGGGCAGTGCGTCCTGCACCCCATTGCGGTTGCGATCGAGATAGACCGTGCCGCTGATCTCGGAGTCCGGCAACTTGCCGAACAGGTAATTGCGCGCCTGCACTCCGGCACCGAGCGGAATGGCGATCACCGCGTTCTTGATCGCCGTGCTGCCGCCTGCCGAGCCTGCCGTGTCGATGCCATCGACGAAGCGCCCCACTGCAGTGGGAATCGCGCCCTGCGTCACCCGATAACCCGCCGCATCGGCTTCGATGAGATCCGCGAATGCGAACTCGCCATTGCCGTCGGTAACGGTGCTCAAAGATACAGCGTTGCCGCGCCGGTCAGTGCCTGTCAAAACTACCGGTACGCTTTCGATGCCCTCTTCGCCCGTATCGCGACTGCCGTTGTCGAAATTGGCGCTGATACCGGCACCGGTGTCGCGGTACACGGATCCCATTAGCGCACCGAGTTGCTCACCGAAGAAGTTGGCGTCCGAACCGCTAGAGGGCAGTTGTGCAATGGTGATGATGTTGGCGGCACTGCTCGCCGCTGCCGTGCCCGGATTCACCGCGCCATCGGCGTAACCGACCGGCTGCGTCTGACATATTGAATATGCCCTGCCTGCGGCGCCCTTGACGAGTACGAAGTCACCGTCTGCGTCGGTCACCGTAGTCTCGAGCGGAACGCCCGCGCAACTACCGGCACCCTCATGCAGCGCGACAGTTACCCCAGCCAGACGCGTATCGGTCGGAGTCGCATCGAGCAGCCCGTTGCGATTGCGATCGATGTACACCGTGCCGCGAATATCGGCATCCGGCAATTTACCGAACAGGTAGTCGGTCGCGATGACCCCGCCGCCCAACACCACGCTGCTGATGGCGTTCTCGACTGAGACATCGCCACCGACACTGCCCGCCGTGTCACGCCCGTCAAGGAATTTACCGAGCGATGCCGGCACGGCGCCGATGCCCACCGTATAGCCGCGCGAACCGGCCGCCGGTAGATCATCGAAGCGGAAATTGCCCTCGGCACCGCTCGTCGTGCTGCGCGCCACAGCCGCGCCCTCGGCATCCGTGCCGTTCAGAGTCACCGGTACGCCCGACAAACCCGCCTCGCCCGTATCGCGCCGGCCATTGTCGGTGTTGGCCGGCGTGGCGCTGCTGAAGTCGACGTATACAGCGCCGGTCAACGCAGCACCGCGCTCACCGAAATCATTGGCCGTCGAACCGGCGCGCGGCAAACCACTGACCACGATCGTGTTGGCGGCCGGGCTGCGTGCCGAGGTACCAGGATTCACACTGCCGTCGCCGTAGTTCACCGGCTGTATCTGGCATACCGCATACGTGCCACCTGCGGCCGGCTGAGTAAAGCGATACACGCCGTCGGCATCGGTGGTCGTCGTGCCAACAACCTCGCCGACACACGCGCTACCGGAATACAAACGCAGGCTGACACCCGCAAGTCGCGCATCGGTGGGCACCGCATCAAGCACACCGTTGCGATTACGATCGAGATAAACCGTGCCGGAGATCTCCGGGTCGTACAGTTCGCCAAACAAATAGCCCGTCGCGGCTGAACCCGCAGCGAGCGGAATCGAGTCGATGGCGTTTTTGGTGGCGCGACCACCGCCCGCGCTGCCCACCGTGTCCTTGCCGTCGAGGAACTGGCCGAGCGAGCTCGGGATCGCCCCCTCCGTCACGGTGTAGCCGGCGACCGACGGGGACAACAAATCCTCGAATCGAAAATCACCGTTGGCATCGGTGCGAACCGCAAGACTCACGTTGGCACCACCCTGATCGATCCCACTTAGCGTGATGGTCACGCCCTCAAGTCCGCCCTCACCGGTATCGCGCCGACCGTTATTGAAGTTGGCCTCGGTGCCCGCGCCACTGTCTTCGTACACCGAGCCGCTGAGCGTGGCCACCTGCTCGCCAAAACGATTGTCGAAGGAGCCTGCGGCCGGCAAGCTGGCGATGGTAACGAGGTTGTTAGCGCTACTCGCCGCCCCGTTGCCCGGTGTCGTGACGCCCTCGCCGTAACCGGCGGGCTGAGTTTCACAAATCGCATATGCCGCACCCGTGGTGGCAGTGTCGAAGGCAAAGTAGCCGTCGGTCACGGTGCGCGTCGTGGCGAGCGGCACACCACTGCAACTGTTGCCTGCATACAAACTCAGCAACACACCCGCAATACGACCGTCGGTGGGCACGGCGTCCATGACGCCGTTGCGGTTACGGTCGATGTAGACGGTGCCGCTGATATCGGCATCCGGCAATTCGCCGAACAGGTAATCCGTCGCACGTACGCCGGCCGCAAGCGGGATGCTGCCGAGCGAGTTTTTGACGGCAGTGCTGCCACCCGCACTGCCCGCCGTGTCCTTACCGTCGGTGAATACGCCTGCGGTGGTCGGAATCGTGCCCTCGGCGAGCGTGTAGCCGCCGGCGCCGGCAGCCAACAAGTCATCAAAGATAAAGAGCCCGTTGTCATCGGTCGTAGTGGTGAGAACGACATTGGTACCGAGGGCATTTGTGCCGGTCAAGGTCACCGGCACATTGCCGATTCCGGCCTCGCCCGCATCCCGCCGACCGTTGTCGAAATTGGCTACGACACCGACGCCCGTGTCCTCGTACACGGAGCCCGCGATAGAACCCACCTGCTCACCAAAACGGTTGTCAGGAGAATTACCCGATGGCAATTCATTGATGGTGATGAGGTTACTGGCGCTACTCGCAGCCGCCACGCCGGGATTGACTGCGCCGTCAGCGTAGCCTGTAGGTTGGGTCTGGCAGATCGTGTAGCTCGCACCGGCCGCCAGACCATCGAAGAGATAATCGCCCTCGACGTTACTGGTGGTGGTCGCCAGCGCCGCGCCCGAGCAGCTCGTACCCTGATGCAGCGTCAGCGTAACGTTGCGGACACGACCGTCGATCGGCCGATCGTCCATACGACCGTTGCGATTGCGATCGATGTACACCGTGCCGCTGATGTCGGCATTCGGCAACTTGCCAAAGAGATAGTCGACGGCACGCGCCCCCGCGGCGAGGGCGATCGCGCCGATGACCCTGCGAGAGGGCGTGGTTCCACCCGCGCTGCCCGCCGTGTTCTTGCCGTCGAGAAACACGCCTGCAGCCGCCGGAATGGCGCCCTGGGTGAGCGTGTAGCCCGCGGCATTCGGCGCCAGCAAATCATTGAAGCTGAAGCTGCCGTCATCCGCGGACACGGCGCTCTGCTGTACGGTGTTACCGGCGGCATCGACGCCCGTCAGCGTGAGCGGTACATCGTCGATCGGCGCTTCCCCGGTGTCGCGACGGCCGTTGTCATAGTTGGCGAGGACGCCTGCGCCCGTATCTTGGTAAACGAAACCCGACAGCGTCGCCGCGCGTTCGCCGAAATGATTGTCGGCCGATCCGCTCGCCGGCAAATTGGTGACGGTGATCGAATTGGCGCGTGGGCTACTCGCCGCATTGCCTGGGTTGACACTGCCATCGCCGTAGCCCGCGGGCTGCGTCTGGCAAACGGTGTATGTGCCACCGGTCGCGGCGCTCGTGAACGTATAGCCACCAACGGCGTTGGTCTGGGTGCTCGCCAGCGCAGTGCCGGCACAGGCGGTGCCCGAATACAGTGTCACCGTGACGCCACCGAGTCGGCCATCGGTCGGCGTGTCGTCGATCACGTCGTTGCGGTTGCGATCAAGATAAACCGTACCGCTGATGCCCGACTCAGCAAGCTTGCCAAAGAGATAACCGCTCGCCTGTGCACCAGCCCCAAGGGTGACGCCGCTGATGATATTTTTGACCGCGATGTTTCCGCCGGCGCTTCCCGCGGTGTGTTTGCCGTCGGTGAATACGCCAGACGCTGCCGGGATAACGCCCTGTGTCACCGTGTAGCCGGTGGCATTCGGCGCAACGAGATCGGCAAAGCTGAACTCACCGTTGTCGTTGGTCACGGCCGAGAGGCTCACGGCATTACCGGCCGCATCCGTACCGGTCAGCGTGATCGGTACCGCACGGATACCGGCTTCGCCGCGATCGCGCGCACCATTGTTGAAGTTGGCCGCCACTCCCGCGCCGGTGTCCTGATACACCGCGCCCGCGAGCGAAGCGGCGTACTCACCGAAGCGATTGCGACGTGAACCGGTGACTGCAAGATTACGCAGTGTGATGGCGTTGGAGAGTGCCGACGTGTCGCCATCACCCGGATTGGTCACGCCATCGGCATAGCCAGCCGGTTGCGTCTCGCACACCGTATAGGTCGCGCCTGCGGTCAGGTTTGGAAACAGGTAACTGCCGCCCGCGTCGGTGTCCTGCTCGGCCACGGCGACACCCGTGCAAGCCGTTCCAGCGAACAACTTGATGCGCACACCCGCGATTCGGCCATCACCTGTCGGCGTGACGGGGTTCATCACGCCGTTGCGATTGCGATCGACGTAGACGGTGCCGCTGATGGTGGTGGAAACGAGCTCACCGAAATTGAAAGCGGTGCCGTCATCACCGCTCGCGAGGTCGATGAGGTCGATGCGATCCGTCCCCGCTGCCGGCGTGTTCGCTTGCGCCGTGCAGCCGCTCGTGCATGTCGCGCCACCGATTCGGCCGGGATTGATCGGCCCGTTCAATAAACCCGCGGGTTGGGTTGGCAACGGCTGCTCGAGTACGTAACTCGACAACGGATCGAGCGCCGCAAAGGCGTAGGCGCCGTTGGTATCGGTCGTCGTCGTCGCCAGTACCGCGCTTGTCTGGCGATCGATCAGGCGTACGGTCGCGCCACTGATGTTGTCGTCGGTCGAGTCTCGCGTGCCGTTGGCGTTGACGTCGCCGTATACCTGACCCGATAAAGTCGGCCGACGCACTTCGGGAAAGTTGTAGCGTGTGGCCGTCTCGTTCGCACCGAGCACGATGCCCGAATAGGCGGAGTTGCCGGTAAGCGCGCCGCGCGCGTAGGTGCCGCCGCGCGAGGGTGCCGCCGCGCCCGACGCCGGCGGAGCCACCGGACCGTTGACGTAGGCGGCAGGCTGCGTTTGCGTGAGGCTGTAGCCGGTGGCATCGGCGGGCGAGAGGTTACTGAAATTGAAGCCACCGTCAGAGTTCGTCGTCGCCGTGCGATCCACAGCGTTGCCATAAGCATCGGTGCCCGTCAGACGGAGCAACACGCCAGCGATGCGCGGCTCCGTACTCTCGTCCTGCGGCGTACCGGCGTTGTCACCGCTGCGATTGCGATCCTGGAACACGGTGCCGGACAGCGACGAGCGCGTAACCAAAACCTCCGCGGTCGAAGAATTATCGTTCGGCGTGGTGTCGACGCCGCCGATCTTGTCGGGCGAGGTATCGACGATGGCGGTGTTGGGTTGCTTGCCATTCGGCGGATAGGCGACCAACCGCACGGGCACGGTAATGGTGACCGTGCCACCGACGGCCAACGAGCCGGTGGTGCAGGTGATGGCGAGCCCTGCGATCGTGCACGTACCAGAGCCTGATTGTTGCGACCGCACCCAGTTGATCGGTCCCGTGATCTCTGTACCCGGCAGCAGCGTGTCAGTGACATCGACTTGCTGGGCATTCGCCGGTCCACCGTTGGTCACGGTGATTAACCAATTGAACGGCTGGCGCAGCGCCACGGTGGCAAGACTCGGCGTCTTGCTGATGGCGAGATCAACGCGCCGCCGCACGCTCGTCGACTCGGCATCTTCGTCGTTGGCGGGGAAGGCGTCGGGTTCGTTGGAGAACACGCGTGCTCGGTTGACGTACACATCGCCCGTGTTCGAGGGATCATCGAGCACTTGAAAACGCAGGAACAGCGTCTTGCTCTGATTGACAGCCAACTCGCCGACGGCGCGTCCGGTGGTCAAATCGCCCGCCGGCACACGGCAGGAGAACGCCGGCAACGCGGCCCCGGGCGCCGAGGTCACATCGGTGACGCTGCACAGCGACGGTGCGTTGCAGCTGGTGCCACTTGCCACCGTCGTATCGCAAACAAAGCGTATGCGCTTGCCGGCCGGCGGCGTCATGGTCTCGGTCACGCCTACGCCCGAGCCGAACGACGAGCCGTTGTTGGTGACTGTGACGCGATAGCCCAGATACGTCGCGCCTGCCTCGAAGTTGATCGGGTCAGCATCCTCGTCTTTGTTGACGAGCAGATCGAGGCCAGCGGGGTTGATGGGCAGACTTACGCTCTGACTGTTGTTGCCCCCGTCCGTGCCGTCCGGACTCTCTGGCGTGCTGGTCGCGACCACGGCGGTGTTGCCGTAAGTACGCGCGGCATTGCCCGGCTGCCAAATGGGCCGACCGCGCAAGGTGATGCTCTGCGCCTCGCCGTTGGCCAGAGCGCCGATGCTGCAGGTGAAACTGGCCTTCGCCGCATTCAGCACTTCACCCGCGGTGAGTGCGCAACTGCCCTTGCTCGAGGTGACCTCGGTAACCACGAACCCCGGATCACCGGCTGGGAACGTCAGCGTGTCGGTCACCGTGACGTTCTGCGCAACAGAGGGTCCGTTGTTGCGGTACGAGAGCACGAAGGTCGCGATCTCGCCTGCCTTGACCGACGTCGGCGATACCGACTTCGCGGTCATCTGCACATCGGCAAGCGGTTCGATAGTGACGGTGTCCGAGGCGCTGTTGTTCGCTGAATTCGGGTCACCCTCGCGGGTGTTGGTGACCGTCGCGGTATTGGTGAAGCTGCCCTCAGTCAACGGTCGATTCACAATAATTGGGATCGTCACCGTCTGGCCGCGCGCCAGTACGCCTGCCGTTTGTGAGCAAAGAATTTTCTCAGCGGTCACGACGCAATCGAACTTCGCCGTGCTGCCCGCCGACACGCTCGCCACCACCGGTGTCGTCACCCGACTGCGACCGCTGATGAAGGCCGGCACGTTGTCGCTGATGCGAACACCAGTCGCATCCTCGCTGGTGCTCGAGGCATTGGTGACGACCAGCGTGTACGTCACGGTCGACTCGCGACTGGAAACGATCTTGTCGCCGCCCGTTGGCGTCGAGGTTTGCTTGCTGATGGCCAGATCAGGTCGCACCACCGTCGATGACACGCCGGCAGTCGCGCAGTTATTACTGGAATTCGGATCACCCTCGAGCGGCGCGCGTCCCGTGATGCCAAGTGCTGCGGCACCCGCGGGCAACGTGCCACTGGCGCAGGCCTCATTCGTCACCGTACCGCTGGCCGTAGCACGGGTCGTGATCGTCAGACGACGAAACAATCCGGGCTCAGTGCCCGTGGAGTTGGCGGCGTCACAGATGACGAAGTCGCCGTTCTGACTGCAGGTCCAGCCGGTGCCGGAGACCCCGACGAAGGTTTCACCGTTGAGTCGCTCGACAACGCGGATCGGGCCGGTGGCGGTGCGCGGCCCGTTATTCGTCACGCGAATTTCGGACACCATCTCCGAACCCTGGGCGACGGGATTCGGTGATTTGGTCTTGCTGACACGCAGATCGGCGCCATCGGGCCGCACATCGATGTTGACCGATCCACTGTTGTTGGCAGGTGTCGGATCGCTCTGCGCTGCGCTGATCGAGGCTGTATTGGTGTAGCGCCGACCTGTTTCTCCCACATCGGCGTTGGGCGGTGCCATGGCCACGACCGTGATGTCCTGCGTCGTGCCGAGCGGAAACGACGCCCGCGTGCAGCTGACGGTCTGCCCGCTCGCACTGCATGACCAATTGGGGCCACTCGCCGACACAAAGCTCCAGCCGGCAGGCAAGGTGTCGGTGACGACTACATTCGTGGCCGTCGAGGGGCCGTCATTGCGTGGCTCGATGCGAAAACTCACGTTCGCGCCTGCCGTCGCAGGCACAGCGGAGGTCACCACTTTTTGCGCAATGCGCACATCGGCGCCCGCAGACACTGTGGTACTCGCGGTCGCGGTGTTGTTCGTGGTGTCTGGATCAGCGACTGCGCCCGCGGCAGGCGCGATGGAAGCGCTGTTGGTGACCGTGCCGCCGGTGGCCGTGACTTTCGCCACCAGCGTGACCTCGGGTGCACTCGCACCGACGGCCAAAGGACCTGGGCGAGTACAGGTCACGACCCGATTGGCGTGGCTACAGGACCAGCCGCTGCCACTGGCCGACACGAAAGTCGTCGAACCGGACAGGTTGTCGGTCAGCACAAGATTACCGGCGGCGTTGGGGCCGGCGTTACTCGCACGCAGGGTATAGGTGACGTTAGCGCCGGCCGTCACGGGATCCGGGGCGTCGAGTTTGCTTAGCGACAGATCCGCGCCGCTGTTGACGGTCGTCGTCGCCGTCTGTGTGTTGTTGTTGGTGTTGCTGTCGTTGTCGGCAGTGATGTTCGCTGTGGCGGCAATCGTCGCTGGGCCGGGCCCTAGGGCGCGAAACACGAAGCGCAGACTGCGCACATCGAGACCGTTCGGTCCCAAGGTGCCGAGGGTGCACCGCACAAGCCCAGCGCCGCTGGCCTGGCAGGTGGTACCCGCAGGTGCCGTGCTCGATACGAAGGTGGCACCCGCCGGTACGGTCAAGGTCACTACCGCATTGGTCGCGGCGGTGATGTCGTTGTTGGCCACACCCACGGTATAGGTGTAGGTACTGCCCGCCGTAACCGGATCCGGCTGGTCGGCGACGGAAGTGATCTGCGGATCGGCCGCCCACGCGGCCGCCGACGACAACGCCCAGACCCCCACCCACGCCAGTGGGCGGGAGCGGTTACCGACTCTCCTGCCGATCATCTGCCCCTGCCGGTCATTTATTCGTGATTCTTGGACGGCTGCGATTCGACGACATAGAGGCGTCGATTATGGGCGGCCGGGCCGTCACATGAATATCCCATACCATCTCCCACGCAGAGGATACCGTCTCGGTCGTGGCAACGCGCCGCCGATCCCCTAGAATCGCGCACCTACCATGCACACTGCAGGCACTTTCGAAGTCATCGTCGTCGGTGGCGGTCACGCGGGGACCGAGGCCGCGCTCGCCGCCGCGCGTATGGGCCGGCGCACACTGCTGCTGACGCAGAGTATCGAGACGCTCGGCCAGATGAGCTGCAACCCCGCCTTCGGCGGTATCGGCAAAGGCCATCTGGTTCGCGAGATCGACGCGCTCGGCGGTGGTATGGCCAGGGCGGTGGATCGCGCGGGAATCCAGTTCCGCACCCTGAATGCCAGCAAGGGTCCGGCGGTTCGTGCCACCCGAGCGCAAACGGACCGCGTGCTGTACCGCCAGGCGATTCGGCAGCAGCTCGAGAACCAGCCGAACCTCACGCTGTTTCAACAGGAAGTGGCGGATCTGCGTCTCGAAGGTGGTCGAGTCACGGGAGTCGTGACCATCACCGGCATCGAGTTCGCCGCACCTGCGGTCGTTCTGACCGTCGGCACCTTCCTCGGCGGTCGTATCCATGTCGGCCTCGATCAATATGCCGGGGGCCGCGCCGGCGACCCGCCCTCCAACCGTCTGGCCGCTCGACTGCGCGAATTACCCTTGCGGGTGGGGCGCTTGAAAACCGGTACGCCACCGCGCATCGATGGTCGAACGATCGACTTTTCGATCATGGCTGCCCAGCACGCCGATGACCCCTTGCCCGTGTTTTCGTTTCTCGGGCGAGCCGAAGAGCACCCGAAACAAGTTCCTTGTTTCATTACAGAAACAAATGAGCGCACTCATGAGCTCATTCGAGCCGGCTGCGACCGCTCGCCGATGTTTACCGGACAGATCGAGGGCGTAGGTCCGCGCTACTGTCCCTCTGTCGAAGACAAGATTCACCGCTTCGCGGGCAAGTCATCCCACCAGATTTTCCTCGAGCCCGAAGGGCTGAGCACCCACGAGGTCTACCCGAACGGCATTTCGACCAGCCTGCCCTACGATGTGCAGGTCCAATTCGTGCGCAGCATCCGCGGCCTCGAGAACGCCCACATCACACGCCCGGGCTATGCGATCGAGTACGACTACTTCGATCCGCGCGACCTGCAAGGCTCACTCGAAACCCGCGCCATCGAGGGGCTGTTCTTCGCCGGGCAGATCAATGGCACCACCGGCTACGAAGAGGCCGGTGCCCAAGGCTTGGTGGCCGGCATCAATGCCGCGCGACGGGTCCGCGATGAAGCAGCCTGGGTCCCATCTCGAGCCGAGGCTTACCTCGGAGTGCTGATCGACGATCTGATCACGCGCGGCGCCTCGGAACCCTACCGCATGTTCACGAGCCGCGCCGAACACCGGCTGCTGCTGCGCGAGGACAACGCCGATCTTCGCCTGACCGAGGTCGGTCGCCAGATGGGGCTCATCGACGAGGAGCGCTGGACCTTCTTCTGCCGCAAGCGCGATGCCACCGAAGCGGAAGTAGCGCGACTACACAAAGCGCGTTGGCGAGGTACGACAGCGTTCGATCTGCTGCGCAGGCCGGAGGTCGGTTACGACGATTTGCCGACGCTGGCCACGGCCGCGCTCGGGGAGGCTGCAACGGACTTCTTGGCGCAGGATCCGCTGCCCACCCTCGCGGCACTCGATGATCGACTGCCGGCCGCCGTTCGCCTGCAGCTCGAAGTGCGAGCCAAATACTCTGGCTACATCGAACGCCAGCACGACGAAATCGAGCGACAGCGCAAGCACGAGTCGTTGCCGCTGCCCCGCGATCTCGATTACCACACCGTCGCAGGCCTATCGAACGAAGTCCGCCAGCGCCTCAGCGAGCAGCGCCCGGGCACACTCGGTCAGGCTTCGCGTTTGCCCGGTATCACCCCGGCCGCCGTCTCCGTGCTACTGATCCATCTCAAACGCCGCTCGGCCTGAGCAGTCGTTTACTCATCCATGAACAGCGCCGTGCCCTCGGTCAGTTCGCGGCGCGTGTAGACACGGAAAGCGATCAGCGTCTCCGATTCGACGATCCCAGGCAGCGAGTGGATGCTGCCGCTGACGATGTCAGCCAAATCCTCGTTGCGCTGGGCGCGAACGATGGCCACGAGGTCATAACGCCCCGCCACCGAGAACACCTCGCTCACTCCCTTTACTTCGGCGATCTCCGCGGCCAAGGCCGCGCTGCGCGAGGGCTGAGCCTTGATCATCACCATTGCGGTTACAGACATGCGATTGCCTCCAGATATGCTTTTATACCGTCGCGCGGCGCTCAGGTCACAGACTGCCTGACGACGGCAGCAGGGCCGAATTTTCGCCAACGCTCCAATTCTTCCCGTAGTCCCTGCGCGGCGTCCCAGACGTCAACGTAGCGCAGATAAAGCGGCGTGAAGCCGAACCGCAGCAGATTTGGCGCGCGAAAATCGCCGATGATCCCGCGCGCGATCAGTTGCTGCATCAGCGAGTAGCCGTCCGGATGAGCGAATGAAACGTGACTGCCGCGCTGCGCCGCATCGCGTGGTGAAGCCAGCGCGATGCAGAAATCCTGACCAAACGACTCGACGATTTCGACGAAGAGTTCCATCAGCGCCAGCGACTTGGCTCGAAGCTCTGCCATATCGAGCCCTTCAAACACGCTTAGGGCGCCCTCGAGTGCCGCGAAAGCGAGGATCGGTGGCGTGCCGCATCGATGTCGTGCCATACCGGTAGCGGGCAAATACTCGTCGACGAAGTCGAACGGTCGTGCGTGCCCCAGCCAGCCCGACAGCACCGGCTGAAGGTCCGCCTGCAAATCACGCCGCACGTACATGAACGCGGGTGCACCGGGCCCGCCATTGAGATATTTGTAAGTGCAGCCGACTGCGAAATCAGCACGCGCTGCCGCCAGATCCAACGGCACGGCACCTACGGAGTGCGACAAATCCCAAAGAATTCGCGCGCCCTTGGCTTGCACTTGTGCGGTCACAGCAGCCAGATCAAACATCTCTGCGGTGGCGTAATGCACGTGGGTCAGCACGACGAGGAACGTGTGCTCGTCGATCGCTTGGGCAAGCCGATCACGATCCACGCAAACGAGCTCCAAACCTGGCACCAGTGCGGTGAGGCCTTGGAGGAGATACGGGTCGGTCGGAAAGTTGCCGCGCTCGGAAACGATGCGATGACGCTGACCGCGCATTCGCGCGGCGGCGGCAGCGATCTTGAAAAGATTCACCGAGGTGGAATCACATACGGTCACTTCATCGGGGGCAGCGCCAAGGAGCGGCGCGATGCGCGCACCGAGACGTGCCGGAAACTCGATCCAATCGTGAGTGTTCCAGCTCTTGATCAAATCGGCACCCCACTCGGCGCGCAGCGTCTGCTGTACGCGGCGCTCGGCCGCGTGTGTCAGTGCCCCGAGTGAGTTGCCATCGAGATAGATCACCCCGGGTGGCAGGTCGAACAACGGCCTACGCGGTGCGAGCGGGTCTAGCTCATCGAGTGCGATGCAAGCTTGCCTGCTGCGTGGTGCCATCAGAGGAGCTCCCTCAGCACTGCACGAACCGGAGTTGCCTCGATACCAGTGATCGGCAACGGCAAGGCGATGAGTTCGTAGCGCCCCTCAGGAACGGCGTCGAGCACGAGTCCCTCGAGTATGGCCATGCCAGCGCGGTGCGCAGCGTGGTGTGAGTGCAGGGCCGTGCAGTTTTGCGGATCGACGGAGGGCGCGTCGGTGCCGATCAATCGGCAGCCGCGCGCGGCCAGCGCGTCAATGAGATCGGGCGCCAACGCCGTGAACCCCTCAGGCCAGCGAGCCCAGTTGCTCTGCGCAAGCGTGCGCAGCAACACGCGCTCCACCCGCGCCGGCAAGCGATCGAGCACGTCGGCCACGGTCACCGTGTGCCGCGATGCACGCACGTCCCGTACCTCGCACTCGCCGATGAAAGCCGACAAGGCAAGCTCATCGAGCGCCGGCGCATCGTCGCGAACATGGCGGGAACATTCAGCGTGGGTGCCGGCCTGTGTCGATACAGTCAACCGATGCAGGGTTACGCTCGACCCGGCTGAGACAGCAGCGGTCACATCGATGGCCACGGGCATATCGCCCGGCCACACCGGCAACTCGGGGCGCAAGCGCTGGGAGATGTCGTGCAAACGGCCGGCCGTCACAGCCGGGTCCTCACAGTCCACAACTCCGGAAAAAAGCGCAGATCGAGGGCGCGGACAAGATACGACACGCCGCTCGAACCGCCGGTGCCCCGCTTGTGGCCGATGATGCGCTCAACCGTCTTCATGTGACTGAACCGCCAGGTCTGGAACTGATGCTCGACATCGACGAGCTTCTCAGCGAGTTCATACAGATCCCAGTGTGCCTGCGGATCGCGGTAAACCTCGGCCCATGCGGCCTCGACCTCCGGCCGAGCCGAGTAGGGGATCGAGAAGTTGCGCTCAATGACATCGGTCGGCAATTTCAAACCACTCGTGTGCAGCAGGCGCAGCGATAAGTCGTAAACGCTCGGCTCATGTAGCACGCGCTCGAGCAGTGCATACGCTGCGGGGTTCTGTTGGTGGGCGCGAATCAGGGCTGGGTTCTTGTTGCCGAGCATGAACTCGAGCTGCCGATACTGCGGTGACTGGAAACCAGAGCTCTGCCCGAGCGAACCGCGAAACGCCGAATAATCGGCGGGAGTCAGGGTGGAGAGCACGGCCCAAGACTCGGTCAACTGCACCTGGATACGCGACACGCGCGCCAGCATCTTGAAGGCTGGCCCCGGATTACCGCGGCCGATCTCAATCATGGCCGCCGCGAGCTCAGCGATCGCGAGCTTCATCCACAGCTCCGAGGCCTGATGGACGATGATGAACATCAGTTCGTCGTGTGCCTCCGAGCGCGGCTGCTGCAGCGACAACAGAGGCTGGAGCTGCAGATAGGTGGCGTAACTTAGATCAGCATCCCAATGGATTGCCTGGTCCTCGACGCTCACGGCCGCAGGTGAGGGACGCGCTGGTTCCGTCATGCAGACAGCTTCTCCGATACGTGCGGCAGACCGGATGCAGGGCGGCCGCGCTGACATAGAATCGATGGCGCCGTATTTAATCAGATAACTACCCTCCGGAAGGCCGCCATGCAAAACACCCGTATCCTGCTTGCCCGTCGCCCCGTCGGCGAGCCCGTCCCCGAGGACTTCCGCATCGTCGAGGAGCCGCTCGCACCACTCGCCGACGGCGAACTGCGCATTCGTGGCGAATGGTTGTCCCTAGACCCCTACATGCGCGGCCGCATGAACGATGGCAAGTCGTACGTGAAGCCCGTGGAACTCGGCGCCGTGATGTGCGGTGAGGTGGTGGGCGAGGTCGTCGAGTCACGCCACTCCGACTTCGCAGTGGGTGATCGGGTGGCGGGCGATCTGGGGTGGCAATCGATGCCGACCTCGACCGGCACGGGTCTGCGCAAATTGCTGCCTGGAATCCCGGCGGCAGCACAGTTGTCAGTCTGCGGCATGCCGGGCGTCACCGCCTGGTGCGGCTTGATGCTGATCGGCGCGCCCAAAGCCGGGGAAACTGTGGTGGTCTCGGCCGCCGCCGGTGCCGTTGGCAGCGTGGTGGGGCAGATCGCCAAACTGAAGGGTTGCCGGGTCGTCGGTATCGCCGGCGGTGCTGACAAATGTCGGCATGTGCTCGAAGACCTCGGCTTCGATGCCTGCATCGACTACAAAGCGGGTCGATTGCGTGAAGATCTGAAAGCCGCCACACCGAACGGGATCGATGTTTACTTTGACAATGTGGGCGGGGATATCCTGGACACCATGCTCGCGCGCATGAATCCGTTCTCCCGGCTTCCCGTCTGCGGGCTGATCTCGCAATACAACGCGGCCGAGCCCTACGGCCTGCGCAACTTCCGCTCCGTGCTGGTCAACCGCATCAAGATCCAAGGCTTCATCGTGTTCGACTTCAAAGATCATCACCGGCAAGCGGTGACGGAGCTCGCGGGTTGGCTCGCCGAAGGCAAACTCAAGTACCGCGAAACCATTGCCGAGGGCCTGCGATCAGCCCCTGACGCGTTCATCGGCTTGCTGCGCGGTGCGAATCTCGGCAAACAACTCGTACGACTCGGAGGACTCAGCGCATGAGCAACGCCCCGGAGATGGTTCGTGCCGACGGCACTTACCCGACTGTCGAACTGCGATCGCCGATGGTGCACGCCGCCGTGGTGCAAACCCGAGTTGTGGGCGTCGATGGTGCCGACCCAGCGCCCGGCCTGCGTCGCAATCTCGACTACTTTCTCGAGTGCATCGACATGGCGCAGGGTTTCGGTGGACGCTGTGACCTGCTGCTGTTTCACGAGTTTCCGATCACCGGCTTCACCAACTGGACACGCGAGCAGCACTACAACCTCGCGATCGAAGTGCCGGGGCCGGAAGTCGCCGAGGTGGCTAAGAAAGCCCAGCAATACAAGTGCTACATCGTCTTCGGCACCTACGCCAAAGATCCAGTCAACTGGCCAGGACACATCCTGCACCTCATGGTCATGTGCAAACCTGATGGCAGCGTGGTGTCGCACTGGAAGCAACGCAACGTGCGCGGCATGTTCCCGGGCGCCGAGCAGTACACCTCGGTGATCTACGACGTCTACGACCGGTTCGTCGAAATGTACGGCATCGATGCCGTGATTCCGGTGGAGCGCACCGATATCGGCAACATCGCCATGTCGGCCGTGCAGTTCGAGCCGGAGTTGTTTCGCTGCATGGCATTCAAAGGCGCGGAAATCATCTGCCGTGTCGCGACGGGCGGCTTCGAGTGGGACGACATGCGCCTGACTTCGTACCACAACAGCCTCTACACGCTGATCGCCAACAATTCGGTGGCCACACAGGAGCGCAACCCCGGATTCTTTGAAGACGCAGGCTACGGCGGCCCGGGTCGCTCGTCGATCTTTGGGCCACGCGGCGTGGTGCTCGCCAAGGCGGGGCCGTTCGAATGCCGCGAATCCTCGCTGCTGCCGATGGCGGAGTTCCGCGCCAAACACCGCATTCCGGATCTGCACCTCAGTCTGTACAAACCGGTGCTCGATCAGTATGTCGAGCGCTATCCGCCAAACGGTTACGCCGATTATCTACCCAAAGATAAACGCGAGGCTTTCCAGCACTTCGTCAAGCGGGCGAAGTGGCAGCACTACTGGTAGCGCAGCGCCGTGCACGGCTCAAGGATCAACCTGCAACTGGCTAGAGGGCTTGCGGTCATCGGTTGGACGGCTCTCGTGCTGCAGTGTTATCTCAGCATCCGCACGCAGCAGGAACTGGGTCATAGCGCGGCCTACGGGGTATTCATGTACGCGGGCTATTTCACCATCCTCACCAATGCGTTTTGCGCGCTGGTGGCGACGGCCTGCGCACGCAGCACACCGAGCCTCGAGTTCTGGCGACAACCCTGGGTGGTGACGGCAGCAGCGATGTCCATCGTGATGGTCGGGATCGTTTTCCATCTGCTGCTCAGCAAGACCTACCAGCCGACCGGACTGCCGGCACTCACCAATCTGATCCATCACTACGTGGTGCCTGCGGTGTTCGCGGTGTTTTGGTGGCGAGTGGTGCCGCGCGATGCACTGCAGTGGAGTGATGCGTGGCGTGTAGGCGCTTACCCGGCCGCCTATCTCGTCTACATCGCCGCGCGCGGCGAGATGACGGGCGTCTATCCCTACTGGTTTGTAGACGTCGCAACGATTGGCTACGCGAATGCACTGCGCAATAGCGCAGGCCTCGCCGTAGTTTTCGGGCTCGCGAGCCTGATGTTCGTCGCAGTGAAGCGTGGTTCGGGCAGACCGGAGTAAACGCGCTGACTTTCTGATTACGCGGGCGTGTACATGCCGCGCGGCGACGCTGCCCAGCTCCAGCCTGAACTGAGCAGCAGGCAATTTGATTGCGGCGAAGTCTCAGCAGGAAATCTCCTGCACGGTGTCCACTTTTTTGTTCGACTGGATATGATGGGTCAACGACCGAAAGATCATCGACGATGGTATTGGATGGTGTCCGGCTATTGAGGGGCTGTCGAGTACACAGGAGGGGGCCATGAGTCGAAAGGTGCCAGGTCTTCGGGCCGCTGACTTGGGAAATGCTCTTGTCGATAAAGTCCAGGCACGCGGCTTGGGGGCCATGAGCAAGCGGGAAGTGGATGCACTCCTTCTATTTTTGCTTGAACAACATTCGACTATTGGTTCCCTGAGCAATCACGAAGCAGGTTTGCTCCTTCGTGCGCCGGCTTCACGCATCAAGGTCTTGCGACAGGAGGCGATGTATCGTTACGCCGAAGACTTGCCCGAACTCGCGAGCAAGCATTTGCGTGAGGCACTCAAGACAAGCAGTTACGACGGCGAAACCGATTTAGTCACGCTCGTCGTCGAAGACGTCCTTGGACGTGATGCACTGCTCGCAGAACTTAAAGCCGGACAGAGTTTTGGTGTCAGTAATCCGGGAAATTCCGAGGTCATCCACGCTCCAAGCGATGCCGTCATCGGTCTTTTGGAACGCGTTCTTCCAGATGAAGAGCGAGAGAGCTTACTAAAAGCGATCAACAAACAGCGCCTCAGCAAGACGCAGAAAACTTTTAAGGAAGTCATGCGCGCCGTCTTCGACGAGGTCAAATTGAGAAGCGCGGGGAAAGTCGTTGATCTCGCGAAGGACCAAGTCGGGCAACATATTGGCGACTTACCCAAGCACCTAAACTGGGCGGTCTCCGCAGTCAACTCGTTGACTTAGTGTCGACGTGAACTCAGCCGCGACTCACGTCACCCACGTGCGGCCGGATCCGCGCTTATTTTCCGATGCAGAACTGCAAGATCGCTGGAAAGCCGCGTGGTTGCTGGGGTTCAGCGCGGCGGGGGCTGATGTGTACATGCATGTGTACGCGGAAAGATCTCACCGTGCCGTGCCGGAGTCCTGATGCAGTAGTCCATTCGCTACACGAC
>VEQP01000069.1 GCA_018883185.1 Nevskiaceae bacterium | reverse complement strand
TGATGCCTGGAGACAACATCAAGATGACGGTGGAGCTGATTGCCCCGATCGCGATGGAAGATGGTCTGCGCTTTGCGATCCGCGAGGGCGGTCGCACCGTCGGCGCAGGCGTCGTCGCGAAGATCCTGAAGTAATAGCCCCAGCAATAGTCGAAGGACACAGGCAAGCAACGACAGGCCAGTAGCTCAATTGGCAGAGCGGCGGTCTCCAAAACCGCAGGTTGGGGGTTCGATTCCCTCCTGGCCTGCCATCTCGGGTCACTCAGGATCACGGCAGGAATGAACGAAGTCGTCGGACAGGAAGGCGTCACGGGCGTCGACAAAGCCAAGTTGTGGGCGGCGATTCTTATCGCCACCGCGGGTGTGGCTGCGTTTTACATCCTGAAGGGTGATCAACCCGAGTGGGTGCGCTGGACCGTGTTCGCGGGTGCATTGCTGGTCGGTGCGCTGGTGTTCGCGGTGTCCCGCTACGGGCGTGACTTCGGCAAGTTCGTGCTCGATGCGCGCATCGAGCTCTACAAGGTGTTCTGGCCTACCCGCCAGGAGACCGGCACGATGACCGTAGTGGTGTTCGTGTTCGTGATCATCATGGCGCTGTTCTTCTGGGGCATCGATTCCCTGCTCGCGTGGGCGACCGGGTCGATCCTTGGCGGACAGAGCAGCGGAGGCTGAACATGGCGATGCGTTGGTACGTCGTACACGCGTATTCGAACTTCGAGCATCGCGTTGCCGAAGGGCTGAAAGAGCGCATCAAGCGCGCCGGTCTCGACGCAAAGTTCGGCGAGATCCTCGTGCCCACTGAAGAAGTGGTCGAGATGCGCGACGGTCAGAAGCGCAAGAGCGAGCGCAAGTTCTACCCGGGCTATGTGCTCGTGCAGATGGAGATGGATGAGGATACCTGGCACTTGGTGCACGAAGTGCCCAAGGTGCTCGGCTTCATCGGCGGCACCAAAGAAAAGCCGGCGCCGATCAGCGATCGCGAAGCGAACCAGATCCTGCGCCGCGTCGAAGAGGGCGTGGAAAAGCCGCGTCCGAAGGTCATTTTCGAGCCGGGCGAGGTCGTGCGGGTGACCGATGGTCCCTTCAACGATTTCAGCGGCGTGGTGGAGAACGTGAATTACGAGAAGAACCGCCTGCAGGTGGCGGTGCAGATCCTCGGGCGCTCGACGCCCGTCGAACTCGACTTCTCGCAGGTGGAGAAGGCCTGAGCCTGACAGCTCGGGTCGGTTAAGCGTCGCGCGACGGATCGCGTGACGTCAACGGCAAGGAAGCGCATGGGGAGTTCGGCATGGTGCCGGACGTTGGTACCCAGGAGAGACAACGATGGCCAAGAAAGTCCAAGGCTACGTCAAGCTGCAGGTGCCTGCAGGCTCGGCGAACCCTTCCCCGCCCATCGGCCCGGCATTGGGTCAGCAGGGCGTCAACATCATGGAGTTCTGCAAGCAGTTCAACGCTGCCACGCAGAAACTCGAAAAAGGTCTGCCGATTCCGGTGGTAATCACCGTGTACGCCGACCGCAGCTTCACCTTCATCATGAAGACGCCGCCGGCCGCGGTACTGATCCGCAAGGCCATCGGCATCGAGAAGGGTAGCGGCACGCCGAACACGGCGAAGGTGGGCAAGATCACTCGCGCCCAGCTCGAGGAAATCGCCAAGACCAAGACCCCGGATCTGACGGCTGCCGACCTCGATGCGGCAGTGCGCACGATTGCCGGCAGCGCCCGTTCGATGGGCGTCGATGTGGAAGGAGTCTGACCATGCCCGCAACACCCAAGCGTATGAAGCCCTGGAAGGACGCATTGCCGCCGGGCAAACAGTATCCGATCGACGCTGCGCTGCAGCTCGTGAAGAATTTCGCCAAAGCCAAGTTCAACGAATCGGTCGACGCCGCCATCAACCTCGGCATCGACGCTTCGAAGTCCGACCAGCAGGTCCGCGGCTCCACCGTGATGCCGAACGGTATCGGCAAGACGGTGCGTGTGGCCGTGTTCACCTCGGCACGGGGTCAGGAGGCTGCCAAAGCCGCCGGTGCCGACGTGGTCGGTCTCGAAGATCTCGCCGAGAAGGTCAAGGCCGGTCAGATCGACTTTGACGTCGTGATCGCGAGCCCTGATGCGATGCGTGTGGTCGGCCAGCTCGGTCAGATTCTCGGTCCTCGTGGCCTGATGCCGAACCCCAAGGTCGGCACGGTGAGCCCGGATGTCGCCGGCGCCGTGAAGAACGCGAAGAGTGGCCAGGTCCGCTATCGCGTCGATAAGGCCGGCATCGTGCACTGCACCATCGGCAAGGCGAGCTTCGAGTCGAACCAGCTGAAGGAAAATCTGCTGGCGCTGCTCGCAGATCTGCAGAAGGCGAAGCCTGCGACCTCGAAGGGCGTGTTCCTCAAGCGGGTCACGTTGTCCTCGACCATGGGTCCGGGCGTGCAGGTCGATCAGTCGTCGCTCGGTCTCTGACCGAACGACAGCGGAATTTTTTTGATTGATGCGGGTCCGGCGCCGTGAGGTGCCGGGTTCCATCGAAGACCGCAGGCGGGAAGGGAAACGGCCCACGCGTTTCGCCAGCCCTTAATGATCGCCTGCGCAGGTGGTGTGCCGCTCA
>VEQP01000050.1 GCA_018883185.1 Nevskiaceae bacterium | reverse complement strand
TGATGCCTGGAGACAACATCAAGATGACGGTGGAGCTGATTGCCCCGATCGCGATGGAAGATGGTCTGCGCTTTGCGATCCGCGAGGGCGGTCGCACCGTCGGCGCAGGCGTCGTCGCGAAGATCCTCAAATAAACGTTCGAGCTTAAGGCAAAAAATACAATGGCCAACCAGAATATCCGCATCAGGCTGAAGGCTTTCGACCATCGCCTGATCGACACTTCCGCGCGCGAAATCGTCGAGACGGCGAAGCGCACGGGTGCCACCGTGCGTGGCCCCGTACCGCTGCCGACCAAGATGGAGCGCTTCACGCTTCTGGTCAGCCCGCACGGTGACAAGGACGCACGTGACCAGCTCGAGTTGCGGACGCACAAGCGTCTGATGGACATCCTCAACCCGACCGACAAGACCGTCGATGCGCTGATGCGCCTCGAATTGCCGGCCGGCGTGGATGTGCAAATCAAGTTGAACTGACTGAAGGCGACCGCGCAGGTTGCGGCATCCCAAAAAGGTGCTTGCAACCGGCGCGGTGGCCGCTTACACTGCGCGCCCTTTTTGACCTCGGGCATTCCGAGGTGGGCCGCTGAATATCGGCGGAATCGGGCGAGGTTGGCGGGTTTGCCGCCAAGACCACTCGAGATACTCCGGGACAACCCGTCGCGGAGCCTCTTGTTGTCTCCCTCAACCCAGTAGTTTTTTTGTGCTCACCAATCGCAGTGGGCACAGGAGAGATACGTACATGGCAATCGGTCTAGTCGGCCGCAAGTGCGGCATGACGCGCGTGTTCACGGATGCGGGTGAGTCCATCCCCGTTACCGTGGTCGAGGTTCTGCCGAACCGCGTCACGCAGGTCAAAACCAGTGAGAAGGACGGCTATCGCGCCGTTCAGGTCACCTATGGAGCTCGTCGTCCGCAGCTGCTCAGCAAGGCAGCCGCCGGACACTACGCCAAGGCCGGCACGGCCCCGGGCAAGGCGCTCGTTGAGTTTCGCCTTGCCGACAAGGAGGGCGAGGAGCTGCAGGTGGGTGCCGAAATCAAGGCGGACCTGTTCCAGGTCGGTCAGATCGTCGATGTCACCGGCACGACCATCGGTAAGGGTTTCGCGGGCACGATGAAGCGCCACAACTTCGGCGGTCACCACGCGACCCACGGTGTCTCGGTATCGCACCGCACGCCGGGCTCTATCGGTCAGCGTCAGACCCCGGGCCGTGTGTTCCAGGGTAAGCGCATGTCGGGCCACATGGGTGTCGCCCGCCGTACCACGGAAAACCTCAAGGTCGTCGAGATCGACGCCGAGCGTAACCTGCTCCTCATCCGCGGCGCCGTGCCGGGGGCCGAGGGTGGTCAGGTCGTCGTGCGTCCCTCGCTGAAGGCGGCCCGCCTTGCCAAGCGCAAGCGGATCGTCCCGACCAAGGCCGCCGGCACCAAGGCCGCGGCCAAGAAGTGATCGGGAGCCCATAGATCATGAAGATCAAGATTGTCGGCGGCTCAAATGAGCTGCAATTGTCCGAGGCCGCATTCGGCCACGAGTACAACGAAGCCCTGGTGCACCAGGTTGTCACCGCCTACCGCAATGCCGGTCGCGCGGGCACCAAGGCGCAGCTGACCAAGGCCGAGGTGCGTGGCGGTGGCAAGAAGCCGTGGAGCCAGAAGGGCACGGGTCAGGCCCGCGCCGGTTCCAGCCGCAGCCCGATTTGGGTTGGCGGTGGTCGCGCGTTCGCGGCCAAGCCGCGCAGCTTCGCGCAGAAGGTCAATCGCAAGATGTACCGCGGCGCGCTGCGCTCGATCCTCTCGGAGCTCCTGCGTCAGGATCGTCTCGTGGTCACGAGCGGCATCGACCTCGAGGCGCCGAAGACCCGCCTGCTCGCAGCCCAACTCAAGCAGTTGGAACTCACCAACGTGCTGATCGTGGTTGAGGCGCTCGACGAGAAGCTCTTTCTGGCGGCCCGCAACCTGCCGCACGTCGAGGTGTTGCCGGTCACCGCACTCAACCCGCTCGCCCTGGCGAGCTGCGACAAGGTGCTCATGACCGTTGGCGCCGTGAAGCTCATCGAGGAGCGACTGCAATGACCGCTGCCCGTCACGAAGTGTCCACGCTCAGCACCGAGCGTTTGATCAGCGTGCTCTTGGCGCCGCATGTCACCGAGAAGACTGCGCTGGCCATGCAGAATGCCAATCAGTACGTGTTCCGCGTTCGTCGCGACGCCAGCAAGCCTGACATCAAGGCGGCGGTGGAGCTGATGTTCTCGGTCAAGGTCAGCGACGTACAGGTGGTCAACGAGCCGGGTAAGACCCGCCGCTTCGGCAAGACGCCGGGTCGCACGCAGGATTGGAAGAAGGCTTACGTGCGTCTCGCACCGGGCCAGACCATCGACTACGAATCGAGGAAAGCCTGATGGCACTCGTCAAAATGAAGCCGACGTCGCCGGGCAGCCGGTTCGCCGTCAAGGTCGACAAATCGCACCTGTGGAAGGGCGGTCCGCTCGAGTCGCTGACCACGCGTCAGGCGAAGACCGGTGGTCGCAACAACTTCGGTCGCATCACCACCCGTCACAAGGGCGGTGGTTCGCGGCAGAAGTACCGCATCATCGACCTCAAGCGTGACAAAGACGGCGTGAAGGGCATCGTCGAGCGCATCGAGCACGACCCGAACCGCACCGGCCACATCGCGCTCGTCAAGTACATGGACGGCGATCGTCGCTACATCCTCGCCCCGAAGGGCGTGGTACCGGGTGACGAAATCCGCTCGGGCGCCGATTCGCCCATCAAGCCGGGTAACGCCATGCAGCTGCGTCACATTCCGGTAGGTTCCACCGTTCACAACGTCGAGCTGAAGCCCGGTAAGGGCGGTCAGCTGGCGCGCAGCGCCGGCAGTTCGGTGCAGTACACCGCGCGTGAAGGCATCTATGCCTACATTCGTTTGAAGTCGGGCGAGACCCGCAAGGTGCACATCGACTGCCGCGCCACCATCGGTGAGATGAGCAACGACGAGCACAACCTGCGCAGCTACGGCAAGGCCGGTGCGAAGCGTTGGCTCGGCATTCGCCCCACGGTGCGTGGTCTGGCTATGAACCCGGTCGATCACCCCCACGGTGGTGGTGAAGGCAAGTCCGGTCAGGGTAACCCGCACCCCGTTTCGCCCTGGGGTTGGAACACCAAGGGCAAGAAGACCCGTACCAACAAGCGCACGAATCACATGATCGTGCAGCGTCGGCAGAACAAGGTCCGCTGAGCGGCCTCGTAAGGTCAGGAGTCAAAAGTGCCTCGTTCACTGAAGAAAGGTCCGTTCGTAGATCTGCACCTCGCCAAGAAAGTGCAGGTCGCCGCCGCCAAAAACGATCGCAAGCCGATCAAGACCTGGTCGCGTCGTTCGATGGTGGTGCCCGAGATGGTGGGTCTGACCATTGCCGTGCACAACGGCAAGCAGCATATCCCCGTGCTCGTGTCCGAAAACATGGTCGGCCACAAGCTTGGCGAGTTCGCGCCCACCCGGACCTACAAGGGTCACTCGGGCGACAAGAAGGTCGCGGCCTGAGGCCGGAGCGGAGCATCAAATGGAAGTCACCGCAAAACTCAAATACGCGCGCATCTCGCCGCAAAAGTGCCGCCTCGTTGCCGACGTGGTGCGTGGCAAGCCCGTGGGCAATGCGCTCGCGACGCTGCGTTTCATGCCGAAGAAGGGCGCCGAAATTGTCCTCAAGGTACTCGAGTCGGCCATTGCCAACGCCGAGAACAACAACGGCGCGGACATCGACGAACTCAAGGTGCATCGCATCATGGTCGACGCAGCCCCGGTGCTGAAGCGCTTCGCGGCGCGCGCCAAGGGTCGCGGAACCGGTGTCGTCAAGCGCAACAGCCACATCACCGTCGTGGTCAGCGACGGCAGGAAGGACTGATCCATGGGCCAGAAAGTTAATCCGATCGGTATTCGACTCGGCATCACCCGCGAGTGGTCCTCGAAGTGGTATGCCGGCAAGAAGCAATTCCCGCTGCACGTGCACACGGACTTCCGTGTTCGCGAGTTCCTGCGCAAGAAGCTCGCCGAGGCCTCGGTGTCGCGCATCCAGATTGAGCGGGCCGCCAACAAGGTCAACATCACGATTCAGACGGCTCGCCCCGGCATCGTCATCGGTAAGAAGGGTGAGGACATTGAGAAGCTGCGCGCCGAAACCGCCGCGCTTGTCGGTCGTCCGGTCGGCGACATTCGCCTGAACATCGCCGAGATCCGCAAGCCGGAGCTTGATGCGCAGCTCGTGGCCGATGGCATTGCGCAGCAGATCGAAAAGCGTGTGATGTTCCGTCGCGCTATGAAGCGCGCGGTGATGAGCACCATGCGCAGCGGTGCGCTCGGCATCAAGGTGCGTCTGTCGGGTCGCCTTAACGGCGCCGAGATCGCACGCACCGAGTGGTCGCGCGAGGGTCGCATTCCGCTGCACACCTTCCGTGCCGACATCGACTACGGCTTTAGCGAGGCGCGCACGACCTACGGCGTGATCGGCGTCAAGGTGTGGATCTTCAAGGGCGAAGTGTTCGAGAAGGAAGACCTCGCCAAGGCAGCCCCCGAAGCGGAGGCCGCTCCTGCTGCTGCAGAGACCGCTGTTGCGGCTCCTGCGGTCTAAGCCTGAGGAATTGCAGCCATGATGCAACCGAAGCGAACCAAGTATCGCAAGCAGTTCAAGGGCGACAACGCCGGCCTCGCGCAGCGCGGCAACAGCGTCGCGTTCGGCGATTTCGGCCTGAAGGCCACCGAGCGTGCGCGCATGACGGCGCGCGAGATCGAAGCCGCACGTCGTGCGATGGCCCGTCACGTCAAGCGTGGTGGTCAGATCTGGATCCGCGTCTTCCCGGACGTGCCCGTCTCGAAGAAGCCGCTCGAAGTCCGCATGGGCTCGGGCAAGGGCAACGTCGAGTATTGGGTGGCCAAGGTGAAGCCGGGCAAGGTTCTTTTTGAAATGGAAGGGGTGGACGAGAAGACCGCTCGCGAAGCGTTCCGGCTTGCCGGCGCGAAGCTGTCGGTCACGACCTCCTTCGTAAAGCGGCAGGTGCGCTGACATGAACGCCAAGGAATTGCGCGGCAAGGCCGCCAACGAACTCAGTGACGAACTGCTGAAACTGCGTCGCGAGCAGTTCTCGCTGCGCATGCAGCGGGCGACCGGTCAGGCCGTAAAGCCGCATGACTTCGGTCGGGTCCGCAAAGACATCGCGCGATTGAAGACCGTGCTTGCCGAGAAGGCGTCGGCTGCCAAGACGTCGGGGAAGTAACAGATGACCGAGACAGTCAACAAAACCCTGCGCACGCTCACTGGGCGTGTTGTCAGCAACAAGATGAACAAGACCATCGCGGTCGAGATCGAGCGCCTGGTCAAGCATCCGCGCTACGGCAAGTACATCCGCCGCACCACCAAGTTGCTGGCGCACGACGAAGCCAACGAGTCGCGCGAAGGTGACACGGTGACGATCGCCGAGTGTCGTCCGCTGTCGCGCTCGAAGAACTGGCGGCTCGTGTCCGTCGTGGAGCGTGCGTCGTGATCCAGCTGCAATCACTGCTCAACGCCGCTGACAACAGCGGTGCGAAGACCCTCATGTGCATCAAGGTGATGGGTGGTACCCGTCGCCGTTACGCGGCCGTCGGCGATCTGATCAAGGTCAGCATCAAGGACGCGATCCCGCGCGGCAAGGTCAAGAAGGGCGAGGTGTACGACGCAGTAGTCGTGCGCACCCGTCGTGGTGTGCGTCGTCCGGACGGCTCGCTCATCAAGTTCGACGGCAATGCCGCCGTGCTCTTGACCAACAAGCTCGAGCCGATCGGCACCCGCATCTTCGGACCCGTCACGCGCGAGCTGCGCACGGCGCAGTTCATGAAGATCATCTCGCTCGCACCCGAAGTGCTCTGAGGTCATCGCCATGAGAAAGATTCGCAAGGGTGACAACGTCATCGTGATCGCGGGCCGCGACAAGGGTCGCAAGGGTGCTGTGATCGGCGTTCTCGAGGACGACATGGTGCTCGTCGAGAACATCAACCGCGTCAAGCGTCACACCCGGGGCAACCCGCAGATGAACAAGGCCGGCGGCATCCTCGAGAAGGAGGCACCGCTGCATGTGTCGAAGGTCGCGCTGTTCAACCCCGCCACTCAGAAGGCCGATCGCATCGGCATCAAGAGCCTGGCGGATGGCAAGCGCGTGCGTTACTTCAAGTCCAACGGAGAGATGATCGACGCGTAAGCGTCGGTCACACGGGTCAACCAGCATGGCAAGGCTGCAAGAATATTACCGCGAGAAGGTCATCCCCCAGCTCCGCAAGGAGCTTGGTATCACCAACGCGATGGAAGTGCCGAAGATCGTCAAGATCACGGTGAACATGGGCGTGGGCGAGGCGGTCGCCGACAAGAAGATCATCGACGCCGCGGCGGGTGATCTGGCGAAGATCACCGGGCAGAAGCCGGTGCTCTGCCAGTCGCGCAAGTCAATCGCCTCGTTCAAGTTGCGCGAAGGTCTCGCCATTGGCTGCAAAGTCACGCTGCGTGGCCCGCGCATGTACGAGTTCCTCGATCGTCTGATCAGCGTTGCGATGCCGCGTATCCGCGACTTTCGTGGCGTATCACCGCGCTCCTTCGACGGGCGTGGCAACTACAACATGGGCGTCAAGGAACAAATCATCTTCCCGGAGATCCAGTACGACCAGATCGACCAGCTCCGGGGAATGGACATCACCATCACCACCACGGCAAGGGACGACAAGGCGGGCCGGGCTCTGCTCGAAGCCTTCCAGTTTCCCTTCCGCAAGTAACAGGGCAGCAAGCACACATGGCCAAAACGAGCATGGTGGAGCGCGAGAAGCGTCGCGCCGAAACCGTCAAGAAATATGCCGCCAAGCGCGCCAAGCTCAAGGAGGCGATCCGCAGTCCGCGTTCGTCGCCGGAGGAGCGGGCTGCCGCCACTGCTGCACTGCAGAAGATGCCGCGCGATGCGAGCCCAAGTCGGGGTCGTCGTCGTTGTGCAATCACCGGCCGGCCTCGCGGTGTCTACCGCAAGTTCGGCATTTCCCGAGTGAAGATTCGCGAGACCGTGAACCGGGGCGAGTTGCCCGGCGTGTCGAAGGCGAGCTGGTAGGAGCGCGCGCGATATGAGCATGACTGATCCCATTGCCGACCTGCTGACCCGCATCCGCAACGCCCAAATGGCTCGCAAGAGCGAAGTGAGCGTCGGCTGTTCGCGCCTCAAGCAGGCTGTCGTCAAAGTGTTGAAGGACGAGGGCTACGTCGCCGATTTCCGCATTGCTGCGGATGGTGGCAAGAGCACCATGACCATCGCCCTCAAATATTTCGAAGGCCGTCCGGTGATCGATCGCCTCGAGCGCGTATCGCGCCCGGGTCTGCGCATCTACCGCGGTAAGGATGAGCTGCCCAAGGTGCTGGGTGGTATGGGCACCGTGATCGTGTCAACGCCGAAGGGCGTCATGACCGACAAGCAGGCCCGCGCGATTGGACAGGGCGGCGAAGTGCTCTGCATCGTGGCCTGAGGAAACGGAGCCCGAGGAATCGAATATGAGTCGTGTAGCAAAACAGCCGGTTCCGCTGCCGCAAGGCGTGACGGTGACCATCACCGGAGAGGCCGTGACGCTGAAGGGCGCGAAGGGCACTCTCAGCGTGCCGTTGCAGGGTGGCGTGAAGGTCGTGCAGGGCGACAAGCAGCTCGAGTTGCAGTACGACGCCAGCAACCGCACCCAAGCGGGAGCGACGCGCGCGCACCTCGCCAACATCGTCACCGGTATCACCAAGGGTTATGAGCGCAAACTCGAGCTCGTGGGCGTCGGCTATCGTGCCGCTGTGGCGGGCAAGACGCTCAATCTGACGCTCGGCTTTTCGCATCCGATTGCGGTCGATATGCCGGAAGGCGTGAGTGTCGAGGCGCCGAGCCAGACCGAGATCGTCATCAAGGGTATCGACAAGCAGCGCGTCGGGCAGATTGCCGCCGAGATCCGCGACCTGCGCCCGCCTGAGCCCTACAAGGGCAAGGGCGTGCGTTACGCAGGCGAGCAGATCACGCTCAAAGAAGGCAAGAAGAAGTAACCGCAGGCGCGCAACGAGGATCGAATTATGCAGATCACCAAGAAACAGCGTCGTCAGCGACGTGCCGTGCGTGGCCGGGCGAAGATCCGCGAGCTCGGCCAGCCGCGTCTCACCGTGCATCGCACGCCGCGCCACATGTACGCGCAGGTGTTCGATGCCGCGGGCGCCAAGGTGCTGGCCGCTGCCTCGACCGTGCAGGATGCCGTGGCGAACGGTCTCGAAGGCACGGGCAACATCGAAGCCGCCAAGGCAGTGGGCCGCGCAATTGCCGAGCGGGCCAAGGCCGCCGGCGTCACCCGAGTGGCGTTCGATCGCGCCGGGTTCATGTATCACGGCCGCATCAAGGCGTTGGCGGAAGCCGCGCGTGAAGCTGGTCTCGAGTTTTAAGGCAGGACAACTCTATGGCACGTGTCGAAAGATCCCAGGCGACCGACGAGTACCTCGAAAAACTGGTCGCAGTCAACCGCACCTCGAAGACCGTCAAGGGTGGCCGTCAGTTCGGCTTCACCGCACTGACTGTGGTCGGTGACGGCGCAGGGCGTGTGGGCTTCGGCTTTGGCAAGGCTCGCGAAGTGCCGGTCGCCATCTCGAAGGCTATGGCGGCGGCGCGCAAGAACATGGTCAACGTATCGTTGCGTAACGAGACGCTGCACTACTCGGTGAAGGGCTCCCACGGTGCGACCCGCGTACTGATGCAGCCCGCCTCCGACGGTACCGGCGTCATCGCGGGTGGCGGTATGCGTGCCGTGCTCGAGTGCGCGGGCGTGCGCAACGTGCTCGCCAAGAGCTACGGCTCGCGCAACGCGATCAACGTGGTGCGTGCCACGGTCAAGGCCCTCGCTTCGGTGCGTTCGCCGGAAGAGATCGCTGCCAAGCGCGGCAAGTCCCTCGACGAGATCATGGGTTGAAGGTCATGGCGGCCAAGCAACTGAAAGTCACATTGAAGAAGAGCGTTCACGGCCAGCTCGCGAATATCGCGCAGTCGGTCCGCGGACTCGGGCTGCGCAAGCGGCATCAGACGGTCACCGTGGCCGACACGCCGGAGAATCGCGGCTTGATCCGCACGGCGCGTCACCTGCTGGCAGTCGCCGAAGGCTAACTGCTGAAGGCTGACTGCTGAAGGCTTAAGGAGAACACCGATGTTGATCAACACCCTCAAACCTGCCCCGGGCTCCAAGCGTCCGCGCCTGCGCGTCGGTCGCGGCGCGTCCGCCGGCCAAGGCAAGACCAGCGGTCGTGGCGTCAAGGGCCAGCGTGCTCGCAAGGGCGGATACCACAAGGTCGGCTTCGAAGGCGGTCAGATGCCGCTGCAGCGCCGCATGCCGAAGGTCGGCTTCCGCTCGGCCATCAAGGCGACGCGCGCTGAAGTGCGCCTCGACGAACTGGCCAAAGTCGCTTCCGAGATCATCGATCTCGCGGCGCTGAAGGCCGCCAACGTCGTACCCGCGCAGACGGAAGTCGCCAAGGTGGTGTTGTCCGGCAAGATCGAAAAGGCCGTGACGCTCAAGGGCGTCGGTGCCACCAAGGGCGCTCGCGCCGCTATCGAAGCTGCCGGCGGCCGCATCGAGGCCTAAGCCTCTACTAAGGATCACAGGACCATCGTGGCAACAGGCATCGGCAATCCGGCAGCAACTCTCGCAGACGCAACGCGTTTCGGCGAAGTGCGCTCGCGCCTGCTGTTCCTGTTCGGTGCGTTGATCGTCTACCGCATTGGTACGTTCATCCCGGTTCCGGGTATCGACCCGGCCGAGGTGTCACGCTTCTTCGAGCAGAATGCAGGCACGCTGCTCGGCATCGCCAACATGTTCTCGGGCGGTGCGATGGAGCGGCTGTCGATCTTCGCGATGGGTGTGATGCCCTATATCTCTGCCTCGATCATCGTGCAGATGGTCTCCATGGTGTATCCGCCGTGGGAGGAGTACCGCAAGGAAGGCGAGTCGGGTCGTCGCAAGCTCACGCAGATCACGCGCTATTTCACTGTTGTGCTTGGTGCGTTCCAGTCGCTCGGTGCTGCCGTGGCACTGCAGAACGGCGGCATGACCGTGGCGTCGGGTTGGTCGTTCCTCTTCATTGCCACCGTGACGATGACGACCGGAACGATGTTCCTGATGTGGCTCGGCGAGCAAGTCACCGAGCGCGGCATTGGCAACGGTATTTCCATGATCATTCTCGCGGGCATCGTGGCCGGCTTGCCGGGCGCGGTGGGTCGTACGGTTGAGTCCGTCAATACGGGCGAGATGTCGGGCTTGTTTGTTCTCCTGCTCATCGTGCTGGTGCTGGGTGTGACGGCAATTTGCGTCTACGTCGAGCGCGCCCAACGCCGCATCGCTGTGCATTACGCCAAGCGCCAGGTCGGTCGGCGCGTGATGGCGGGCCAGACCAGTCACCTGCCGTTCAAGCTCAACATGTCGGGCGTCATCCCGCCGATCTTCGCCTCGAGCCTGTTGCTCTTCCCGGCGACGATCGCGCAGTTCTTCGGTACGGGCGAAGGTCGCGCCGCCGAGATTCTGCAAAATGTGGCCGCTGCGCTCGGCTATGGCCAGCCGCTGCACCTCGTGCTTTACGCCACGCTGATCATCTTCTTCTGCTTCTTCTACACGGCACTCGTGTTCAACGCGCGCGAGACCTCCGAAAACTTGAAGAAGTCGGGCGCGTTCATTCCGGGTATCCGTCCGGGGCAGCAGACCGGCGAGTACATCGACAAGGTGCTCACGCGGCTCACGCTCTGGGGCGCGATTTATGTTGCGGGCGTCTGCCTCATTCCGGAACTCATGATTTCCGAGGGTGGAGTGCCGTTCGTATTCGGCGGCACTTCGCTGCTCATCGTCGTGGTGGTGGCCATGGATTTCATGGCTCAGCTGCAGGCGCATTTGATGTCCCACCAGTATCCGGGTCTGCTCAAGCAGGCCAATCTGATGGGCTATGGACGCGGCGGCGCGCCGCAGTGAACTAAAGGGTAAGGCTCATGAAAGTTCGTCCGTCAGTAAAAAAGATTTGTAAGGACTGCAAGATCGTGCGGCGACGTGGCGTCGTCTACGTGATCTGCAAAGATCCGCGGCACAAGCAGCGGCAGGGTTGAGAACCAAGGGTATTTAAGTAGAATGCCGCGCTTTTTTGCGGCTTCGGGGCAGTAAACATGGCACGTATCGCCGGAATCAATATCCCGATGAACAAGCACGTTGTCATCGGTCTAACTCACATCTACGGTGTGGGTCGGAGTCGTTCGCGCGTCGTCTGCGAAGCAGCCGGCGTCGATCCTACGACCAAGGTCAAAGACCTCACCGAGTCCGAGGTGAATGCGCTGCGCGCGCAGATCGCCAAGGGTCTCGTCGAGGGCGACCTGCGTCGCGAAGTCTCGATGAACATCAAGCGTCTGATGGACCTCGGAACCTACCGTGGCATGCGCCACCGTAAGGGTCTGCCGGTTCGCGGTCAGCGCACTCGCACCAACGCGCGCACGCGAAAGGGCCCGCGCAAGCAGGCCGTCAAGCTCAACGCGCCCCCGGGTAAGTAAGGGTTGATGGTTTTCGCGCACACCAGCTAGATCAGCAGGCACAAGCACATGGCAGAACAAAAGCAGCAACAGTCGAACGCCGGCGCCGGCGCCAAAAAGCCGAAGAAGGCACGCAAGAACGTGCTCGACGGCATTGCGCACATTCACGCGTCGTTCAACAACACGATCGTCACGATCACCGACCGGCAGGGCAACGCGCTGTCGTGGGCGTCGACCGGCAGCAGCGGCTTCAAGGGTTCTCGCAAGAGCACGCCCTTCGCCGCGCAGATCGCCGCCGAGCAGGCGGGCCGCGCCGCCCAGGAGTGTGGCGTGAAGAACCTCGAGGTGCGGATCAAGGGGCCCGGGCCCGGTCG
>VEQP01000049.1 GCA_018883185.1 Nevskiaceae bacterium | reverse complement strand
GCGGTTAAGGGAGCGGGCGGGCAGGGGGCTGAACGGCGTCTCAGCGCCCTCGAGGCTCGCGGCCAGAGTCCACACGCGCCGTTCGGCACGCCGCACCACGGTGCGGGCGACATGGCAGGCCGCGGCGGCCGGACCGCCGCCCGGTAGAATGAAATCTTTGAGTGGTGGCAGCGGATCGTTGAAGCCGTCGAGTTCTTTCTCGAGCCGATCGATCTGTGCTTCGCCGATCAGTTGCATGCCCGGGACGCACAGCTCGCCGCCAAGGTCGAACAGGTCGTGTTGCACGCGGGTGAGGCATTCGGCCACGGCGGCCGGCAGACCCGGCACGGCCAGCACCACACCTATGGTGCTGTTTGCTTCATCGACAGTGCCGTAAGCCTCTACCCGGGCGGCGTCTTTGGGCACACGTGTGCCATCGCCGAGTCCGGTGGTGCCATCATCGCCTGTGCGCGTATAGATCTTGCTAAGCCGATTTCCCATGCGCGGTAAGATACCACTCCGCTGGTTATGCTCCGAGGGAGAATGCGTGCCGTCCGCTGAATTGCAAGCCGCCATCGATGCCGCCAACGCCGCTGCGACGGTGATTCGAGCGCTGTATCAGAAAAATCTCGCCGTCGTGACCAAGGCCGATAAATCGCCGGTGACTGAGGCCGACGTGCGCGCGGAACAAGTCATTCAGGAAGTACTCTCACAACGTTTTCCGAGTTACGGCTTTTTCGGTGAGGAGACCGGCCAGCACGCGATGGACGCGGAGAGCATCTGGCTCGTGGATCCGATCGATGGCACCAAGTCGTTCGTGCGCGAGTGCCCGTTCTTCTCGACGCAAATCGCCTTGCTTCGCGGTGGTCGCTTCGTACTCGGCGTCTCCTGCGCGCCGGCCTACGGTGAATTGGCCTGGGCTGAGCGCGGCGCAGGCGCGTGGCTCAACGACTCACGCATTCGTGTCAGCCCAACCGCAACCCTCGATGCGTCTATCGTCTCCACCGGCAACCTGAAAACCTTGGCGGCAGGGCCGCGCTGGTCACGCTTCGGTGATCTCGTCACCCGCGTGAGCCGCATCCGTGGCTACGGTGACTTCGTGCACTACCACCTGCTCGCGCGTGGCGCACTCGATGTAGTGATCGAGTCGGACGTCAACATCCTCGACATTGCCGCGCTGACGGTGATTATCGAGGAGGCCGGTGGATGCTTCACGGATCTCGAGGGCAAGGCGGTCGATCTTGCTACGACGAGCGTGCTTGCCAGCAACGCCTCATTGCACGGTGCCGTGCTCGAAGCCTTGCGGGGCTGACCGGCCTCAGGGCTGCAGTCGGGTGCAGCGCCAGTCATCCAAAACGATCGGCGGCGTGCCCGCGTGGGGGCTAGGCCGCAGCGAGCGTACCCAGCGCGCCCGGTCATGAATGCGCGACTCGCCCTCGATCCATAGTTCAACCGCATCGACATACACGTGATAGCCGCCCCAGTGTGGCGGGCGGGGAATGTTGTCGCCGGTGCCCGCTGGCGCCGCCGCGTCTTCCGGGCCTGGCACGGGGACACCGAAGCGCCGGGCAGTCTCCACGACCGCGTGCTCCAACTCGAGCCGCGAATCGACTGGCTGGCTTTGCGCGCTCGCCCAGGCACCTACGCGGCGCTGCCAAGGCCGCGTGCGGAAATACGCATCGCTCTCCGCTGCCGGCGCCCGCACCACCTGCCCCTCGATCCGCACCTGACGGTAGAGGTGATCCCAATGCATCACGATCGCCACCCGCGGATGGGCCTCGATCTCGCGGCCCTTGCGCGAGTCGTAGTTGGTGTAAAAGCAGACGTAACCCGGATCGACCACGATTTCCTTGCACAGCACCACGCGCGCCGAGGGCAAACCGCCCTCGCCGACACTGGCAACGACCATGGCGTTGGGGTTCGGTTGGTCCGCGCGTCGGCGGGCGAGCGCCAGCCATTCGGCGGCGGTCGCGAGGGGTTCGTGCGGCAAGGGAGAGGGCAGGAATTGCACGGGAACGGGCATGGCGGCAGCTTTCCGGCAGAGGGGAGGGGAATGAGCGTCTATAGTATCGGGTTGTAACCCTTGTTCGCGAATGACGGAATCGACTCATGACGACCTTGGACGAGCTCCGAGCCCACCTCGACGACATCGACACTCGGCTCATCGAATTGATCGCCGAGCGACAGCGCACCAGCACCGAGATCGCGCGGGTGAAGCGCGCCACGGGCTACCCGACTCGCGATTATGGCCGCGAGCGCGAAGTGATCCTCGGCGCGCGTGCGCGAGCTGAGGCGCACGGGGTCTCGCCGCGCATCGCCGAAGAGCTCATGCGTATGCTGATTCGTAGTTCGCTCACGACTCAGGAACGCTCGAGTGTGGCCGCACTCGGCCACGGCAGTGGGCGGCGCGCTCTGGTCATTGGCGGTGCCGGCAAGCTCGGTCGCTGGTTTAGTGATTTTCTCCACTCCCAGGGCTTCGAGGTCGAGGTCAGCGACCCGGCAGGTGCCCCGGCCGGCACCCTGGATGTCGGTGATTACGCGCAGAACGCGCTCGATCAGGACTTCATCGTCGTGGCGACACCGCTCGGCTACACCGACAAGGTGTTGCGCGATCTGGCCATGCGTCGTCCGTCCGGGGTGATTTTTGATCTGGGCTCCTTGAAGTCGCCCTTGCGCGGCGGCTTGATGGCACTGAAATCCCACGGTTGCCGAGTGACTTCCGTGCACCCGATGTTCGGTCCGGACACCGAACTGCTATCGGGCCGGCACGTAATCTTTGTCGATCTCGGTCACGCGGAGGCGCTGGCGAGCGCGCGGGAATTGTTTGCGCCGACGATGGTCGAACAGGCCGTGATGACGCTCGACGAGCATGACCGTCTGATTGCCTATGTGCTTGGGCTCTCGCATGCGTTGAACATTGCGTTCTTCACCGCGCTCGCTGAGAGCGGCGAGGCGGCGCCGCGGCTTGCGAAACTCTCCAGCACCACCTTCGATGCGCAACTCGATGTGGCGACGCGTGTGGCACAGGAGAGCCCCGAGCTCTACTTCGAAATCCAGAGTCTCAACGACTACGGCGCTGAGTCGCTGGAGGCGCTCGCGCAGGCAGTCGAGTCGCTGCGTCGCGCTGTGCTCTCGCGCGATCAGGCGACCTTCACCGCGCTGATGCAGCGTGGACGCGAGTACCTCGAGGGACGCAAGATTTTGACGGAACGCCGGGCCTGAGAATGACGGACGAGATCGACGCCGAAGGTTTTCGCGCCAATGTCGGCATCGTCCTGATGCAGACCGATGGCCGCGTCTTCCTCGGTCGTCGCGCGGGTGGTAAGGGCTGGCAGTTCCCGCAAGGCGGCATCCAGTCGGGCGAGACGATCGAGCAGGCGATGTATCGGGAGTTGCGTGAGGAAATCGGTCTTGAGCGCGAGCATGTCGAGATCGTCGGTGTGACGCAGCGCTGGCTGCGTTATCGCCTGCCCGATCGATACATCAGACGCGAGCAGTTGCCGCTGTGTCTGGGGCAAAAACAGCGTTGGTTTCTGCTACGCGGTCGCCACGAAGAGCCGCCCGTGCGGTTTGATCACACGAGTCAGCCGGAATTTTCCGAGTGGCGCTGGGCAACGTTTTGGGAGCCCGTGCGCGAGGTCATCCACTTCAAACGACAGGTCTACCGGCGGGCACTACACGAACTCGGTGAACTCGCGTTTCCCCAGGGGCTACCACCCTATCCGGAGTGGTGGCAGAAGCGCTGAGGCTGCACATGCCACCCAAAACCCCAACACGGCTGATCGTTCGCAGCGTTGGTTGGCTGCATGGCAAGCGTGCGTTCGCGCTGGCGGGCCTGGTACTCCTAATCGTGGGCAGCGCGGGTTATTGGCTGGGGCGCAGCAACATCGCGGCGGGTGGCGGCTGGTTCGACGATGCTGCGCGACTGCGTGAGACCATCGGCGAGCGTGATGAAACCATCGAGACGCTGCGTCGGCAGGCCGCCGAACTCGATACGCTGAAGGCAGGTCAGGCTGATGAGCGACGCGAAGTGGGGCGCACCATCGGCGAACTGCAGGCCGAGATTGCCCGTCAAAAACAGCAGCTCGAGTTTTTCCGCGGCATCGTCGCACAGGATGCTGAGCGGCCGAACGTGGCGATCCGTACGCTGCGCCTGACGGTGGGCTCGAGCCCGCAAAGTCGCATGTTGCGCCTTGCCCTCGTGCAGCCGGGCAACCCTCAGGGCATCGTTTCGGGCACCATCGTGATCACCTTGGAGGGCTCCCGCGGTGGAAGACTCGCTCGCCTGCCGGAGCCCGAGCGAGGCTACAGCTTCCAGTATCTCGAGAATGTCGAGCAGGAGTTGACGCCCCCTTCGGGATTCACGCCTGAGCGGGTCACCGTGCAGATCAAGCCGCTTGGTGGCAAGGGTGAGGGCGTGATTCAATCGATCCTGTGGCCCGCAGTGGGCTCGTGAGTGGGCAGCTCCAAAGGCGGTTGAGGGGAAAGCATGTTCGGGCGACGCAAGACACCACCGGTGCCAGGCCGAATCGACACCTTGATCGGCCGTGAGGCGCGCCTTTCGGGCGATATCGAGTTCGCAGCGGGCCTGCACCTCGAGGGCCGGGTTACCGGCCATGTTCGCTCGCTGGCGGGCGGGGGGCCGGCGACGCTGTGGATTGGCGAGTCCGGCGCGGTCGTCGGCAACGTCGACGTCGCCCACGTGGTCGTCAATGGCGAGGTGGTCGGGGATGTGCGCGGCAGCGAGCGGGTCGTGCTCGGCGAGAAGGCACGGGTCACGGGCGATGTATATTACGGCGCCATCGAGATGACGCTGGGTGCCCGCGTCGAAGGCAAGCTGGTCCCGCAATCTTTTGACGCTCGTGCGGTCGAAACCTAGAATGACCAATATGAGTACTGCCATGACCGCCGAAGATCTTCCGCTCGATATGCCCCCGGCTCTCGTGTTCACCGACGCCGCTGCCCGTAAAGTGAGCTCGCTGATCGACGGGGAGGGCAACCCTCACCTCAAGCTGCGGGTGTTCGTGCAGGGCGGGGGATGCTCGGGCTTGCAGTACGGCTTCGAGTTCGACGAGCAGGCTCAAGACGGTGACACCATGATCGAAAACCTCGGCGTCACGCTGCTCGTCGACCCGATGAGTTTCCAGTACCTCTCCGGCGCCGAAATCGACTATCGCGAAGGGCTGGATGGCGCGCAGTTCGTCATCCGCAACCCGAACGCCACCACGACCTGTGGTTGCGGCTCTTCCTTCGCCGCCTGATTCACCGCCCCCTGACCGGTCTGCTGCGGCGGTTGTGAGGTGACGCGGAGCACGGCCCGAGAGGCACCCGAGTTACTCGCGGCGGTTGATCTCGGCTCCAACAGCTTCCACATGGTCGTGGCGCGCTACACCCATGGCCAGTTGATCGTCATCGATCGTCTGCGCGAGAGCGTTCGGCTCGGCTCCGGTATGGACGAGGAGGGCCGGCTCGATCGGGACGTAGCCGCTCGTGCGATCGCCTGCCTCGAGCGCTTCGGCCAGCGTCTGCGTGAGATCCACCCGGACAAGGTTCGGGTCGTCGGAACCAACGCCCTGCGTCGCGCCCACCGTAAGCAGTCCTTTCTCGAGAAGGCGCGCTCGGCGCTCGGTTTTCCGATCGAAATCGTCTCCGGCATGGAAGAGGCCCGGCTGATTTACTCGGGTGTCTCGCACACCATGCCGAGCGGCAGTGGTCGTCGACTCGTGGTCGATATAGGCGGTGGCAGCACGGAACTCATCATCGGCGAGGATCTCACGCCGCTAAAGCTCGAGAGCACGGAGCTCGGCTGCGTGGGACTCAGCGAGCGATTTTTTGCCGGCGGCAAGCTGTCGGCAAAGCGCTTCGCCCGCGCACGCGTCGCGGCGCGCAGCGAACTCGAACCGATCGAGGAGGCCTATCGCAAGGTCGGTTGGGTGCAGGCCGTCGGTAGTTCCGGGTCGGTCAAGGCCATCGGCGATGCGATCCGCGAGCTTGATCCGCTCGCCCAGGCGATCACGCCCGAGGGGCTCGAGGCGGTCATCGAGGTGATTCTGCGCGCCGATCATGTGCGCGATATCCCGCTCGCGGTGCTCAACGACGATCGTCGCCAAGTTTTTCCGGGCGGGCTCGCCATCCTGTGCGAGGTGTTCGACGTACTCGACGTCAAGCGCATGGAAGTCTCCGATGGCGCGATGCGCGACGGACTGCTTTACGATCTCGTCGGCCGCCTGACGCGCGAAGACGCGCGAGAGCGCACCGTACGCGCGATGCAGGCTCGGTATCACGTCGATCCGGCACAAGCGGAACGCGTCGAGCGCACAGCGCTCGGTTTTTTGGCGCAAGTGGCCGACACCTGGCAGCTCGACGATCCGCTCGCCGAGCAGTTGCTGGCCTGGGCTGCTCGCCTGCACGAGATCGGCCTCGACGTATCGCACTCGCGCTACCACCAGCACGGGGCTTACTTGTTGGAAAATGCCGACATGCCCGGTTTCCCGCGCGAAGAGCAGCGGATCCTCGCGCGGCTCGTCGGCGGTCATCGTCGTAAGCTCTCGCTCGAGGGGTTCGACCAACTGCTGCCGAGCTGGGATAAGCGAAGTATTTTTTTGATCGTGCTACTGCGCATCGCGGTGCTGCTGCACCGTGGGCGGGGGCGAGGGCCACTGCCGGAACTCACGCTGATGGCTCGCGGTCGCACGCTCGAGATGCGCTTTCCGGTGCGTTGGCTGCGCGAGCATCCGCTCACGGTTGCCGATCTCAGCCAGGAAATCGATCTGCTGCGCGCAGCAGATCTGCGTTTGCGCGTCTACTCTTCGAGGGGCCTGCCGGCCGTATAGGCCGCCATCAACTCGCCCTGCGCATTGTTCCGCTCGCCCGCGACGCCCTCGACCCGTCGGTACCCCCCATCCTGATCGAGCTCCCAGGCCTGCGTGTTGTCACGCAAATAGGCTTCGAGATCACGCAGGATGTTCTGGTGGTATTTCGGCCGTCTAATCGGAAAGGCGATTTCGACGCGGCGAAAGAAATTCCGGTCCATCCAGTCGGCGCTGCTGCAGAAAATCTCCGGCTCGCCGTTGTTGGCGAACCAGAAAACACGCGAGTGTTCGAGGAAGCGCCCGACGATCGAGCGCACGCGGATGTTCTCCGATAGTCCTGAAACGCCCGGGCGCAGCGCGCAGACACCACGAATGATCAAGTCGACTTGCACCCCCGTCTGCGAAACTTTGTAAAGCATGTCGATCGACTCAGGCTCGACGAGCGCATTCATCTTAAGGATGACGCGCGCCGGACGCCCGGCTGCGGCATGCCTCGCCTCGCGTTCGAGTTTCTCCAGCATGGCGCGGTGTAGATCGAAAGGTGACTGCAGCAGGCAATTCAGGCGCGGCTTTCGCGTCAGACTCGTCAGTTGCAGGAAGACTTCGTGCACGTCCTGGCCAATGTCGGGCGCGCAGGTGAACAGCCCATAGTCCGTGTACGCACGCGCGGTGCGCGAGTGGTAGTTGCCAGTACCGAGATGGCAGTAGCGGCGTATGCCGTCGTGTTCACGCCGCGCCACCAGAGCGAGTTTGGCGTGCGTCTTGAACCCGACCACGCCGTACATCACGTGTGCCCCCGCCTCTTGTAGACGATCAGACAACTCGATGTTCGCCTCTTCATCGAAGCGCGCGCGCAACTCGATCACCACCGTCACGTCCTTGCCGGCCTGCGCCGCAGCGACCAGTGCATCGACGATGGCCGAGTCCGCCCCGGTGCGATACAGCGTCTGCTTGATCGCTAGTACCTTGGGGTCGGTGGCGGCTTGGCGCAGGAAGTTCACCACCGGTGCGAACGACTGGAAGGGGTGATGCAGCAACAGATCGCTCTGGCGGATCGCTGCGAACATGTCAGGCCCGTCGCCGAGCCGGCGCGGTAGGCTCGGTTGGAACGGCGGGTATTTGAGATCGGCTCGTTGGGCGAGATCGTAGATGGCCGAGAGGCGATGCAGATTCACCGGCGAGGGAACGGCGTAGATGTCGTTCAGGCCGATGCCAAACTGCTTGGCTAGGAACTTGACGAGCTCGGCCGGGCAATCGGTGGTCGTCTCGAGGCGCACGGCCGCGCCGTAGCGCCGGTGTGCCAGCTCGCCCTCGAGCGCACGACGCAGGTCATCCGCTTCTTCTTCGTCGACGAACAGGTCGCTGTTGCGCGTGAGGCGAAACTGCTGGCAATCATCAATGATCATCCCTTCGAAGAGTCGCGGCACGAACTCTTCGATGATGGTCGAGAGCAATACGAACTGCTGACCGCCTAGGGCGCGCGCCGGGAGCGGCACCACGCGGGGTAGCGAACGCGGCGCCTGCACAATGGCGAGGGTGGCTTCTCGGCCGAAGGCATCTTCACCCTGCACGCGCACGATGAAATTGAGACTCTTGTTTTGGATGCGCGGAAAAGGCCGCGAGGGATCGAGCGCCAACGGCGAGAGAACCGGCTCGATCTCTTTCTCGAAGTAGTCGGCGAGCCAGTCCCGCTCAATCTCGCTCCACGCGCCGCGCGGCACGAGTTCGACCCCGGCCGCCGCCAGTTCGGGCAGCAACATGCGACCGAGGCACTCGTACTGCTCGGCCACCAGCCGCGAGGCTCGCTCGTGGATGGCTGCCAGTTGCTGTGCCGGTCGCAATCCGTCCGGGCTCGTCGACTGCGGCGAGCTCTCCTGCATCTGCTTTATGCCCGCCACGCGAATCTCGAAGAATTCATCGAGGTTACTGGAGGAAATGCAGAGGAATCGCAGCCGCTCGAGTAGCGGTACCGACGGGTCGCGAGCTTGCGCGAGTACGCGCTGGTTGAACTCCAGTTGCGAGAGCTCGCGATTGATCAGGGTGGAGGGTGCCGCCAGGCTCATATCGCCCCTAGTAAATCACGGACGCCGGTGAGCGTGTGTTACAGCCCTCAACAACCCCGCAAGCTCGCGCTAACCCCGCAAGCCGGCGCTCCCCAAGCGCCCTGGCCAGCGGGGTGGCCGGCGCCGTGGCCTCTAGCGCCCCGCGGCGCCCGAGGGTGCGCTTCCCGCCGCGGCCTGCGCCTGCCGCGCCAGATAGGGGGCGGGAGAACCTTGGTCGAGCGTGGCAATCAAGGGTGCCGCATGGTCGCGGAACGCTGCCATGCGCGCAGCCGGGATCGGCTGGTCGTTCGGCAGCGGTACTTTTTGCGGATCTTTATGCACGCCTCGGGAGAGGTATTCGTAGTGCAAGTGCGGTCCGGTGGCGAGGCCGGTCATGCCAACGTGACCGATCACATCGCCCTGCGACACCCGCTGCCCGACCCGCAGGCCCCGGGCAAAGCGCGACAGATGACCGTAGACCGTGCGAATTTCGTTGGCGTGCTCGATTTCGATCACTTTACCGTAGCCGCCCTTGTTGCCGATGAACCGCACGCGACCCGCGCCCGCCGCTTTGACCGGTGTGCCGATCGGCGCGGCGTAGTCCGTGCCTCGGTGTGCGCGGATTCGGTTGAGCACGGGATGGCGACGATATGGATTGAAGCGCGAGCTCACGCGTGTGAACTCGAGTGGCGCGCGCAGGAAAGCTTTGCGCAGGCTCTTGCCATCCGGTGTGTAGTACGAAGCGTTCTGGCCGTCGGGTGAAAAGCGCACGGCGCGATACACCTGACCTTGGTTGATGAACTCCACAGCCAACACGTCGCCATCGCCGATCGGTTCGCCGTCCTGACTGATCTGCTCGTAGGTGACGCGAAAGCGATCGCCCGGCTGGATGTCGAGTACGAAATCGATGTCCCAGCGGAAAATATCGGCAATGCGCAGCGCAAGGCTGTCGCTCATGCCAGCATCGCTCGCTGCCTGAAAGAGCGAGTAGCGGATCGTCGCCTCGCTGGTCACCACCTCGCGCTCCAGCGGGTTGATGACGAGCTCGCTCGCGAAGCCATTCGGATCGCGGCTCACCTTCAGCGTCTCGCTCGGACTCAGCTGCCGCTCGAGGCCGACGAGCTTAGAGTCCTGCACGCGGAACTTGAGCAGCTCGCCAGGGTAGAGCTTGTCCAGGCTCGCGCGCAGATCCGGCAGGCTGCGCAGTGTCGCGAGGTCCGTTACCGACAGGCTGAGCTTGCGGAAAATGCGCTCTAGGGTGTCGTTGGCGCCGACGATCACATCGACGGTGGCGGGCAACAGCGCGGCTTCTGCTGCCGCCCGAGCGGACTCGAGCATACCCGCTTGCACGGTGGCCTCATCGGCGCGCCGCGCATCTTCAACCCACAACTCGCCCCGCCACCAGGTGAAGGCGAGCACGGCGACCACCGTGCACTGCACCCACCTGGCCTTGAGGAAGTCGAGGAGCTTGTTTCCCGAGCCGATTTCCAGCGTCATGGACTACACTTCGCACTCGCCAAACAGCGGAAAGTACCCGCGCAGGCAGGGCGGGTCAACATGCAGAGCATCAAAGATCAATTGAACGAACTGCGCCGCGGGGCGGCGGAGTTGCTCATCGAGGCGGAACTCGAGAAAAAACTGGCGCGTGGCAAGCCGCTGCGTATCAAAGCGGGGTTCGACCCCACCGCACCTGATTTGCATCTCGGGCACACCGTGCTCATCAACAAGATGCGCCAGTTCCAGCAGTTTGGTCACGAGGTGATCTTCCTGATCGGCGACTTCACGGGGCTCATCGGCGATCCCACGGGGCGTAACGCGACGCGACCGCGACTGACGCCCGAGGCCGTGCAGCAGAACGCGCGCACCTATCAGGCGCAGATCTTCAAGATCCTCGACCCCGCACGCACGCTGATCGAGTTCAACTCGCGTTGGCTGAGCAGCATGCCGTTGCCGCAATTCGTCGAGGTGGCCGCCAAGTACACGGTGGCCCGCATGCTGGAGCGCGACGATTTCGCCAAGCGTTTCAAGGCACAGCAGCCGATTTCGGTGCACGAGTTCTTTTATCCGCTGGCACAAGGCTACGACTCGGTGGCGTTGCGTGCTGATGTGGAGTTGGGCGGCACGGACCAGAAGTTCAACCTGCTGGTGGGCCGCACGCTGCAGGAGGCTTACGGTCAGGAGCCGCAGTGCGTGCTGACCATGCCGCTGCTCGAAGGACTCGATGGCGTCAATAAAATGTCTAAGTCACTCGGCAATTACGTCGGTATCGACGAGCCCGCGGACTCGCAGTTCGGCAAGCTCATGTCGATCAGCGACGAGTTGATGTGGCGCTACTTCGAGTTGCTGTCGTTTCGCCCGCTTAGCGAGATTGCGGCACTGCGCGCGGCGATCGTCGCGGGCCGCAATCCGCGCGACGTCAAATTCGAGCTCGCCCAAGAAATCGTTGCACGGTTTCACGGCGCTGGAGCGGCGCAGCAGGCGCAAGCCGATTTCATTGCCCGCTTTGCGAACAAATCTTTGCCCACCGATTTGCCGCTGCAATTGCTGGCCACGACCGACCCCGCCGGGGAATCGCTGGTGGCAGCCCTGAAGGCGACCGGCCTGGCAGCGAGCAACTCCGAGGCCGTGCGCAAGCTTGCCGAAGGGGCCGTCCGAGTGGACGGGGAGAAGGTCCAAGACCGCAACTGCCGCCTGCTGGTTGGGGCCGAGCATGTTTTGCAGGTTGGCCCCCGTCGCTTCGCTCGCGTCAAGATAGAAAAATCTAGCTAAATCAATCGTTTAAATCATTTCAGGATTTATTCTTACAATCCGTTGACAGGCCGCAATAGCCCCCTATAATGCGCGCCCTCAGCTACGAAGTGCCCCGCGGTTCCCGCGGAGTGAAACGAAAGTTGAAATGTAGGTTGACGGGGAGAGCCGGATGGCTATACTTCCCGCCCCCTCTGCACCCCAGCGGTGCGAGGTTATTTAAAAATTCGGCAGGTAATTTGTGTGGGGACTCGCGTCAATGCATCCTTTGGATGGCTATGACCGAGTGACCAAATTGAGTCCAGCAATGGGCCCTGATTTAGTTACTCTTTTTATTGAAGCTCAAAATCTTCAAGTGAAGAGTTTGATCCTGGCTCAGATTGAACGCTGGCGGCGTGCTTAACACATGCAAGTCGAGCGGCAGCGCGGGAGCAATCCTGGCGGCGAGCGGCGAACGGGTGA
>VEQP01000048.1 GCA_018883185.1 Nevskiaceae bacterium | reverse complement strand
GCACCGCGCCGAGCACGGTCATCAGTTCGGGGGCGTTGGGGTCGCCTTTCCACTTGTGCAGCGGCAGCGTGTGAACTTGACCAAAACCGAGCGGCGGCTGCACGTCATCGAGTGCGACCGGCAGATATACCCCGCGCAGTTTCGCCGCACTGGCCTCGTCGTGAACGAACTCGCCCTCAGGTCCGAGCGAGGCGCGGGTCCAGCAGACGATGACGCAACGGGCGGATTGCAGCTCTTCGAGTAGCCGTTGCCGCCACAGACTGCCGCCCTCGAGATCGGCATCCCACCAGACGCTAAGCCCATGGGATTGCAGTGCTTCGGCGAGCACTTTGACGCGCTCGCGGTCTTCACGTTTGTAGGAACAGAAAATGTCCGCCATGTCGCCCAAATTAAAGCAAACACAACAGATTTATATTGGACTTTTTGTGACTTTTGTCGGCGTTTTATCGAGTGGGTCAGACCGCAAGACCGTGCAGTGGCCCATCCGCGGCATCCCCGCGCCGGCGGAGGGTAAACATGCGCAGCGTGCCATAGCCCTTGGCGGCGGCCGTCAGGCCGACGTAATCGCAGGAAAACTCGCTCGAGTGCTCAAGTTCCAGTGCCGCGGCGAAGGTTTCGGTCACGTAAACGAGACCGGGTGGTGTCACGGGTTCGATACGTGCCGCCAGACTGACATGGGTGCCGAAGAAGTTCGATTTGCGCAGCAGCGGATCCTCGGTCTCGAACACCGGGCCCAGATGCCCGCCGAGTCGCAGCGACACCGGTCGTGATAGACCCAACTGGCGGCTGTCGATCGACTGCATGGCAGCCTGCAGGTCAAGGGCACACTCGGCTGCCTCACGAGTGCGCCGGAAAACGAGGAATAGTCCATCGCCCCAGGTGTTGGAGCTGAGCAAGGTACCGCGGTGTCGATCTACGGCACGCGCAATGGTGCCGAGCACTCCCTCGACGAAACTCGGCAGCTCGCGATCCGGTACTGCACTGAAGCCGGCGAAGTCACCAAACAGCATTGCCCGCGCGCGCCGCCGGCTGCCGGACTCGCTGGCATCGATTCCGGTGGCCGCAGCGATGACCGGTGCCGCGGGCAAGGCGATGATGTGCTGCCCGCGGCCGCTATCGCGCCACACCTCAACGTCGACGGCGGTGCCTGCGTGACCGCGGGCCGGCGTGCCATCCCACACCGCGATCTGTTCGACCGAGGTACAAAGGTGCCGCGCGGCAAGGACCGCGAGGCCCATGGCGATGCGACTTGAGTAACTGAAGAGCGTGTCATCGCCGAGTCGCGCGTCGTCGGTGGCGTAGCGCACCGAATGTGCCGCGGCGAGACAGCGATGCAAACGCTCGACCCAGGCGTCGCCACCGGGTCGCACCGACACCTCGATGAAATCATCGAGACGAAAAGGCAGCACGACGTGCAATTGCGCCCCGCGTGCCAGCAGCGCCTCGGCGAACAAGATGTCTGCGCCGCAGGCGAGCGAACCATAGCCAAAGCCCACTCGTTGCGCCTCGAGGGCCGCGGCGATCTGTGCGGCGACGTCGGCTTCGGCCGATGCGGGGAAGCGTCCCTGCACGCCGGGCGGCGCGATCATGTGGCCCGCGTAATGGATCACCGTTGGTGCGCTGAGGGGCTCCAGCCAGTCGAGCGTTACCCCCTTGGCGCGGGCCGCGTTGCTGATCGAGCGCGCGGCAGTGGCGCGCATCGCCAAATCACAGTCGGCTACGGCCCCTGCGGTAGCGAGCGCTTCGCGCGCTGATTCGAGATCACCGCGGATGACGTGCGCCTCGACGAGGCTGGCCGCAGCCCAAAAGCGATCCTCGCTCGTGGGTTCGGTCGCAGGATCGAGTCGCCCGATGAGTTCGCCTGCGACCGTGGCCGCCTGCTCGGGCTCACCTGCGAGCAACAGCAGATTGGCAACGTTGATGCCTGGATAGTAGTGGCGACTGTCGCCATAGATGGCCGCGTACTTGTCGGCGGCCGCGCGAAGGGCCGCTACCCGCGAGGGTCCCTCGGCTTCCGCGAGTGCCAGATCTTTGGTGAGTCGTGCATCGAGTTCACGCAGGCCTGCCTCGTGCCGACCGTGGAGACCGAGCGAGTCGAATAATTGCCGCGCGTGCCGCGTGGCACCCGAGCGTGCGAGCGCGAGCACGGCACGGTGCTGCAATCGCAGGCTATCGGGGTTCTCGAGCAGGCCGCGACGAGCAAGATCATGCGCCCGGAAAAACTCTCCGGCGCCCTCGGCCGCCCGCACGTCGGCGAGCCAATCGGCTTCGCTGCGATTCGTCATGTGCTGAGCGCCTGCATGCCCGGAGTGTACCGAAACTGAAGGTGGGCTCACTTCACCGATGGCATCGATCACCGATGGGGTAGAGTTTCGGCTCTGGAGAGGATGGTCATGCTGATTTCATTTGCCGACTGGTCTGAAACCGAAGCGTATCTGGCCTTCAGCCAATTGATCGTGCCGCGCCCGGTAGCCTGGGTGCTGAGCGACAACGGCACATCGCCGGGCGCGGAAGTCGGCCAGCCCGCGATGGCGCGGTGGAACCTCGCGCCCTTTTCGTATTTCAATGGCGTGACCAGCGCGCCACCCATGCTGATGTTCTCGGTGGGTGATGGCATGGCCGGGCGCCTGAAAGATACACACCGCAATCTGCGCCGCGACCCGCATTGCGTGGTGCACATCGCCCGCAGCACGCAGGCCCAGGCCGTACAGGACACCGCCGCCGAGTTGCCCTGGGGTGTGAGCGAAGTCGAATCCGCGGGGCTTGCGCTTGCCGAGTGGGATTGGCCGTTACCGCGGGTCGCTGAGGCACCCGTGGCGATGGGCTGCGTGGCGATGCAGTTCACGCCGATCGGTGATACCGCGCAGACGCTGATTTTCCTGCGCATCGAACGGGTCTGGGTGCAGGACGACATCGCGAGTTTCGATGCCAACGGGCGCCTCGTGATCGACATTGCAGCCTACGATCCGCTCGCGCGGGTCGGGCGGGGCGGCTACGCCAGTCTTGGGCCCGTGGTCCGGCCCCGCTAGCCCTCAGGCCCAGCACAAACCCGTATGCCGGTCGCGAAGAGGGCCGGCTACACTTCCGCGTCAGGAGGATTCCGATGGTCAAAACATCTCGAGTGATCTGGTGGGTCGCCATGGCGTGCCTCGCGAGCAACGCCCACGCACAGTCGAAGGCACAGCCGTCAGCGCGCGCCTCAGCGCCGGCACAAACTGCGACGCAGTTCGAGCAGGGCCGCACGCTGCGAGCGCTCGAAGATTGGCAGGTATTGCCGCCGCGTCAGCGCGTCGAACCGGAGAACCGTTTGCTGCGCGAGCGGCTCGAGCAGTTGCTGCCGCGGTTGATGGCGGAGGCCGATCTCGACATGTGGCTCGTGCTGAATCGCGAGTACGCGGAGGACCCGGTGTATTTCACGCTCGTGCCGCCGCCGACGTTCGCCGCTCGGCGTACGACCATGCTGGTGTTCCATCGCAAGGCCGATGGCACGGTGGAGCGTCTGGCCGTCAATCGGTATCCGCTCGGCGGGCCTTATGAGTCCGCGTGGGCGGGCGGCGACCTCGAGGCGCAGTGGCAGGCGCTTGGCCAGCTGATCGCGAGCAAGAATCCCCGTCGCATCGGCATCAACGTGTCGCGTCACTGGCCCGTGGCCGATGGCCTCACGCACGCGCTGCATACGCGCCTGCTCGAGGTGTTGCCAGCCGGCTTCGAGTCGCGGCTGGTGCCTGCCGAATCGCTGGTGGTGCGTTGGCTTGAGACGCGTACGGCCGGGGAGCTCGCGATCTATCCGCACATCGTTTCTTTGGCCCGTGCCGTGATCGCCGAGGCCTTCAGCGAGCGGGTGATCACGCCCGGCGTCACGACGACTCAGGATGTCGCCTGGTACATTCGCGAACGCTTCGAGTCCCACGGGTTGCCCATATGGTTCTTCCCGGATGTGAACCTGCAACGCCCGGGTCTGAAGTGCGAGCGCGACGCGCCGTTTTGCGGCGAGAGTGGCGTGATCCAGCGCGGCGATGTGCTGCACACGGACGTCGGCATCTGCTACCTGAAGCTGTGCACCGATACCCAGGAAATGGGCTACGTGCTGCGACTCGATGAGACCCAGGCCCCCGAGGGTTTGCGTGCCGCCATGCGCACGGGCAACCGTTGGCAGGATCTGCTCACCGGCGAGTTCCGCACGGGGCGCACCGGCAACGAGGTGTTGGCGCGCACTCGCGCCGTCGCCGACAAGGCAGGCATGGTCAGCAGCGTCTACACGCACGCGCTCGGCAACTTCGGTCATGCACCGGGCCCGACCATCGGTATGTGGGATAACCAGGGGCCCACGCCCGTTCAAGGCGATTGGCCGCTCTACCCGAGCACCGTGTATGCCATTGAGGGCAACATCAAGCAGGAGATCCCTGAGTGGGGCGGGCAGTGGGTGCAGATGAAGCTTGAGCAAAGCGCACTGTTCGACGGCGAGCGGGTGCTGTATCTGGCGGGTCGGCAGACGGAGTGGCACCTCGTTCGCTGAGGACGCGCCGAGCGATCGGACCCATGCCACCGCCCTCCGACACCGACTACATGCAGCGCGCGCTGGCGCTCGCCCGGCGTGCCGCAGCGCGGGGTGAGGTGCCGGTGGGGGCGCTGGTGGTGCGCGGGAGTGAGATCATCGGCGAAGGTGCTAATTGCCCGATTGGCCAGCACGATCCGACCGCCCATGCGGAGATCGAGGCCTTGCGCGCGGCCGGACGAGCACTCGGCGACTACCGGCTCACGGGTGCGACGCTGTACGTGACTCTTGAGCCTTGCATCATGTGCGCCTCGGCCATCGTTCACGCCCGCATCGATCGGGTGGTGTTCGGCGCCTGGGATCCGAAGGCGGGTGCGGCCGGCAGCATCGCCGATGTGTTTGCGATCCCGCAGCTGAACCACCGGGTGGATGTTTTCGGCGGGGTCCTCGCCGAGGAGTGCGCTACCCTGCTGTCCGAGTTTTTTCGCGCCCGTCGTCCCTGAGCAGCCATGAAACGCACCGATCAACTGACCACGGGGTCTATTCCAAAGACCTTGATGCTGTTTGCGTTGCCGATCCTGCTCGGCAACGTGCTGCAGTCGGTCAACGGCTCGATCAACGCGGTGTGGATCGGCAAGTTTCTCGGTGCCGCAGCACTCACCGGTGCAAACAACGCCAACATCGTGATGTTCCTGCTGCTGGGGGCGGTGTTCGGCATCACCATGGCGTCGACCATACTCATCGCCCAGGCGGTCGGTGCGCAGCAGCCCGATGAGGCCAAGCGCATCACGGGCACGAGCGCGACGTTTTTTTTCGTGCTCTCGTTGGTGTTTTCGCTCGGCGGTTTCTTTGCGAGCCCCCACATCCTGGAGTGGATGGGTACGCCCGCCGATGCCGTGGTGTACGGCACGGCATACCTCAAGGTGATGTTCGCGGCGCTGCCCGCGTCGTATGCGTTTTTCTTCATCAACGCCGCGTTGCGCGGCGCCGGGGACTCGAAAACACCGTTTCGTTTCCTGGTGCTGTCGGTCGTGCTCGACGTAGCGCTCAATCCGCTCTTTATCTTCGGCCTCGGCCCGATTCCGGCGATGGGGATTGCGGGCTCAGCGCTCGCGACGCTCGTTTCGCAGTGCGTCGCGCTCGCGGCGATCCTGCGGCATGTCTACAAGATTCGTCACCCGCTGGCCATTCACGTGGGCGAAGGCGCGATGCTGAAAATCGACTGGTCGATCATTCGCAGCATCGTCACCAAGGGCATCCCGATGGGCCTGCAGATGATCGTACTCTCCTCGAGCATGGTGCTCTTCCTGCGCGTCGTGAATCGCTTCGGTTCGGACACGGCGGCGGCTTTCGCGGCGGACATGCAGTTATGGAACTACGTGCAGATGCCGGCGCTTGCGCTCGGGGCCGCCGTTTCGGCCATGGCGGCGCAGAACATCGGCGCGGGTCACTGGCATCGCGTCTCGCAGATCGCCAAGTACGCGGTGCTCTTCAACTTGCTGCTTACCGGCGTGCCGGTGATCCTGCTGTACCTTTCTGAAACCTACTCGATCGGCATCTTCCTGCCTGCCGGCAGTCCCGCGCTCGAGATCGCGATTCACGTCAACCACATCATTCTTTGGTCGTTCCCGCTGTTCGGCATTTCGATGGTGCTCTCGGGCGTAGTGCGCGCCGCCGGCGCGGTCATGGTGCCGCTGGTTATTCTCGTGATCGCCCTGCTCGTGGTGCGTACGCCGCTCGCCGAGTACAGCGTCACTCATTGGGGTGCGGATGGCGTGTGGTGGAGTTTCTCGATTTCCGCCATTACCGCAGCGGTGCTGTCGGTGTTGTACTACCTCAAGGGATCCTGGCGCTCGGCCAAGATGCGTTCGCCTGCTGCCGCCTGAGTTTCAGCGGCTTCGATCAGCGTCAGATACTGCTGCACCCGATCGACCATCAACTGGGTTTCCCAGCCGCGGGCGTAGCCGTTCTTCATCTGCAGGTACCAGAACTCTTCCTCGAGCAGCGTGAGTCGAGCCCGCACGTCCACCCACAGATCCGGGTTGCCGCCCTGACGCGCCGTCAACACCCGCGCATCCTCGAGATGTCCAAGTCCCATGTTGTAGGCCGCGATGGCCATCCACGTGCGATCGGGTTCATCGATACGCCCCGGAATCCGTCCTCGTAGTTCGGCGAGGTAGCGGGCACCGGCGCGGATGTTCTCACGTGCATCGAACGGATCCGTGAGACCCAGCGAGCGTGCTGTGCGCGGCATGATCATCATCAGCCCTTGTGCGCCGTGCGGTGAGCGCGCGTCCGCTTTCCACATCGATTCCTGATAGCCGACCGCGGCGATCAGCGTCCACGGTAGTCCGCTCTCGACGGCCGCCTCCTCGAAATGCGGGCGAAGTTCGGGCAGTCGTACCTCGAGATCGATGGCGAGTTGGTCCGCGTTGGCCGTCGGCAGTCGGGGTGGGGCGCTCAGTGCCTCGATGGAGAGCGTCGGAATGCGTGTCGCCTCACGCTCGCCAGCGAGGAAACGGTTGACGGCCTCGAGTAGGTCGCGACCGTCTTTGCGCACCATCCAGTAGAGCGGGCGCTGCTGGGGCAGCGGAAAGGCGACATCCACGTTGGGATGGATCACTCGCTCGGCGGCGAACTCCCGACCGTCCATGAGCGTGACATCGGCTCGACCCGAGGCCACGAGTTCGAGCGGGTCGAGCCCGAGGCTGCGCGGCAGCACGGTCCACTTGTAGCCGGCGAACTCCTTGCGGGCTCGCGATTCGAGGTAGTTCGATTCGGCGCTGTCCTCGAGGATCACCATTTTCAGCTTGGCGATCTCCGCGGGTGTCTTGGGTCGCGGCTTGCTGCGGTTGTAGACCCAGAACAGCGGCGAGTCGGAGTAGGTCTCAGAGGGCAGTGCGACGCTGCGCCAGGGGCTGCTCCAGCTCAACTGGGCCGCCGCCAGATCGGCGCGATCCTCCTTGATTGCGGCACGCAGGCCGGCCCGATCGGGGGCCGTGACGATTACGAGCTTCACGCCGAGCGAGGTGGCGAAACGCTCGGCAAGCTCGTATTCGAGCCCTTCCGGTCCCTCGGCACCGATGAAATACGTGGTCGGGGAGTTCAGCGTCGCCACCCGCAGCTCGCCACGAGCCCGGATCTCCTCCAGCCGGTCGGAGCGCAGCCAATCGCAGCCGGGCAGCAGCAGGCAGAGGGCCAACAGCGCCCAAGTGAGGGGACGAACTGTCCCGGTCCGGTTCATGTGGGGTAGAATACCCGGCTCCGGAGAGGTACCGAAGTGGTCATAACGGCGCCGACTCGAAATCGGATGGTCGGTTAATCCCGGCACGTGAGTTCGAATCTCACCCTCTCCGCCACTTTCCACCCCCAGCGACCGACACCATGCCCGCGAGCCACATCTACAAGGTCATGTTCGTCAACCAGGGCAAGATCTACGAGGTCTACGCCCGCAAGGTCAGTCACGGCAGCCTGTTCGGCTTCATCGAAATCGAAGAGTTGGTGTTCGGTGAGCGCTCGACCGTCGTGCTCGATCCTTCCGAGGAGCGCATCAAGGCGGAGTTCGAGGGCGTCAAGCGCAGCTACTTGCCGATGCATTCGGTGCTGCGTATCGACGAGGTCAAAAAGCAGGGCGTGAGCAAGATCAGCACCTACGAAGGCTCGAACGTGGCGCAGTTCCCGATGCCCATGATGACGCCGCCCGCGGGCGACGGCTCGAAGAAGTAGGTCGCGCGCGCCCATGATCGTACGCGGCACTCCCGCGCTGTCCGGTTTCCGCATCGCCAAGCTCCTGCAGCGTTTGCAGTCGGTTGCGCCCGCGGTGTGTGCGCTCGAGACCCAGTGGGTGCATTTCATTGATGGCGGAGACTCCCTCGACGACACCTCGCGCACGACGCTGCTCGCCCTGCTGAGCTATGGCGTGCCTGCGGAGTCGAACGCCACCGCAGCCAACCCTGCGCTGCATTCGACCTCGAGTGCGGTACAGGAGAGCCTGTCGCTCTGGGTCGTGCCTCGCCCCGGGACGATTTCATCCTGGGCCAGCAAAGCCACGGACATCGCCAAGGTCTGTGGGCTTGCGGCGGTGCGTCGCATTGAGCGCGGCATCGAGTACCGCATCCACTCGAGCGCGCCACTCGACGCCTTGCAACGTTCGGCGCTCGCACCGCTGCTGATCGATCGGATGACCGAGGCCGTGCTCGAGGATCTCGCGCAGGGTCAGCAACTATTTGCGAGCGAGCCGCCACGACCGCTACGTCGAATTTCTTTGGCCAGCGGCCGTGTGGCGCTCGTAGCCGCCAACGCGGAACTCGGTCTTGCGCTGTCGGACGACGAGATCGACTATCTGCTGCAGGCGTTTCAAACCCTCGGTCGTGACCCGAGTGATGTCGAACTGATGATGTTCGCACAGGCGAACTCCGAGCACTGTCGCCACAAGATCTTCAATGCCGACTGGGTGATCGACGGCACGCCGCAGGCCAAATCGCTGTTCGCCATGATCCGCAATACGCATGCGAAGGCATCGCAGGGCGTGCTCAGCGCCTATCGCGATAACGCGGCAGTCATCGAGGGCAGCATCATCGGTCGGCGTTGGTTCGTCGATCCGCACAGCGGCATCTATCGCGCGCAGGGCGAGCCCATCGATATTTTGCTGAAGGTCGAGACGCACAATCACCCGACCGCGATTTCACCGTTCCCGGGCGCTGCAACGGGCTCCGGGGGCGAGATCCGCGACGAAGGTGCTACCGGCATCGGTGCCAAACCCAAAGCCGGGCTGGTGGGTTTCTCTGTCTCGCATCTGCGTATCCCCGGGTTTTTGCAGCCCTGGGAGCTCGTCCCGGGGCGTGAGCCCGTGGGCAAGCCCGAGCGCATCGCCTCGGCGCTCGACATCATGCTCGAAGGGCCGATCGGCGCCGCTGCTTTTAACAACGAATTCGGTCGGCCGTGTATCAACGGCTATTTCCGCACCCTCGAGACACGGCTCGACAGCGACCCGCCCGGGCGGCATCGCGGTTATCACAAGCCCATCATGATCGCGGGCGGCCTCGGCAACATCCGTAGGTCGCACGTCGAAAAACGTGAGTGCACGGTCGGCGCGCGCGTCGTGGTGTTGGGTGGACCCTCGATGCTGATTGGTCTCGGCGGTGGCGCCGCCTCATCGGTGGGCGCGGGCACCTCGGCCGCGGATCTCGATTTCGCCTCCGTGCAACGCGGCAACCCCGAGATGCAGCGGCGCGCGCAGGAAGTCATCGATCGCTGCTGGGCCTTGGGCGATGCGAACCCCATCCAGCTCATCCATGACGTCGGCGCGGGTGGTCTATCCAATGCCGTACCCGAGGCCGTCGCCCACAGTGCACGTGGCGCCATCATTGATCTGCGCGCGATTCCGAGCGATGAGCCCGGCATGTCGCCGATGGAGCTCTGGTGTAACGAGTCGCAGGAGCGTTACGTACTCGTGGTGGCGGCCGAAGCGATCGACGAGTTCGCGGCGCTCTGCGCGCGCGAGCGCTGCCCCTACGCGGTGATCGGCACGTTGACGGATGACGGACGGCTGCAGGTACGCGATTCGTTGCTGGGTGAAACCCCGGTCGACATGCCGATCGAAGTGCTGCTCGGCAAGCCACCCAAGATGCTGCGCAACGTCACCTCGACTCGCAGTCTCAGCAAACCCTTCGGTGTGGCGACGCTTGATGCTCGCGAAGTGCTGCGCCGTGTGCTGCATTTCCCGGCCGTGGCGGACAAGACTTTCCTCGTCACCATCGGTGATCGTACGGTCGGTGGCCTGATCAGCCGTGATCAGATGGTCGGTCGCTGGCAGGTGCCGGTGGCCGATTGCGGTGTGACGACGGCCGATTATTTTGGCTATTCGGGCGAGGCGATGGCGATGGGCGAGCGCACGCCCGTGGCACTCCTCGACAGCGCTGCCGCGGCGCGGCTGGCCGTGGGCGAGTCGATCACCAACATTCTGGCCGCCGATGTGCGCCAGCTTGCCGATGTACGACTCTCGGCCAACTGGATGGCGGCCTGTGGCGAGCCTGGCGAAGACGCCGCGCTCTACGCCGCCGTGCGCGCCGTCGGTGAGGAACTCTGCCCGGCTCTGGGCATCGCCATTCCGGTGGGCAAGGACTCGTTGTCCATGCGTACGGCATGGAGCGATCGGGGCGTGCCGAAATCCGTCGTCGCACCGGTCTCGTTGATCGTCTCGGCGTTTGCGCCAGTGTCGGATGTCCGTCGCTGCTGGACGCCGGAGCTGCGCACCGATTGCGGGCACACGGCGCTCATCTACGTCGATCTCGGCGAAGGTCGCAATCGTCTTGGCGGCTCGGTACTCACGCAGGTCTACGGTGCGCTCGGTACTGAGCCCGCCGATCTCGTCGATCCTGCGCTGCTGCGTGGACTTGCGACGGCGCTCGTGCAATTGCGCGCCCAAGGCAAGGTACTGGCGTATCACGACCGTTCGGACGGCGGCCTTGCCGTCACGCTCATCGAAATGGCCTTCGCAGGTCATTGCGGTATCGACGTCAACATTGGGCTGCGCAACGAGAATGAGCGCAAGAACAAAGCCGCAGCGATCGCCGCGCTCTTTTCCGAAGAGCTCGGCGTGGTGTTGCAGGTCCCCCTCGACCAGACCGCCGAGGTGATCGGCACGCTCATGACCCATGGCGTGGGTCATTGCAGTGCGGTCATCGGCAGCGTCGAACCCGACTCCGATCGCATCCGCATCAGTGCGGGCAAGGTGCTGATCGATGAATCTTGGGAGGCTCTGAAGCGCGAATGGTCGGCCACCTCCTGGCGCATGCGCGCGCTGCGCGACGACCCCGATTGCGCGCGCGAGGAGTACGACACGGCCTGTGAGCGTCTCTCGCCGCCACTACAGAACACACTCGCCTTCGACCCCGAAGAAGACGTCGCCGCGCCGTATATCGCGCGGGGTGCACGACCGCGCCTCGCGGTGTTGCGTGAGCAGGGTGTGAACAGCCAATCCGAGATGGCGGCCGTCTTCGATCTTGCTGGCTTCGAAACGCACGATGTGCACATGACCGATCTCATTGCAGGTCGGCACACACTCGATACCTTTGTGGGTCTTGTGGCCTGCGGCGGTTTCTCTTACGGCGATGTGCTGGGCGCCGGCGAGGGTTGGGCCAAGTCCATCCTCTTCAATCCCGCGCTGCGCGAGGCGTTCAGTCAATTTTTTGCGCGGCCTGATAGCTTCGCGCTCGGGGTGTGCAACGGCTGCCAGATGATGGCGCAGCTCGCGCCCATCATTCCGGGTGCGGCGCATTGGCCGCGGTTCGTGCGCAATCGCGCCGAGCAGTTTGAGGGCCGTGCCGGGCTCGTTGAAATCACGCGTAGCCCGTCCATTCTCTTGGCCGGTATGGCCGGATCCGTGCTGCCGATCGCCGTGTCGCACGGCGAGGGCCGGGCTGCCTTCGCCGATGCGGCGCAGCAGGCGGCGTGCGAGGCATCAGGCACCATCGGTCTGCGCTACGTCAATCGGGCCGGCGACATTGCCACGCGCTATCCGCAGAACCCGAACGGTTCGCCGGGCGGTCTCGCTGCGCTCTGCTCGCTCGATGGGCGGGTCACTCTCACCATGCCGCACCCCGAGCGCGTATTCCGCTCGGTGCAGATGTCCTGGCGCGCGCCGCAGAGCGGCGAGTTCTCCGGTTGGATGCGCCTCTTCCGCAACGCCAGGGTCTGGGTCGGATGACTGCCGCGCGCACGCCCGTCTTTGAGATACGTGGGCTGCGCAGGACATACGGGGAGGGCG
>VEQP01000005.1 GCA_018883185.1 Nevskiaceae bacterium | reverse complement strand
CGAACCCCGCCGCCGCGTGGTTGAGCAAAGTCGCCACGAGAATACCGAGGATGATAGGTATGGGCCGTCGGTACTTGGCCGCCAGCACGAGTGCGAGCAGTTGCGTTTTGTCGCCAATCTCGGCGAGAGCCACGATGCCGGTGGAAACCAGGAAGCCTTCCATGGCGAGCTCAGACATTGAAGCGGAAGTGCATCACATCACCCTCGCGGACGATGTATTCCTTCCCCTCTAGGCGGAGCTTGCCGGCCTCTTTCGCGCCCTGCTCGCCCTTGAGCGCTACGTAATCGTCGAAGGCGATGACCTCGGCCCGGATGAAGCCGCGTTCGAAATCCGTGTGAATGACGCCGGCGGCCTGGGGCGCGGTGGCGCCCTTACGCACCGTCCAGGCACGCACTTCTTTTTCACCTGCCGTGAAATAGGTCTGCAGACCGAGCAGCGCGTAACCGGCGCGGATCACACGGTTGAGTCCGGGCTCCTCAAGGCCAAGATCCTTGAGGAACTCCGCACGATCAGCATCCTCGAGCTGCGAGATCTCCGCCTCGATGGCTGCGCACACCGCCACCACCTGCGCGCCCTCGCGCGCCGCGAGCGCGGTGACGGCGTCTAGCATCGGGTTGTTACTGAAGCCCGACTCCTGCACGTTCGCCACGTACAGCACAGGCTTGAAGGTGAGCAACTGCAGATCGCGGACGATCGGCCGCTCAGTCTCATCGAACGACAGCGCACGCACGGGCTTGCCTTCATTCAGCGCATCACGCACGCGGCGGATGATGTCGCGGGCCTTGATCGCTTCCTTGTCCATGGCCTTGGCCGCTTTCTCGGCGCGTTGCAGCGCCTTCTCCGCGGTCTCGAGATCCGCGAGCGCAAGCTCGGTGTTGATGATCTCGATATCGGCGAGCGGATCGATGCGCCCTGAAACGTGCACGATGTCGTCGTTCTCAAAGCAACGCACGACGTGAGTGATCGCATCGACTTCGCGGATATTGGCGAGAAACTTGTTACCGAGCCCCTCGCCGGTGGAGGCACCTTTGACGATGCCGGCGATATCAACGAACTCCACCGTCGTCGGCACGATCCGCTCGGGCTTGACGATCGCGGCAAGTTGATCGAGCCGCAGATCGGGCACCGGCACGATGCCGACGTTCGGATCGATGGTGCAGAACGGATAGTTCTCCGCCGCGATCGCCGAGCGAGTCAGCGCATTGAAAAGGGTGGACTTGCCAACATTAGGCAAACCGACGATACCGCACTTGATTCCCATGATTTACTGATCCTGTGTATGCAATCGGTTCATGGCCTTCTCGGCGCCCTCGAAGAGCAACATGGGCAGCAGGTCTGCCGCCCTGAGAATGGCCTCGTTGATGCGTTGTTCGTCACCCGCGCTCGCGCGCTGCAGCACGTAGTCGAGAACTTGATCCCGATGACCCGGATGACCGATGCCGAGCCGCAGCCGCCAGAACTCGGCACCGACCGCCGCAATGCTGTCACGCAGACCGTTGTGCCCGCCGTGACCGCCCGCCCATTTCAGCCGGGCTACGCCGGGCGGCAGGTCGAGCTCGTCATGCGCCACCAGCGTGCCGGCAACGGGCAACTTGTAAAAGTGCGTAAGTGAGGCGATCGCGCCGCCACTTTTGTTCATGTAAGTCGTGGGCTTGAAAAGCCACAGTTCCGCTGAGGCGCCACCGGCTGCACCGACGTTGATGCGCGCGAGTTCACCTTGATGCTTCGATTCGAGGCGAAAACTGCCACCGTGACGGCGAGCAAGTTCGTCGACGAACCAGAACCCCGCGTTGTGGCGCGTGCGTGCGTACTTGTCGCCCGGATTGCCAAGCCCGACAACCAGCCGAATCGCTGCCTCAGCCACCACCTGCCCTCACTGCTGCGTTGGCGTTGCCGCACTGCGCAAAGACGGAGGCCGCCACGAGGGCGGCCTCCTTCAACGCGCCGTACAAGGCACGCGAACCGATCACGCCCGTTATTTCTTGGCGTCCTTCTTCGGCTCTTCCTTCTTGGCATCGCCGCCCGCCGCCGGAGCAGCCGTAGCCGCTGCCGCAGCTGCTTCGGCCGCCGGGGTATCCGGCTCCTCGGCACGCGGGCTGTGGATCGAAACGACCACCTGGTCCTTGCCCTGCACCACGGCCGTGGCGACCACGCCCGCCGGCAGCGGAATGTCCGAGACGTACTTGGTCTCGTTCAACTTCATCTGCGACAGATCGAGTGTGATTTCTTCCGGCAGGTCCTTCGGCAAGCACTGTACTTCGATGTCGGCGATACGGTGCGAGACGATGCCGCCCTGCGTCTTCACGCCCGGCGAAGCCGCTTCGCCCTGGAAGTGGATCGGCAGACGAATGCGGATCTTCTCGTTTTCGATGACGCGCTGCAGGTCAAGGTGCAGGACCTGATTGCGCGCCGGATGCATCTGCAGATCTTTGACGATCGCAGGCTGCACCTCATCACCGACCTTGAGGCCGATGATGGTCGAATAGAACTTTTCGTCCTCGATCAGCGTGATCAGCTTTTCGTGGTTGAGCGACAGGCTTCGCGGATCGCGACTCCCACCGTAGAGGATGGCCGGGACGCGCCCCGCGTGACGCAGGCGGCGGCTCGCACCTTTGCCCTCGTCGTTGCGGAGTTCCGCAGCCAATTCGAACGAGATTTTCATTTCACTATGCTCCTGGTTGATGTCATTCCGTTCCGCGACCAGAACGGACTCAGTCGACGTACAGCGAACTGACGGACTCTTCGTCCCGAATTCGCCGTATCGTCTCGCCAAGCAGTCCGGCAACGGTCAGTTGTCGGATCCGCCCGCATTCTTTGGCCTGCTTCGACAGGGGGATGGTGTCGGTCACCACCAACTGATCGAGCGCCGATTTGGAAATCTTCTCTACCGCCGAGCCCGACAGCAGCGGATGGGTGATGTAGGCCACCACCTTGACCGCGCCCTCGTCCTTCAGCGCCTGTGCCGCAAGACACAGCGTGCCGGCGGTATCGACCATGTCGTCGATGAGCACGCAGGTCTTGCCCGCCACCTCACCGATGATGTTCATCACTTTCGACTCGTTCGGCCGCGGCCGACGTTTGTCGATGATCGCGAGCTCCACGTCATCGAGACGCTTGGCGAGCGCTCTGGCGCGCACCACGCCACCGACGTCGGGTGACACGACGATCATGTTCGCGTAACCCTGGCGCCAGGCATCGCCGAGCAGCACCGGCGAGGCGTAGACGTTGTCCACCGGGATATCAAAGAAACCCTGAATTTGCTCGGCGTGCAGGTCGACCGTGAGCACCCGATTGATACCGGAGCCGGCCATCATGTTGGCGACCAGCTTGGCTGAAATCGCCGAACGCGTGGCCCGCGGCCGACGGTCCTGACGCGAGTAGCCCATGTAGGGCACAACTGCTGTCACGCTGCGCGCCGAAGCGCGGCGGCAGGCATCGGCCATGATCAACAATTCCATCAAGTGATCGTTGACCGGCGGACAGGTCGGCTGCACGAGGAAGACGTCGCGACCGCGCACGTTCTCCATGATCTCGACGTTGACCTCGCCATCGCTGAAGCGACTGACGACGCTGCGCCCGAGCGGCACCATTAGATGACGCGCGATCTCCTGGGCCAACGCAGGGTTTGCGTTGCCGGTGAACAGGGCCATTGTCTCGCCGTCCAAACGGGCCTCTCCCGAAAAAGCCGCGATGTCACCGAAGTGGCTGGGGTGGAAGGATTCGAACCTCCGAATGGCGGGATCAAAACCCGCTGCCTTACCACTTGGCGACACCCCAGCAGTCGATGCAGTGTCTCGATCAAATCACTCGGCGAGCAGCGCCTGCAAGGGCGAGTGGCTCAAGCCTCTCGCCACCCAGACACGCCACACATCCGGCACTCGTCCGGCGACCCGCTCTGCCGCAGCCGCCGACTCGAAGCTGGCGAAGAGACAAGAACCGGTACCGGTGAGCCGGGACGGCGCAAACCGCCCCAACCAATCGAGAGCTTCGGCGACGGGCGGATAACGCTTGCGAACCACTGGTTCGCAGTCGTTGCGACCGCCTGACGCCAAAAGGGCCGGTATTGTGAGGATGGGGGAATTTCGTGTCAATTCAGGTGCCTGGAAGATCTCTCGCGTGGGCACGGAAACCCCGGGATGCAGCACCAGAAACCAGCGCTCGGGCAGGGTCAGCGCCGTCAACCGCTCCCCCACCCCCTCGCCAAGACCCGATTCCCCCTGCACGAACACCGGAACATCCGCCCCTAGGGTCAGACCGATTTCGGCCAATTGCGACACCGGAAGATCGCAGCCCCAAAGGCGATTAAGCACCAGCAAGGTCGTGGCGGCATCCGAACTGCCGCCGCCCAAGCCGCCCCCGAGCGGGATGCGCTTGCGTAGCCGAATGCGGACCCCGAGGGCCGAGTCTCCGACCTTGGCGCGCAGCAACGTCGCGGCCCGAACGCAGAGGTCGTCAGCCGAGGGAATTGCCGCAAGCGGACCCGGCGCTGCGGCCGCGTCGTCCACGCGGGCGATCACGCCGGAGCGGTCGGCCTCGAAGGCCAGCTCATCAGCCAAATCGATGATCTGAAAGAGCGTCTGCAGATCGTGGTAACCGTCGGGCCGCTGTCCCGTGACGTGCAGGAAAAGATTCAGCTTGGCCGGCGCTGGCCACCATCGCAGTGAGCTCGTTCCCGCCATCAGCGATTTCCCTCCCACCTTGCGACCCGCACCCGCAAGCGGACCGGATCGCGTCGAATCTCGATGGTCTCCGGCAGCTCGACCCGGCTACCCGCCACCAAGGCATAGCGCGGGTAGTCGATGCGCCAGCCGCCCTGCTGCAGCGAGCCTAGGCGACCGCCCGCCTCAAGTCCGAACTCCTCGAAGCTCAAACCCGGATCAGGCACGCCGAGCAGCCAATAGCGCAGCGACTCGATCGGCAAGCTGAACCCCAACTGCGCCTCGAGCGCCTCGCGCGCGGCGGCGGTCTCGAGCGGAGCCTGCAACGGGGAGAACTCCATACGCACCGCTCCGGCGCCGAGTGGGCCCTGCAATTCGAGGGTACTGCGCTCGTCGGCCTGCGCCCACCGCAAGGCCGCCGTGAACCCTTCGTCACCAGCCTGCACGGCCACCCGCCCCTCGATACCGTAGCGCTGCCAGCCTTGCAGACTCGCACGACGCTCAGGCCAGCTCGCTGGCAGCTCGCTCATGGGCAGACCGCTAGGCGCCAGCGTGCGACAGGCCGATAACAGGCACAGCATCGCGAGCGCGGCCGCCCAATGAGCTGACTGTCGCAGACTGCTCGGCACCGGTATGACTCCGCTGATCAGCGACGTCGGTCCGCGAAACGCTCGATGGTCTCGCGCAGCGGCTTCGAGTCGGGCGCGAGCAATAAAGCCCGAGCCCAAACGGCGCGCGCGCGATCACGCTCGCCGTTGCGCCATAAAACTTCGCCCCAATGAGCCGCAATCTCCGGCTCGCGCGACAAACGCCAAGCGCGTTCGAGCACCGGCAGCGCCGAGGCACGATCGCCTCGTCGGTAGCGCGCCCAGCCGAGACTATCGAGGAATGCCGCATTATCGGGTCGCAGCACCAGCGCCTCACGAATCAGCGCCTCGGCGCGTGGCAACTGCCGCTTGCGATCGGCCATGGTGTAACCGAGGGCATTGCTGATGTTGGGATCACCCGGACGCATCACCAACAACTGCTCGAATACCGCGATGCCCTCGCGGGATCGCCCGGATGAGTCGAGAAGCACGGCGCGCTGGTAGAGCAGCTCAGGATGCGAGGGGAACCGCTGCAGGGCGGCATCCACGGCGGCGAGGGCCTCCTCGGGGAGTGAGGCACTGGCCAGCGCGCGCGAGCGGGCAAGTTCGATCTCGATGGCATCAGTGCGCGCTTGACCTAACAAGTCGTCGAACAGCTTCATGGCCGCGGCCCGATCGCCCGTCTCGAGCAACAGGTGCGCGGCCCGCGCGCGCGCCGGAAGACCGGCGCCCGCCCGTACCAGACGCTGATAGCCCTGCAGCGCGACATCCTTCCGTCCTTCGCGCTCAGCGATGATGGCGAGGTAATACACGGCCTCGCCTGCGCCACGATCCGCCGACAGACGCGCCGTGAACCTGCGCTCCGCCTCCGCTGCATCGCCACTGCCGAGCGCAAGCAGCGCAAGGCGTCGATCCGCCTCGGCCTTGAACTGATCGCGCTGCTGCGCTGAGGCGTCGGGATCTGCCGTGCCGGCTTCGATCGCGAGCAGCTCCTGCCGCGCTTCGTCGAGCCGATCGAGACTGACCAGGGTCTCGATCCGCGCAAAGCGATGATTCTGCGGATCACCCTGTACGAGTAACGAGGCCTCTTCGAGTGCACGGGGCTCATCGCCGAGCGCCGCCGAAGTGGCTGCCGAGAGGCGGATCGAGCGCGCATCGTTGCCGCCCCCCTTCGCCCGAGCCGCATCGATGAGTTCGCGACAGGCCGCCAGATCATCGACATCGCAGGCGATGCGGGCGAGCGTCATCAGGTGCCGGGCCGAGAGGCTCGAACGATCGAGCAATGATTTGAAGACAGCCCAGGCACCGACCATCGTGTCGCCCTCGGCAAGCTCGGGCAGCAACTCCGCGAGCGCCCGCTCGGGCTCGACATCGGGTTTGGCCAGCAGTTCGGCGTACACCTGCCGCGCGGCATCGATCCGCCAGGCTTCGAGTGCTACGGAGCCGACGAGGCGCAGGGCTTCGACGTTTTCGGGGTCGAGTTCACGCAAGCGCTCGGCGGCCTGCCATGCCGCCGGGTGGTGATGACACGCGCGAGCAATTTCGACCGCGCGCACGGCGTTTCGCGGGTCGCGATCGAGGCTCGCGGCCTTGGCCTCGGCCTCGGCGACACTGCGACAATCTCGCGGGGCGGCAGTCGTCGCCTCCTCACCTTGCGATACTGGGCCTTGCGATGATGGCGCCTGTGCGAGCGCTGCAGCCGCCAGCAGCGCGCTGGCAAGACATGCCGCTCCAAACCTGACTGTAGATCGCGGTCGCATCGTGATCGGCACTATAAGCGATCCGCCGCCCGAACACCGCGGCCGCTTGTCAGGCGCGGGCATCGCCCGGAGAATCGCCGCTCCCCAGAGGTTCGCACCGGGACGCCCAAGGCCGCGATGAAAGCTTCCATTCGCCAACGACTCGACCGCAGCCTCGACCGATTCGAAGAGGTCGGCCGTCTGCTTGCCGACCCGTCCACCGCGGGCGGCTCGAACGAGTTTCGCGAGCTGTCGATGGAATACGCGCGCCTCACGCCGCTCGCCGAGCGTTATCGCGACTATCGCAGCCTCGAAACCGAGCGGGAGGCTGCCGCGCAACTCGCGGCCGACGCAGACCCGCAGATGCGCCAACTCGGTGCCGAAGAAGTCATTCGTCTGGAGCAGGCCATCGCTGCAGGTGAACTCGACTTGCGCCGGATGCTGATGCCCAAGGACCCGCGGGACGAGCGCAACATCTATCTCGAAATCCGCGCAGGTACCGGCGGCGATGAGGCTGCCATCTTTGCGGGCGATCTGCTGCGCATGTACGCGCGCTACGCCGAACGACGCGGCTGGCAAATCGAAACGATCAGCGAGAACTCAGGCGAACATGGCGGCTTCCGCGAAGTCATCTGCCGGATCATAGGCAGCGGCGTGTTTTCGCGGCTGAAGTTCGAGTCCGGCACACACCGCGTGCAGCGCGTGCCGGCCACCGAGGCACAAGGTCGGATCCACACCTCGGCGGTGACCGTGGCCATCCTGCCCGAGCTCGACGAACTCGATTCGATCGAGATCAACCCGGCCGACCTGCGAATCGATACCTTTCGCGCCTCGGGCGCCGGCGGTCAGCACGTCAATAAAACCGACTCCGCCGTGCGCATGACCCACCTGCCCACGGGCATCGTTGTCGAATGCCAGGACGAGCGATCGCAACACAAAAACCGCAGCCGGGCCCTGTCGCTGCTGCGTGCGAAACTATTGGCCGCAGAGCAGGAAAAGCGCGACGCGGCCCAGGCTCAATCACGCAAATTGCAGGTCGGGAGCGGCGATCGCTCCGAGCGGATTCGCACCTATAACTTTCCGCAGGGTCGCGTCACGGACCATCGCATCAACCTGACGCTGTATCAGATCGAAGAAATCATGGACGGCCGGATCGACGAACTGATCGATCCGCTGTTGCAGGAGCATCAGGCGGAGTTGTTGGCCGACGAAATCGGCTAAGCCGCCGCGCGCAGGCGCGCGTGCAGCGCGAGACCAAAGGCGATTACAAGCGGTGGAAACAGCGCACCCACCAGACCCGGCACCAGCGCCGAGACCAGCGTACCGACGGGCAGACCGGTCACCAGTTGCCACTCGATCAGCAGCAACCCCGCTCCCATGCCGAGCATAACGACGCCGAACACCGCAATCAGCGTAATCACCCACGCGCCCGCCGCGACCCCCCATCGACCACGAACGAGCTGCAGACTGCCATCGACGGACTCGCGCAGGCCGCGACCCTCGCACACGGCCAGCGTCAGCGCCGGCCACAAAGCGACGAGCAGGTATACCCCGGGCACCACAAGTAGCAGCAAGCCCGCTCCGATCAGCAGCACGGTGACGACGAGCACGCCGAGCGCCCGAGGCAGCGCGCCGAGGACCTGCCGAAGATCACTGCCCAAGCTGCCACCACCGCCCTGCAACAGCGCGTACTGACGCTGCATGATGAGCAACCAAAGCGCCAGCCCCGCCAGTGCCGATAGCACGTTAAGCAGCAGCCACAGCACACCGCGATCGGCACTCCTCAACAAGAACACCGCGGGCAGTTGACCGATAAGTACGGCCAGCAAGGAAAGCGGCAGGCAGCGCGGCAGACTGCGCTTGAATAACTGCCAGCCGAGTTCGAGCGTGGGCCCAAGCGCGATCGGCGCGGCAGACACGGCGGCTGAGGGAGCGTCGGACGTGGACACGGCGCGCAATGTAGCAGAACGCGCCGCATGGCAAACTTCAGGCATGCTCGCGTCACCCGTTCCCCCCACGCTGCGTGCCCTGCTGGCGTCGACCACCGCGCAATTGGCCGCTCACGGCACGCTGGCCCGCCGCGAGGCCGAGACACTGATCTGCGCAGCGCTCGAGCTGCCCCGCAGCCGTTTGATCACGGACCCGGATTGGCCGGTGTCCGATGCCCTCGCGCAGCGCGTCGCGCAGTGGACGCAGCGACGCGCCACGGGCGAGCCGCTGGCCTACCTGATGGGTGAGCGTGAGTTCTGGTCGCGAAGTTTCATGGTCGATGCTGCCGTGCTCGTGCCGCGACCCGAAACGGAACTGCTCATCGAGCGGGCGCTACTCGCTGGCGATGAAGTTGCTGGGGTCGAGCCTGCGCAGACCTCGGTCCGAGCGGTTGATCTTGGCACCGGATCCGGTGCTATCGCCCTCACTCTCGCGCTAGAGCGACCGACTTGGAAGGTGCATGCCGTCGAGCGATCAGACTCCGCCTTACGTATCGCCCGGGCCAATGCCGCACGCTTGGAGGCCGAACGCCCTGCTGCAAACCGGGTCGTTTTTCACGCCGGCAATTGGTTCGAACCGCTCGGTGAGCAGCAGTTCGAACTCATCGTCAGCAACCCGCCCTATGTGGCGGCCGATGATCCGGTGCTGGAAGCAGACGGGTTGCGCCACGAGCCGCGAGCCGCCCTGACGCCCGGCACCGACGCGTTCGCCGATTTGCAGTACATCCTCGAACACGCACCGAGGCACCTCGCTGACGGTGGTGTGTTGTTGCTCGAGCACGGCAGCACTCAAGGCGCGGAGTTGCGCGCGCGGCTTGTCGCGCGGGGTTTCGCTCACGTAGTCTCGCACCGCGACCTCGCCGGACACGAACGGGTGACGGAGGGGCGTTGGCTCCCTGCCCCCTCACCCTGAAGGATCGAACATGTTGCGTTTCAAGACCACCGCCGGCGATTTCACCGTAGAGCTGTTCACTAAAGAAGCACCCGAGAGCAGTGCCAACTTTCTTAAGTACGTCGACGATGGCCACTACGACGGCACGCTGTTCCACCGCGTCATCCCGAACTTCATGATCCAAGGTGGCGGCTTCGCGGCAGGCATGGAACAGAAGTCGACGCGACCACCGATCCGCAACGAGGCTACCAACGGTGTCGAAAATCTTCGCGGCACGCTCGCCATGGCGCGCACCAACGATATCCACAGCGCCACCTCACAATTCTTCATCAATCTGGTCGACAACGACTTTCTTAATCACTCCCCTGGCAACTATGGCTACGCCGTATTCGGTCGCGTGACGTCGGGGATGGAGATTGTCGATGCGATCGCGGGCGTTGCCACCACGCGTCGCCGCGGACACGGCGATGTGCCGGTCGATGATGTGGTGGTGCTGTCGGTCACTCGCGAGACGACCGCCTGAAACGCGGACCGCTCGCCCTGCTGCTGCGCACCCTGCGACTGCTCGTGCTCACGCTGCTGGGTGCGGCAGCGTTCTCAGTGCTACTCGTACTGCTGTTGCGCTGGGCGCCACCGCCCAGCTCCGCCTTCATGCTGGCCGAGCGCACCTCGGCGCTACTGGCAGGCAACGGCGAGTACCGCAACGATTATCGGTGGGTGCCCTTGGAGCGCATTTCGCCACACGCCGCCATGGCGGCAATCGCAGCAGAGGATCAGCAGTTCCCCTTCCACGCCGGCTTCGATTTCGAGTCGATCCGCAAGGCCGTGCAGCACAACGCCAAGAGCAAGCGCAAGCGGGGCGCCTCGACCATTTCGCAGCAAGTGGCAAAGAACCTATTTCTTTGGTCCGGGCGAAGCTGGACGCGCAAAGGCCTCGAAGTCTGGTTCACGGTGTTGATCGAGGCGCTGTGGCCAAAGGAGCGCATTCTCGAGGTTTATCTCAACATCGCCGAGATGGGCCGGGGCGTCTACGGCGTGGAAGCGGCTGCGCAACGTTTCTTTGGCAAAAGCGCCGCACGGCTGACGCGGCGCGAAGCCGCGACGCTCGCCGCCGTACTGCCTAACCCGAAACGCTTCAAAGCCTCATCGCCCTCGCCGTACGTGCAGCGCCGGGTCGAGACGATCATGGCGCAGATGCGGGCACTGGGCGGGCCCGGCTTCCTCAAGCAGCTCGATGACGCAGAGCCCGCGCGCTGACTCGAAGCGCGCGCTCGATCAGCCCGGCTCGTACCCGAGATTCGGCGCGAGCCATCGCTCCGCCTCCGCCAGCGTGACACCCTTGCGACGCGCGTAGTCATCGAGCTGGTCGCGATCGAGTTTGCCGACAGCGAAGTACCGTGCCTCCGGGTGTGCGATGTACCAGCCGCTCACGGCTGCGGTCGGATACATCGCGTAGCTGTCGGTCAGCCGTATTCCGGCGTTGCGCTCGACATCGAGCAACTGCCACAACTTTCCCTTCTCGGTGTGATCGGGGCACGCGGGGTAGCCGGGCGCTGGCCGTATGCCACGATACTGCTCGCCGATGAGCTGCGGATTGGTCAGTTGTTCCGCGCTGTCGTAGCCCCACAGGTCGCGCCGAGCGCGCTCGTGAAAATGCTCGGCCGCAGCCTCGGCGAAACGATCAGCCAAAGCTTTGAGCATGATGCTGGAGTAATCATCGTGCGCGGCTTCGAAGCGCGCGACGTGCTCCTCGATGCCGACGCCCGCAGTCACCGCGAACGCACCGATGTAATCACGCACGCCACTCTCGCGCGGTGCGACGTAATCGGCGAGACACTCGTGCGGCTGACCAGCCGGCTTGCCTTTCTGCTGCCGCAGATGGTTGAGCGTGAGGAGCACTTCGCGTCGATCCTCACCGCTGTAGACCTCGATGTCATCACCGACCGACTGCGCCGGGAAAAACCCAAGCACCGCACGGACGCTCAGCCAGTTGCCCGCAATGATCTGCTTGAGCATCCGCCGCGCGTCGGCGTAAAGATTGCTCGCCGCCTCGCCCACCACGGGGTCGGTCAGAATGTCGGGAAACTTACCGGCAAACTCCCAGGCATTGAAGAACGGCATCCAATCGATGTAATCGAGCAGGTCCGTAAGCGGATAGTCCTCGAACACCTGCACGCCGGGACGCAGCGGTGCCACCGGCCGATACGCCTGCCAGTCGATGCGGCGCCGGTTGGCCCGGGCAGCCGCAAGTGTCGCCTCGGGCTGCTTCACGCTCTTGCCCGCGTGCTGCTCGCGTCGGCGTTCGTGATCTTCGGCCACCTTGGCGGCGAAGACCGCTTTCTGCGCAGGCGTGACCAACTTCTGGCAAACACCCACGGCACGCGACGCGTCCTTCACGTAGACCACGGGCTCGCGGTATTGCGGCGCGATCTTCACCGAGGTGTGCGCGGGCGAGGTGGTAGCGCCGCCGATCAGTAGCGGCACGCTGAAGCCCTGCCGCTGCATCTCGCGTGCGACGTTCACCATCTCATCGAGCGAGGGCGTAATCAGACCCGAAAGACCGATGAGCGCGGCGTTCTCGCGCTTTGCGACCTCGAGGATGCGCTCCGCCGGCACCATCACGCCAAGGTCAATCACCTCGAAATTATTGCACTGCAGCACGACGCCCACGATGTTCTTGCCGATGTCGTGCACATCGCCCTTGACGGTCGCGAGCACGATCTTGCCGTTGCTGCGTACCGCACCGCTCTTCTCGCGCTCGATATAGGGCACGAGATGCGCGACCGCCTTTTTCATCACGCGCGCGCTCTTGACCACCTGCGGCAGGAACATCTTGCCGGCGCCGAACAGGTCACCGACCACATTCATACCGTCCATCAGCGGGCCTTCGATGACCCGAATCGGATGCTCCGCTTCCAAACGCGCCGCTTCGGCGTCCTCGACAATGAACTCATCGAGTCCCTTCACAAGCGCATGCTCAAGCCGCTTCGACACCGGCCAACTGCGCCACTTGAGATCAAGCTCGCGCTTGCTCGCGCCCGCCTCACCCTTAAAACGGCCCGCAATCGCCAGCAGTCGCTCGGTGGCATCGCTACGGCGGTTGAGGATCACGTCCTCCACCGCTTCACGCAACTCGAGGTCGATGTCCTCGTAAATTGCCAGCTGCCCGGCGTTGACGATACCCATGTCCATGCCGGCGCGGATCGCGTGATACAAAAACACGCTATGCATCGCCTCGCGCACAGGATCGTTGCCGCGGAAGGAGAATGACACGTTGCTCACGCCGCCGCTGACCATCGCGTGCGGCAAGCGCTGCTTGATGAGACGCGTCGCCTCGATGAAATCGACGCCGTAGGACGAATGCTCCTCAATGCCCGTCGCGACCGCGAAGATGTTCGGATCGAAGATGATGTCCTCGGGCGGAAAACCGACTTGCTGCGTCAGCACCGCGTAGGAGCGCTCGCAGATGGCCACCTTGCGTGCGACGGTGTCCGCTTGGCCTTGCTCATCGAATGCCATGACCACCACGGCCGCACCGTAGGCGCGAACTTTGCGCGCCTGCTCGATGAAGGCGGCCTCGCCTTCTTTGAGACTGATCGAGTTGACGATCGCCTTGCCCTGCACGCACTTGAGGCCGGCCTCGATCACGGCCCACTTCGACGAGTCGATCATCACGGGTACTCGAGCGATGTCGGGCTCCCCGGCCAATAAATTCAGGAAGCGCACCATGGCGGCTTCCGAGTCGAGCATGCCCTCGTCCATATTGACGTCGATCACCTGAGCGCCAGCCACCACCTGCTGGCGCGCGATGTCGACTGCGGCCGTGTAATCCCCCGCCTCGATAAGCTTGCGGAACTTGGCGGAGCCGGTGACATTGGTGCGTTCGCCCACGTTGACGAACAGCGACTGCTCGCCGATGCCGAGCGGCTCGAGTCCGGAGAGCCGGCATTTCACTTCGGGTGTGGCGGCCTTGCGAGGCGGAAGTGCACGCACGGCCGCGGCGATCAGGCGGATGTGCTCAGGAGTCGTACCGCAACAACCGCCGACAATGTTGAGCAATCCCGCGCGAGCGAACTCGCCGAGAACCGCCGCCGTCTGCTCCGGAGTCTCGTCATACTCGCCGAACGCATTCGGCAAGCCGGCGTTCGGGTACGCGCAGACCGCACAATCGGCGAGCGTGGCGAGCTCGGCCACATAAGGCCGCATCTCGCTCGCACCGAGCGCACAGTTGAGACCGATCGCGAACAGCTCACCGTGGCGCACCGAGTTCCAGAACGCCTCGGTCGTCTGGCCGGAGAGCGTTCGTCCCGAGGCATCAGTGATCGTACCCGACACCATGACGGGCAAATCCGTGCCCAGTTCGGCCTGCACCTGCCGCACGGCGAACAGCGCCGCCTTGGCATTGAGCGTATCGAACACCGTTTCGATCAACAGCAGATCCGAGCCGCCCTGCACTAGCGCGCGTGCGGCTTCCGCATAGGCGCCGACCAATTGATCGAAGTCGACATTACGTTTCGCCGGATCATTGACGTCCGGGGAAATCGAGGCGGTGCGATTGGTCGGCCCAAGCGTACCCGCCACGAAACGCGGCGACCCGCTGCCTGCGGCGACCTCATCGGCAATCTCGCGAGCGAGGCGCGCCGCGCGGTAATTGAGTTCCGGCACGAGCGCTTCCATGCCGTAGTCGGCTTGCGCAATCGTGGTGGAGTTGAAGGTGTTGGTTTCGACGATATCGGCACCGGCCTCGAAATAGTCGCGGTGGATCGCGGCCACGATGTCGGGCCGCGTCAGCGTCAGCAGGTCGTTGTTGCCCCGTAGGTCGCGACCGTAATCAGCGAAACGATCACCTCGATAACCCGCTTCGTCGAGACGGTGGCGCTGGATCATCGTGCCCATCGCCCCATCGATGATCAGGATGCGCTGCGCCGTGAGCTCCCGCAGCCGGCGCTGCCGCTCGGCACGTGCCGCGACATCGACCGGGGTGATCGCATAAGGCACTGCGGCGGCATGTTGCACGCCGCGATTCAACGCACGCGGTGTCGCGTGCGCCAGGTGCGAGGGGCAGCAGCTCATGCCGCGACGGCGGAAGGCTGCGGTCGCATACCGAGCGCGTGACAGATGGCGTAGGTGAGTTCCGCCCGATTCAAGGTGTAGAAATGGAACTCGTCCACCCCCTGCTCCCGCAGCCGTGAGACCTGCTCGATCGCCACGCTCGCGGCAATCAGCCGACGCGTATCAGCATCGTGGTCGAGACCGACGAACCGCTCCGCGAGCCAGCGCGGAATTTTGGCGCCGCAACGCTCGGCAAAGCGCGTGACCTGCGGAAAGCGCGTGATCGGCAAAATGCCCGGGACGATGCTTGCCTTGATGCCGGCAGCAGCGCAGCGATCGCGAAAGCGTAGATAGTCATCGTTATCGAAGAAAAACTGGGTGATCGCCCGCGTGGCACCCGCATCGATCTTGCGACGCAGGTTATCGAAATCGGCCTCGGCGGAGGCAGCTTCCGGATGCACTTCCGGGTAGGCCGCTACGGAAATTTCGAAGTCGGCCACACTGCGCAAGCCGGCTACCAGATCGGCCCCGTAGGCAAACCCGTCAGGGTGCGGCTCATACCGCGCGGCGCCCTGCGGTGCATCGCCGCGCAGCGCCACGATGTGTCGCACGCCCTCGTCCCAATACCGTCGCGCGATGTCGAGTACCTCGGCACGCGAGGCACCGACGCAGGTCAGGTGCGGCGCACCGGTCAAAGAAGTCTGCTGCTGGATACGCTTGACGAGCGAATGGGTGCGATCACGCGTCGAACCATCAGCCCCATAGGTCACGGAAATGAATCGCGGCGCAAGCGACGCAAGGCGCTGCACGGACTGCCACAGCGTGTTGTCCATCGCGGCATCGCTCGGCGGAAAGAATTCGAAGGAGACGCGGATCGGTGTAGCAGACATGGTAATGACTCCGAAGACTCAGGCCGGAACCGGACTGGCGTGATGAACTGGGGTATCGATGGTTCGAGTCGATGCGGCCGTCACGGCAACGCCTCGGAGCAAGCCGCGCACAAGAACCACATGGCGCCCCTCAGCCTCGACCGGCGCGAGCAGCGTGCAATCGATGCCGCACTCGCCAAGCAGCGCACGCAGCCGCAGCAGCGGCGACGGGTCGTCCTCGAGCGTCTCGTACGGCACGACGCACCACAGCACGCCGCCTGCGACGAGCTGCGCCCTACAGCGCTGCAGCATGGCAGTGAGCTGTGACGGCTCGCGCAATTCATCGGCCAACGGTGACTCCAAGCAGACCGCGAACGTGCGGCCCTTGCGCACTTCGCCGCTCGTGAGCACCTCGGCCCGCAGGCCTTCGGCCTCTAGCCAGGCTTGCAGTACGTTCTTCTCCGGCTTGGACTCGGCACGCAACGTAACGGTCGGACCTGACGGTCGATCGGCCAGAAGAGCGTCCAACACCTCCCGATGCTGGCTGCGCACGAGCACAGTTGTTCCGGTGACGTCGCGCTCGAACGCCGCGCCGAGTGCTGCCTTCAGGGTACGGCCAAAGCGGCTCGCCACCACCCAGTCGGCCGCCGAGCCACGCAGGCTCGAACGCGCCCCGGCCTCGATGGCTCGCAACCGAGCCCGCGCCTCGCGCAAGCCAGGGTCGTCCGAGGAAAAGCGCTGCAGCAACAGACCGAGCAGCTCTGCAGCGAAGCCCGCTTCGCTCACCGGCAGGTACTCGACCCGCTGGCCGCGTCGAACGCGCCGCAGCAGCCCGACCATTGCCAATTGCTTGAGGTGACGAGACACGTTGGGCTCGCTGTCGGAGGTCGCCGCCGCCAGCTCTGACACGCTGGTGGGTCGATCGGCGCACAGACGCAGAAGACGAACCCGCGCGGGGTCCGCCAAGGCCCGTAACACCTTGGCTAGCGCCTCTGCATCTAGCTTAGTTTCGAAATTACCCAACATTGTATAAATCATAGGCTCTAGACAGGCAGCACGGCAACGGTTACGTTTGAAACGGTTTCATTTGGAACTAAAAAGGCCTCGATATGAATGCCGCGCTGCAAGATGCCGCCCAAACCCAGGCCACGGTGAGGGATAACCCCATGGGCCTCGACGGTTTCGAGTTCGTCGAGTTCGCGGCGCCGGACACCGGCCCGCTGGAGCGACTGTTCGAGTCCTTGGGCTTTATTGCGGTCGCCGACCATCGCTCGAAGGACGTCACCTTGTACCGTCAGGGTGACATCAACTTCATCGTCAACCGGGACCAGCACAGTCAGGCGGCGTATTTCGCAGCCGAGCACGGCCCAGGCGCCTGCGGCATGGCCTTTCGCGTGCGTAACGCGCAACGCGCCTACTCACGCGCCCTGCAACTCGGCGCCCAGCCGATCGACATGGCCACAGGCCCGATGGAACTTCGCTTGCCTGCCATTCGCGCCATTGGCGGCGCGGCGCTTTATCTGATCGACCGCTATACGCCGGGCGCGACCATTTACGACATCGACTTCGAGTGGCGCGCGGCAGTCGATCGCCATCCAGCGGGAGTCGGCCTAAGCCACATCGACCACCTCACCCACAACGTGTATCGCGGTCGGCTCAACCACTGGGCGAGCTTTTACGAGCGCCTGTTCAACTTTCGCGAGATCCGTCACTTCGACATTCACGGTCAACACACCGGACTGCTGTCGCGCGCGATGACGGCGCCCGACGACAAGATCCGCATCCCGCTCAACGAGGAAGGCGGCCAAGGCGGCGGTCAAATCGACGAGTACCTGATGCGCTTCAATGGCGAGGGCATCCAACACATCGCTCTGGCGACACCGGACCTGTGCGCCACGGTCGACGCGCTGCGTTCACGCAACGTGCCACTGATGACGGCGCCACCCGCCACCTACTACGCGATGCTGGAGGATCGCCTGCCCGGCCACGGGCAGCCGACAACTGAGCTGCAACAACGCGGCATCCTGCTCGATGGCACCACCGGCAGCGAGCGTCGACTACTGCTGCAGATATTCTCAGAGTGCTTGGTCGGCCCCGTGTTCTTCGAGTTCATCCAGCGCGCCGGCGATGAAGGTTTTGGCGAGGGCAACTTCAAGGCGCTATTCGAGTCGCTGGAGCGCGATCAAATCCGTCGCGGCGCACTGCACCAGCGCGGAACGGCAAACCCATGAGTCTGATTCGCAGGATCCACCACGTCGCCTACCGTTGTCGCGATGCGCGTGAAACGGTCGAGTTCTATCGTGATGTGCTCGGCATGGCCTTCACCACGGCCTTCGCGGAAGATCGCGTGCCCTCCACGCACGAGCCTGACCCCTACATGCACGTGTTTCTGGATGCGGGCATGGGTAACGTGCTGGCTTTCTTCGAGTTGCCGACCCGGGAACCGATGAGTCGAGATCCGAACACCCCAAGCTGGGTACAACACATCGCCTTCGAGCTCGACAGTGTCGATACGCTCGAACAGATGCGGAACCGACTCACCGCGCGTGGGCTCGAGGTGGTCGGCCCGACCGATCACGGGCTTTTCAAGTCCATTTATTTCTTTGATCCGAACGGACACCGCCTCGAACTGACCGTCAACACGGCGACGCCGGAACTCGAGCAGCGCGCCCGCGAGGTGGCACCCGCCATGCTCGAAGAGTGGAGCCGCACCAAGCGAGCGCCGCGTCATGCCGCTTGGTTGCACGAGCGTGAGTTCGCAAGCGACCCCTCCCCTCCCGGAGCTCAGTCATGAAACTTGCCAGCTTGCAAAGTACCGGTCCGACCCGACGCGATGGACGGCTCGTTGTGGTCTCCACAGACCTGACGCGGATGCTTCCCGCCCTGCACATCGCCCCCACGCTGCAAGCCGCCCTCGATGACTGGAGTTCGGTCGAAACTCCCCTGCAGGAAATCTCTCGCCGCGTGAACTCAGGCGAAGGCTCGCCTTTCGACCCGGCTGAGTGCCTCTCGCCTTTGCCGCGCGCCTACCAATGGGCCGATGGCTCCGCCTACGTCAATCACGTCGAGCTCGTACGCAGGGCGCGCAACGCCGAGTTGCCCGCCTCGTTCTGGAGCGACCCTCTCATGTATCAAGGCGGATCGGACACTTTCCTGACACCGCGTGGTTCCATACCGCTGGCCGATGAGTCCTGGGGTCTCGATTTCGAAGCCGAAGTGGTCGTCGCCACCGACGATGTTCCCTTGGGTGCAAGCCCGAAACTCGCCGCCGAGCGCATCCGGCTGCTGCTGCTCGTCAATGACGTCTCGCTGCGTAATCTCATCCCGAACGAACTCGCCAAAGGCTTTGGGTTTTTCCAATCCAAACCCTCGAGCGCGTTTTCACCCGTGGCAGTGACGCCGGATGAACTCGGCGCGCACTGGCGCGAAGGTCGGCTGCACCGCGCCCTCGAAGTCGACTACAACGGACAACCGTTCGGTCGCGCCAATGCAGGCATCGACATGACGTTCGACTTCCCGACGCTCATCGCGCATGCCGCGCGCACCCGCGCGCTCGGTGCGGGTACCTTGATCGGCTCAGGCACGGTCTCGAATCGCGGCGCCGATGGCGGGCCGGGCCGACCGATTGCCGAGGGCGGCGTCGGTTACTCCTGCATTGCCGAGCAAAGAACCGTCGAAACTCTGCTGCGCGGCACGCCGCACACGCCCTTCATGCGAGCGGGCGATCGGATACAAATCGACATGCGCGATGACGCTGGCCGCTCCATCTTCGGCCAGATCGATCAACGGGTCGCGGCATACCCCTTGGGGTAGCATGGTCAACACGATGACCGACCTGCCCAAGCTCGAACTCGATCGCTTCCTGCCCTATCGACTATCGATCCTCAGCAATCTCATCAGCTCAGTGATCGCCGGCAGCTACTCGGCGCGATTTGGCCTGAGCATTCCGGAGTGGCGCGTGATGGCGGTGCTGGCCATCGAGCCCGGCCTCGCCGCCGCCGAGGTCGCCGAACGTACCGCCATGGATAAGGTCGCGGTCAGTCGTGCCGTCGCCCGCCTGCTTGGCAAACATTATCTCGAACGCAACATATCGACCCGCGATCGCCGTCGATCCGTGCTGCAATTGTCGGCGGAGGGCTCACGCATCTACGCTGAGGTGGTGCCGCTCGCACTCGGGCACGAGCGCGCCGTGCTCGAGGTGCTCGAAGAGACCGACCGCATCGCGCTTGAGAGGATTATCATGACCCTGCTCGCGCGAGCGCGAACACTACGAGGAAACGATCATGGTTGACAGCCGCGTGCCCAATCATCGAATCCCCCGTCAACGCGTGGTACTCATCGAACGCATCGTACGCGCCGCGCGTACCCTTCGCGGTGCACCGTCGGCTGCGATGCTGCGCGAGTACTTTCGCGGTGTGGGTGAGGAAGACCTCCTCAGCCACCCACCGCTCACGCTCGCTCATCTCGCCAGCGCGCACCTCGAACTAGGTCGGCGTAGACGGCGCGGCACTACGCTGGTACGTGCCGTGTCACCCGAAGCAGGCAGCCGGCTCGGCGAGCGTCACAGCTACGTGCTGGTAGTCACCGACGATAGGCCTTTCCTCGTCGACTCCTTGAGTCTGGCGTTCAGCAGTGCCGGTATCGGCGTGCAGATGCTGATTCATCCGGTGCTCGCCACGCAGCGCAACGCCGCCGGAAACCTCCGACGCATTGCCATCGATCCGCAAACCGACGGGGCGATCCGCGAATCGTGGCAGCTCTACGAAATCGACCGTCAGTTCGATCCGCAGCGGCTTGCGACGATTGAGTCAACATTGCGCTCGACCCTCGTCGACGTTCAACTTGCGGTCGAAGACTGGCGCGCGATGCGTTCCAAAGTGATGGATGTCATTGGCGCACTGCAAAGTGCCAGCACACCCGATCGAGCCGAGGCCGTGGCTCTGCTGCAGTGGGTCGAGGGTGCACATTTCGTCTTTCTGGGCTATCGCTACAACAGCCTGAAACGGGGGGCACGCCGTGATCGCCTGCTGCCTGATCCAAAGAGCGCTCTTGGTATCCTGCGCCAACGAAATGCGGGCACCGCACCCGCCGAGGAGCTCGACGGCGCACTCCGTGAGGCGATGCGCGACACTGCTCCTTTGCTGATCACCAAATCGCCGCTGCTGTCGACCGTGCACCGCGCCGGGCACCTCGATCATTTGGCGATCAAGGATTTCGATGCTCGGGGTCAAGTTCGCGGCGAACACCGTTTTCTCGGCTTGTGGACCTCGACGGCCTATTTCGCCTCGCCCGCCGAGATCCCGGTAGTCCGTCGTAAAGTCGCTGATGTCGTCGCCCGCTTCGGCCTGGACCCGCAAAGTCACGATGGCAAAGCGGTACTCGCGGTACTCGAGACTTGGCCGCGAGACGAACTGTTTCAATCGAGCGTCGGTGAACTCGTCAACTTCGTTCGCGGCGTCGTCAACCTCTACGAACGTCGCACGACGCGCCTGATGATGCGCTATGACGCACCGGGGCGGTTCTGGTCCTGTATGGCCTTCGTGCCGCGCGATCGATACACCACCGAGGTGCGTTTGCGCATTGAGCAAGTGCTGCGCGAGCGCTGCGACGGCCGCGATATCGAGTCACAAGTGCAGATCGCTTTGTCGAACCACGCGAGGCTGCACGTCATGGTGCGCGGCGACAAGTTACCCACCCGGCTGGACGTCGCGCTGATCGAAGCGGACATCGCGGCAGCAGCGGCAACCTGGACCGACACGCTGCGCTCGGCGCTCTTCGATGCGCTGCCCGCGAGTCGCGCCAGCGCGCTGTTCGAGCGACACGCAACACGCTTTCCCGTGGCCTACCAAACGGAGGTCGACCCGGAAGCGTCGATCGCCGATATCGAGGCCCTCGAACAACTGGCCGCGCAACCGGATCAACCGCAACTGCGTTTGCACCGACCTGCAGGCGCCTCTCGCCAGAACATTCACCTGCGCATCGCGCGTCATGGCGCGGCGCTGCCCATCGCCGAGCTCGTGCCCCTACTCGAAAACTTTGGCCTGCGGATGTTGGCCGAGCGCCCCTGGATGCTGGCCGCGGGCCCGGTGGGCTCGCCGACCGCGGCGCCGGTCGCGTTACAGGACTTCGCTCTCGAATTACGAGCCGGCGCTACGCTCGAAGTCACAAGGGACGGCTTGAGACTGCTTGAGGCTATTCGCCTCGTACGCGACGGAGCACTCGAAAACGATGGCTTCAACCGGCTCGTACTACTGGCAGGTCTTGGCGCCTACGATGTGAATGTGCTGCGTGCGTGCTGCCGATACCTGTTGCAGGCCGGCAGCACCTTCAGCCAGGCCTACATGGAGCGCACCCTGGCGGCACACCCTGCCGTCGCCGCGGAGCTGCATGCGCTGTTTGAAGAACGTCTGGCACCCACCACACTGCGCGCTGATGGTAGTAAAAAGTCGCTGGAGCGGATTCAGCGAAAGCTCGATGCCATCGCTAGTGCCGACGAGGACCGGATCCTGCGCGCATTTCTCTCGCTGATCCTCGCGATCGAGCGGACCAATCACTATCAGCGTGACGAACACGGCGACCGACGTCCCGCTCTCGCCTTCAAGCTTGATCCGCATGGCATCCCGGGACTGCCGTTGCCACGACCCAAGCACGAGATCTATGTCTTCGGCCCGCAGGTCGAAGGCGTGCACCTGCGCATGGGCGATGTGGCTCGCGGCGGTTTGCGTTGGTCGGATCGGCGCGAGGACTTTCGCACCGAAGTGCTCGGCTTGATGAAGGCGCAGAACGTCAAGAACACCTTGATCGTTCCCGAGGGCGCCAAGGGCGGTTTCGTGCCACGCCGCTTGCCGGTGGGTGGCAGCCGCGAAGCCATCCAGACCGAGGGCGTCGCAGCGTATCGCACCTACATCAACACCTTGCTCGATGTCACCGACAATCTCATCGGCTCTCGCGTTGTGCCGCCTAAAGGCGTTCGTCGGCGCGATGGCGATGACCCCTATCTTGTGGTCGCTGCAGACAAGGGCACGGCCACCTTCTCCGATACCGCCAACGGCATCTCGGTTGCACGTGGCTTCTGGCTCGGGGATGCCTTCGCCTCCGGCGGCTCCGCCGGGTACGATCACAAGAAGATGGGCATCACGGCTCGCGGTGCCTGGGAGTGCGTGAAACGCCATTTCCGCGAACTCGCGCTCGACATTCAAACTCAAGCCTTCACGGTCGCCGGCATCGGCGACATGTCGGGCGATGTGTTCGGCAACGGCATGCTGCTGTCGCCGCAAATTCGCCTCGTCGCGGCGTTCAACCATGCCCATGTGTTCATCGATCCGACGCCTGATCCGGCAGCCTCGCTCGCCGAACGTGCGCGACTGTTCGCGCTGCCGCGTTCCGGTTGGAACGACTACAACGCCAACCTCCTCTCGCGCGGCGGTGCCATCTACGATCGCAGCGCCAAATCGGTGCGGCTGTCCGCCGAAGCGCGCGCATTGCTCGATCTTGATACCGACACACTCACACCCACCGAGCTGATCCGCGCCATCTTGCGCATGCGGGTCGATCTACTGTGGAACGGTGGCATCGGCACTTACGTGAAGGCATCCTTCGAGGCGCAGTCGGCGGCAGGTGATCGCGGCAACGATGCGCTGCGCATTGACGGTCGCGATCTTCGCGCACGCGTTGTAGGTGAAGGGGGCAATCTCGGCTTCACGCAGCGCGGCCGCGTGGAGTACGCGCTCGCCGGCGGTCGAATCAACACCGACTTCATCGACAATTCCGCCGGAGTGAACACTTCGGACGTCGAGGTCAATCTAAAGATCTTGACCAACGGCATCGAGGCCCGTGGTCGACTGCGTCGCCGCGATCGGGACCGGATGTTCGCCAAGCTTACGGACGAGGTCGCCTCGCTCGTGCTGCGCAACAACTACTTGCAGAGCCAAGCACTCTCCACGCTCGAACTGCAAACGGCTGAGCGACTGCCCGAACTGCGCGGCGTGATTCGCGACCTCGAGCGTGCCGGCGAGCTCGATCGTACCGTCGAATCATTGCCCGACGAGGAGACGCTATCAGCCCGTCGCAAGCAGGGCATCGGCTTGACCCGACCGGAGCTGGCCGTGGTGCTGGCGTATGCCAAGATTTCTCTCAATCGCCAGTTGATTGCCTCCGACCTGCCGGAGGATCGACATTTCGCCGCCGAACTCGAGCGCTACTTCCCGATGGCCGTGCGGCGCCGCTTCCCGCGCGACATTGCCCGCCACAAGTTACGCCGCGAAATCATCACCACTGCCGTCACCAATAGCCTGATCAATCGTATGGGCCCGAGTTTCGTCCTGCGTGCTCGTGCCGAGAGTGGCGCGAGCGCTGCAGACGTCGCGCGCGCCTACAGCATCGCTCGGGACATCCTCGGCATGCGTGATCTGTGGAGCAAAATCGAAGCTCTCGATAACCGCATCGCCGCTCGGACCCAGTACGTGGCCTATGCCGACACGGCACGATTGCTACGCCATGTCACCTTGTGGCTGCTGCGGCATCGGCACGGCAATTTGAACGTAGCCGAGTCGGTCAAGCGTCTCTCTGCACCAATGCGGCAATTGCGCGAAGCCATGCCCGGATCGCTCGCCGGCAGCGCTGCAGCCCGTTACAAGGCAGCCCAAGCAGAGCATGCGGCCGCGGGCTTGCCCGCAGCGCTCGCAGCAACGCTCGCCGAGTTGCGCGTGCTAGATAACGCCCTCGACATTCTCGAAAGCGCCCTGGCCAGTCGCCGACGAGTCGGTGAGACCGCCAAACTCTGGTTCGAGGTCGCGGCGGCGCTGCGCCTCGATTGGCTGGAGGACAGCATCACAGGGCTTGCCGTCGACTCCGCGCTTCAAGCGGCGGCGCGCACCGGCCTACGCGAAAGTGCCCGCACGCTGGAGCGGAAGATTTTTGAGCGTGTGGTCGCAAGCGGCGGGCTCGAGCCCTGGCGCGCCTCGCGCGCCGGAGCTCTCACCCGCTGGCAGCAAGTGGTGGCGGATATTGCCGCGCAGGATGCGGCGGACTTCGCCTCGCTGTCGGTCTGTCTCGATGCCTTGCGGCCGTTGGCCGAATAGGCCTCAAGACGTCGGCTTTTCCTGACGAGTCAATTCGGCCTTCTGGTGCATCGGAGTGCGGGCGGCCAGCCAGGCTGCCACAACCACGCCCACCGTGATGGCGATCAGTTCGATCGCGTGCTTTTCCGGATACTCCCAGAACTCCGTAAAGAGCTTCCAGCGACCACCGATTTCGACCGCGTTCCACGCAATGATCGCCGTCGGGATGCCATAGCGGATGGCCGTCGTGACCTTCCAGAACAACATCAGCCGACGGAACAAATACACCGCCCAGATGAGGTTGAGGCCGAAGACCACATATGCCGCCGGATGACGGTCACCAAAAAAGCTCTCGTCGTAGAGGAAGAGCAGGAATAGGTAGAAAAACCAGATGACGTAGATCGTTTCAAGCGCCGTGATAGCGGCGAAGTTGCGCTGGTGCGCCGGGTTCGGCTTGCCTGTCTTGAGGCCTAGATGGCGCTGGAACCATACGAAGAAATTACACTTCGTTTCTTTGTTGAAGAGGAAGTAGACGAGCGTCGCGCCCATCACACCAATCGAGGACATCATCACCAGATACTCGCCCTTGGTGGCGATACTGCCCGGGCTGTTCTTGTCCATCAGGTCCGGAACCCCCAGTACCTGTGCGGACCAGACGAAGGCGAACTCGACCCAGCCGGTCCACAAAAAAGTGCCTGCCCAGAACCCATACCACGTTGCGGCGACCTCGTTGGAGTGGCGCATGCCAAGCCACAACAACACAGCGCCGAACATTCCCATGGCAATGGCGGACTCGAAGACATAACCCGGACCGGGCCAAATGTCTTCCATCATGATCATCACCGTATGGCCTAAAGCCTGCACGATGAAGACGATGAAAAACGCCATGAGGCCGGGCCAGGGCGGCCGAGCGAGAAAACCCTTCATACCATTGGCCGGTGTGCCGGCTTCTACGTTGGCATTCATTGAGGACCCCCATCCCGAGCGTAGCAACGATGGGACGAGTGTAGGCCGCAGGAGCCGACCTGTGGGTCAACAGAAGGTAAACAGCAGCCGGAAACTACTTCAAAAACTGCCTTAAGACCGCCACGACGGTCTCTGGATCTTCCTCTGGCAAAGAATGGCCGAGCTTAGCGAGCGTGACCACCTGAGCGCGTGGCAGCCAGCGCGCCATGTCCTGATTGTCCTCAGCGCTAAACAACGCGTCTTTGCCACCGAACAACAGCAGGGTCGGTGCGGTGATACGGGGCGCCGTTAGGCGCAAATCACGCGAGACTTCGCCCTGATCAAGCATGGCGCGCCAGATATCGGCCGGAATGCGCGCCGACTCGCGGCGCATGTGGTACTGGATCTGCGGATCGAGCCCCGGCACGTTCCACCACTCTTTCATGAAAGCTGAATCGGGATCGATCGGATCCTTCAGTGCACGAATCTCTGCATCGAGCGGCCCGAAGGTCGGCGGCGGTAGCGGCACGTCGGGGCTAGCCCGGCTGCGTCGACCGATGGTCGAGCCGATGATCATCAGCCGATCGACACGCTCGGGCCAGAAGGCCGCGAAGGTCTGGGCCACCATTCCGCCAAGCGAGTGACCTGCGACATGCGCTCGCGCAATGCCGAAACGATCGAGGAAGAGCTTCGCGTCATAAGCGTAGTCGAGGCGGGTGTAGCAGCACGCCGGCTTGCTCGATTCGCCGTGCCCGCGTTGGTCGAGCAGGAACACCCGATAGTCGCGCGCCAGCAGTCGGCCGAGCGGCAGGTAACCGAGCGAACTGTTGGTGTAGCCGTGCAGAAACAGCAGCACCGGCTTGTCCTTGTCGCCGAGTTCGACGTACCCCATGCGCATCCCGTTGGCGAGTTCGACGGTCTGACGCTCCGCGCCCCACGCGGCACCCGAGACAACGGGCGTCGGCGCGGCCGCGCCCGGCTGGGCCGTAAGGCTCGCCGCGACCACCAACCCAAGCATCAACAGCGAACGCAACATGGCGGTCTCCTTCAAGTAGTGCCCGATTGCGCACGACGCGCCTGCACGAGGCCGCGCAGGGTGCCGACGCAAATGAGCGTGATGACAATCATGAATGGCAGCCCCGTGACCACCGAACCCGACTGCAGCGATCGCAGCCCGCCGCCGAGCAACAAGGCCACCGCAGCGGCGCCCACCACAACGATCCAAAACACCGCCTGCAACTTGGGCGTTTCGGTTTTGCCGCCAGCGGAGAGCGCATCGAGCACGAGCGTGCCCGAATCCCAGGAGGTGACGAAAAAGATCATCACCAGCAAGATGCCGATGAAGCACGAGATTTCCGCCAACGGCAGCGCCCGCAGGGCGACGAAGAGCTTCAGAGGTAAGTCGCTGTCGACCAGCGCCGGATTGGTGCCGGCAACGACCTGCTCAATGGCGAGCGCACCGAATGCCGTGAACCAGATCACCGAGACGATAGAGGGCAGCAGCACCACATAAAACACGGTCTCACGCACGGTGCGTCCCCGCGAGATGCGCGCGATGAACATGCCGACGAACGGCGCCCAGGCTGTCCACCACGCCCAATAAAAAATCGTCCAGTCGCGAAAGAAGGATCCGTCAGTCCGATCCGAAACGCTGGTCAGCGCCGGTAACTCGCGCGCCAAGGCCATCACGTTCTGCCCAAGGCCCGCGAGAATTGACGCCGTCGGGCCGACGATGACCACGAACGCACAGAGCGCAGCGGCAAGGCCAACGTTAATCAGGCTCAACCATTTGACCCCGCGTTCGAGGCCGAGCACCACGGAGGTCGTGGTCACGGCCGCGATCCCGACGATCAACAGGATCTGATTGATCGGACTGAACTCGACGCCGAACAAATACGTCATGCCAGCGAGTGCCTGCTGAGCACCGAGCCCGAGCGAGGTGGCGAGCCCCGCAACCGTAGCGATGATCGCCAATCCATCGATCAGATGACCGAGCGGCCCCCAGATGCGATCGCCAAAAAGAGGATACAGACTCGAGCGGATCGTCAGCGGCAGGCCGTGGTTGTAGGTGAATAGCGCGAGCCCCACCGCAACCACCGCAAAGATCGACCAAGGATGCAAGGTCCAGTGGAAGATCGTAGCGGACATCGCAAGACGAGCCGACGCCGTTGCGTCACCCGGTGCGCCGCCGAGCGGCGCTGCGGCTGCCGCTTCAGCAGTCGTGGCTGCCATCGAACTCGAAAAATGCGAGATCGGCTCGGCCACCGAATAGAACACCATACCGATGCCCATGCCCGCCGCGAACAGCATCGCGAACCAGGCGAGATTGGAGAACTCGGGTCTGGCCTGCGGACCACCCAGGCGGACCGATCCGTAGGGGGAGACGATCAGAAAAAGACAAAAAAGCACGAACAGATTGCCGAGCGAGCCCATCAAAGCGCCGGCTCGCGTGGTGACGAAGGCGAGCGCTTCGGCAAAGAATTCGGTAGCGGCCACCGGATAAGCGATCACCCAGGCCACGATGGCGAGCAGCAAGGCGGCCGAGGCAAAAAACACCGGGCCGTGCACGTCGAAGCCGAAGAACCGCAGGTTGCGCTCGCCCTCGGCGTAACGACTGCGTTGCGGCTCCGGTGTCACGGCGCGTCAGGCTCCGAGATCTTCGATCATCATCGCCGCGCCCTTCTCCGCCACCATGACGGTCGGTGCGTTGGTATTCCCCGAGGTCACCGTCGGAAATACCGAGGCATCGATGATGCGCAGATTATCGAGTCCATGGACTCGCAGCCGAGCATCGACCACCGACTCACTCGGATCCGGCCCCATACGACAGGTGCAGGTCGGGTGATAGACGGTGTCGGCGCGCTGGCGGAAATCTTCGAGAAGCTCCTGGTCGCTCACCACTTGCGGACCGGGGTATAGCTCCTCGGTGATGATGTCGGCGAGCGGCGAAGCCGCAGCGATCTGTCGCAGCAAGCGGCAGCCGGCGCGCGCCTCCTCGAGATCGCGCTCGGTGGAGAGGTAATTCGGTCGAATCACCGGTGCCGCCCGCGGATCGCTCGAGCCGATGTGTAACTCTCCCCGACTCGTCGGTCGACAAGCGTTAAAGGAAATCAAAAATGCCGAGAATGGATCCGGGCTCAGTAACTTGCGCGCCGACAACGGGGTTTGCGTGTAGCTGACCGGATTGAAGTACAGCTGCAGGTTCGGCACCGGCTGCGTAGGATCGCTGCGCACGAAGCCGCCACCTTGATTGACGCTCATGGCGAGCGGGCCGCGTCGCGTCGCCACGTAACGCAGTGCCGCACGCACCTTGCCGAAGAACGGCCCCAACTGATCGTTGAGCGTTGGCAACGTTGAACCATAGAAATACGATACCGCCAGATGGTCCTGCAGGTTGCGGCCCACCGCCTTGTTGTGGTGCAGGGTCTCGATACCGAGCGACTGCAGGCGTTCACCATCGCCCACACCGGAGAGTTGCAGCAACTGCGGCGTGTTGATCGCGCCGCCGGCCAGCACCAACTGACGTCGTGCCGCAACCTCGATCTCGCGATCGCCTTGCAGGTAGCGCACACCGACGGCGCGCTTGCCCTCAAAGAGCACGCGCGTGGCGAGCGCTCCAGTACGCACCGTCAGGTTGGATCGGCGGCGAGCCTTGCGCAAATGTTCGTTGGCGCTGCAGGAGCGCAGCCCGTTACGGGTGTTGATCTGATAAATACCAACGCCCTCACCCTGCGCACCATTGAAATCACTCGTGCGTTGGAAACCGAGTGATTCGCAGGACGAGACGTATCGGTCGCAGAGCGGGTGCACATCGCGGGAGACGTCGGTGACGTGGATCGGTCCACCCCGGCCGTGATACGCCGGATCGCCGTCATCGTGATCCTCCGCGCGTTTGAAAAACGGCAGTACGTCATCGTAACCCCAACCCGGGTTGCCGAGTGCCTGCCAATCCTCGAAGTCGTTGCGCAGGCCGCGCATGTAGACCATAGCGTTGATCGAACCCGAGCCGCCGAGCACCTTGCCACGCGGCCAGAAACTGCGTCGCCCAGCGAGGCCCGGATCAGGCTCAGTCTCGTACAGCCAGTTCACGCCCTTGGCGAACAGCAGCCGCGCGTAGCCGATCGGAATTTGCACCATGGGCCGAAGGTCGCTACCGCCCGCCTCGAGCAACAGCACGCTGGCATCACTGTGCAGCGCGAGTCGGCTCGCCACGACACAACCGGCGGTGCCGCCACCGACGATCACGTAATCGAAACTCTCTCGGTTCATTTTTGGTGCGGGATCAGAGTTGGTGCAGGATCAGATTTGGTGCAGGATCAGACGGGCGCCGGGTGCTGCGTCATTTCAAGATGCAGCATGTTGCCGCGGTAAGGGTGCGCACGAGCCACTTCTTCGTTGAGTTCGACACCGAGACCCGGCTCGCGCGACGGAATGACATACCCGTCCTGCCACTCGATCGGCTTGCGCAAAATATCGGCGTGGAAGCCCTGCCAGCGCTCGATACCCTCGAGTATCAAAAAGTTGGGGCTGCAGGTGGCAAGCTGGATGTTCGCGGCACCCACCACAGGCCCGCAGTAAAGATGCGGCGCAATCTGCACGTGCTGCGCCTCGGCCATGCCGGCGATTTTCTTGGCTTCGAGTAGCCCGCCGACACGCCCGAGATTCATCTGCAGGATGGCTGCGGCATTGGCGCGCAAAACCCGCGCGAAGTCGTACTTCGTCGTCAGCCGCTCACCCGCGGCGATCGGGATGCTGGTCGCTCGCGCCACGAGTGCCATCTCCTCGGGTGAGTCGGGCGGCACGGGCTCCTCGAACCACAGCGGATCGGCGAACTCGAGCCGTTTGGCAAGCCGGATTGCACCGGCCGCCGTCATCTGCCCGTGAGTGCCGAACAGCAGATCGACCTTGTTGCCCACGGCCTCGCGGATCAGGCGCACGAAGCGCTCGCTGCGCTCGAGCTCGTGCAGTGACAACTGCCGCCCATCGAAGGCGGTGTAAGGGCCGGCGGGGTCGAACTTGATCGCCGTGAAACCTTGCTTCTGGTACTCGACGGCGCGTTCCGCGGAGCGCTCGGCATCGTGATAGATGGCATCCGTCTCGGTCGCCGTCGGATAAATGTACGTGTAAGTGCGGATTTTCTCGTGCACTCGCCCGCCGAGCAGCTGATAAACCGGCTGCCCTGCGGCCTTGCCGATGATGTCCCAGCACGCCATCTCGAGCGCACTCAACACGCCCATCAGCGTTAAATCCGGATGCTGAGTGAAGCCGCTCGAATACACACGCCGCCAAATCGTCTCGATCGAATGCGGATCCTGACCGACCACGTAGCGCGCAAAGACGTCTTCCAGCATTCGTGCGACAAGATCCGGGTGGAACGGCACGCAGTACGCCTCGCCGATACCGCTGATGCCGTCGTTGGTCGTCAATTTCACGAAGACGAAATAGCGTCCGCCAAAGGCCGGCGGCGGGTTGCCGACGACGAAGGTCTCGATGTCCTTGAGAATCATTCGATGTCCTTGGAAATCAGGCCGGGTAATAGCCGTTGATGGATTTGAGTTCGAGGAACTCAAGTAGACCGTAGGCGCCGCACTCGCGGCCGTTACCGGACTGCTTGAAGCCGCCGAAAGGCTCGGCGTAACCCTGGCCCGCGCCGTTGATGTGCACGCTGCCCGCGCGCAATCGTCGCGCGACCGAATGAGCCTTGGCCATGTCGCTCGTGTGCAGGTAAGCCGCAAGGCCATACGGCGTGTCATTGGCGATCTCGATGGCCTGCTCGATGGAGTCGAACGGGATCATGGCGAGCACCGGACCAAAGATTTCCTCGCGGGCGATGCGCATCTGGTTATGCACGTCGGCGAACACGGTGGGCCGCACGTAATAGCCGCGCTCGAAGCGCGGATGTCGGCCAGGGCCGCCGGTCACGAGGCGCGCACCCTCATCGATGCCGATCTGCATGTAGGCCTGTACGCGCTCGAACTGAATACGCGAGGACAACGGGCCGATGTGCTTGCCCGGCAGACGCGGATCACCGACGTCGGTGGCCTCCGCCAAGCGCCGCACGATCTGCACCGCCTGCTCGTACACGGCACGCTCGATGAGCATGCGCGTCGGCGCGTTGCAGGATTGGCCGGTGTTGTAGAAGCAGCGGCGGATGGAATTGCCGAGCGCACGCTCGAGATCAGCGTCGGCAAAAATAAGATTCGGCGATTTGCCGCCGAGCTCCTGAGCCACGCGCTTGACGGTATCGGCAGCGGTCTTTGCCACATCGATGCCCGCGCGAGTCGAGCCGGTGAACGACATCATCTCGATCAGCGGATGCGCGCTCAGCGCATGACCGACTGCCGGTCCCGTGCCATGCACCATGTTGAACACACCGGCAGGAAACCCTGCCTCATCGATGAACTCGGCGACCAGTTGTGCCGAAAGGGGCGCTTGCTCGCTCGGCTTGAGAACCACGGTGCAGCCCGCAGCAATGGCCGGGGCGACCTTGGCCATGATCTGGTTGATCGGCCAATTCCAGGGTGTCACGAGACCGCACACGCCCACGGGCTCGCGCACCACGTTGGAAGTGCCGATGCGCGTTTCCCAATCGAGTTGCTGCGCTGCCACCAGCGTCGCCTCGATGTGATCAGGACCCGATGCCGCTTGCGCGTCACGCGACATGTCGTGAGGCGCGCCCATTTCGGTGGTGATGGCATCGGCCATCTCGTCGAGACGGCGCACGAAAATCGCTTTGAGCCGGCGCAGCATCTCGAGTCGTTCGGCAAGGGGCGTCAAGGCAAACGTGGCAAACGCGCGGTGCGCGGCAGCCACGGCAAGTTCGACATCCGCCGCGGAGCCCATGCGGATCTCCGCCACTTGTGTTTCGTCGGCGGGGTTGATGACGGGAAATAAGGCACCGGGCTCGATGGGCGATACCCAGCGGCCGTCGATGTAGTGCTGCAACGTCTTCATGAATTCCTGACCCTCACGGTAGTGTCGCTATACTGCCATTCTCAGGCAAGCCATTCTCAGTCAAGTTGGAGTCCACCACCGTGACGCAAATGTTTCCACGCCTCGCAGCGATCACCGGCTTGCTCTGCCTCGCACTACAAGCCCCAACAAACGCCGCACAGGGGACAAAAGCCTCGAGCACGCCGCTGCCGCGGACCACCCCGGAATCGGTGGGCATGTCCACCGAGCGCCTCAACGACCTCGGCGAATTTTTCCGTCGCGAGTCGCAAGGTAACGCGGCAGCCGGTTACAGCATCCTCGTTGCTCGGCACGGCAAACTCGTCTACTCGGCAGCTGTGGGCATGCAGGATCGGGAAAACGCGATTCCGATGTCGCTCGACACTCGCTTCCGGATTTTCAGCATGAGCAAGCCGGTAACTTCCGTCGCTGTGTTGATGTTGTACGAGCAGGGCAAGCTGCAACTCGATGACCCCATCTCACGCTACTTGCCCGAGTTCGGGGACACCCGTGTCTTCAAAGCCGTAGACGCCGCCGGCAATATCGAAACCGAAGCGCTGAGACAACCCATCACCATTCGACACCTGCTCACGCACACAAGTGGACTCGGCTACGGCAGCAACTACGATCGCAGTTCACCGCTCGCCAAAAGCTGGGGTGAGTTCAACCCCTACGGCGGACAGAGCACGGCAGAGAGCATCCGGCAACTCGCCAAGTTACCGCTCTACTTTCAACCCGGCAGCGACTGGCGCTACAGCTACGCGACCGATGTGCTCGGCCACCTCGTCAGCGTGGTCTCCGGCATGCCATTCGAGCAATTTCTGAACACTCGCCTGTTCGATCCGCTCGGCATGACTCACACGGGATTTCATGTGTCGCCCGGCGATCTGTCGCGCGTGGCGATCACCTACCGTCGCAACGCCGCTGGCACGCTAGAACGTGTGGAGGGTCCTCTCGGTCTGCCGCCAACCAGTCCGCCGGCGTTCGTGTCGGGCGGCGGGGGCCTCATCTCCACGGCTGGCGATTACTTGCGGTTCGCGCAGATGCTGGCCAATGGTGGTCGCTTCGAAGGCCGCCAGTACCTCGCGCCGCAGACCGTCGAACTCATGACCAGTCAGCAAGTCCCCGACTCGGCGATGGGCAAAGCCTACGGCGACACGTGGCGCGGCCTCGGCTTCGGGCTTGGCGTGTCGCCGGTCATCGACTATCGAGCTGTACCGCAAGCGAATCGAAACGGCGACTACACCTGGCCGGGCGTGCTCGATACCAATTGGATGGTGAGCCCGAGCACGGGCGTTGTCGCGGTGGTGCTGGCCCAGGTGTTGCGCGGACCCGACGGACTGCCCAACCGCACGTACCAGGACATGCACAACCAGGTGTATCAAGCGATCGCGGAGTTGGCGCCCACTCGCCGCTGACGACGTAAAGTCGTGCTTGAACGTCGCTTTTGTTATCTGGGATGTCATCCCATGCCAGGCGCTTTTTTCGCCTGCGACCGCAGCACAGCGACGCTGCATCTTGTGGTGATCGCGCGCCTCGTTCTATTCTCGACGCTAACCGTCACGATGCCAGCCACGCGCTGACAGCGTGCCGTGAACGAGGGGATACTCAACCGAAGCAGCGACGACACGCTGTGTTGTCAAGGGGAGACACCGTGAATAAGAAGATCTCGGCGGCGGTTTTTGCCGCTCTGGCCTCGCAAGGCCAAAATGCCACCGCACAGACGAGTGGCAGTGAAGACAGCCTGAGCCTCGACGAAATCGTCGTCACGGCGCAGCGCCGCAACGAAAACATTCAGGACGTGCCCATCACGGTGCAGGCCCTGACCTCGGAGACCTTGGAAAATCTCAAGGTCACCACCATCGACGAGTTTGTGAAATTCCTGCCGAACGTGCAGGCGGCTTCGGTCGGTCCGACCCACGGCAACTTCTCGATTCGTGGCCTCAGCATCGGCGGTGCCATCCTGCAAGGTGGCGGCACGGTCGGCCAGTGGCCGACGGTCGGTCTGTATCTCGACGATCAGGCCGTGCAGTTGCCCGGCCGTAACCTCGATGTGTACGCGGCTGATCTTGAGCGCATCGAAGTACTCGAAGGCCCGCAGGGTACGCTGTTCGGCGCCGGTGCCCAGGCGGGTGTCGTTCGCTACATCACGAGCAAGCCCAAGCAGGGCATCACCGAGTCGTCCTTCCGCGCGGGCTACGCTTCGACGGCCGGCGGCGAAGACAGCGGCAGCGTGCAGGGCATGTTGAATCTGCCCCTCTCCGACAAGCTCGCTGTGCGCATGGTGGCGTACAACGACTCACGCGGTGGCTACATCGACAACGTGCCCTCCACCTTCACGCGTCGCAGCACCGACACGGCCTTTGCGGTGCTGACGGGCGGCCGGGTGCCGAAGGACTCGGTGGTGATCGACAACTACAAGATCGCCCGCGACGACATCAACTCGGTGACCTACAAGGGCGCACGTCTCAGCGTGTCCTACGATGCCAACGACGACTGGAACGTGCTGCTCGTGCAAAGCTTCCAGAACATCGACAGTGGCGGCGTGTTCTATGAAATGCCCTACGGTTCGGATTGCCCGGATCCGACCAAAGAGTCGACCTGCACCACCGGCGGTCCGCAGAACGCGGCCATCCGTGGCAAGCCGCTGCAGGATTACCAAGTCACCTTGTTCAACGACTCGATCACCAAGGACAAGTTCTCCAACACCGCGCTGACCATCACGGGCAAGGTCGGCACCCTCGATCTCGTGTACACGGGCTCGCGCCTCAACCGAGACAACTTCATCCAGGGTGACTACACGAACTACGCGCGTGGTCTTTATGGTGCGTATTACCAGTGCACCGGCTACTCCGGCGCGTCGGTGGACAAGTGCTACACGCCCTCCTCCGTTTGGCAGAACACGATCGAGAACATCAACACCAGCCACGAACTGCGGCTCAGCACTCCGTCTGATTGGACCGTGAGCGCGGTGGGCGGCCTGTTCTACGAAGAGCGCAAGGTCAACGATCAGACCGAATGGCTCTACAAGTCGGTGCCTGAGTGCACGGTGGGTGGTCCGCAGAGCTGCTTCTTCTGGCTCGATCCGGCCAAGACCACCAAGTTCGCCTCGGCGTCGTTCAACAACCCGAATCGCCGTAACTCGGCGACGGGCTTCTTCAACGACTTCAAGCGAGTGTACGAGCAGAAGGCTGCCTTCCTCTCGGTCGACTGGAAAGTCACCGATGCGCTGACCGTGACCGCGGGCACGCGCTACTTCGATGGCTTCAACCAAATGCTGGGCGGCAACGTCGGCAGCTTCTTCTGCAAGCAGTACGGCTCGGGCGTGTCGACCAAGACCGGCATGTGCATGACGCCGTACGGCACCAACGTCAACGAGCAGGCCATCAACAGCTTCACCGACACGGGCTTCCGCAGCCGCGTCAATGTCAGCTGGAAGATGACCGACGACGTATTGCTGTATGCCACGTGGTCGGAAGGCTTCCGTCCCGGCGGCTTCAACCGCGGCAGCTCGCAGGTGCTGCGGCTTGTCGATCGCAGCACGGGCAAGGCCACGCGCGGAGCGACGAACCAGTTCCAGTTGCCGCTGTTCTTCAAGTCGGATGATCTCGTGAACTACGAAATCGGCTGGAAGACCACGCTCATGGACAACCGCGTGCAGTTCAACGGCGCCATCTACCAGGTGAAGTGGGACAACGCGCAGTCGGGCATCTTTGCCCCGCAGGCGGGCTTCGGCAACCTGACGGTCAGCGTCAATGGCCCGAGCTACGAGACCAAGGGCATCCAGATGAGTCTGTCGGCCCGCGTCTCGGAAGGTCTGACGGTCGACGGTGCGATCGCCTACAACAAGGCCGAGTTGACCAACAACCCGCAGTTCATCAACAACATCGCGGGTACTCCGGGCTTCGGCAAGCCGATCACGGAAGCGTGGGTCGGCTCGGCGGCCAGCGGCGCGGCGGTCGGCGTGAAGGATGTGTTCGGCGTTCCGGGTGACCCGGCGGCGAATGCTCCGGAGATCCAGGGCAACGTCCGCGCGCGCTACGAGTGGAGCCGCAACAGCTACGACTACTACACGCAAGTGGGTATCGTGTACTCGGATGATCGCCGCTCGGCGGCCAACCGATTGCAGAGCTTCCTGCTCGAGTCGTACACGGATGTGGGCCTCTCGGCGGGTATCGCCAAGGACAACTGGACCGCAGAGCTCGTCGTGACGAACCTCACGGACCGTCACGAGGCCGACTTTGCGGCAAGCACGCAGTTCGTCGAGACGCGTAACCCGCCGCGGCCGCGTACGATCGGCCTGCAGTTCGGCTACCGCTTCGGCGAGTAAGTTCGCAGCAAACCGAGCGGCGGATCGGCAACGGTCCGCCGCTTTTTTTTGGCGGTAAACTTTTGGCCGCCCACGCAAATTGGATATACGGCATCTTGGAGCCCGACGCACCCACACCTGCCCTTCCCGACCTCGACACGACGCTGCCCGTGCTGCGCGCCTCGCTCGGTCGTGGTCGCTATGCCGAGGTGCTGCAGGTCGCGGACGCTTACCTCGGCGAGCACCGCGGGCATCGCGAGTTGCTGTATCTGGTCGCGGTCTCACAGCGCATGTTGCAGCGAATCCCCGAAGCGCTAGGCACGCTGGCGACGCTGCAATCGTTTCACCCACGCTATTCGCGCCTCTTTCAGGAGCGTGGCCACTGTCACGTATTCACTCGCGAGGCCACCCAAGCCATCGAGGCCTTCGAGTGGGCGATCCGTTATAACCCCGCCCTACCCGCCAGCTGGCAGGCATTGGAGCGTCTGTATCGGATCGTCGGCAGGACACAGGATGCAACCAACGCGGGCAACCATGTCGCCAAGCTCGCCAGTCTTCCGGTCGAAGTCGTGGCCGCCCGAGGCATGTTCGCCGACGGCGACTACGAAGACGCCGAACGCACCGTCCGCGCGTTCCTGGCGCAGCATCCGGAGGATGTCGAGGCGCTGCGCATCCTATCGATGCTCGCCCGACAATTCGAATACAACACCGATGCCGAGGTCCTGCTCGACAAGCTGCTCGCCAAGGCGCCGAACTACAACTCGGCGCGCTACGACCTGATCCTCACCCTCGTCGATCTGCATAAACACCAGCGTGCCCGCGAAGAAAGCGAGCGACTGATGGCGGCCGAGCCGCGCAACCCCGGCGTGCGAGTCACGCACGCGGGCATCTTGATGGCGCTCGGTGACGTCAACGGCTCCATCGAGCGCTACCAGACCTTGCTACAACAGATGCCGCGTGACTCCGAACTGCATCAATCGCTCGGGCATGCGTTCAAGACCAACGGGGAATCAACCAAGGCGATCGAGTCTTACCGCCGTGCCATCGAGGTACGGCCGGATTTCGGCGAGGCGTACTGGAGCCTCGCCAACCTCAAGACCTATCGCTTTACCGATGCCGAGCTCGAGCGCATGCGCCATTACGAGGCACAGCCCTATCTGCAGCATGCCGATCGCTATCACTTGTGTTTTGCCCTCGGCAAGGCACTCGAAGATCGCGGCGAATACGCCGACTCGTTCAGCTACTACGATCGCGGTAATGCGCTCAAGAAAGAAGGCGGCCGCTACCGCGCCACGGCGCAGGAGCGGGCCGTGCGCAAGCAGATGGAACTGTGCACCCCGGAGTTTTTCGCAGCGCGTCGCGGCTGGGGCTGCCCTGATGCCTCACCCATCTTCGTGCTCGGCCTGCCACGGGCCGGCTCGACACTGCTTGAGCAGATCCTCGCCTCACATTCGCAGGTTGAGGGCACGATGGAACTTGCGAACATTCCGCGGCTCGTCGGCTCGCTCGGCAGCGGTGACAAATTTGGCGATACGCACTACCCGGGCGTCTTGCCGCAGTTGACCGCCGAGCAGTGCCGCGAGTTCGGTGAGGCCTACATCCGCGACACTCGCGTATACCGCAGCGGCAAGCCGTTCTTCATCGACAAGATGCCGAACAACTTCCGCAACATCGCGCTGATTCAGCTGATCCTGCCCAACGCGAAGATCATTGATGCGCGTCGCGACGCCATGGATTGCTGCTTCAGCAACTTCAAGCAGCTCTACGCCAATGGCCACCCGTTCGCCTATAACCTAGATGATATCGGCCGCTATTACCGCAGCTATGCGAGTCTGATGGAGCACTGGGACGCTGTCTTGCCCGGTCGGGTGCTGTGCGTGCGCCACGAAGACGTGCTGGCCGATCTCGAGGGCAGTGTTCGACGCATCCTCGAGTACTGCGGCCTGCCCTTCGAACCCGCCTGCGTTGAGTTCCATCGCACGGAGCGACGAGTGCACACGGCCAGCGCCGAGCAGGTGCGCCGCCCCATCAATCGGGATGGCGTCGATCAGTGGCGCCCATATGAGCCGTGGCTAGGCCCCTTGAAGGACGCCCTCGGCCCACTCGCTCGTTAAGCCGCTCCGCGTCGAAAGCCGCTATGATTGACCGCGGGGAAAACCCCGGGGGGAACGATCATGGTCCAGAGCGATTCCACAGCGCCGGCCACAGCGCCGACACCACGTGACTCGGGTTGGCTGCGTTGGTACGTACTGCTGGTGATGGTGGGCGTCTACGCCCTGAGTATCGCCGACCGCTACGTCATCTCGACGCTGCTCGAGCCCATCCGTCTCGAACTGCAACTCACCGACTCCGGCATCGCCTTCCTCACCGGCACAGCGCTCGCGCTGTTCTACGTGCTGTTTGGCTTCCCGCTATCCTGGCTGATCGATCGCTACAGCCGCCGCAATATCATCGCCATCTCGGTGATCGTATGGTCGGCGATGACCACCAGCTGCGGTCTGGCGCAAAACTACTGGCAATTACTCGTCTCGCGCATCGGTGTGGGTGTCGGTGAGGCCGGTGGCACCCCCGGCGCGAGCTCGATTCTGTCGGACTACTTCCCCGCGGCGCAGCGACCGATGGCCTTGACGGTGTTTGCCCTCGGCGCCTCGATCGGCGCCTGGGTGGGAGCCGATGTCGCCGGTCAGCTGGCCGACGCTTATGGATGGCGTCAGGTGTTTCTGTGGCTCGGTATCCCGGGAGTGCTGTTCGGCGCGCTGATATTTCTCACCGTGCGCGAACCCAAACGCGGCCAGCTCGACCTCAACAAGACCGAGCAGTCGCCGAGCTTCGGCGATACGTTCAAGTACTTGCTGCAGCAACGCTCCGCCGTGCACGTGATGATCGCGAGCGCACTGACGGCCCTCTGGGGCTGGGGTCTCGTGTGGTGGACGCCGACTTTCCTCGTTCGTAACTTCGGGCTCACCGCGGGTGAAGCGGGTGTGCTCACCGGGCCGATGCACCTCTGGGGTGGCTCGCTCGCAACGCTCTTCACCGCCTGGCTTGTCGCCCGCCCATCGATGATCGACCCGCGACGCGTGGTGTGGCTCATGGGCGCGGTCATCGGCATCTCGACCGTCGTGTCCTGGTCCATCTACACCAGCGACTCGCTGGAGCACATCGAACTGCTGTTCTGGATCTTCATCCCATCCATCTACTTTTACATCGGCCCCTGCTTCGGCCTTCTTAACAATCTCGCCGAACCACGCATGCGCGCGATGTTTTGCGCCTTCACGCTGTTCGTCGCCAACGTGGGCAACCTGATCATTGCGCCACAGCTGGTGGGTCTGCTCAGCGACCACTACGCCTCGACCGGAATGGATAACGCGCAGTCACTGCGTACCGCGATGCTCTGGCTCGTACCGACCGGACTCTGGGCGACGTTCCATTATTTCTGGTCGGCACGACAGATCGTTGCCGACCAAACCCGTGCGACCGGTATCGACCCGCTGGCGGAGGCCCGCTCATCGTGAACTCCCGCCTCGTGAACTCGCGCCTCGTCGGGACGATCCGCCGTCGCGTAATCGCCGTGACAGGGCTCGCTGCGCTGCTGTCGATGAGTCTTGCGGCCACGCCCGCTGCGGCGCAAGCCTCGGGTACGCTACGCATCATCACCTGGGCCGATTACGTGCCGGCCGACGTCGCTGCGCAGTTCACCAAAGAAACGGGCATCAAGGTAGAGGTGGCCCTGTCGAACAACGAGGAAATGATCTCCAAGTTGCGAGCGACGCGCGGCGCAGGCTTCGATCTCGCGCAACCCTCGCAGGACCGGATCGCCGGCCCGCAGCAGGAGTTCGGCATCTACAAACCGATCGACCTCGCGAAGGTGCGCACAGAGCGCATCCAGCCCGATCTGCTGGCCACCGTGCGTCGCAACGCCACGGTGGGCGGCAAGCTGTACGCCCTGCCCTACGTGTGGGGCGCGGAAGGGCTTGTCGTCAACACCAAGCGTACCAAGATCAATGATTATCTGGATCTCTGCCGACCGGATCTAAAGGGCCGAACCTCCGTGCGCCTGCGCCGCCCGACGCTGATGGCGTTTGCCTTTGCAATGGGCAAGGACCCGTTCGCGCTCTATGGCAATCGCCCGGCCTACACGGCGTTGATGGAGCAGGTCGGCGCGAAGCTCATCTCCTGCAAAGCCAACTTCCGTTTTTTCTTCGACAACCGCGATCAACTGCTGAACGGCATGCGTTCCGGCGAGTTGCACGCCGCCATGATGTGGGATTCCGGCGGCTGGCGGCTCAACCGCGAGAACCCGGACATCCAGTTCATCGCGCCGAAGTCCGGCGCGCTCGGTTGGCTCGACACCTACGCACTGCCGGCCCGAGGCAAGAACGAGGCGGCTGCCTACGCCTGGATCAACTTCACGCTGCGGCCCGACATTGCAGCGCGCATCGCCAAATCCATCGGCAATTTCTCTGCCGCCAAGGACGCTGACAAGCTGACCGACCCCGTGCTGCGGGCGCAGTTCGCGGCGAGCTTCCCGGACGGCTTCAAGAGCGTGCGCTGGTACCCCGCCATTCCGCCAGGACTCGAGGAAATCGAAGGACGGATCCTCGATCGCGTCAAGGCTGCACAGTAGCGCCGCGGTTGTGGTGGAGACTCTCGACAAGGACCTCGAGGCCAAGGCCCTGCTGAAGCGCTTCGGCGCTCACACCGCCGTCGATGCCTTGTCCTTCAGCGTCAAGCGCGGCAGTTTTTTTTCGATCCTCGGACCGTCCGGCTGCGGCAAGACAACTCTGCTGCGCATGATCGCGGGATTCATCGAGCCCGACTCCGGGGACCTCGACATTGGCGGTCGCAGCATGCGTGGCGTCCCGCCGAACCGACGTCCCGTCAACATGGTGTTCCAGCAACTGGCACTGTTCCCGATGATGTCGGTTGGGGAGAACGTCGGCTATGGTCTTGCGCGTCGCGGTGTGCCACGTGCCGAGCGCGATCGTAAAGCCGAGGCCATGCTCGAGAGAGTGGGGTTGCCGGGCTCTTCGCGTAAGCGGGTCGACGAACTCTCCGGTGGTCAGCGGCAGCGAGTGGCCATTGCGCGCAGTCTCGTGCTCGAACCAACCCTGCTACTACTCGATGAACCTTTGGGTGCACTCGATCTGAAACTGCGCGAGCGCATGAAGATCGAACTCAAGCAACTCCAAGCGGCTTTCGGTACCACCTTCGTTTACATCACCCACGACCAATCGGAAGCCCTGGTGCTGTCCGATCAAGTGGCGGTAATGAACAGTGGCCGCTTCGAGCAAGTCGGTACGCCACAGCAGCTGTACTACAGTCCTGCGACCCCCTTCGTCGCGGGATTCGTCGGCGCAAATAATCGCATCGACGGTCGCGTGTCAGCGCTCAAGGGTGACTGTGTCGATGTCACGACCGCAGAGGGTTGGACCGTGTGCGGACAGCATCACGGCGCACTCGCGGCCGGCGACGCCGCGACGGTATTCGTTCGCCCCGAGGTCGCCGTGCTCGGGCGCAACGTCGACGAGCTCGCCCTGCCCGCCGAGGCACCGGTACATCAGGGCATCGTCGAAAGCCTATTGTTCGATGGCGCCAACTCAGCCGTGCTGCTTCGCGAGTGCCGAACGCGCGCCGAATTCCGCGTCGCCTTGCCGCAGACGGGACGGTTTGCGGATCTCAAGGTCGACGAGACGGTGCTATTCAGCTTCGCACCCGATCGGGCCGTGTGCTTTGCCGGCGCGGCACGTCATGGCTGAGACCCGCGCACGGGTATCGCACTATCTGCTGCTGTGGCTGCTGCTTGCGCCGGCATTGCTGTGGCTGTTCGGGTTGATCGTGATGCCGCATCTCGATCTTGCGCTCCTCTCCTTTCGCGAACGCGTTGGTCCAGGTGAGTACGCGTTCGGGCTAGCGCAATACCGAACGTTCTTCGGCGAGCCGCTGTATTGGGATGTCTTCGTGCGCACAGCGTTGATCTCCCTCGTGGCCACCGCGCTCACGCTGCTGCTTGCTTTTCCGATCGCATGGACCATCGCCAAGCTGACGCGCGGCCGGCTGAGCGCACTGCTGTTCGCGGTCTGCCTCATACCCTTCTGGGTGAGCGAAACCGTGCGCACGCTCGGCTGGATGATCCTACTGCGCGAGACGGGTGTGTTGCCCGGCCTACTGGTCACGCTCGGATTGACCGAGGCGCCCATCGAGATGCTGTATCACGATGCGACCATCCTCGTGGGGCTCGTTTACACCTCGCTGCTATTCATGGTGGTGCCGCTCTATGGGAGCCTCGAGAGCCTCGACGACTCGCTGATCGAGGCCGCGTACGATCTCGGCGGCAACGGCTTGACGGTGCTGCGCACCGTGGTCATCCCGCATGCGCTGCCCGGGATCACCGCTGGCTGCATCGTTGTCTTCATGCTGACGCTCGGCAATTACCTGACGGCCTCGTTGCTCGGTGGCAAGAATTCGCTGTGGTTCACCGAGCAGATCTATACCCAATTCATCACCCGCTTCAATTGGGAACAGGGTGCAGCCTTTGGCTTCCTGTTGCTCGCGCTGTCTAGCGCCATGGTCTGGCTAGGCCTGCGCCTGAGCGGACAAAGATTCTCCGACGTGATGAGTCGAACATGAGGAGCCAGTCGTGATTCCCTCACTGCCTAGGCCCTGGTGGCTGAAGCTGGCCACCGTGCTGTTCGTGCTGGCGTTTTTGCTGTTTCTGTTCATGCCGTTGGCCACGGTCGCAGCCTTCGCCTTCAACGACGCACCCTATCCGGCGCCACCCTGGCAGGGTTTCACCCTCGACTGGTTCATCGGCAACGACGCTCTGGGACGCACGGGCCTCTTTCGCGATGAGGAACTACTCGGCAGCATCCTCACGAGTCTGCTCGTCGCCAGCTGGGTCACGCTGCTGTCGCTGGTGATCGGCACCACCAATGCATTTTTGATGGAGCGGATGCGCTTTCGAGGGCAAGGTCTGCTGTCGCTGCTGATGTTGGTGCCGCTGGTGATTCCGGGAGTGATTCTCGGCATCTCGATCCTGGCCTTTGCCAGCCGTGTCGCCGATCTGCTCGGAGACCTCTTCGGCTGGGAAGTCGAGTTCCTGCGGCCCGGGCTGCCGCTCGTCGTGCTCGGGCAGATATCCTATTTGATCGCCATCGCCACACTCACCATCAGCGCACGCCTCAAGCGCTTCGATCGTACCCTCGAGGAGGCTGCGTACAATCTCGGTGCATCGCGTCTCGCGGTCCTCGGCACCATCACGTTTCCCTACTTGCAACCGGCCCTGCTTGGCTCGGCAGCGATCGTATTCCTGATGTCGTTCGAGAACTTCAACACCACCTTGATGCTGGTCGGTGCCGACTCGCCGCTCACGGTGATGATGTACGGCCGCATGCGCGACGGCGCAACGCCCGTGCTCAATGCGGTGAGCGTATTTTTGATGGTGGCCTCAGCTGCGCTCGCCCTGCTCTTGATGCGTGGCGACGATCGCCAGAGTCGTTAGCGCGGCTTACGCCCGCAGACGCAAATTCTGCGGATCGTACAGCGGCTCGCTTGCCACCACCGCCCGCCGCCGCTCACCCAGGATCTCCACCGACAACTCGGTTCCCGCCGCCGCCAGATCAGTACGCACGTAAGCCAGTGCAATGCTCTGCTGCAAGCGATAGCCGTAGCCGCCCGAGGTCACGAGCCCCACTTGCTCATCTTCGCGGAACACGATGGACACCGCGGCCGCATCCGCATCACCCGCATCGACGAGCAGCGGTACAAAGCGCTCGCGCGGCCCCTGCGCCGCCTCGCGGCGCAGTGCCTCCTGCCCAATGAAACCGCTCGGCTTGTCGAGTTTGACGAACCGATCGAGCGAGGCCATGAATGGGGTGTACTCGGTGGTGAGATCGCCCTTCCAGCCGCGATAACACTTCTCGAGTCGCAGACTGTCCATGGCGTACAGACCAAAGTCGTGAATGCCGAACTCTTCGCCCGCTGACCAGAGCAGATCGTAGACCGACAGCACGTGCTCAGCCGGGATGTGCAACTCCCAGCCGAGTTCGCCCACATAGTTGACGCGCATGGCAATGGCGCGGGTGTAGCCGATCTCGATGTCGCGCACCGACAACCACGGAAAGGCCGCATTGGAGAGATCGGCTCGAGTGAGCTTCGCGAGCACCTCGCGTGACCGCGGCCCCACCAAAATCAGCGTTCCATAACGTGCCGAGAGATTGTCGATCTGTACGCCAGAGGCCGGCAAGTGTTCACGCAGCCAGTGTTCGTCGTGCCGCTCGCCCGCCGCTGCACTGATCAGCCAGAAGCGATCGGGCGCAAACGTGGTCAGCGTCATCTCGGTGACGATGCCGCCACTCGGGGCGCAGAAATAATTGAGTGCGGTGCGCCCGTTCTTTGGCACCACACCGGTCACCATACGATCGAGCCATTCGGCCGCGTCGCGCCCGCTGACCTCGAACTTCGTGAAGCCGGGCAAATCGAGCACCGCGACGCGCTGCTGCACGGCCGCGCACTCGCGCGCCACCGCGGTGTGCCACGCAGGCCGGCGGAACGACAGCTCCGCTCCCGAAGGATCACCCGGCTGCGGGAAATAAACCGCGCGCTCCCAACCACCGCGAGCACCAAACTTCGCACCCTTGTCGCGCAGTCGCGGATTCGCCGGTGACATCTTTGCCGGTCGGCCAGCGGCTCGTTCCTCGGCGGGGTAGCCGATGCCGTACTCATGCTGGTAGGTCTCGAGTGCTTTGGCGAGGGTGTACTTATGGTTGTGACATTCGAGATAGCGCCGCGAATCGAGCGGCCACATATCCCACTCGGGCTGGCCGTTCGCCACCCACTCGGCAATCAACTTGCCGGCGCCGCCCGCTTGAGCGATGCCGAAGGTGAAGGCGCAGCAGTGGTAGAAGCCCGGCAGTCCGGGCGCGGGACCGAGCAGTGGGTTGCCATCCGGCGCGTACGGAATCGGCCCGTTGATGACGCGCTTCACACCCACCGAACCGAGAATCGGCACTCGCTCGCAAGCCGCCTCGATGTATTTTTCGATGCGACCCAGGTCGTCGTCGAACAGTTGGTGCGCGAATTGATCGGGCAGACCCTCGAGCCAATGCGCCTTCGCATCCCACTCGTACGGACCGAGGATCAGGCCGTGACGCTCCTGACGCAGGTAGTAGCTAACGTCCGGGTCGCGCAGCAGCGGCAAACGATCGGTGCCGCGAGCGACGAGTTCCGGAATGTCTTCGGTGATCAAGTATTGGTGTGACAGTGTGACCATGGGCAGGTATTGCCCGACCATCGCCGCCACCTCGCCGCCGCGGTAACCCGCCGCATTGATGACCTTCTGCGCGCGAATTTCTCCCTTGTCGGTGACGATCTTCCACTCACCCGAGGGCAATCGCTCGATCGCAGTGACGCGCGTGTGACGATAGATGGTGGCTCCCGCATCGCGCGCGCCCTTGGCGAGCGCCTGCGTCAACTGGGCAGGATCGATATCGCCGTCGTACGGATCGTACAACCCCGCCTGCAGATCATCGGTGGTGATGTACGGATAGCGCTGACGGATCTCGGCAGGTGTCAGCATCTCGAACTCGATGCCCTGCGCACGCGCCTGCGAGACGACATGGCGGAACTCATCAACCCGGTCGCGGGTATGAGCGAGGCGGATGCTGCCGGTGATGTGATAGTTGATGTCGTAGCCGACGCGCTGCGCGAGCTGCGAGTACAGACGCGTACTGTGGCGCTGCAGCTTGATCAGATTCCAGGAGGTCGAAAAATTCGGGCAGTTGCCGGCGGCATGCCAGGTCGAACCCGCCGTCAGCTCGTCGCGCTCGAGTAGCACGGCGTCGGTCACGCCGAGCTGGGTCAGGTGATACAAGGCGCTGCAACCGACGGCGCCGCCGCCGATGATGACCACCTGTGCCTGCGTCTTCATATCTGCCTATCCTCAAGATTTGATGCGTTCGCCCTTCGGGTCGTACCAGGGCTGCAGCTGCACGCGCGCCGCATAACGCTGGCCCGCGACTTCGATTTCCCACTGGCCGGCTGCAAGCCACTCGGGCGTGACGCCCGCATCGCAATGCACGTAACCCATGCCGATGGAGCGGTTGATACGGTGACCCCAAGCGCCCGAGCGGGTCGAGCCCACGATCAAGCCATCGCGTACGATCGGCTCTTCGTGATATAGCATCGGCGCAGAGGCCGAATCGTCATCGAGCATCACCTGCACCAGCCGCTTAGGCAGCACGCCGCGCTGACGCTGAGCCAGCAGCGCCTCGCGACCCACGAAGCCACCCGGCTTATCCCAGGCCACCGTGAACCCGAGACCCGCCTCGAGCGGCGTATCCTCATCGGCGATGTCATGACTCCAGTGCCGATAGCCCTTCTCCACTCGGCAGGCGGCCATGGCGTGATAGCCGGCGTGCGTCAGACCATATTTTTGACCGGCCTCGAGCAAACGCTCATACACATCCATGAGCTGTTCGGCGGGGATGTAGAGTTCCCAGCCGAGTTCACCCACGTAGGTGATCCGACTTGCCCGCAGACGCGCATAACCGATTTCGATCTCGCGTGACTGCCCGAACGGATGGGCGGCATTCGACAGATCTGCTCCCGACAGTTCGCTGAGCAACGCACGACTATGAGGTCCCATGATGCCGAGCATGGCGATACCTGCCGTCACATCGGTGGCGGTGCAGTGCTGCGGGTGATCGTCGAGATAACGCTGCAGCCATGCCAGATCGCGCGTCTGACAGATCGCCGAGGTCACCACCAAATACTGCGTGTGACTCAGGCGAGTAATGGTGAGGTCGGCCTCGATGCCACCGCGCTCGTTGAGCCACTGCGTGTAGACGATACGACCAGGCGCCACATCGAGGTTGGAGGTCGATAATTGATTGAGGACGGCACAGGAATCACGGCCCTGAACAAGGTACTTGGCGAAGCAGGTCTGATCGAATAGCGCGACCGCATCGCGCACTGCCCGACACTCGGCGCCGCAGTGCTCGAACCAGTTTTGACGGCTGTAGGAGTACTCATAGCGCGGCTCGACGCCGGGCGGCGCGAACCAATTGGGGCGTTCCCAGCCCGCCGTTTCGCCCATGCAAGCGCCCGCCGCCAGCAGCCGATCGTGCAAACCGGTGCGCCGAGCACCGCGGGCCGTCTCGAACTGGTAGTAAGGCCAGTGCATCGCATACAGCAGGCCTAGCGTTTCGACGGTGCGATCGTGCAGATAGCGCCGGTTCGACTGAAACGGCATCGCGCGACGGATATCGACATCGGCGAGATCCATCGGCGGCCGGCGATCCTGGATCCACTGCGCGACGACTTTGCCCGCACCGCCGCTCGCGGCGATGCCAACCGAGTTGAACCCCGTAGCGACGAACAAGTCGCGAACCTCGGGCGCCTCGCCGATGTAGTACCGATCGTCCGGCGTGAAGCTCTCGGGCCCGTTGAAAAACAATTGAATGCCGGCATCGGCCAACACCGGCACCCGACGCACGGCCGCCGCGAGGATCGGCTCGAAGTGATCGGCGTCCTCAGGCAGCGAATCAAAACAAAAACTCTCGGGAATCCCGTTCATCCCCCAGGGCTTGGCGACAGGCTCGAAACAACCCACCAACAGCTTGCCGGCGTCTTCTTTGTAGTACGCGCACTCGTCATAGACACGCAGCACCGGCAGATTAGGCGGAACATCTTTAATCGGCTCGGTGACGATGTAGAAGTGCTCGGCCGCATGCAGTGGCACAGACACCCCGGCGGCGCGACCGAGTGCGTGCGACCACATACCGGCGCACAGCACGACGGTGTCCGCTGCGATGTACCCCGCCTCGGTCTCGACACCGACGGCTCGCCCCTTCTCGACCCGGATACGCTCGACCTTGGTGTTCTCAAAGATTCGCGCACCGCGCATGCGGGCGCCACGTGCAAAGGCTTGTGTTGTATCGATGGGGTTGGTCTGTCCGTCCTTGCGGATGAAAATGCCGCCCACCAGATCACCCACCTCGAGCAACGGCCAGCGCTCGCGAATCTCGGCCGTGCTCAGCTGATCGATCTCGAGACCGAAGGTCTTGCCCATCGAGGCACCGCGATAGAGCTCCTCGAGACGAGCCGGCGTCTTGGCGACGCTGATCGAACCGTTCTGCTTGAAACCCGTCGCCTGACCTGTCTCCGCTTCGAGGGAGCGATACAGGTCTGCGGTGTACTTGGCGAGCTCGGTCAGGTTGCGGGTCGCGCGCAACTGACCGACGAGCCCCGCAGCGTGCCAGGTCGTACCACAGGTGAGTTGCTTGCGCTCAAGCAGCACCACATCAGTGATGCCAATCTTGGTCAGATGATAGGCGATCGAGCAACCGGCCACGCCGCCGCCGACGATCACCACATTGGCGTGGTTGGGGAGCGACATGGCGGATCAGCGCTTCAGCATCGCCGCCCGATCGAGCTTGACGGGATAACGCTGACGAATCGCGGCATCCACCGCCTCGGAAACATGCGTCGGGTAATTCTCGGCGAGGATGTCGCGTACGCGCTGCGCGGCACGTTGCAGCGCATCCTGTGAACCCTGCTCAGCCCATTCATTGGGGCTGCGGCGATCGCCGATCGAGGGATACAGGTACTCGGTCTGCATCAGTTCTAGCGTCTGCGAACTGCCGAGGAAGTGGCCCGGACCGTTTAGACAGACATCTTTGATGGTCTCGAACGATAAGCGCTCCTCGTTGACCTCGATGCCTTTGATGGTGCGCTGGGTCGCACCAATGATGTCGTTGTCGATGACGAGGCTCTCGAGCGAATAGCCGAGCAGACTCGCATGCATCCCGGCCGACTCGTAAATGAGGTTGGCGCCCGAATTGCCGACCAGTGCGTGATTGAGTGCTTTCTCGCCCGCGGCCTGCGCATCGGCCACCTTGGAGTCGGTCATCCCTGAGGCGGTACCGACGGTGAGATCGTAGAAATTGCCCATCTGACCCGCAGCCGCCGACAACAGCGCCTGCTCGGGGCTGCCGCCCGACATCGCGCCGGTGCGCAGATCCGACACGAAACACCATGTACCGAAGATCGCCGGGTGCCCGGGCTTGATCGCATTCACGTATACGATACCGGCGAGCACTTCCGCCACTTCCTGAGCCAACGCACCGGCCAGTGCTGCAGGCGCCGTCGCACCCGCCTGACCCGCCGACAACAACAGTACCGGCATGCCGCCACGCACCGCCATCTCCAGGCAGCGGCAGGCGTCCGCGGCGAATTTCATGGGTGGGACGACGAAACAGTTGGACTGGCTGACGAACGGACGCTCACGCCATTTATCCTCGCCACCCGCGATCGCGTGCAGCATCTGCAGCGACGCCTCGAGGTGATCCGGATGGACCCAACTGCTGCCCACGTGCTTGGTGGTGCTCATCACCGAGGCGTAACAGGTGTTGAAGTCCATCTCGAACGGGTCGGGAATGTCACGCGGCACGACCGCGCGCTGGAAGAAATGGATGTGCTCCATTTGATCGACGATGCGGCCAATGTCGTAAAGGTCGCGAATGGTCGACTCGCGGTACACGCCGTTCGCATCCACCATGTTGACGGCGGCACCCGCAGTGCCGAAGTACGCGCGCTTCTCCCACGGCTCCATGTCGTGGCGCGGATCCTGCCCGTGCAACACGAACTTGCGGCCGGCCTTGGCCACCATGTCTTCGACCAGCGAGCGTGGGAACAACAAGCGGCCGGTGTCGCTCAAGGTGCATCCTGCCGCCGTCATGATCTCGATGCCCGATTCGGTGGCATCGCCGAGACCCACTTCGGCCAGAAGACGCAGCGCTGTCTGGTGGATTTGATCGATACCGCTTTGCGTCAGCGGCTGGAAGCGACCGCTTTGCATGCCGGGGCGTACCGGACGCAGATGATCGGGCAATGGACCTGAACGCTGAGCACGACGGGCATCACGCCCCGACGGGCGGCGGGCAACTTGGGCGGCTTCACTCACGGTTTAGATCTCCCCCGGGATTTGACGTTAGTATGGCATCTGACTCTCGAATATTCAGCCAACCGACACCATGTCTGACACCGATTTACTGCTCTCGTTGCAACCCGATACCGAAGTGTCCGCGCGCGCTTTCGGAGTCGCGCTGGATCTCGCCGTGCCCGCTTTCAGCACACGCACGGAGTACGTCCCCGACATCGATCCGGCGTATCACTTCGACCCCGAGACGACGCTCGCGATCCTCGCCGGCTTCGCCCATGATCGACGGGTCATGGTGCAGGGCTATCACGGCACCGGCAAATCAACGCACATTGAGCAGGTCGCCGCTCGTCTCAATTGGCCACTCGTACGCATCAACCTCGATGGGCACGTCAGCCGTATCGATCTGATCGGCCGCGACGCCATCGTGTTGCACGAGGGTCGACAAATCACCGAGTTTCGCGAGGGCCTGCTGCCGTGGGCGATCCAACGCCCTGTGGCGCTGCTGTTCGACGAATACGACGCGGGCAGACCAGACGTCATGTTCGTCATCCAGCGGGTGCTCGAAGCCAGCGGCAAGCTCACCCTGCTGGATCAGAACCGGGTTATCACGCCACATCGGTATTTCAGGCTGTTTGCCACGAGCAATACCATCGGACTCGGCGATACCTCGGGGCTCTACCACGGCACGCAGCAGGTCAACCAGGGCCAGATGGACCGCTGGTCGATCGTCGCCATGCTCAACTACCTGCAACACGAGGTCGAGGTGAACATCGTCTCCGGCAAGGTGCAGGGTTACACCGACGACGCCGGTCAACGCACCATCAAGTCCATGGTGCGGGTCGCGGATATGACGCGCAACGCGTTCATGAATGGCGACATCTCCACCGTGATGAGTCCGCGCACGGTCATTACCTGGGCGCAGAATGCGCTGATCTTTCGCGATGTGGCTCTCGCCTTCCGCGTCAGTTTCCTCAACCGCTGCGATGAACTCGAGCGCCCCACCATCGCTGAGTTCTACCAGCGCGCCTTCGGTGTGGAGCTGCCGCTCGCCTCGCCGCAGCTCAAGGTTCTCTGAGCGCAGCACCGTGGGCGCCAGCGTGCCAACATCGCGGCTCAAGGACCCTCGGCAGCCCGCATTCGACTCGCGCAGACCCTTTGGCGCAATATCGCTACTGTGCGTCGCATTCGCATTGCTCACTGGCTGCGCGACCACCGAAGACCTCGGCGACGAACCCGAGCCCACCTATGTCGCAGACGTAGCGGACGAGCTGCTTGCCGCGCCCATTGCCGCTGCCGCCCCAGTTGACGGCGCCATCGACAACGAACCGGATGAAACGGTACGCATCGATAGGCCGAAAAACGGTTTGACGGAGGTCGTCGTCGAGGCGAAAGCCGACGATCGTCACGAAGTGATTCGCGATCTCGTCGTCGAAGCACGCGCTCTGCTGCGCAAGGTCGAACTGCCCTACGTGTTCACCGGCAAGGGTCGACGCGAAACGCTGCGGGGTCGACCCGTGGCCTTCGCGCTGTGGAGCGAGACCAGTCAAACGTGGTCGATCGCTCACGTGGAGATACCGAGACCGCCCGTTCGGTGGCGTCCCGGTGGGCGACCCATGCCCTTCGTGCTGCGCGCACCCGGCATCACCGCACAACATGTGAAGGGCACGGGTGCAGAGCGGTTGATGTTTGCCTTCAGCAAGGGCGATGAGCCGCTCAAGGTTTATGGCCGCAAGTTCCCCGTTTTTGACAGCGCGCTCATCGCCAAGCGGCGTTGGCGTGAGGTCGCGGCGACGGCCAAGCCTATCGTCTACCTGCCCTTCACCGCCGACACGCTCGATCCGCGATTTGTGACCGACGGTCGCGACTACCTGCGAGCCACGGCGAAGCGGGCCATCGAGGAGCTGCGCCGCGCAGCCGTCCCCTCGACTGCCTTCCGGGGGCAGTTGCTCGCCGACGTCGTACCTGCCGAAGTCATCATGACTCTCGCGGTGATCGAGCAAACTGATGACACGGATTTCCGCCGTAAGCAGTTGCAAGCCTTCGAAGAAGTCTTGAGTCAGTACGGCCTGAAGCGCGAGGAGGCGTATCGCTTCAGCATTTCGCGCGCCAAAGCGATCGGGCCGATGCAGTTCACCAATCGCCGCGGCAATGGCACCTACGCGCTCGTCGTGCGTCGCTGCCCCGGCGCTCGCCTTGATCCTGACTTTGAACGGGGTGCCACGAATCTGCTCAATGCGATGAAGGCCGCGATCTGTCTGTTCGATATCGAGCTGAAGCAGATGCCCTCGTCGATCCGCGATGCGTACTGGGACAACAAAACCGTACTCGGTATCTTCCCCGTGGCGGCCTACAACGGCGGACCCCGCAACGTCACGCGCTTGCGCCGCGTGCTCGAGCGAATGAGTGTAGAGATCACGGCGCTGCGCGCACCCGGCGCCGTCGAGGCGAGCCGGTCGGTGCCCTGCCCCTGTGTCTGGCGCGAAGGACCGGACGGCATCGCTCCCGTCACCATACCTAGCTACAACAACGAAAACCGTTGGTACATCGAAAAATACCAAAGCATCATCAACCTGCTCGGGGAACGTTCGTGATTTCGCTGCGAGCAGCGGCCATGGCTACGCTCGCGCTCACTGCACTGACGTTTGCACCGGCGGCGTTCACCCAGCCCACGCCGCTCGAACTGCGCGTCATGACCTTCAACATCTGGTACGGCGGCGAGCAGGTGAACTTCGCAAGCGTCGCCGCAGCCATACGCGCTGCCAACGCCGATGTCGTCGGCGTGCAAGAGCCCGACGGTAATCTGTATCGTTTAGCCGACGCGGTGGGGTTCGCGCATGTCGATCCACGTCGGAATCTTATTTCACGGTATCCGCTGTTCGATTCGGGCGTCGGACGGCGAACCCAGTTGGGCACGAGTCCGACAAGCATCACGGCGCTTGATGCCTCGCAGCTGCACGCCTGGGTGATGGTGCGACCCGGCGAGGTCGTTGCCATCACCAATACCCACCTACCCAGCGACCCCTATGGACCCGAGGCGATCCGCGATGGTGCCACCGTCGATGCCGTGCTCGAACTCGAACGCCGCGTACGCGTACCGCCGGCCGAGCCGTTTCTGGCGTTGCCGGCGACACTCAAAGATACACCGCTGTTTCTGACCGGAGACTTCAACACGCCCTCGCACCTTGACTGGTCAAGCGCGATGCAGCCGGTTGCCTGGCCCGTCACGGCAGAGCTTGCCAAGGCGGGTTGGCGCGATTCGTTTCGCGAAGTGCACGCCGATCCTGCGCGTCGCCCAGGGCACACCTGGACGGCAGGTATGCCGCATCCTTACGTGCGACCGCGAGAGACCCTCGATCGCATTGATTTCGTGTTTGCGAGCGGCGCCGCCCAAACCCTACGCAGCGAGATTGTCGGTGAAGCGGGCGGCGACGGCGTCGATATCTCGATCAGCCCCTACCCCAGCGATCATCGCGGCGTGGTGTCGACTTTCCGCGTTGTGCCCGTGGCGGCGCCTGCATTGGTCAGCATTGAGCCGCGCACGGTCGCGCGCGGTGCGGATTTTCTCGTGCGAGGCTTCGACCCCCAGTCTGAGGGCTGGCGAGTCGCAATCGTGCCCGCCGACGCGGCAGCTGACAAAACCTTGATCAACCTTGTTGAGAACGTCGCCGCCTGGCGTCGTGCGGCACGCCTCTCATCGCGCGCGCTGCTGCCCGGCGAGTACGATGCCGTGCTGCTCGATGCGCGCCAGAGCGAACTCACCCGCAGCCGATTTGTCGTCCGCGATGCCGCAGCGCCGATCAACCTGCAGCCCGTCACCGCTCGGGTACGGGCCGGCGAACCGGTCCGTGTGCGCTGGTCGAACGGCACCGGTCACCGCCACGACAGCATCGGTCTTTTTCGTGCGGGTGCGCCGGCGGGCGATGCGCTGAGCGTCGCGTACCTCGATGCTCGCTACGCCGGCGAGATCAGCCTGCCGACCGCAGCGAACGGCGAGCCACTGCCCGCTGGCAGCTACGAGCTGCGCTTCCTGCGTGATGGCTCGCAAACCGTGGAGGCCAGCGCATGGTTCGACATCCGGTGATCCACGCATGAGGACGCTGCGCGTCCGCTGGTGGATCTACGCCTACCTGTTCGCGTTCGCCGCGATGGCCTACGTGCAGCGCACCACGATCTCGGTCGCCGCTCCCGAACTCACCGCGACACTGCAGTACACGACACAGCAAATAGGCTGGTTGTTCTTTGCCTTCACCACGGCCTACGCGCTCAGCCAACTGCCGGGTGGCGCGCTCGGTCAACGACTCGGACCACGCGTCATGTTCACGATCGTCGGCATCATCAGCGTGGTCGCGACGCTCGGCACCGCGCTCGCGCCGTATGTGCTCGGCGGTGCCGCGCTATTGACGGTGCTGATCATCGCGCAAGCCTTGCTTGGCGCCGGGCAAGGCCCGGTGTTTCCGGTGCTCGCCGTCGTCCTCGAGCGCTGGTTCCCCTCGCGCCAATTCGCCATGACCAATGGCGTGGTGAGCTCAGGCATGTTGCTGGGCGGCGCCTTGACGCCACCGCTGCTGGTCGCACTCACTGCCACACTCGGTTGGCAGCAGGCCGTTCTGGTGACCGCGATTCCGGCCGTTGTGTTGACCCTCGGCTGGTGGAACTACGGGCGCGATCGACCGGAGCAGCACGCCGGCGTGACAGCCGCCGAACTCGCCGAACTCGACAGCCCACCGCCTGCGCCACCGCTCACCTTCGCGCGCATGGGCGCGGTGCTAAGCAACCGAAACATCGTGCTGCTTGCGGCCTCGTATCTATGCATGAACTTCGTGTTCTACATGATCAGCTTCTGGTCGTTCATGTACCTCGTGCAGGAGCGCAAGCTGAGTGGACTCGAAAGCGGTCTGACGGCGATGGTGCCGTGGATTGGCGCTGCCATCGGTGCGGCGATCGGCGGCGTGCTCGCCGATCTTTTGGCGACGCGCCTTGGTGCCACTCGTGGCTACCGACTCGTACCGTTGCTGAGCCTGCCGGCCGGCGCCCTGCTGCTGCTCGCGATTCCCCTGCTCGATAGCCTCGTGCTCGCCGTCGCTGCGCTCGCCCTGGCGTTCTTCGCCATGGAGCTCAACGAGGGGCCGTACTGGGCCGCCACCATGAATCTCGCGCGCGCCGACACCGGTGCAGCGACCGGTGTCCTCAACACCGGCGGCAACATTGGCGGGATGATCTGCCAACCCGTCGTTGCCGCACTGGTGGCCGACGGGCATTGGAACGATGCGTGGATCGCGGGGGCTGTGTTTGCTGCCGTCGCCGCGGCGCTCTGGGCCGTGGTGCGTTGCGAGCGACCGGCGTCAGCCGAGCCATGACCGAAGGCAAGTTGGCGGCACGACGGGGTCGGGAGCTGCGCCGTGCGGCGCGCTCGCAGGGCGATCTCGTCAAACTCAGCGCCATCCATCGGCGGATCCCTGCAGTCGAATTGCTGCACTCGGAAGCGGTGGACATCATCGAGCACAACGCCGAGACGATCCTCGAGGAAATCGGTATCGAGTTTCGGCGCGACCCGCCCTCGCTGCAACTATGGCGCGAGGCCGGTGCCGATGTGCAGGGCGAGCGCGTCAGGCTGCCGCGCGGCTTGTGTCGATCACTGCTACGCAGCGCACCGTCGGTGTTCAAGGTTCACGCACGTAACCCGGCGCGCACGGTGCAGTTCGGCGGCGACGTCACTGTCTTCTCGCCCGTCGGCGGACCGCCCTTCGTTACCGATCTCGACCGCGGACGGCGCTATGCCACGCTCGAAGATCTCGTCAATTTCATCAAGCTCGCGCAGATGGCCCCGGCTATCCACTTTTCGGGTGGCAGCGCTTGCGAGCCGATGGACATCCCGGCCGGCAAGCGTCACCTCGACGTGCAGTACGCCTACTTTCGCCACAGCGATCAGGCCTGCGAGGGCACACCGGAGACCCCAGGACATGCGGCCGATGCCGTGCAGATGGCGGAACTCGTCTTCGGCAGCGATTTTGTCGACAACAACGCCGTGCTGCTCGGCAACATCAACTCCAACTCGCCGCTGACCTTCGATGGTCGCATGCTCGGCGCCTTGCGTGAGTTCGCAGCGCACAACCAAGGCACGATCGTCGTGCCCGCCGTACTCGCCGGAGCCATGGGGCCGGTAACGCCCGCGGGCTGTATGGCGGAGATTTTGGCCGAGACGCTCGCGGGGATGGCCCTCACTCAACTCGTGCGACCGGGTGCGCCGGTGATCATGGGTTCGTTCGTGGGTGCCGTCTCCATGCGCTCAGGATCGCCCACCTTCGGCACGCCGGAGGCCACGCAAATGATTTTCGCCACGGCGCAACTCGCACGACGCCTCGGCGTGCCCTGTCGCAGCGGCGGTGGTTTGTGCTCCTCGAAGATGGTGGATGCGCAGGCCGGTTACGAAAGTGCCAATACGCTGCTGCCCACGCTGCTTGCCGGTGTGCATCTCGTCACCCATGCCGCGGGTTGGCTGGAGGCCGGTCTCGTAGCGAGTTACGAAAAGTTCGTCATCGATGCCGACCAATTAGCGATGCTGCACAGCCTCGCAGGCGGCATGGACTTAAGCGAGCGCGGGCAGGCCATGGACGCCATTCGCGAGGTCGGCCCCGGCAGCCATTTTCTCGGCTGCGCCCACACCCTGGCGAACTTCGAAAGCGCCTTCTACCAATCGAGCATCGCTGACTACTCCTCGTATGAGCAATGGTCGACCGAAGGCAGTTTGAGCGCAGAACAGCGCGCAAATCGTGTCTGGAAAAAAATGCTCGCCGAGTACGTCGATCCGGGTATCGATCCGGCGATCGACGAGGCGCTGCAAGCGTTCATGGCACAGCGTCGGGCGCAACTCAGCGATGCCGTCGAAGAGGACTGAGAGAGAAGACTGGCGTGCTCCTCGCTGATACTCCACTCTGCCTATACTCCACCGATATCTGCACTTCGGAGACACCGCGATGGGCATCGGCCCCACGGCTGACAACCTGAGCGCCGCGCAGCTTGCCGCACCGTCGCGACCCGGCATGCCGCGCCCATTCGAGAGCGTGCTCGCGGAGGCGACGCGCGCGCTGTCAGGCGATGCCGCACTGAAGGTTGTGTTTGGGCCCTCGGGACCGCGTATCGAAGGCGACAGACTGCTGTTGCCGGCACCGCCCGCGGACTGTTCGGCATTGCAACGCACACTGCTGCGCGGGCACGCCGATCGACTGGCGCTGCGTCGGGCGTATCACGACCCTACCGTGCACGCGCAGTACCGTCCATCGGGCTATCGGGCGCGTTCCGTGTTCGATGCTCTCGAAGAGGCACGCTGTCTGTCGCTCGGTGCCCGCGACCTGGCGGGCGTTGCGAACAACATTGCGGCAGTGCAGCAAGAGGAGTTGCAGCGCAGTGGCGTGCTGCGCGGCCCAGGCGATAACTCCGAAGCCATGACGCAGGCGCTCGCCCTGCTCGCCCGCGAGCAACTGGCGCAACTACCCGTGCCCGAAGAGGCCCAGCCGCTCGTGGCGCGCTGGCGGCCTTTTTTCGACAAGCGCCTGAAGACGGGCCTTGCCGCGCTCGCTGACGCCATCGGCGACCAGGACGCTTACGCCCGAGAGCAGCAGCGGCTGTTGCGCGCACTCGGCCTCGGACACGAACTGGCCGAACCGCGCTCGGCGCCTGCAACCCCCGCTAACACGCGCTCAACGTCCGCCTCGGCGCTCCCCACCCCGTCTGCCAGTGGCACCGCGGGAGACGATCTCGGTGTGCAACGCGCCCATGAGATTGCAGAGGAAGACGAGCCCGACATCGAGCCGCAAAAACCACTGGCGCAACCGCGCTCGCCACAGGCGGCACCGGAAGGCGAATCCTCATCGGACGCCCCCGAGGGCAGTCGACTGAGTCGCATCGGCGAACTCGATCGCGATCACCCGAACCGCTCGTATCGCGTGTTCACCCGCGCCCACGACGAAGTATTTGAGGCTGAGCAATTGAGCGATCGCGTCGAGCTCGCGCGTCTGCGGGCCATCCTAGATGAGCAAGCCCGGCAATTACCTGGCATCGTGGCTCGCCTCGCCCGCCGGCTCGAACGCGCGCTGCGCGCGCAGCAACGTCGACGCTGGCAGTTCGATCTCGAGGAGGGCGTGCTCGATTCGGCACGGCTCGCGCGCGTGCTGACCGAACCGCTTGCGCCGCTGTCGTTCAAGCAGGAGACCGAGACCGATTTCAAAGATACGGTAGTCACCCTGCTGCTCGATAACTCAGGCTCGATGCGTGGCCGACCGATTCTGCTGACGGCACTGTGCGCGGATCTGCTCGCGCGCACTCTGGAACGCTGTGGCGTACGCACGGAAATTTTGGGCTTTACGACACGCGAGTGGGATGGCGGTAGATCACGCGCCGACTGGATCGCAGCCGGAGCGCCGCGCAATCCAGGCCGCCTGACCGATGTGCGCTACATCGTCTACAAGACGGCGGACACCGCCTGGCGCCGCGCAAGACCCAACCTCGGCTTATTGCTGCGCGACGATTTGATGAAAGACAACATCGATGGCGAGGCGCTGTGGTGGGCCTACCAGCGACTGCTCGCGCGGCCGGAGCGACGTCGCATCCTCATGACCATTTCTGACGGCGTACCGCTTGATCAGGCCACGCTGTCGGCGAACCCGGGCGGCTACCTCGACCAGCACCTGCGCCAAGTCATCCGCTGGATCGAACAACAGGCGCAAGTCGAACTCGTCGCCATCGGCATTGGCCACGAGGTCGGCGACTATTACCGACGCGCCGTAGCTATCGGCAGCACGGACGATCTCGGCCCGGCGATGATCGGCGAACTCGGCGGCCTATTCGAGCACGGCCGGAAACCCGGGCGCGCGCAAGTCCGTGCCTAGCGCATCCTCCAGCAGCTTGACGATCTGCGTCGACTGCGCCTCGCTTCCGTACTGCGAGCGACCACGCCGGAAAATCTGCTCGGTGAGCCCGGCAAGCTCGAGCGGTACGCCGAACTTGCGACCGTACTCGTAGGCGAAGCCGAGATCCTTGCAGGCGAGATCCATTGTGAAGTTGATGTTGTAGCTGCCGTTGAGTACGAGCTGACTCTCGGTTTCGTGCACGAAGCTCGTACCCGAGCTCGCCTTGATAGCGTGGAAGGCCTGGGCCAGATCGAGCCCACCGCGCTTGGCCAACATCAAGGCCTCGCCGGCCGCGACGAGGTGGATGAAGGCGAGCATGTTGGTGATCACCTTGATCACGCTGGCCTTGCCGAGCTCGCCCATGTAGAAAATTTGCCCGCCCATGGCCTCGAGCGCCGGCCGGTGTTGCTCGAACACGACCTGCTCACCGCCGACGAGCACCGTGATCTTGCCCGCGGCAGCAAGGTGCACGCCGCCCGTCACCGGACACTCGAGCGTCGCCACACCGCGCGCCGCGGCAATCTCGGCCACCCGCTTGATTTCCCGTTCGTCCGTGGTACTCATCTCGATCCACGTACCACCACGACGCAGACCCTCAAGCACACCATCCGGGCCGGTCAGTACGGCATTCGAGGCGGTCGGTGACGGCAAACAGGTGATCACGCAGTCGACCTGCTCAGCCAGTTCACGCGGCGAATCGGCCCAGAGGCAACCGGCATCGAGCAACGGCTGTGCCGCCGCACGATTCAAATCATTGACCACCACGGCAAAGCCCGCCCGTCGCAAGCTCGCGGCCAAGTGTTTGCCCAGATTGCCAAGCCCGATGTAGCCGTATTTCACTGTTTGTCCCCGATGGATTGATGTTTAGGAATTGGGCTCTACGGCACGACGATACTCGGCGCGTGCCAGCCAGGCGGGGTTGATCTCAACACCCCAGCCCGGCGCCGCCGGAATATGCACCTGCCCGCCTTGCACACGATACGGCTCGCCGAGAAACAACTCCTGCTGCCAGGGGTAGTAGTCCGCGCCTTCGATGGAAAGTTCGAGGTATTTACCTGCGTTCGGAATCGCGCCGAGCAGATGCATGGTGCACATCGTCACGAGCGAGAGATTGGCACTGTGCGGCGTCACCGGCAGGCCCGCTGCAGCCGCCATGCGTACCACCGACAACGTGCGCGTGATGCCGCCCATGTACATCACGTCAGGCTGCACGATATCGACCGCGCGCATGTCGATCATGCGTTGCCAGGTGGCCAGATCCCAATCCTGTTCGCCGCCCGTGACGTCGATCGCGAGCGCCTCGGTGACTTCACGGGTCTGCTCGAGATGCCAGTAAGGGCAAGGTTCTTCGAAATGGCCTACGCCTTCCTGCTCGAGCAGTCGCCCGACCTCGATGGCGCGCTGCGGCGAGTACCCGCTGTTGGCGTCGACAAGCTTGTCGATGCCATCGCCGAGCGCACGGGAAACGGTGGGGACGATCTTCTCGGTGCGGCCGGGCCATTCGTCGATATCGCGACCGCATTCGGCGGCAACGCGCCACTTGAATGCGGTGAACCCGAATTCGTCGCGCAGCCGCACGAGCCGCTCGGCTTCGGCTTCCGGTGTGATGTCGCGCTTCATGGACGAGGCATAGGCGCGCAAGGGACCGGGCTTGCCGCCGAGCAGCTCGACCACGGGTTTGCCCGCGATCCGACCATGCAAGTCCCACAACGCGGTATCGAGACCTGCAAGCGCCCTACAGCGGTAACTGCCCGGATACTTGTGTTCCTTCTCTTCGACGCGATTGATCAGCGCCTGAATGTCGTCGGCCCGCTGCCCCAGCACCCAGGGGACAAGCTGCCGATGAAACACCTGTGCGGTGATGTCGGCGTTGTAGGTGGAGGTCTGTCCCCAGCCGATCGCACCGTCATCGGTCGTCAGTTTGACGAAACAGACAAACTCGTTCGTGAAAGTTTCGAGTTGCGCGATCTTCATGATGCGGCCGGATGCTAGCCCACAGAGTGAGCATCACACGACTGGAAAGCGACCCTCACTTGCTTGATTGCGCCCCGCCCGATTTCGTCTCCAGCGGCATAATCTTCAGCCTAATGAACACGCAGCAGCGAACGGCGGTCATCACGGGTGCGGCCCAGGGTCTCGGTCGGGTGACAGCACACAAGCTAGCAGAGGCTGGCTTCGCCGTGATGCTGCTCGATCTGCAACCGCTCGATGCCGTGCTCACCGAGTTGCGCTCGCAGGGCCACACTGCCGAAGGCCTCAGCGGCGACATCGCCGATGAGACCTTCGTACAACGTGCCGCCACCGTGGTAGCCAGTACCCTCGGAGGCGCCGCGGTGTTGGTGAACAACGCCGGCATCAGTCAAATCATTCCGGCAGAGCACCTGACGGCCGCGCAGTGGCGTCGCGTCATGGACGTCAATTTGCTCGGCCCCTTTCTGCTGTGCCGCGAGTTCGGTAAGCAAATGCTCGCGCGAGCTCATGGCAGCATCATCAACGTCGCCTCGGTCGCAGGACTCGGTGCCGTGGCACATCGCAGCGCCTATAACGCCTCGAAACACGGTCTGATTGGCCTCACCCGAACCCTGGCTGCCGAATGGGGCGGGCGCGGCGTTCGCGTGAATGCAGTGTGCCCCGGTTGGATCAAGACCGAGATGGACGTAGCCGATCAAGGCGCGGGCAACTACAGCGACGCCGACATCATCGATCGGGTACCCATGGCGCGCTTCGCCTACCCGGGGGATGTGGCTGCAGCGATCGACTTTCTTGCCAGCGACCACAGCGCCTTCATCAACGGCGTCAGCCTGCCGGTGGACGGCGGCTGGTCGGCGGATCTCGGCTGGGAGTCGTTGCGGCGTCGGACACGTCAACCCGGAACTTCAATGAGGATGCCAGCTGATGAATGACCCCGCGCAGGACGCTCCGTCAACGGCCGAACGCCGCCCGCGTCGACGTGCCGCGGCACCGGTGGCCGACACACCCTCGCGACAGTCGCGTTACCGACATCTCGTCAATCCGTTCGAGCCGCTCAAAGTATTCTCCGACGATCAAGTCGCCGCAATCCACGCCAGTGCGCTGACCATGCTCGAAAATCAGGGCATGCGGGTGCTGCTGCCCGAAGCTCGGGAAGCCTACCGCCGCGGTGGCGGCCAAGTGGATGAGTCGACTCTCACTGTTCGGCTTGACCGCGGACTCGTCGAACAATGCCTCGCCCTCGCGCCGCAGGAAATCGTCTTGCGTGCCGCGCGACCGGAATTCGACATGCCGGTGTGGGGCAAGCACGTTATGTTTGCGCCCACCTCCGGTCCACCGAACATCATGGACACGACGCGCGGCAAGCGCGCAGGCTCCTTCGAGGACTTCTGCAACATCATCAAAATCTGTCAGAGCTTCGAAGTGATGCATGGGCTCGGCGGGTTGGTCGAGCCGCAGGACATTCCCGTCCAGTTCCGCCACCTCGAAACCACTCGCGCGATGCTCTTGATGTCGGACAAAATCCCGAAGGTCTATGCGCGCGGCCCGGGGCAGACCGTCGACAACTTCGAGATGATCCGCATCGCCTACGGACTCACCGAAGAAGAATTCCGTTCGCGGCCCTGCGTCACCACCATCATCAATACGAACTCGCCGCTGCAGCTCGACATCCCGATGGCCAACGGCATCATGGATTACGCCGCGGCAGGGCAAGTACTGATCATCACGCCCTTCACGCTCGCCGGCGCCATGGCGCCTGTCACGATCGCAGGTGCGCTGACACTGGCGCACGCCGAAGCCTTGGCGGGCTTGTGCTTGGCGCAGATGGTGCGACCGGGCGCGCCCATCATCTACGGCAGCTTCACTTCGAACGTTGACATGAAATCGGGTTCGCCGGCCTTCGGCACGCCGGAGTACGTCAAGGCGGCGTTCGGCGCCGGTCAGCTCGCAAGACATATCGGACTACCGTGGCGTTCCTCGAATGCAACGGCCTCCAACTGTGCCGATGCGCAATCCGCCTACGAGTCGCAGATGAGTCTTTGGGGCGCGCTAATGGGCGGCTGCAACTACATCCTGCATGCGGCTGGCTGGCTCGAGGGCGGACTGACGACCTCGTACGAGAAATTCATTCTCGACATCGAAATGCTGCAAATGTTCGCCGAGGTCTTCCAGCCTGTCGGCGCTACCGCTGACGACATCGCACTCGATGCCGTAGCAGAAGTGGGCGCAGGCGGTCATTTCTTTGGGTGTGCCCACACCATGGCACGCTATCGCACGGCGTTCTATTCACCGCTGGTGTCGGACTGGCAGAACTTCGGTAACTGGGAGGCGGCGGGCGGCAAGACCGCCACCGAGCGCGCGGCGGAAATCTGGCGTCAGGTCGTCGATGCCTACCAGCCGCCGCCACGTGATCCGGCGGTAGTCGATGCACTCAATGATTACGTCGCCCGCCGAACAGCCGAGGGCGGCGCGCCCCCGGTGAGTTAACACAGACAGAAGAGATCGAACATGAAGAACACGGCACAAGTAGTGGTGATCGGCGGCGGCGTAGTCGGCGTCAGCGTGTTGTACCACCTGACCAAGGCGGGCTGGCGCGATGTCATGCTCATCGAGCGGGCGGAACTCACCTCAGGCTCCACCTGGCATGCCGCTGGCGGCATGCACACCGTCAACGGAGACCCGAACGTTGCGAAGTTGCAGCAGTACACGATCAACCTGTACCGCGAACTCGAGCAGATCTCTGGTCAATCCTGCGGCCTGCACATCACTGGCGGACTGATGCTCGCCGGCACACCGGAGCGACTCGACTGGCTGAAGATGACCGTCGCACGAGGTCGCTACCTTGGCATGGACCTCGAGCTCATCGACATGGCGGAGACCAAAAAACGCTTCCCGCTGCTCGATGAGCGCCATTTCGTCGGCGCCATCTACGATCCGATCGAGGGGCATGTCGACCCGTATGGCGTCACGCATGCGTACGCCAAATCAGCGCAAATCGGCGGCGCCGAGATCGTGCGTCAGTGCCGCGTGCTCGATTTGAAGCAGCGCGTCGACGGCAGCTGGGACGTGATCACCGAGCAGGGCAACGTGCACGCGGAGCACGTGGTCAATGCCGGCGGTCTATGGGCTCGCGAAGTCGGCCGCATGGTGGGACTCGAACTGCCGATCCTCGCCATGGAGCACCAGTACATCATCACCGATGATCTGCCAGAGCTCGCAGGTCAACCTGAACTGCTGCACGTCATCGATTTCGAGGGCGAGATCTACATGCGCCAAGAGCGCGGCGGCGTGCTGCTTGGCACCTACGAAAGGGCGGGCGTGCCCTGGTCGCCGCGTACGACGCCTTGGGATTTCGGCCAGGACCTGCTGCCCAACGATCTCGAACGCATTGCGCCGAGTCTCGAAGTGGGCTTTAAACACTTCCCGCGCCTCGGTGAAGTCGGCATTCGCAAAATCGTCAACGGCCCCTTCACCTTCGCACCTGACGGCAATCCGCTCGTGGGGCCTGTGCCGGGTCTGCGGAATTTCTGGGTCGCGTGCGGCGTGATGGCCGGCTTCAGCCAGGGCGGCGGCGTCGGCCTCGCCCTCTCGCACTGGATGGTGGACGGCGATCCGGGCGCCGACATCTGGGGCATGGATGTCGCTCGCTACGGCGAATGGGCGACCCGTCGGTACACCAACACCAAGGTGCGCGAGAACTACTCCCGCCGCTTCCGCATCCGCTTCCCCAACGAGGAACTGCCGGCCGCGCGACCACTCAAGACGACGCCGGTCTACGATCGCATGCAGGCTGAAAATCCGCTGTGGGGCGATTACTGCGGCCTCGAGCATGCGCTGTGGTTTGCGCCCAAGGGCACGCCTGCGGAGGAGGAAGTCACTTTCCGCCGTTCGAGCGCCCACGCACATGTCGGGGCGGAATGCCGCGCAGTGCGTGATGCCGTCGGGTTGATCGAGATCTCCAACTACGGCAAGTTCGAAGTGACCGGACGCGATGCCGAGCGTTGGCTCGCCACCATCATGGCCAACAAAGTTCCAGCCATAGGTCGCGTTGCCCTCACCCCGATGCTCAATGATCGCGGCCGCTTGATCGGCGATTTCACCATGTGCCGCATCAATGCCGAGCGCTTCCTACTGGTCGGTACCTACGCCGCCGAGCGTTTCTACCAGCGCTGGTTCGAGGCACGCACCGCCGGCTTCGACGTGCAAGTGCGCGCCTGTGCGATGGAGTGGCTCGGCTTCTCGATCGCAGGGCCGGCCTCGCGCGAGCTGCTGCAGTCTTTGGTGGACGAGGACCTCGGCACCAAGGCCTTCCCATTCATGTCCTTTGGCGCCATGGATGTCGGCCTCGTGCCGGCGCTCGTCGGTCGACTCTCCTTCACCGGCGATCTCGGCTACGAAATCTGGGTCAAGAACGAGTTCCAGCGCACCCTCTACGACCGTTTGCTCGAAGCCGGTAAACCGCTCGGACTACGCCACTTCGGTGGCCGGGCCCTCAACGCCATGCGCATGGAGAAAAGCTTCGGCAGTTGGGCGCGCGAGTACCGCCCCATCTACGGCCCCTTCGAAGCGGGCCTCGACCGCTTCGTCGATCTCAAGAAGCCCGAGTTCGTCGGACGCGATGCGGCTCTCGCCGAGAAGACCCAAGGTGGCGCACGCAAGTTGATCACGCTCGAGATCGATGCGCGCGATTGCGATGCCATCGCTGACGAGCCGATCTGGCTCAACGACAAGGTTGTGGGCTGGGTGACCTCGGGCGCCTATGGGCACTCGGTGGGCAAGTCGCTGGCGCTCGGCTATGTCGACACCGCCTCGGCGGCGGCGACTACGGGTTTCGCGGTGGAGCTGATCGGTGATCGTCGACCGGCCGTGCGACTGAGCGAGCCCGCTTTCGATCCGAGCGGCTCGCGCATGCGCACCTGAGCGAGGAAGTCCGCGCCGATGGCCACCGCTACCTACGCGGCCCTGTTGCATCGCCTGCGAGAGGGGGAATGCGTCCTGCTCGATGGCGGCGTGGGCACCGAAATTCAGCGCCAAGGCGCACCGATGAGCACTGCACTCTGGTGCGCGGAGGCGAACCTCACGCATCCACAAATCGTGCGCGAGGTGCATCGGACTTATCTGGCCGCAGGCGCCGAAGTCGTTACCGCCAATACCTTCGCCAGCAGTCCGCTACTGCTGGAATTCTTTGGTCGGCTGGATGAAATGGAACGCATCGATGCCCTCGCGCTCACCGTCGCGCGCGAGGCGGCGGCGGCCGACCCGCACGCCGCGCGCCTGGTAGTCGCAGGGTCGATGTCCACCATGCGACCCACCGTGCCCGGGTCCGATCGCACGCAGCTCGACCACGGCTGGAGCGAGGCCGAGGCCCGCGCCCTATTCGCGCGCAAGGCCGCGAGCCTGCGCGCGGGCGGTGCCGACTTCATCATGATGGAAATGATGCGCGACCTCGATTACTCACTCTGGGCCTGCGAGGCCGCGCTCGCGAGTGGTCTGCCGGTGTGGATCGGCCTCTCGGTGGAGCGCGCAGCGGACGGGCGTCTGGTTGGCTTCGGACGACCGGACGCCGACCTCGACCCGGTGGCGGCGGGTCTCGCTGCGCTCAAGCCCGACGCCATGGCCATCATGCACACCTCGGTGGACGACACGCTGCCCGCACTCGAGGTGCTGCGCCGCCACTGGTCCGGCCCAACGGCCGCCTACCCGGAATGCGGACGCTACGAAGCGCCGGACTGGAAGTTCATCGGCATCGCGCCGCCCGATGAATATGCGGCGCTCTCCCGCGAATGGCGCAGGCTGGGTGCGCACGCGCTCGGCGGCTGTTGCGGCGTGGGCCCGGCGCACATCGCCGCGCTGCGGCAGCAACACCCCAGCTGAAAACCGACCGCTTCGTCTCGGGTGACGTGAGTAGACACGTGGATGCCGCTTCTGGGTCAGTCCCTACCCCCCGGCCTGCCCATAATTTTTGAATCATGACCGACCCTTCGACGACTCCGGCCGCAGGCCGTCGCCCCAGCGCCCGCGACGCCAAGCGCGCGGCCCGTACGGCCCGTGGTGCGGCCTCTGCGCCCTACATTGTGCGAAAAATCCCGCGGTTCGAGGTGTTGGGCGAAGAGGGCCTCGCGATCATCGAGCGCAACGCCGACCGCATCCTCGAGGAGACCGGCATCGAGTTCCGCGAGGACCCCGAGGTCCTCGACATCTTCCGCAAGGCCGGCGCGCAGGTCGATGGCGAACGCGTGCGCTTCCCGGGCGGCATGTGCCGCGAGCTGATCCAGCGAAACGCGCCCCGCGAGTTCACGCAGATCGCGCGCAACCCGGCGCGCGACGTGCGTATCGGTGGCGACACCACGGTGTTCGTGCCGGCCTACGGGTCGCCCTTCGTGCGCAACCTCGACGAGGGTCGCCGCTATGCGCGCATCGAGGACTTCCGTAACTTCGTAAAGCTCGCCTACATGGCGAACTCGCTGCACCATTCGGGCGGCACGATCTGCGAGCCGGTGGACCTGCCGGTCAACAAGCGCCACCTCGACATGCTGTACAGCCACGTCAAGTACAGCGACAAGGCGTTCATGGGTTCGGTCACGGCACCAGAGCGCGCCGAGGATTCCGTCGAGATGGCGAAGATCGCGATGGGCGAGCGCTACATCGATCCGCTCAGCGGCAAGCCGAATACGGCGCTCGTCAGCCTCATCAATGTCAACTCGCCGATGACCTACGACGCCACGATGCTGGGGGCGCTCAAGGTCTATGCGCGTGCGAACCAAGGCTGCCTCATCACACCGTTCATTCTCGCCGGGGCCATGGCACCGGTGACGGTGGCGGGCACGGCCACACAGACCCTCGCCGAGGCACTGGCGGGCATGGCGCTCGTGCAGTTGCTGAATCCGGGTGCTCCTGTGATCTTCGGCAGCTTCGCCTCGTCGATGTCCATGCAGTCCGGCGCGCCCACCTTTGGCACTCCGGAGCCCGCGCTCGTGCTGTACGTGATGGGCGCCTTGGCCCGCCGACTCGGCGTGCCGTTCCGCTCGGGCGGCGGCCTCTGTGCTTCAAAGATTGCCGATGCGCAGGCCGCCTACGAATCGGCACAGACCATGCTGCCCACGGTGCTCGCGGGCGTGAATTTCGTGTTGCACACCGCAGGCTGGCTCGAAGGCGGCCTCACCATGGGCTATGAGAAGTTCATGATGGATGTCGATCAGGCGGGCATGTTCCACACCATGCTCGCGGGCGTGGATGTCTCCGAGAACGGCCAGGCGATGGACGCCATCAACGAGGTCGGCCCCGGCAAGCACTTCTTAGGTTGCGCGCATACGCAGGCCAACTTCGAAACCGCGTTCTATCGCTCGCCGCTCGCCGATAACAACAGCTTCGAACAGTGGGACGCCGAAGGCGCCCTCGACATGGCGCAGCGGGCCAACCGACAGTACAAGCGCATGCTCGAAGAGTACGTGCCTCCGCCGCTTGATCCCGCGATCGACGAGGCGCTGCTCGATTTCATGGCACGCCGTAAGGCTGCCGCCCCCGACTCGAACGTCTAGGCGCTTTCTTTCGGGTAGCATGCGGCCTCATGGGCGAGGCACCGGCACCCACACACTCGGTCGACACCGCGTTGGAACAGGCGCGGCAACTGGCTGCCGCCGGTCAAGGCGACGACGCCCTTAAAGTCCTTTTTGAGATCGTTCGCCGACAACCCGAACACCCCGAGGCGTGGCGGGTACTCGCGGATCACCTCATGGCGATCGGTCAGACCGCGGAGGCAGCCCTCGCCTACTCGCGCCACGTGCAATGCGCGACGCGCGATCCGATGCTGCGCCAAGCGGCCACCGCCATGCTCGCCAACGACATCCCGCAGGCCGAACGGCTGCTCAAGAGCCATCTCAAGACAGCACCGACGGATGTCGCTGCGATTCGCATGTTGGCAGAGGTCGCCGTACGCTGCGGCCAGGATCAAGCGGCGGAACATTTGCTCAAGCGTTGCCTGGAGCTCGCACCGAACTTTGCCGCAGCGCGCTACAACAGAGCGGTACTGCTGCACCGACGTAATCAAGCAGCCGAGGCCCTCGAAGAACTCGAGCGCCTGCTTGCCGTCGAGCCGCGCAATCCGGGGTACCGCAACCTGCACGCGGTAGTGCTCAGCCATGTCGGCGAAGTCGAGCGCTCCTGCGCCCTGTATGAGCAGCTGCTACGCGAGTACCCGGCCAACGCCAAAGTTTGGTTGAGTTACGGTCATGTGCTCAAAACCGCGGGCCGTCAGCAGGACTGCATCGCTGCTTACCGCCAGTGCATCGCCCGCGAGCCGACGCTCGGCGAAGCCTACTGGAGCCTCGCCAACCTCAAGACTTTCCGCTTTACGGCAGAAGATCTTGCAACGATGCGCGCGCGGCTGGCAGACCCTCGTTTGGGCGATGCCGACCGGTTGAACTTCCACTTTGCGCTAGGCAAAGCCCACGAAGATGCAGGCGAAGCCGCGATTGCCTTTGAGCACTACGAGCAGGGCAACTCACAGCAGCGCAAGCGCCTGCCCTACGATCAACCGCTGAACCGAGCGCGCATGCGTCGTCTGAAAACCCTGTTTACGCGGGAGTTCTTTGCCGAGCGCAGCGGGCAGGGACATGACTCGAACGCGCCAATCTTCATCCTCGGCATGCCCCGCGCAGGCTCCACGCTCGTCGAACAGATCTTGGCCAGCCACTCGGCGGTGGAAGGCACCTCGGAACTGCCCAACATCATTACTCTGGCCCGGGACCTACGCGCCCGCGCGGACGATGCAGAACTGCGGGGCTACGCGGAGGTACTCGCCCGCCTCGAGGCGCCCGGGCTGCGCGAACTCGGCGAACGCTATCTGCGCGGCACGCAGATCTACCGCAAGACGGACCGGCCGCACTTCATCGATAAGATGCCGAACAACTTCCTGCACGTGGGGCTGATCCACAGCATCCTGCCCAACGCTCGCATCATCGATGCGCGCCGTCACCCGCTCGGCTGCTGCTTTTCGAACTTCAAGCAGCTGTATGCCAAGGGTCAGCGATTCAGCTACGGCCTCGCCGACATGGGCAGTTACTACCGGGACTACGTGGAGCTGATGGCCCACTTCGATGCCGTGATGCCCGGGCGCGTGCACCGGGTGATCTACGAACACCTGGTCGAGGACACCGAGACCGAGGTGAGACGGCTTCTCGAGTACTGCGGCCTCCCGTTCGAACCCGGTTGCCTGCGTTTCTTCGAAAACGACCGACCGGTGCGCACCGCGAGTTCCGAGCAGGTCCGCCGACCCATCTACCGCGAGGGGGTCGATCAGTGGCGGCAGTTCGACCCCTGGCTGAGCCCCCTCAAGGAAAGCCTAGGTTCGGTCCTCGAAGCCTATCCAACGACACCCGCGGAGTTTGGCTAGCCCTTTGCCCGCACGCACAGTTGGCGTAGTCTTCGGGTAGGGGTCGATTCACTCGGGGAGAGAAGCTCGTCATGAAAAAGCGCCGCAGCCCGCGTTCACGTTCCGTCATGCCCTTCGCACGCGTCTATTCACCGATTGCCGCTGCAGTCATCGTAGCCCTCGGTGGGCAGATCGCCGCAGCCCAAGACAGCGGAGGTCTCGAAGAAATCGTCGTTACGGCGCAAAAGCGCAGCGAGAATCTGCAGGATGTGCCCATCAGCATCGAGGCGATCGGCACCGAGAAGCTCGAAGAGCTGAATATCCGCAACTTCACCGACTACGTACGCATGTTGCCGAGCGTCGCCTCGACGCCAAGCATCGGCGCCGGCGCCGGCTTCTCCGCGATCTACATGCGCGGCATCGTGACCGGTGGCGATGGACAGGCGACCACCTCGCTGCCGAGCGTGGGTACCTATCTGGACGAACAGCCCGTCACCACGATTCAAGGCAACCTCGATTTGCACCTCTACGACATCGCGCGTGTCGAGGCGCTCGCCGGTCCGCAGGGCACGCTGTATGGCGCCAGCTCGCAGGCGGGCACCATCCGCATCATCACCAACAAGCCGGAAGTCGGTAAGTTTTCGGCGGGCTACGCCCTCGAGGGCAACCGCGTCAGTGAGGGTGGCAACGGCTATGTGGCCGAAGGCTTCGTCAACTTCCCCCTCAGCGAGCGCGCAGCCTTGCGACTCGTGGGCTGGAAAACAAAGGAAGCGGGCTGGATCGATAACTTGAAAGGCACGCGCCTCTATCCGGGCGATGTCAGCACGGCAGCCGACAACTTCACCGTCAACAACACGGCTCTCGCGCGCGACGATTACAACACCCTCGAGACGGTGGGTGCACGTGCAGCGCTGCGTATCGAACTCGATGACAACTGGACCGTCACGCCGAGCGTGCAGTATCAGGATCAGGAGAGCCTCGGCTCTTGGGGCGATGACCTGAGCAACTTCGCGGCGGGTCAATATGCGGTCAAACATTTCCGCGAGGAGTATTCACGCGACAAGTGGTATCAGGCGGGCCTGACCATCGAAGGGCAACTCGGCAACTTCGATCTCACTTACGCGGGTAACTACCTCAATCGCGACGTCGACGCCTCGTTCGACTACTCCGACTATTCGTACTGGTACGACAACCTGTACACGAGCGGGTATTTCGCGGGGCTGTTCCTGAATAACGCGGGCGGTCGACCGAACCCGGCACACAGCTTCGTCAACAACGATGGCTACACCAAGACCAGCCACGAACTTCGCATCAGTTCGGACTCGACCAAGCGGCTGCGCGGCTTGATCGGTTTCTTCTATCAAAAGCAGAAACACGACTTCCAGCAGCCCTTCGGCAACATCGTCGGCCTCGCAGACTCCATGCTGCTCAACCGCGATGAGCCTAACGGTCGAAAGTATCCGGGAGTGGTCTACCTCAACAGCTTCGACCGCATCGACACGGACAAAGCGGTATTCGGGCAACTCGCCTACGACATCACCGACAACCTCGAACTCACGGTCGGCGCGCGCTTCTTCAAACCTGAAGTAACCGTGGATGGTTTCTTCGGCTTCGGACTCGGCTTCAGCCCTGCCCGAGCTCCAACAGGGACAGAGCCCGGTGCGGTGGCCAATGGCGGCTCGGGCGCCTTCTCGCCCATGGGTCAGGGTTGGTCGCGCAACGGCGAGTATCGCTGCAAGTCGCAGGCGTCCTACAAAGATGCCCCGTGTCGAAACGTCAACAAGGGCATCGCCGAAAGCGAGCACATCGGTCGCGTGAATCTACGCTGGACCGTCAACGATGATGTCATGTTGTATGCGACGTGGTCAGAGGGTTATCGCCCGGGCGGCATCAACCGCAATCCGTTCGCTGGCGATTACATCTCGGACTTCCTCACCAACTACGAGCTGGGATGGAAGACCACCTGGTTCGACAATCGACTGCAATTCAACGGTGCCCTCTTCCTGCAGAGCTGGGATGACTTCCAGATCTCCTTCCAGGGCGCCAATGGCATCACGCAGGTGGCCAACGGCCCCTCGGCTGAGGTGAACGGCCTCGAAACCCAGCTGCAGTGGCTCGCCACCGATAAGCTGCTGCTCTCGGCCACAGCGGCGTTCTACGATTCGGAGCTGAAGGACGACTACGCCAACTTTGACGCTGCCGGCAACGTAGTGTCGGTCAATGCACCCAAAGGAACGCAGTTGCCCATCACACCGAAGTTCAAGGGCAACGTAGTGGCGCGCTACAGTTTCAACGTCGGTAGCTTCGATGCGCATGTGCAGGGTTCGGTCGCACACGCGGGCAAGGCACCCTCGCGACTCGCGCTTGATGCCAACGCCATCATCGGTGATATCGAGGCCAACACCACGGCCGACCTCAGCGCTGGCATCGGCAAGGACAACTACACGATCGAGCTGTTCGTGCAGAACGTCGGCAACGAAGACGCCGCGCTCTACAAGACCTCGCAGTGTGCCGAGTCGGTCTGTGGCGTACAGCCGTACGGCATCCGCCCGCAGCCCCGAACCATCGGTCTGAAGTTCACGCAGAAGTTCTAAGGCACTGCGCCTTTGGTTCACGCCCCCAGTTCCGCCACGAGGGTCACTCTCGTGGCGGGGCTGGCGCTGTTCATCAGCTATGTCGATCGCGGCAACCTCGCCACTGCCGCAACACTGATCCAACAGGAATTTGCGCTCTCGCCCGAGCGACTCGGCGTGTTGCTGTCCGCGTTTTATTTCACCTACGTCGCCGCCATGGTGCCAGCGGGCTGGCTGGCCGAGCGCTACGGAGCACGGCGAGTACTCGCTGCGGGTCTCGTGATTTGGTCGCTCGCCACGCTGGCGAGTGGCTTTGCGGCCTCGTTCATCGCTCTGCTACTGCTGCGTTTGTTGCTGGGACTCGGCGAGAGCGTGTCTTTCCCCTGCATGTCGCGTCTGCTGGTCGTCGGTGTGCCCGCGACCCAACTCTCAGTGGCCAATGGGGTCGTGGCCTTTGGGTATCTCATTGGCCCCGCCGTCGGCACACTCATTGGCGGCTTGCTGATGGCGCAGTACGGTTGGCGGGCCGTGTTCATTTTGTTCGGTGCGCTGTCGCTGCTGTGGCTGCTGCCGTGGCGCCGACTGGTGGTGCACGAACCGCGACCCACCGCCGGTAGCGCCGAGGCAGGACCGTCCCTTCGGCGCATCCTCAGCGAGCGCGCCCTGTGGGGCACATCCCTCGGGCTGTTCTCGATGAACTACTCGTACTACCTGATTCTCGCTTGGTTACCGGCGTATCTCGTCAGTGCCCGAGGCTTCTCACTCGCCAGTATGGCAACCGTCGCTGCAGGCGCCTATCTCATCAACGCCCTCGCCGCGCTCGGCGCCGGTTGGGCGATCGATCGCTGGATCGCACGCGGCCACTCGGTGAACCGCACGCACAAGTCGATCATGGCGGCCTACCACCTGTTCGGCATCGTGTGCATGATCGGCATCGTCACGCTGCCAGTGGCAGGCTCTATTGCCTGCCTGTATTTTTACCAACTCATCATCGGCATTGGCTCGCCTGGCACCTACGCGATTCCGCAGATCTTGGCGGGCCCGACCGCAGCAGCCCGGTGGGTAGGAGTGCAAAACATGTGCGGCAATTTCGCGGGGCTCCTTGCCCCGATTGCGACGGGCTTCATCATCGGCGCAACAGGTGAATACGATCGGGCATTTCTGCTGGCCGCCGCTATCAATGTGCTGGGCTTGGTCGGTTGGGTGGTGCTGCTGCCCAAGATCTCACCGATCGAGTGGCGCACATGAGTCTCGCTGCTACGCAAGGGGCGATCACCCAAGACGAGTACCAACAACTGCGCGAGGATCTCGCAGCCTGCTATCGCCTGCTCGCGCACTTCCGCATGACGGATCTGATCTACACGCACTGCACGCTGCGTGTGCCGGGTCCGGAGCGACGCTATCTCATCAACCCATACGGTCTGATGTGGGACGAGATGACGGCCGCGGATCTGGTGCTGATCGATGCCGAGGGTACGCCCCTTGAGGCCGACGCCGCGCCGATCAACCTCGCCGGGTTCGTGATCCACGGTGCCATCCATGCGGCGCGCGATGATGCGCACTGCATCATCCACACGCACACCCTGGCCGGTTGTGCCGTCGCGGCACAGCGCGACGGACTGCAACCGCTCAACCAGATCGCGCTCGAGTTTCATGGGCGCGTGGCTTATCACGATTACGAAGGCATCTCCTACGATCTCGACGAGCGTGAGCGGCTAGTGCGCAACCTTGGAGACAAACCGGTGATGATCCTGCGCAATCACGGTTTACTGACCGTCGGCAGCAGCGTTTCGCAGGCATTCCAGCGGATGTACTACCTCGAGAAAGCCTGCGAAATCCAGATCGCCGCGCAAAGCACGGGGCAACCTCTCGTGCAGCCCTCCGAAGCGATTTGTCGCAAGGCCGAACGACAGTTCAATGCACCGCCTGTTGTCGAAGCCGCGCACCTGATCAACGATCCAAACGCGGCTGATCTCGTCTGGCCCGCACTGCTGCGATTACTCGAGCGTCGTCGCGCCTGAGGTAGAATCGCGGCGGGGTCACAAAGAGATACACAGCGTGAAAACGATCGGGCATTTTATCGGCGGCGTTTCGAGCACCGCCTCAACGGGGCGCAACTCACCGGTATACAACCCTGCCACCGGCGAGCATACCGCCAACGTCGAGTTGGCAGATCGCAGCACCATCGATGCTGCCGTCGCTGCGGCGCGTGCTGCATTTACAGGCTGGGCGGCAACAAGCCCCCTGCGTCGCGCGCGGCTGATGAACAAGTTGCGCGAATTGCTCGAAGCCCACACTGACGAGCTGGCGGCGCTGATCAGCTCAGAGCACGGCAAGGTCATCTCCGACGCGCGCGGCGAAGTCACTCGCGGACTGGAGGTCGTGGAGTTTGCCTGCGGAGCACCGCAACTGCTCAAAGGCGAAATTACCGACAACATTGGCCCTGGCATCGACAGCCATGCGCTGCGTCAGCCCCTCGGCGTCGTCGCCGGCGTCACGCCGTTCAACTTCCCCGCCATGGTGCCGATGTGGATGTTCCCGGTCGCCCTGGTATGCGGCAATACCTTCATCCTCAAGCCCTCGGAGCGCGACCCCTCAGCCTCGTTACTGCTTGCGCGCCTCGTCAGCGAGGCGGGTTTTCCGCCGGGCGTATTCAATGTGGTGCAAGGCGACAAAGAAGCGGTCGATGCGCTGCTGCACCATCCGGGTGTCGATGCGCTGAGCTTCGTGGGCTCCACGCCGATCGCCCGGCACATTTACGCCACCGGCGCGGCCCAAGGCAAGCGCGTGCAAGCGCTCGGCGGTGCCAAGAATCACATGGTTGTGATGCCGGATGCCGATCTAGACGTAGTGACGGATGCGCTGATGGGCGCGGCCTTCGGTTCGGCGGGCGAGCGCTGTATGGCCATCTCGGTGGCCGTTCCGGTGGGTGCGCCAACGGCGGAAGGCCTGCGGCAACGCTTGGTCGCGCGACTTGCCGCCCTGAAAATTGGCCCAGGTACCGATGCAGCGGCTGAGATGGGGCCTCTGGTCACACGAGCCCACCTCGAGCGGGTCCGCGGCTATATCGATCGAGGCGTCGCCGAGGGCGCCGAGCTCGTCGTCGATGGGCGCGGCTTTCGCATGGCACGCAGCGGCTTCGAGAGCGGCTTCTACATCGGTGCCTCGCTCTTCGACCACGTCCAATCGCCGATGGCGATCTATCGTGAAGAAATCTTTGGTCCGGTGCTATGCATCGCCCGGGCACAGGATTACGCCTCTGCGGTTGAGTTAATCAATAGGCATGAATTCGGTAACGGCACCTCGATCTTCACGCAAGACGGGGGCATCGCGCGAGACTTCGCGCATCGCATTCAAGTCGGCATGGTGGGCGTCAACGTACCGATTCCCGTGCCGATGGCCTTCCACAGCTTCGGTGGCTGGAAGTCATCGCTGTTCGGCGATCATCACGTGCACGGGCCCGAAGGCGTGCGCTTCTACACGCGTCTAAAGACCATAACGTCGCGCTGGCCGGGCGAAGGACGCGAGGGCACGAGCTTCGCGATGCCGACGATCAAGTAACTGCGGCAGGCCATGTGCGGTGCGTGAGGCATCAGCCTCGCGCGAACTGCGCGGCATCCACCTCGATCAGCGTCGGCCCAGGATGCTGCAGCGCTGTGCGCAGTGCTGCGGTTAATTGCGCCGCATTGCCAACCCGCTCGCCACGCGCACCCCAGGCTTCGGCAAGGGCCACGAAATCGGGGTTGTGGCCCACAACGCCGATGGGTGCGATACCTGAAGCGGCCATGTCGTCGCGAATCTGACCAAGCGCTGAATTATTCCAGACGATGATCGGCAGACTGCGGCCCAACTCGACCGCGGTGCCAAGTTCCTGGACGGTGAACTGGAAGCCGTAGTCGCCCGCGAGTGCCACGATGGCGCGATCGGCGTACGCCACCCGCGCACCGAGTGCCGCGGGCAAGGCAAAACCGAGCGTGCCGTAGCCCGACGGGTGATGCCACAGGCGCGGCTCGTCACACTCGAACGCGTAGTTACCGAGATACGCGATTTGGGTCATGTCCGAGAACACCAGCGCATCCACCGGTAACGCCGCACGAATGGCCGCGAGGCCCTCGCGCAGACACCGCGTCGGCGCATCCATTGCTGCATCGATCGTGGCGCGCAGCCGAGCCGCACTGCCCGCCGCGCTGCGCCAGCCTGCTCGCGGCCGACATCGTGGTAGCAAGGCCCGTATGACGCTGGCGGCATCGGCACAGAGGCTTATCGCAGCCGGATGTCGATCATCGGACTTTGGATCGAGATCGATGCGAATCAACTGGCCAGAGAACGTCAGCCGATCGCTCGTATAAATGTCGGTCTCCGACAAACCGGTACCGACCGCGACGATGAGATCGGCCTCGGCGATTTTTTGTTGCGTCGGAGCATAGGGCAGCGAACAGCCGAGATTCGCAGGGTGAGCCTCGGGCAATAACCCTTTGCCCGCAGCCGTGGTAACGAGGTAGGCATCGCTTGCCTCGATGATTGCACGCAGCGTCTTCGCCGCCGGGCGCGCACCGCCACCCGCGATGAAGAGCGGCCGCTCGGCGGCATTCAGCAGCGCCGCTGCCTGATCGAGCTGCAGCGGTGTGGCCTCCGCAGGTGCTGGCGAGGACTGCGTTTCCACGGACAAGTCGGTCGGTTCGGCCAGCACGTCGAGGGGCACACCGAGGTAAGCAGGACGCGTGCGCCCGGCGCGATATTCAGCGAACACTCGATTTAAAAAATCGCGCGCTTCGCTCGCGCTGTACGCGGTGGCGGTGAGATCAAGACCTGCGGCCATGATGGCCTGCTGATCGTGCAGCTCATGCAACAGACCGAATCCTTTGCCGAGGGATCGACGCACGGGGGTACTCGCGATCACGATCAACGGCACCCTGTCCGAGGCGGCTTGCAGTACAGCGGTCAACACGTTGCTTACACCGGGGCCCGAGATCACGAATACCGCGGCTACTCGACCCGTACTGCGCGCGTAGCCATCCGCAGCAAACCCAGCACCCTGCTCGTGACGCACCAACACATGTTGCACTGATCGATGCCGATCGAGTCCACGGTACAGCTCGAGATTGTGCACCCCAGGAATACCGAACACGACGTCGATACCCTGCGCTGCGAGCAACTCGGTCAGATAGCAGCCCAACGGTCTTGCTGATACGCTCATGGCGGTGAAATTCTCGAGCTTGGTTCAACGAATCGGCGGCGACGGCTCGGATGCTTGGCTCATCCATTACGCCGCACTCGCCGCCCGTGAGCGCGGCGAAGACGCCATCATCTTAAGCGTTGGCGATCCCGATTTGGCCACTCCCGCAGCGGTTGTCGCCCGAGCCGTGGAGGCGCTGCACGCTGGGGATACGCACTACACGGCCGTGCGTGGTCGGCTCGCGCTGCGCACGGCGATCGCACAGCAGCATTACCAGCGCTGCGGGCAACTCGTCGACCCCGAGCAGGTGGTGGTCCTGAGCGGTGCACAAAACGCGCTGATGGTCGCACTGCTGTGCCTATCGGAAACGGGCGACGAAGTGTTGTCACTCGATCCGATGTACCCGACCTATCCCGCCACCCTCGAAACCTCCGGCGCACGCGTCATCCGCGTGCCGCTCGATCCGCAACACGGATTCCGCTTCGATCTAGAGGCGCTGCGCAGAGCGATCACGCCACGCTCACGTGTGCTCACCTTCGCCACGCCGGGCAATCCCACCGGCTTGATCCTCAGCGAACGGGACCTCGCTGGCATCGCCACCATCGCGCGCGAGCACGACCTTTGGATCGTCGCCGATGAGGTCTACGCCGGGCTCGCACCCGGCGGCAGAGTGCCGAGTCTTGCGCGCGAGTTGCCCGATCGCGTGGTAACGATCGGCAGTCTGTCCAAATCGCATGCCATGTGCGGCTGGCGCCTCGGCTGGATGGTCGGACCGCGCGAGCTCATCGACCACAGCGAAAATCTCGTGCTGTGCATGTTGTATGGCTTGCCGGGCTTCATCCAGGAAGCAGCCGTGACCGCGTTAGCGATGGCGGCAGAGGCAGAGCAACGCGCGCGACACTACTGCGATCGTCGCGCGGCACTGATGTTCGAGCACTTGCGCGGTGTTCCGGGTGTGACAGTACTGATGCCTGAGGCTGGCATGTTCATGTTGCTCGACGTTCGCGGCACGGGCTTGCAGGGCCGCGCGTTTGCCGAAGGCTTGTTTCGTGAGCAGCAGGTATCGGTCATTCCGGGCGACGCGTTCGGCGCACAAACACTCGGATTCGTGCGTGTCGGCTTTGCTACCGACGAAGCGCTGATCATTGAGGCCTGCCGACGAATGCGACTCTACTGCGAAGCGCTTGCCGCTACGCGGCTGCGATAAAGTCGACACAGCGTCGGCTCGGGGATGTCGATGAGGCCAGGCGTCGCCGCAAAGCCCATCACATTCGGCGCAACTTGCGAGCGAAACTGAGGCCACCGCGGCAGGCCCGCGCCTTCGGGTGAACCGGTCGCCGCGAACTTCACCCAAATCCGCATCAAGGTTCGCGTCAGTTGCCGATCGATGTCCGTGGTCGGCAACCATGCATCGTGGGTGCCAAATACATAGGGCAGCTCGGCACCATGGTACGCACGAAGTTGTGCGGCCACTGCTCCCTCGCGAACCCGCGAAAACTGGTACATCCAAGTCGGAATTCCGACCGCCGCCGTCGCGCTCGCGAGTTGTTGCGCGGGACAGAGCATCGAATCGGCCGTCTGCAGCCGATCAATCGCCGTGGCGAGATCCGCTTCATCGCGCAAGGCGGCGCGGACCTCAGCGGTGTTCAAGACCTCGGCTGAAGCCAGCGCACGATCGAAGGCTGCGCGGGCTGTATCCCTAGCGAGTGGCGCGTAGTACTCGTTGGCGTTGGTGCCGATCAGCAGGCTGCCGAGTGGCACTCGCGGCTGGGTCAACTGCGGCGCGGGGGACAACGGCTGCGCGGGGGCCAACTGCTGCGCAATCGACTGCGTGATCAGCACGCCATCCATGACGGGCGCGTGATAGTGATCGCGGAACACCTGCTCGGCGAGGCGCATCAGGCGCTCGGCATCCATCGCGCGCAGCGCTGCCAGGTCGGGCGGAGCCTTGGCATCGATCGCTGCCGCGAGCTGCAGACCGCGCGCTTGCTCCGCCGCCAAGGAACGCAGACCCGGCCAACCGAAATCGCCGCCACTTTGCAAGATTGCGCGGTGCAACAGTCCGCGCGCCTGCGGCGCCACCATCAGCATCGCGATATTGCCCGCGCCCGCCGACTCGCCAAAGACAGTCACCCGCGAGGGATCACCCCCGAAGCTCGCGATGTTGCGCTGGATCCAGCGCAGCGCCGAAAGTTGATCCCATAGACCAAAGTTCGCCGTCACCGACTGCTGTGCAAGTTCAGGATGCGAGAAAAACCCGAACACGCCCAAGCGGTAGGCGATGGTGACGACCACGGCACCTTCGGCCGCCAACCGATGTCCGTGATAGTTCGGCTCGAAGGACCAGCCGCTGCGATTACTGCCCCCGTGGATGAATACCATCACCGGTGCCGGTTTTTTTGACGGCTTCGCGGGTGCCCAGATGTTCAGGTAAAGACAATCCTCACTGGTGTCGAGGTCTTCGAATACGCTGCGACTCGCGCCGAAGCGCTCCGCCATACCCCGATACCAGTCGAGGATCCGCGGGGTTTGCAAGCAGGCCGGTGCAAACCGCTCGGCCCGACGCACTCCGCCACGTCCCAGATAATCGACCGGCGCCTGCCAGCGCAGCGGCCCGACCGGAGGCTCGGCAAACGGCACACCGAGAAACGCGTTGATGCCGGCAATCGGCGACTGTCGACCGATTAGTCGCTCGCCGACGAGTTGCACTTCGGCAGCGCGTGACGCCGCCTGCGATGGCGCAGCCAGACCCACCAGCGTGATCAAACAAAGCGCCGCCGCGGCCAGCACGGTCGAATGGGCTGCGGCCCATCGAACACCACAGCACCGAGCGCTTTCCGTCTCGCGTTTGTCGTCAGTCACGCCGTATAATGTGAGCCCCCGCGTCGAGCACGCAAGCACCCTCCTCACCGATCCATGCCGGCCAGTCTCATCGCCAGCACTTGGCCTCTTTTGCTCGGCATGGGCGTGCTGATGCTCGGCGCCGGACTGCAATCCACGCTGCTCGGCGTGCGCGCCCAGACCGAGGGCTTCACGACCTCCGCCATCGGCTTCGTGATGTCCTGCTACTACGCCGGTTTTCTCGTCGGCACGGTCATCGCGCCTCGCTTGATCCGCGGCGTAGGTCATGTGCGCGTGTTCTCGGCTTTTGCCGCGGTCGCAGCTGTCTCCACGCTCGGTCAGGCCGTGTTCGTCGTGCCCGGTGTTTGGGCGGCGATGCGTCTGATCACGGGCGTGTGCTTCGCGGGCATCTACGTGGTCGCAGAAAGTTGGCTCAACGATCGCGCCACGCAGGACACCCGCTCGCGTCTGCTCGCGCTGTACATGGTGGTGTTGTACGGCGGCATGGGCGCCGCTCAGTTCCTGCTACTCGTCGCCGACACGAGCTCCGACACGCCCTTCATGCTGGTGGCCGGACTTATCTGTCTCGCCATCGTGCCGCTCGTGCTCTCGGCGCACTCGGTTCCGGTGGTCGACACACCGCAAAGCGTTCGCTTCCGCGACCTCTATCGCCGCTCGCCACTCGGCGTGTTCGCCGTGATCATGTCGGGGTTAATGGCGTCGATCGTCTTCTCGCTGGGGCCTGTCTACGCACAGCAGCGAGGCATGGACGCCACCGAGATCGCCACGTTCATGGCCGGCAGCATCCTTGCGGGCGTGGTCACCCAATACCCGATCGGCATGCTCGCCGACCGCCTCGATCGTCGATCCGTGATCGCAGGGGTTGCCCTGTTGGCTGCGGGATTCGCAGTGTGGATCGGCGCTTGGCCTGCGATGCCGGATCTGCTGGTGCTACCAGTGGCTGCCGTCGTCAGCGGTCTCGTGTTGTCGGTGTATTCGCTCGGTGTCTCCCACGTCAACGATCGCCTCGACACCTCCGAGATGGTCGCCGCGAGCAGCGCTCTACTGCTGCTCAATGGCGCAGCGGCCGTACTCGGGCCGATCCTCGGCGGCGTGCTCATGGATCAAAGCGGTGAGAGCGCCTACTTCCTCACACTCGGCGCGCTCGCGATAGTGCTGGCCGTGTTCTGCCTGTGGCGGCGTTCGCGCCGCGCCCCGGTGCCGCGCGAGCAGCGCGGTCCGTACATCAAGGCACAACCGGAGACGACGGCCGTCACCGAAGAGTCGCAGTTTCGGGATCCGAATCATCCGCGCGGCGGGGGGCCGGCCGGCACAGCCCAAACGGGCCAAGGCCAAATCAACGCAGACCCAGTCACCCGAGGATTGTCCGGTTGACCGTGGCCACCTTACACTCGCCGCTCCCGTGATTGCGTCAGGAAACCGCTGATGTCCGACACTGCGCCCGCGCCGCGGCGATTCCGCTCGAGTGGCCGCTACTCCGCGCTGCGCCTGTTGCGCGAAGCCCTTACGGGCCATCGAGGCTGGACGCCAGCGTGGCGCAAAGCCGAGCCGCGCAAGCAATATCAAGTCGTGATCATCGGCGGCGGCGGTCACGGACTCGCGACGGCCTATTACCTCGCCAACCATTTCGGCATCACCGATGTTGCCGTTCTCGAGAAAGGCCCGATCGGCCTCGGCAACGTTGGGCGCAATACGACCATCATCCGCTCAACGTACTACACGCCCGAGAACATCCGCTTCTACGACTTTTCTTTGAAACTCTGGGAAGGTCTCGAGCAGGAACTGAACTTCAACGCCATGGTCAGTCAGCGCGGCGTGGTCTACACGTACCACACGGACGGCCAGCGCGATGTCATGACCGGCCGCGCAAACGACATGCGCCTCGCAGGAGCCGACTGCATCGAACTCGACCGCGCCGCACTCAAAAACCTTATCCCACCGATCTCGCTAGACAACCACCGCTTCCCGGTGATGGGTGCCTTCATGCAACCCCGCGGCGGCACGGTCCGGCATGACGCGGTCGCTTGGGGTTACGCGCGAGCAGCATCCGAGGCGGGTGTCGACATCATCGAGCATTGCGAAGTCACCGGGCTGCGACAAGCCGGGGGTCGCGTCACGGGCGTTGAAACCACCCGCGGCTTCATCGGTGCCGACACCGTCTGCTTGGCCGTCGCTGGCCATTCCTCGCATTTGGCGGCTATGGCAGGCATCCGCCTGCCCATCGAAAGCCACGCGCTGCAGGCCTTCGTCAGCGAATCGATCAAGCCATTTCTTGATGTGGTGCTGATGTTCGGTGCGGGACACTTCTACATCAGCCAGTCCGACAAAGGCGGCATGGTGTTCGGCGGCGGTATCGACGCCCACAACACCTATGCGCAGCGCGGTACACAGTGGATCGCCCAGGAAGTGGCGGCCGAGGGCGTGGCCTTGCTTCCGGAACTCGCCAACCTGCGCATCCTGCGCCAGTGGGGCGGCATCATGGACATGACCATGGATGGCACTCCGATCATCGGCCGACTGCCGCTCGACGGACTCGTAATGAACGGCGGCTGGTGTTACGGAGGATTCAAAGCCATTCCTGCGGGCGGCTATACCACGGCACACCTCATCGCCCGCGGCGAGTCACATCCACTCACCACGCACATGGACGTCGGCCGCTTCGCCGAAGGCCGCACCTTTGATGAACCGGGCATCGGCCCGTTTCCCTGGATGCACTGAGCATGCTGCGCATTCCCTGCCCCCACTGCGGTACGCGCGATGAAGTCGAATTTCGCTACAAGGGCGATGCCAGCGTGCGCCGACCCGCAGCGGATGCCGACCTCGCGCAATTTGCAGCCTACGTCTACGAACGCAGCAACCCCAAAGGCTGGCACCTCGAGTGGTGGTTTCATAGCGCCGGTTGCCGGCAGATGTTGCAGCTCTGGCGACATACGGTGAGCCACGAGATCCACGCGGTCGGCACCGCCCAAGAGAGACTCCCCACACCGCCGGGGGTGACTCGGAGCGCATCTGGCGGTGCGGCCTCGACATGAGCAGTTCACGGCGCATTACCGCGGGTGCACTCGTCGAGCCCACGGCTCCGATCGAGTTCGAGTTCGACGGACGAGGGCTTGTTGGCCTCGCCGGAGACACGGTGGCTTCGGCGTTGCTCGCCAATGGGGTGCGACTCGTCGGCCGCAGTTTCAAGTATCACCGACCACGCGGCATCATTAGCGCGGGTCCTGAGGAGCCGTGTGCGCTGATCGATGTTCAGGGGGTGGGAGGCCGCGCGCCCAATCGTCCTGCCACAACGGTGTCGATCACTGCGGGCCTGCGAGCCACGAGTCAAAATCGCTGGCCGTCGCTGAATGTTGATCTACTTTCGATCAACAGCCTGTTTGCCGCCATGTTGCCAGCAGGCTTTTACTACAAAACGTTCATGAGCCCGGGCAAAGCCTGGGAGCGCCTGTACGAACCGGCCATTCGACGTGCCGCGGGACTCGGTGTGCTTAGGGACGGACGCAGCGACGCCGTGACCCACGGCGAGCATACGGTGCACGATCACACCGACGTGTTGATCATCGGCAGCGGTGCCGCGGGGCTCGCCGCGGCGAGGCGCCTGCAAGGTTCGGGCTTACGAGTCATGCTGCTCGAGCGCGACGTGGTGGCGGGCGGTGGCACGCTGCTCGATACGCGCTGGCAACACTGGCGCGAGTCCGCGCTCACGCAACTGACCGCCGACGCCTCCCTGCAGTGCCTAACGCGCACCCAAGTGATTGCCGCCTACGACCATGGCGTATTTGCAGCAGTCGAAACGCTCGCGCAAACGGGCCCGAACGGTCTGCCGCAGGAGAGGCTGCGGGTGATCCGCACCAAGCGCGTGTTGCTTGCCACCGGCGCCAACGAGCGCTGGATTGCCTGCGATAACAACGATCGACCGGGTGTGATGCAGGCGGGTGCCGCGCTCGCCTATCTGCGTCGCTATGGTGTGGCCGTCGGCGCTCGACCGGTGCTTTTTGCCAACTCGGATTGGGCCTACGAGTCCGCCTTTGCGTTGCATGAGGCGGGCGTTACACCGCGCGCCATCGTCGATCCGCGGCGCGAGTCCGCCGCCGCCGAGCGCGCCCGCGCGCTTGGCATCACCGTCCACGCCCACTCGGTCGTGACCACAGTGCACGGGCGACGCGCAGTCGAGGGCGTACAACTCGGCACGCTCGATGGCGCGGCGGGCTCCTCACTCGATGCAGACTGCCTGTTGCTCTCGGGTGGTTATCAGCCGGAATCTGCGCTGGCCACACAGGCCGGCGGCTCCATCGCGTGGCGCGATGAACTCGCCGCCTTCGTCGCCGCGCTGCCCCGTACCACGGGCGTGGTGGCAGGTGCCACGGCAGGCGCCTTCGGTCTTGCTGCGGCGGCCAGCGATGGCGCCGCCGCGGCAGAACGCATCGCCGCCGAACTTGGTGTTTCCCTGACCGCGGTTGACGATGACACCCGCAGGACTCCGGTCGATCCGGTAGTGACGCCACTGCAGACGCTCTGGGAAGTGCCCGGACGCGGCAAGGCCTTCGTCGATCTGCAGCACGATGTCACCGTGGCCGACATTCGGCTCGCGCACCGTGAGGGCTACACCCACATCGAGCACATGAAGCGCTACACCACGCACGGCATGGCGACCGATCAAGGCCGCACGGGCGGCATGTTGGGTGCTGCGATTCTGGCGGCCGCGCGTGGTCAGGCGCCGCACGAGGTGGGCCTACCCACACCACGGCCTTACATCCACCCGACCTCTTTCGCCGTGATGGCGGGCGGCGAAGTCGGCGCCCACCTGCGACCCGTCCGCCATTTCCCCGCCCACGCCGCGCACGTGGCCTGTGGAGCGATCTTCGTACCCGCCGGCCTCTGGCTGCGCCCCCTCGTCTACGCCACGCAAGCAGGCTGGGAGCCGGTACTGCGCGAGTCGCGCGCGGTGCGCTCCGCCGCGGGCATCGGCGATGCTTCAAGCCTTGGCAAGATTGACGTGCAAGGACCTGATTCTGCTAGGTTCCTTGACTACATTTATGCCAATCGATTCTCCTCGCTGGCGGTCGGCAAAGCCCGCTACGGCATCATGCTGCGGGAAGACGGATATCTGCTCGACGACGGTACGACCTCAAGACTCGGCGCGCAGCATTTCCTGCTCACCACCACCACCGCCAACCACACGCATGTGCTCGAGCACCTCGAGTTCCAGCTGCAGGTCAACCGCCCTGATCTCGATGTGGTGCTGACGGACGTTACCGATCAGTGGGCACAGTTCTCTATCGCCGGTCCTCGCGCGCGCGATGTGCTGCAAAAAGTCATGCCGGGAGTCGACGTCTCGGGCGCCGCCGTGCCCTTCATGGCCGCCCTGCCCGCGCAAATCGCCGGCGTGTGGGGTCGACTGTTCCGCATCTCCTTCTCGGGGGAGCTCGCCTACGAAGTCGCCGTGCCGTCCTCCAGCGCCAATGAAGTGTGGAACGCCTTGCTCGAAGCCGGCAGACCTTTCGGTGCCCTGCCCTACGGTGTCGACGCGCTTAACACCTTGCGTATCGAGAAGGGCCACGTGACCACCGCCGAACTCGATGGCAACGCCAGTGCGCATATGCTGGGTTTCGAGCGCATGTTGAAGGCCGATGGCGACTACGTCGGTCGCGTGCTGGCGCAGCGCCCCGCGCTCACCTCGCCCGATCGTGCGCAACTCGTCGGCGTGCGCCCGAGCTCGCCCCGTGCGCGACTGCGGACCGGCGCACAACTCGTTGAGTCCGCGGCACCCACGCGGACGCTCGGCGTGGTGACCTCCTGCACACCCTCGGTGCTCATCGACGGGTGGGTGGGCCTCGCCATGCTGACCGACGGCAAACGCCGTCAGGGCACCCGTCTTCTGGCGGTGTCGCCCGTGCACGGCGAATCGGTCGAAGTTGAAGTCACCACAGCACACTGGTTCGACCCGGAGAATGCCCGTGTCCGCGCCTGAGCGAGTTCGATTCAGCATCGTCCAGATCGCTGCTTGGCGCGGCGGCGATGCGACCTTGGCTGCACGCCTGCAACCGCTCGGCTGTGAACTGCCGCCGCTCGGTCGGGCTTGGTTCGGAGCCGGTCGTACGGTGCTCAGCGTGCAGCCGCATCGCTGGCTGCTGCTCGATGCAGCGGGCGAAGTCGATTTTGCGAATCGCTGTCGCGAGGCCGTGGCCGATGCCGGTGCCGTGGTGGACCTTACGGCAGCGCGCAGTGCGTGGCGGCTGCATGGAAGCATGGCACGCCAAAGACTGGCTGCCGGCTGCCGACTTGATCTCGCGCCCTCAGCCTTTCCGATCGGACATGCGGCTGCGACCACGATCGCGCAGGTGCATACGACGCTCCTTGCCTCGCCCGAGGGCCTGCTGCTGTTGTGCTCCTCCTCGGTGACCCGGCACGTCGAGGCTTGGCTGGAACAAGTGCTCGCGGATTGAATTTTACGGCAGCACCCTCAGCGCATCGCTAGACTGAATCCATGTCGCAGGACAGTTCCCTCGACCAACTGAACGACGCCATATTGCGGACCCGGGCCGAACACCGCACCGCCATGGCGGCACTGCGCAGCATGCAACGCGCCTACGGGCATTTCGTTCCCAAGAGTTTTCTGAACTTCCTGGGCACCACCGACATTTCGGCGATTCAGCTTGGCGATTTTGTCGAGATGAAGACCAGCATCATGTTCGCCGACATCCAGAACTTCACGGCCCTCGCGGAGGAGCTGAAACCGGAGGACGTGTTTGCGACCTTGAACACCTATCTTGCCCAGTACGAGGCGCCCATTCACGGCCACAGCGGCGTCATCGATAAGTTCCTAGGCGATGGGGCACTGGCGATCTTCCGCACCGCGGGGGACGCCGTTGCAGCCGGCAACGAAATGCTCGAGCGGGTGGCTCGAGTCAATCAAGATCGGGCACGCCAAGGCTTGCCTACGCTTGAAATCGGCATCGGCATCAACACCGGCTACTCGGCACTCGGCGTAATCGGCAACGCCGAACGGCTGGAGACGACGGTGATCGGCGACTCCGTCAACGTAGCGGCGCGCATCCAGGATCTCACTCGACGCTTCGGCAATCGCTTACTGATCAGCGAAACGACCTATCTGAACCTCAATGATAACGCGGGCTACACGATCCGCTTCGCCGATCGCATCGAGGTCAAGGGGCGCGCACGCCCGGTCTCGGTCTATGAGGTGTTCGACACCGAGCGCGAACAGACCCGCGGTCCAAAAATCATTGGTCTCGATTTGTTCGAAGACGCTGTAGCCTGCTATCACCTCGGCTACTACCAAAAAGGGCTCGACATCCTTGCCCGCTACAACAGCATCGTCGATACCGATCCGCTGGCTAAGATTTATCAGGAACGCTGCCGCGTGCGCCGCAGCGCCGGAGCCGCCAATCTGCCGCAGCAGATAGACCAGGAATTTCTTTGGAACCCTTCATACGACACCGGGCACGAGACCATTGATGATCAACATCATCACCTCGTTGAGATCTACGCCGCCTTGCGGGGTGCCGTCCGCAGCGGCAGTCGCGCCGACACCGAACATGTGCTCATTGACCTCAAGGACTATTCGCTGACGCATTTCGGCGTTGAGAAGGCCTTGATGGAGGAGACCGGCTACCCGCTGATCAATGAGCACCTGCACGAGCACAACCAGTTTGTGAAACGCCTCAACCAATTGAGCAGCGCCATCCGAGTGTCGGAACGGGCCACAGAGACAATCGTTTTCTGGATCAACATCTTCTTGTTTGACTGGTTGGCCACCCACTCCTCGAAGATCGACCGCCACCTTGCCCGATACGTGGCGCGCGCCGCATTCGGCGACGATCCTGCCCGCCGTTCCTGACGCATTCGACGACGACGGCCGGTACCATAACGGCTGAAAACAACGACAGGGCGCCGCGGCGCCGGGGGACAGGCATGATCTTGCTCACGGGCATCACAGGGAACATCGGTGGCGCGACGGCGCGAGCTTTGCTGGCGCGCGGCGTTCGGTTTCGGGCACTGGTACGCGATACCCAAAAGGCTGCCGCTTGGGCCGAGCGCGGAGTGGAACTCGTGGTCGGCAATTTGGAAGATGCAGGCTCCGTGCAGCGTGCGCTGGAGGGTGTGGATCGCGCCTTGCTCGTGCTGCCTAACGGCGAACCACAGGAACAACTCGAGCTCGCCTTCATCCGCACGGCACGCGAAGCGGGTCTGCCCTGGTTGATCAAGCTGTCGTCGCCCGAGGCGGTGCGTGGCACCACAAGCCCTATCCCGCTCGCGCATCTGGCTGCTGAGGACGCGCTCAAGGCCTCAGGCATGAAGTGGACGCTGATCCGGCCAAGTTTCTACATGCAGAACTTCCGCGGCTCGATCAAGGCTGCGCGTGAAACCGGAAAATTGTCGATGCCCATGGGTCGCGGCACCGTCGCGCTGACCGACAACCAGGAGGCCGGCGATTTCATCGCCCACGTGCTCACCGACGCCAACTCCGCACCCCATCAGAGCCAGTGCTACGACATCACGGGCCCCGATCCGGTGATGGATTTCGAGGCCATCGCGCGTGTCATCGGCGAGATCATCGGCAAGCCGGTGACCTACAACGACTGCGACCCGAAAGCTTTTCAGGAGGCCATCCGACCCTTCCACCGCAACCAGTGGCACTCGGACGCCGTGGCACGCCTATTCGCCGAAATTGCCAACGGCAGCACCCCGGGCCATCGCACCGACACCTTCCAAACCATCATGGGCCGGCCGGGTCGCTCGTTCCGCGAGTACCTGCAATCACTGGCTGCCTCCTGAATGGCTGTAGCCGGGGCCAGCCCCGGCGCCCGGACTCCGGTGCCGGCCAGTCGCGCGTCAACCGCGCTGCGGGCTGAGTTCGGCCCCGCGTCGGGGCCTCGATGAGGCCATGGTAATTTTTCGGTCATTCCGGCTCGGAGGTGGGCAATGAATTTGTCGGTCGTTTTGTGGGCGATTCCGCAAGCCATGCGTGCGATGGCGAAGCTGTATCCCGCCTACGCGGCGCGCCTGCGCGAGCGTGACCTGATAGCCCAATTCCGCTTGCGGGATGTACCCGAGGGACGCTGGATCGAGTTGCGCGGCGGCAAGGTCAAAACGGGAGCCGGCCTGCACGCCAAGCCGGATCTGACGGTGCATTTCAAGAATCGTGAAATCGCCGAAAACTTCCTCACCCCGCCTTTCGACATGCTCGAGCGCATCGATGCGGCGAAAAACTTCAAGATCGGCATCGACGGCGCCGACGATCTCGCGGTCTGGTTCATGCAGACGCTCACGCGTCTCGAGACCGTCACCTGGAAAGCCGGTACCGACATGGGCGATGGCGTCACTCGCTACACCAACGGCACCAACAGCGGCCCGATCTTCGTGTACGTCAAGGATGGCAAGATCATCCGCACCACGCCGATCGACTTCGACGACAGCGATGCCCCGCCATGGTCGATCACGGCGCGCGGGCAGACCTTCACGCCGAGCCGCAGGACCACCGTCGCCACGCACGGTCTGTGCTTGAAATCGATGGTCTACTCGAAAAACCGCATCATGCAGCCGATGAAGCGCGTGGACTTCGATCCGGACGGCGAGCGCAACATCCACAATCGCGGCAAGTCCAAGTTCGTGCCGATCAGTTGGGACGAAGCGCTCGACATCGTCTCCAAAGAAATCAAGCGCGCCAAGGCCGTTGGCCCAGGCGCGATCTGTGTGGCCAACGGATCGCACCATCAGTGGGGCAATCTCGGCCACTACATGAGCGCCTTCAACCGCTTCTGGAATCTGATCGGCGTCACCAAACTGGTGCACACGCCGGATAGTTGGGAGGGGTGGTTCTGGGGTGCGATGCATCACTGGGGCAACAGCCTGCGTTTGGGTTGCCCGGAGTTCTACGGCACCGTCGAGGACTGCCTGAAAGAAGCCGAGATGATCGTGTTCTGGTCCAGCGACCCGGATGCGACCTACGGTTTCGATGGCACAGAGCGCCGCGAGTGGGCGAAGCGACTCGGCATCAAGATGGTGCACATCGATCCGTATCTCAACCACACCGCCGCGCACCTCGGTGGCAAGTGGATCTCGCCGAAGCCAGGCACCGATGCGGCTATGGCGCAGGCCATTTGCCATGTGTGGTTGACCGAGGGCCTGTACGACAAAAACTTTGTCGCCGAACGTACCACCGGTTTCGAGGAGTGGCGCGCCTACATCCTCGGTGAAACCGATGGCATCGCCAAGACACCCGAATGGCAGTCGCAGGAAACCGGTGTCCCGGCGCGCGATGTGCGCGCGCTCGCCCGCGAATGGGGTACCAAGAAAACCTACCTGGGCGCCGGCGGCTGGGGCGTAGGCCTAGGCGGTGCGGGTCGCAGCCCGATGGGCGCCCAGTGGGCCCGCATGATGACGATCCTCGGGGCGATGCAGGGTTATGGTCGTCCGGGCTCGAACTTTGGCAATCTGCAATTCGGTGCGCCGCTCGATTTCAACTTCTATTTCCCGGGCTATGGCGAGGGCAGCTTCTCAGGCGAATTGATGACGAGTGCCAACTCCGCCAACAACTACCAGCGCATGCCGCATATCGTGACCATGAGCTCCGTGCGACAGGCTATTCCGCGCATGTGGTTCCCGGAGGCGATCACGCAGGGCAAGGCGATGGGTTACCTGACCGACGTTGCCTCGATCCAGGGGCAGTTCTTTCCGTTCGGCTACCCCTCGCCAGGCCACGTGCGCGTCGAGATGCTCTACAAATACGGCAGCAGCTCGCTCGGTACCCAAGTGGCCTCGAACCGCTGGATCAACGCCTATCAGCACGAGAGCCTGAAGTTCGTAGTGAACCAATCGGTGTGGTGGGAAGGCGAAACAGTGTTCGCCGATGTGATCCTGCCCGCGTGCACGGTGTTCGAGCGTTGGGATATCGGCGAGTGGTACAACGTCGGCGCAGGTTACGTGCATCACATGTACTCGATGAACAATCATCGGGTGATCGCGCTGCAGCACAAAGCCATCGAACCCGTCGGCGAATCGAAATCCGACTACGATATTTTCTTGGCGATTGCCGAAAAGCTCGATCTCGGATCGGTGTACTCCGAAGGTGGTACGTCCGAGTACGACTGGTGCAAGCGCGTGTTCGACTCGTCGGACCTCGCCAAGCGCATCAGCTGGCGCGAATTTCTGAAGAAAGGCTACTACGTCGTGCCGCCGGATCCCGAATCGGCGCGCGCGCCGACAGCGAACCGCTGGTTCTACGAGGGTCGCAAGAAGGACACTCCGGAACCGTACCCGCTGCCCTCCGAATACGTCTCCGGGCTCGGCAAGGGCCTGCAGACACCTTCCGGCAAGTTCGAGTTCGTCGCCACCACGCTCAAGCGCATCGACGATCCCGATCGACCACCCCTTAATAAATACATGCCCGTGTATGAAGACAAGACTCGCGAGCCGCAGCTTGCCGAGTTCCCGCTGCAGTTACTCTCGCCGCATTCGCGCTACCCCTTCCATCTGATGGGTGACGACGAGGGCTGCAGTCTGCGCGACATCCGCGAGCACCGCGTGTTCAAAGATGGCCACTACTACCTCGTCGCGCGACTCAATCGCGAGGATGCGCAGGCGCGAGGCATCGAGGACGACGATCTCATACGCTTGTGGAATAACCGTGGCTCAGTGGTCTGCGCCGCGCAGTTGACGGATCGTCTGCGTCCCGGCGTGGTCTCAGCCTCCACCGCCTCGGCCGAGTATCGCCCGGCGGGCGAGCCGGGGCGCTCGACGGATCTGGGTGGCTGCATCAACACGCTCAATCCGAGCAAGGCGATCGCTCGCAAGACCCACGGCATCCGTCCGAACACCACGCTGATCCAGATCGAAAAATGGACCGGCATTGACACCTGGCAACCGGTCGCGGAGACGGCGTGATGAGCAAGAAGTGGAATCTCATCGTCAACGTCGAACGCTGCGATAACTGTCGTGGTTGCTTCATCGCCGTCAAGGACGAACATACAGGCAACGACTTCCCGGGCTATGCGGCGCCGCAACCCGCACAAGGCCACAACTGGCTAGAGATTCGTCGCAAAGAGCGCGGTACCTATCCGATCGTCGAAGCACGCTTTCAGCCCGTGATGTGTAACCACTGCGATGACGCCCCCTGCATGAAGGCGGCACCCGAGGGCGCCATACGCAAGCGGGACGATGGCATCGTGATCATCGACCCCGTGAAAGCGAAGGGTCAAAAGCAAATCGTCGAGGCCTGTCCGTACGGCGCAGTCTCCTGGAACGAGGAGCTCCAGCTGCCGCAGCACTGGATTTTCGATGCACATCTGATCGATACGGGCTGGACGAAGACCCGCGCCGAGCAGGCCTGCCCGACGGGCGTATTTCGCAGCGTCAAGGTGGAGGACGCCGAGATGCAACGCATCGCAGCCGATGAAGGGCTGCAGGTCGATCGACCGGAGCTTGGCACGCGACCCCGCGTGTACTACAAGAATCTACACTTGATGACCGACTGCTTCGCGGGTGGCACCGTGGTGCATCACGTGGATGGCATCGAAGAGTGCGCTGCGGGAGCGACGGTTGTGCTGCGCCAGCATGGCAAGGAGCTCGGCCGCACCAGCACCGACACCTTTGGTGAGTTCAAGTTCGACCGCTTGCCTGCAGGCAGCAGCGGCTACGAGATCGAGGTGTCAGGCTTCGGTGCGCGCGCGGCCATCAGCTTCGAACTCGGCTCAGACAGCCGCTACCTTGGCGTCTTGACGCTGGCTTGAACTGCCCGCGCACGAGCGGAAGCAGAGCGCTGAGTCGCGAAGCGGGCAGCAGCTCTGCCGCTACTCGCTGAGCGGCACCACGCGACCACCCTTCATCACGAACTCCATAGTCTTCAGCGCCGTCACGTCGGCGAGGGGGTTACCCGGGACGGCGATGAGATCGGCGGCCATGCCCGGCCGTAATGCGCCCACTTCTTTGGCGAGCCCAAGCAGCTCTGCAGCATTGATTGTCGCTGCGACGATCGCGGTCGCTGGCGTCATGCCGTGTTTCACCATCAACTCGAACTCATCGGCATTGCGTCCGTGCTTCGACACGCCCGCGTCCGTACCGAAGGCGATCTTTACCCCTGCCGGGACCGCTCTCTCCAGTGCCTTGCCCGTGACCTCCAGTCGCCACAGCACTTTCTCGAGCACCGCTGGCGGATACGCGTTGGGGTCTTTCGCGAGTCGCTCGCGATACCCGTTGACCGTCGACAGCGTCGACACGTAGTACGCGCCACTCTGCTTGAACAGGCGCAGCGTCTCATCGTTCGGCATCGTGCCGTGCTCGATGGAATCGGCGCCTGCCGCGAGGGCTACGTTGATGCCTTCCGTGCCATGCGCATGCACGGCCACTTTCTTGCCGTGCAGGTGGGCCGTCTCGACCACGGCCCGTGCCTCGTCGGCAAACATCTGCTGGCCTAGACCTGCACCAATGCGACTGTTGACACCGCCCGTCGTCGCAATCTTGATGACATCGACGCCGCGCCTAACCTGACGGCGAACGGCCTCGCGACAACTGTCAGCGCCATCACAAAGATTGTCCTGATTGACCGCTGACTGCAGCCCTTCGGCAAGACTCAGCGTCCCGTCCATGTGTCCCGAAGTGACCGAGATCGCACGCCCCGCATCGATGATGCGCGGACCCATGACCCAACCGTTCTCGACGGCATCGCGCAGTGCCAGTGTTGCCCCACGGCCATCGCCGAGATTGCGCACCGTGGTGAAGCCGGCGCGCAGTGTTTTCATGCCGTTCCACTGGGCTCGCAGCGCATCGAGCGCAGGACTCGAGGTCACCGACTCGATCAACGCCGCCTGCCCACCCGAATCGGAATCCAGGTGCACGTGACTGTCGATGAGTCCCGGCAACACGAATCGATTGCCGAGATCAATGACGCGCGCACCCGCCGGACCCCTCTGCCTTCCGTCGAGCAGCGCACTGATACGACCGTTTTCGATGACGATGCTGGTGACGCCACGCGGCGCCTTGCCTGGCTCGGCCAGCACCCGATCAGCCTGCACCACGATGACGGCAGCGCCTGCCGCCGCAGGTGACTGCGCACTCGCCAGCGGCGCGAGAACGCCAAGCGTTGCGACAAGAGTGGCAGCGGCAACGGTGAACATAGGGCGAGATGTGGCGGTGAACATGGACGTGGCGCTGAACATGAACGAGCTCCGAAACTTGGCCTGAACGACGAGGTCTCAGCATACGCAGTACACTAGCCACTGCAACAGTCGAGGCTGGTCGGACAGCCGAAGGTGCACCTGATGAATTCGTATCGACGCTACGCCCGCCTGCTTCCCGGATCCCTGCTCTGTGCGGCGCTCGCTGCTTGCGGGGGTGGCGGTGGCGGCGGGTCCTCAACGTCCACGCCTCCCGGTGCGCCGACCATTGGCACCACCACTGCGGGCAATGCCAGCATCACCGTCTCCTTCACTCCGCCAAGCTCCAGCGGCAGCTCGTCGATCGTCGATTACGTGGCGACCTGCGCGGCGAGCGGCAGCAGCCGCTCGCAGACCGGCACGACGAGTCCGATCACGGTGACGGGGCTCACCAACGGCACGAGTTACAGTTGCTCGGTCACGGCAACCAACTCCTCTGGCGCGGGCAGTGCCTCGGCCAGCGTCAGCGCGACGCCGCTCGGCGTACCCGGCGCACCCACCATTGGCGCCGCGGCAGCCGGCAACGCCAGCGCATCGATTGCCTTCACGGCGCCCGCCTCGAACGGTGGCTCAGCCATCACCGCATACACCGTATCCTGCACGGGCGGCGGCGCCACGCGCACAGCAAGCGGCACTGCGAGTCCCATCAGCGTAACCGGCCTCAGCAATGGCACGGCTTACAATTGCTCGGTCACTGCGACCAACGCCACGGGCAGTAGCAGCGCCTCGGGCCAGGTGCAGGTGACACCCACCGCCGGGGGCACGAGTTACAACACCGACGGCGTGCTGTGCTCCTACACGGTGGCGGAGTTCAACAGTTCACCGTCGGTCAATGCGACCGCGAGCGCACTGTGGAGCTGCAACCCAACTCGCGCGGTCGTGGCGAATGCCATTCCTAATCACGCAGTCGGCACCTTTCCCAACGCGAACAACCCCAACACGATTCGTTCACAGTCAATCACTGCAACGTTTCCGCTGCGCCCCTCAGTCACCAACGCCAATGGCACGAACGCCATGGTGCCGGGCTACGCCATCAACGGCGTAAAGTTCGAACCCGGCACCGGCGGCACCTGCGATGGCGCATCGCCACCCAATTGCAACTTCGCGGGAGGCAGTGGTGCGTGGCGGATGGAAGCACTAGCCCCGTCGTCCTTTAACTTCGGCACCGACGACAACAATGCGCATGTGCAGCCGACCGGCGAGTACCACTATCACGGACTGCCCACCGGATTGATCACCAAGCTCGGCAAAGGCACGGCGATGACGCTCGTGGGTTGGTCGATGGATGGTTTCCCCATCTACGCGCGTTACGGCTACACGAGTGCCAACGACGCCACCTCGGCCATCAAAGAGCTGAGCTCGAGCTGGCGAATCAAGGCAACCCCAGACAGCGGTCGCCCGGCGACATCACTGTATCCGATGGGCTCTTTCTTGCAGGACTACGAATACGTCGCCGGACTCGGGGATCTCGATCAGTGCAACGGTCGCACTGGCGTCACGCCGGAGTTCCCGAATGGCATCTACTACTACGTGATCACGAACGCGTTCCCTTTCGTCCACCGTTGCCTGCGCGGATCTACATCCACAGGCGGGTGAGCATGACGAGGATTCCGCCCGATATCTGGCCTCGCGCGACTCGCCCAGCGATCTCGGCCGCGGTGTCGATCGCTCTGTCGCTGCTACTCGCGCCGCCGCTCGCCGCGCATCTGATGGAGCACCAGCACGGTTCGCTCAATATGGTCGAGCAGCGTGGCTATCTTGTGTTGTCCGTACCGGTGAGCGCACTCAGCGGCGTCGATGACAATCGTGACCGCCGCGTCGACGACCGCGAGTTGCAGCGTCATACCACCGCCATCGAACGCCAACTGCGCGCCGGGGTGCGCATCATAGAGGGCGGAAAGCCTGTCCGCCTTGATGGACTGCTAGTTAACCTCTCACCCGACGAGCAGCACCGTGAGGGCCCCGCAACGCATCTCGTCATGCTCGCCGTGGCGATGTTCGACTCCGCACCGCGCAACCCGGTGATCGACGTTCGTCTTTTCGGTCGCCTGCCCGCCGAACGCCGCTATCGCTTCACGGCCACTCGCCGTCAAGCAGACGGGGCTAACCCCAATGCGATCACCGAGCAGTCCAAACTCACGTTGACCCCGACGAATCCGCGTCAAATCCTATTCGCCGGAACGTGAAGGCAGCGTATCAGCGGTTAACGCCCGCGGGCGCACCCATCAAACGATTCATCTCGATGAAGTTGCCGTCGGCATCCCAGACGGCGCTGAAAGTCACCGGAATGACCGATCCACCTGCGCCCGGATAGTCGATTCGTCGCGGTGACTCTGCGACGACGACATGAGGCGCGCTGCGGATTTTTTCCCAACGTACGTCGAGATCCTGCACGTTGAATACCAGAATGAATTCCCCGGCGCGCGCCTTGCGATACTCGGGCGGCGGTACGGCGTCAGTCGTGTTCAGTCGCTGCATCAGGCCAAGCACGCCCACAAAATCGTCGTTGGCACGCAGCAGCACCAGACGCGTCACACCACCAATCACCTGATCATAGATGACCTTCATGCCGAGCGCGTCGCGGTAGAGGGGCAGCGACTTGTCGATGTCGCGCACCACCAAGGTCGCCCGCCGCAAATCGACGGGAATACGCTCGGTCTCGGCCACAGGCGCCGCCAGTGAAGTCGGCGCCACCACCACTGAGCACAGAAGAATCACGCTCGACAGAAACACGCGGATTGAATGCGTCACGGAACGACTCCTGGTAGTCATCACTCAAATACTGAAGCCACCGAGTTTGGTCTCAAGATACTCCTCCAGACCCTCTCGGGCACCCTCGCGGCCTAAGCCACTGTGCTTCATACCACCGAAGGGCGCAGCGGCACTCGTCGGATTGATGTCGTTGATGCCGACGATACCGAACTGCAAGCCCTCGAACATGCGCATCGCCCGCGATAAGTTTTGCGTGTAGACATAGGCCGCCAAACCGTAGTGGGTATCGTTAGCCATCGCGAGCACCTGCTGCTCGGTGTCGAAGACGATGACAGGCGCTACTGGACCGAAGGTCTCTTCGCGGTAAATGCGCATCTCCGGCGTCACCTCTGCCAGCAGCGTCGGCGCATAGAAAAAGCCCTGTTGCAACGCGCCCTCGGTCAGTCTGCGCCCCCCCGCCAACAGCGTCGCACCACGAGCCACAGCGTCCCGCACCTGTGCATCGACCTTATCGAGCGCGCGCTGACTGAACAGCGGCCCCACGGTGCTCGCCTCGTCCATGCCATCGCCTGCTCGTTGCGCCTCGACACGCTTGCGCAGCGTGTCCAGAAACGGCGCCGCGATACTGCGCTGAACGAAGATGCGGTTTGGACTGATGCAGGCCTGACCGGTGTTGAGAAACTTGACCGCCGCAGCCCCTTTGGCGGCATGCACCGGATCCGCGTCGTCGAAGACGATGAAGGGCGCGTGACCACCGAGCTCGAGCGACACACGCTTGAACTGTGCGGCAGCGGACTGGTAGAGAGCTCGGCCTACCTCGGTCGAGCCGGTGAACGAGAGCTTGCGCACGCGCGGATCAGTGCAAAACACCTCACCCACGGGCGCGGGATCGCGGGCGGTAACGAGATTCGCCACGCCTGGCGGAATACCCGCCTCCTCGAGGATACGGAACACCGCCATCGCACAAAGCGGCGTGCTCTCGGCCGGCTTGAGCACGATGGTGCAACCGGCCGCCAAGGCGGGCGCCACCTTGCGCGTGATCATAGAGATTGGATAGTTCCAAGGCGTGATGGCACAGACCACGCCCACAGGCTCACGGCGGACTAAAAATCTTTGCTCCGCCCGCGCCGACGGAATGCTCTCCCCGTAAACACGTTTGGCTTCTTCAGCGAACCAGAGCAAGAAGTCGGCCGCGTAGCGCACCTCGGCGAGTGCCATGCGCAACGGCTTGCCTTGTTCGGCGGTCATCAAGCGCGCGAGCTCCTCGCGCTTAGCCAGCATGAGCTCAAACGCGCGGTATAGCTTCGCCGAGCGTTCGTACGCCGTCGCTGCTGCCCAAGCGGGGAACGCCGCGACCGCAGCATCGATAGCCTGCCGCGCCTCAGCAGCGGCGCCGTCGGGGACCTGCCCGACCTCACAGCCGTTGGCAGGATTGATGACCGAGAATTGCCGCGTCGACTGCAGCCAGTGTCCGTTGATGTACATCGCGTCCGGCGCTCCTGCGCATTACTCCTAAGCTTTAAGGGATAAAGCCGCGCAGTGCCTCGAGCAGTTCGTCGGGCTTCTCCGCCATGATGGCGTGACCTGCTCCCTCGATCTCGACCACACGCGCATTCGGCAGTGCAGCGACCATATCCTTGGTGGCGCGCGGCGGGGTCATGACGTCTCGCTTGCCGAGCACGAGCAACACCGGGGCGGTGATACGCCGACAAGCCGCCAACCCATTGGTGTAGGCATTGCAGGCTGCAAAGTCCGCGTGCATCACACCGGGCTGCTGACGCTGCATGAGACGACGATTGACGCCTGCCACCCAGAAACCAGGCCCCGGATTGCCGGGATATTGCGCGAGTGCTGAATGCGACCACAGGTTGACCATCGCCTGCGCCGAGGGCTCATCGTCGCGCGTGGCGGTGAGCAACTCATCCGCGACCCGCATCGGAAATGCTGTTCCCACGAGCGCCAAGCGGCTGACGCGTTGCGGATGACGCGCTGCGCATTCGAGCGCGATCAGCGAGCCCATGCTGTGTCCGACCACCGTTGCGGAACTGATGCCAGCCGCATCGAGCAGGGCCACCACCCAATCAGCGAGCGCCTCGATGCTGGCGAGCGGCGGGCCCGCGGAGCGACCGTGCCCGGGCAGATCGACGGCAAGCACCGAACGGCCATGGTGCGCGAGGTAGCGGCTCTGCAGCGCCCACACGCTGTGGTCATGCTCTGCGCCGTGCAGGAACACCACCACTGGTAAGCGGGCATCGAAGGGCTTGCCCCCCGTGTAGGCCCATGCTGCATGACCCTGGATCTCGAGTTGTAACGCCATGTTCCCGGCTCGCTCAGAGTTTTTGCGAGGCGCGCAGCGCTTGCGCGAGATCGTCAATGAGATCCGCGGCATCTTCGAGTCCGATTGAGAGGCGAATCGTGCCGGGGCCAATGCCCGCGGCACGCAAGGCCGTATCGTCGAGCCGGAAGTGGGTAGTGCTCGCGGGATGGATGACCAGCGATTTGGCATCTCCCACGTTAGCCAGATGCGAGAACAGTCGCAGCGTCTCGATGAACTTTCGTCCGGCTGCTCGCCCACCCTGGATCTCGAACGTGAACACCGCCCCGCAACCCTTGGGCAGCATGCTCTTCGCCAACTGATGATCAGGGTGCGTCGGCAGTTCCGGATAATTCACCGATGCCACTGCCTTGTGCTCGCAGAGAAACCCGACGATCGCGCGCGTGTTGGCGATGTGCCGATCCATGCGTAGCGACAGCGTCTCGATGCCCTGCAGCAACTGGAACGCAGTGAACGGTGCCATGCATGCGCCAAAGTCCCTCAAGCCCTCGCGGCGCGCCCGCAGCAGAAACGCGGCGACCGTAGACTCCTCTTGAAAGTCCATGCCGTGGAATCCGGCATAGGGCTCGGTGAGCTCGGGAAACTTGCCAGAGCGTTCCCAATCGAATGCGCCACTGTCCACGAGCAGCCCCCCGATGGCGACACCATGCCCACCGAGAAATTTCGTCGCCGAGTGACACACCAAATCGGCGCCGAAGTCGAATGGTCGCAGCAGATAGGGAGTGGTGAAGGTACTGTCGAGCATTAGCGGCAGACCGGCTGCGTGCGCAATCTCGGCAACGCCTGCGATGTCGAGCACGTCGAGGCCCGGGTTGCCTAGCGTCTCGGCGAAGAGCACTCGAGTGTTGGGTCGGATGCCCGTACGCCAAGCAGACAAGTCGCGCGGATCCACGAAGCTGGTATCGATACCGAAGCGACGCAGCGTGTAATCCAGCAGGTTGTGCGAACCGCCGTACAGAGCGCGACTCGCGAGCACATGCGAGCCCGCTCCCGCGAGCGTCGCGATCGCCAGATGCAGCGCAGCCTGTCCGCTGGCGGTGGCGATGGCGCCCACGCCGCCGTCTAACGCCGCGATGCGCTCCTCAAGTACGGCCGTAGTCGGATTGGAGATGCGCGAGTAGACATGGCCCGCGCGCTCCATGTTGAAGAGTGCGGCGGCGTGATCCGAGTCACGGAACACGTACGCTGCAGTCTGGAAAATAGGCGTTGCCCGCGCGCCCGTCGTGGGGTCCGGCTGCTGGCCGGCGTGGAGGCTAAGGGTGTCGAAGCCTGGGCTGCGTGGCGGTGTCAACGGCAACTCCGGTAAATCTGTGCGAGGTCGCGGCCCTTAGAATAACCCGTGTCGGCATCCGATGCCGTGCATGGGCGAACTCAGCCACGTTCCTTCACACGACCGCAATCAGTACTATCGCATCGAGCCCAGCATTCTGGGTCATGCTCGTCTGCGGAGACACTCATGTTCGGCATTACTCCCTCGGCCCGCCTTCGCCCCTCGCCGTTCTTCGAGGCGACCCTCGCCGAGGGCGTCACGGCCTTCACGACCTACAACCACATGCTCATGCCGACCGCATTCGGCGATCCTGAAACAGAATACTGGCGCTTGCTGAAGGGCGTCAGTCAATGGGACGTCGCGGTCGAACGCCAAGTACAACTCAAGGGACCTGACGCCGGTCGCCTCGCGCAGATCCTGGCGCCGCGTGACCTCAGCGGGCAGCAGATCGGGCAAGGCAAGTACGTGCCGCTCTGCAATCACCAAGGCGTGCTGATCAACGATCCGATTTGCCTGAAACTGGCCGATGATCTGTATTGGCTGTCGATCGCCGACTCGAACATTTGGTTTTGGGCGGGATCGATCGCAGCCGAACGCGGTTTGCGTGTCGAGGTGAGCGAGCCGGATGTCTCGCCGATGGCATTGCAAGGACCCAAGGCTGAAGACGTGGTGGCGAGCGTCTGCGGTGACTGGGTGCGAAGCCTCAAATATTTTTGGTTCCGCGAGACGACGATCGAGGGCATCCCGGTGGTCGTGCAACGTTCGGGCTGGTCCAAACAAGGCGGCTTCGAAATCTACCTGCGCGACGGCACCCAAGGCAGTCGCCTGTGGGCGATCTTCAAGGAAGCCGGCAGACCCTACGACATCGGGCCCGGAGCTCCGAACTGGTGCGAGCGGGTGGAGTCCGGTCTGATCTCCTATGGCGGCGACACCGACGCCACGACGAACCCGTTCGAAGTCCGCATGGGTAAATACGTCAACCTCGAGGTGCCCGACGACACCATCGGCATCTCGGCCCTGCGGCGCATCGCGGCCGAGGGCCCGAAACGCCACACACTAGGCATCGTGCTCGATGCGGGCGAGCCTGTCCGCCCTGGATTCCTGTGGAATGCGCTACAGCGCGAAGGCCGCAAGGTCGGTGATTTGACCAACTGCATTTTCTCTTACCGACTGCGCAAGAACATTGGCTTTGCCCTCGTTTCGCGCGACTGCAACGTGGGTGATCGCCTCACCGCGCAGATCAGCGGCAGTTTTCAGTCGGGGACGCTGACCGACCTGCCCTTCATGATTGATTGATTGAAGCCATTGATATGGAGACCGTCATGATGACAGCCATCGAATCGCCGCGGGTCCTCATCACCGCCGGCGCCTCGGGCATCGGCCGGGTGATCGCGCATGCCTTCGCCGCACAAGGGGCGCAAGTCTGGATCACCGACGTCGACGAGCAGGCCCTTGCCGAGTGTCCGAGCACCTGGAAACGCGAACGCGTGGATGTTGCTGACCCTGTAGCGATGAAGTCGCTGTTCACACGTCTCGACTACGACTGGGGCGGGCTCGACACCTTGTGTGCGAACGCCGGAATCTCGGGCGCGACTGCATTGCTCGAGGATCAGGACTACACGGCATTTCAGCAGTGCCTCGCGGTCACGCTAGGGGGTGCAGTGCTCGCCGCACAGGGCGCGCTGCCGATGATGAAACGTGCGCGACGCGGCTGCATCATCTTCACCGGTTCGACCTCGGGACAATTCGGCACGCCGCTGCGTGCGCCCTATGTGGCTGCCAAATGGGCCGTCAACGGCCTCATGAAAACCGTCGCCATGGAAGCCGGTCCATTCGGTATTCGCGCCAACGTGATTGCGCCGGGTTGCGTCGAGGGACCGCGCATCGAGCGGGTCATCGAACGGGAGGCCGCCGCCAAGGGCACGACTGCTGCGCAGGTTCGCGCGGCCTACGAGGCCGGCACCTCGCTGCGCAGCTTCGTCACGGCGGGTGATGTGGCGGCAATGGCGGTCTATCTCGCCTCGCCGGCCGGTGAAAGGATTTCCGGACAGGTCATCACTCTCGACGGACACACGGAAAATCCGGACCCTAAGGTCTGAGGGCGTTCGACTCAGCTGGCCGGCAGATTGCCGAAATCTTCGACCATGAAGCTGGCCTCGGCTTGCGCAACGACGCTGTCGTCATCGACCCGCGCGAGCGTCGCCTCCAACACCACCAAGCGTCCACGACGCTGCTTAAAACGGCATACGGCCTGCACCTCTGTGCCGACCGGTAGCGGTTGCCGGTAGCGGATCTCACACTTCGCCGTAACGCCGCGCGCACCCTGCAGGAACAACCAATTGGCCATCGCATCGTCGAGCACACTGAAGACGATGCCTCCGTGCGTTACCCTATCGAATCCCATGTGGTGCTCACCGGGGGTGAAACGCCCAATGCAGGCCTCTGACTCGAGACGAAAGGTGATCTGCAAACCGTGCGGATTGTGCGGCCCGCACACGAAACAATGATCTGCGTCGCTACGGGCGCGCAAGGTCATCCCCGTCTAGCCCGGACGACGGCTGCGTCGGCCACGCGAGGCACTCGCCTGCGCCGCTGACTCCTTGGGAGGCGGCAGGGTGATGACCTTGGCGAGTTCGGGATTTGCAAACCGCTTGTGCGGTATGGCCATCGCCTCGACGAAATGCGCCTGGAACCTCGGCTCGATCGCGGTTTCGATCTTCTCGACGCGGCGCACGACATCCTCGATCACCGCTCGTGAGCGCTCATCGAGCAAGGCGATACGAGCACCAGTGCCGGCCGCATTGCCCGCCGCGGCCACCGCAGCGAGATCGCAGTCAGGAATCATGCCGAGTACCATCGCATACTTCGGATCGATATGGGCGCCGAAGGCACCGGCAAGCCGAATGCGATCGACACGCTCGACACCGAGTTCCTCCATCAGCAGACGCACACCGGCGTAGAGGGCGGCCTTCGCGAGCTGGATTGCACGCACGTCGGTCTGCGATACGGCGAGCGTGACCGCGCCCCGATGCAGCACGTAGGAGAACGTACGATCGCTCGGCACGATGCGATCGCTGCGCGCGGCGAGCGCGCCATCGACCACCCCGTCCTGGTTGATGACGCCCGAGAGGTACATTTCCGCGATGACCTCAATAATTCCGGAGCCGCAAACGCCGGTGACACCGGTCGCGCGAGTCGCCTCGGCGAATCCCGGCTCGTCCGACCACAGCTCGCAGCCGATGACTTTGAAACGCGGCTCCAGCGTCGCAGGGTCGATGCGCACGCGCTCAATTGCACCGGGCGCCGCGCGCTGGCCACAACTGATCTGCGCACCCTCGAACGCCGGGCCCGTGGGACTCGAGCAGGCGAGCAGACGTTGCCGATTACCGAGGACGATTTCGGCGTTCGTACCGACATCGACGAGCAAGGTCACCGGCTCACCAAGATCGGGCCGCTCCGCAAGGATCATTCCCGCGGTATCGGCGCCCACGTGCCCGGCGATGCAGGGCAACACGTACACGCGCGCGCCCGGATGCACCTCGATGCCGAGCGAACCTGCGGTCTGCTCGACGGCCGAGTCGATGGCGAGCGCGAACGGCGCACCACCGAGTTCGGTCGGATCGAGGCCGAGCACAAGGTGATGCATGATCGGGTTGCCGACGAGCGTCAGCTCGAGAATGCTGTCCGCCGTAGTGCCAGCCTCACGCGCAACCTCCGCGGCGAGCGACGAGAGTGCTTCGCGGACCGCTGTCGTCATTTGTTCGGCGCCGCCCGGATTCATCATGGCGTAAGACACACGACTCATCAGGTCTTCGCCGAAACGGATCTGCGGATTCATCATGCCCGCCGAGGCCAACACTTCGCCGGTGCCGAGATCGCAGAGGTGCGCCGCGATCGTCGTTGAGCCGATGTCCACCGCCATGCCGAGGGCTCGCTCGTGGAACCCCGGCCAGATGCCGACGATCTGCCGCCCGCCATGCACTGCGACGGTCACTTTCCACTGTCCAGCGCGCAGCGTCGTCTGTAAGCCGCGCAGCGTGGCAAGGTCAATACCGAGCTCGGGCAACTGCCACTCGCGCGCCAGGGCATCACGCAGACGTCGCAGATCGCCTGAAGGATCATGCATGTCTGGTTCGCGCACCTCGACGTAGTGCAGGCGCAAAACCGGATTGAGTTCGATCTCACGAACCTCGGCTGCCTTGCGCACCACTTGTCGATGCACCTGACTCGACGGTGGCACATCGACGACGACATCGCCACACACCTGCGCTTGGCAAGACAGCCGTTGCCCACTCTTGAGCACCTTGCGCCGCGCACTGCGGGCTTCGACTTCGCCCGGAGGCGAAACGCTATCGGCGCCGGAGCGTACACCGTGCTTGGCGAACTCACCCTCAGCCACAACCACTTGGCAGCGACCGCACAGCCCGCGCCCGCCGCATACCGAGTCGATGTCGACACCCAATTCGCGCGCCGCCTGCAAAAGCGGCGTGCCCGTGGCAAACCGCCCACGCTTGCCAGACGGCAAAAAAACGACCAGTGCGTCGGAATCGCTCACTGCGGAACCCCTCGTTAACCTGCTGCGTCCTTAACCCGCTGTGCCGCCGCCCGTGGAGCGACGTCGCAAACCGCCCTCGCGACGGCCTCGTGCTGCGGGGTTGTCACCCGCCGCCCCCGGCGGTGGCGGTTCGCGGAATTTGCGAATCCAGCGTGCGCAGTCGGGATCGTGACCCATCATCACATCGGCGCCCATGCAGGCGCGCACGGTGTCGCCATGCAGAGGATTGGTAATGGCCGAGGTCATCCCCGAGGCAATGGCCATGGTGAGAAAGGCGGCGTTGATGCCATCGCGATTCGGCAAACCGAAGCTGACGTTCGATGCACCACAGGTGGTATTGACCTGCAACTCGTCACGCAGCCGACGCACCAGACGCATCACCTGCACGCCTGCTTGATTGATGGCGCCGATCGGCATGACGAGCGGATCAACAACGACGTCGCTGCGCGGGATACCGTAATCGGCGGCGCGCTCGACGATTTTCTTGGCTACCGCAAAGCGCACGTCGGGATCCTCCGAGATGCCGGTTTCGTCGTTCGAGATCGCCACCACGGCCGCGCCGTATTTCTTGACGAGCGGCAGCACCTGCTCGAGACGCTCCTCTTCACCGGTTACGGAATTCACGAGCGCCTTGCCTTTGTAGACGGCAAGCCCCGCCTCAAGCGCTGCGACGATCGAGGAGTCGATGGACAAGGGCACGTCGGTGATCGACTGCACGATCTGCACGGCCCTCGCGAGGATCGCGGGCTCATCGGCGAGCGGGATGCCGGCGTTCACATCGAGCATGTGCGCACCCGCCTCGATTTGCGCTCGGGCATCGGACTCCACGCGGCTGAAATCACCCGCGGCCATCTCCGCCGCGAGGATCTTGCGACCCGTCGGATTGATGCGTTCGCCGATGATCACGAACGGTCGATTGAAGCCGATGACGACTTCCTTGGTTGCGGAACTGATGACGGTATCGGTCATGATGCCACCTTGTCGGCTGCGAGCTCGGAGCTCTGTGGGGAAACGTCTCTCGTCGGAAACCACGGCACGCGACCCGACAGCACGCCGGAGCGATCGATCACTTCGGCGACCGTCTCTTCCTGGCGATACGCCATGACGTGCACGCCATGCACGCCACGCAAACCGTGAATTTCTTGAATAAGCTCGACGCAGATGTTGCGACCTTCACGCGCCTGATCCTCGGCACCGCGCAAACGGGCGATCAGCGCGTCGGGCACGTGGATGCCGGGCACGTTGCTGCGCATCCATTCGGCCGCCTTGGCCGAACGCAGTGGGCCGACGCCGATCAACAGAAAAGCGCGATCGAGTCCGCCCAGATCCTCGAGCTGCTGCAGAAACCGGCGTAGCAGCGGCACATCGTAGACATACTGCGTCTGTATGAACTGTGCGCCCGCCTCGATTTTTTTGAGGAGGCGTCGCGCGCGCCAATCGAAGGGCGGTGCGCACGGATTCTCGGCTGCACCGAGCAACACCCGAGGGGCCTGGGTAAGCTTGCGGCCACTCTGAAATCGTTGTTCGTCGCGCAAGGTTCGCGCCAGTCCGAGCAGCGACACACTGTCGAGATCGAACACCGGCTTGGCCTGTGGATGATCGCCGGCCTGCACGCCATCGCCCGTGAGGCAAAGAACATTGCACACGCCCATCGCTGCGGCACCCAGGATGTCCCCTTGGATGCCGATGCGATTCCGGTCACGGCAGGAGATCTGCATGATCGGCGCGTAACCGACCCGCGTCAGCAGCGCGCAAACCCCCATGCTCGACATGTGGCAGTTCGCGCCGCTGCCATCGGTGGCATTGATGGCATCGACGTAGCCGTCGAAAATCCGCGCTCGCGCATAGACCTCGTTGGGATCTGCCGAATCGGGAGGTGCGAGTTCGGCCGTGACGGCAAACGCACCGGCTCGCAACACACGCTCGAATCGGCCGGGCGACACGTGCCCGGGCAACATCGGCAACGGTGCGCCGGGCGCGGGTTCGTCACCGAATCTCACTGCGTCGCTCCAGCGACGCGCTCGCGCACCGCACGCAGCCACGACGATTTGCCCTGCAAGCGACGATCAACGGCAAACTGCACGCGTTGCAAGGACTCGGTGCCGCCCGGAATGCGCTGACTGCCCTCCCAGGCGAGCACCCAGACGCACTTCATGTCGGGCAGCACTTCACAGTGACCATTGGCGCGAACACCGCCGCAAGGGCCGTTGCGCAATTGCTTGGGGCAGTTCATCGGACACGACATGCCGGTCGAACTCAGCACGCACTGCCCGCACATCTTGCAATCGAACATGAAGCCCTTGACGCCCCGTTCGACAGCCGCCATCGGACGCTCGAGTTTCGCGCCACCGCCCACCAGCTTGGCGAGCGGTCGCAAGGCCACGAGCAAGTTCTCGAGCGCGCGATACAGCAGATTGAGGCCGCGCGCATTACGCACCGACCACAGCCGAACGCGATACACGCTCAGCCTCCCGCGTCGGACTTGGCCGGCGCGTCGGACACGGTCACGGCGGGCGGTGCTGCAAGGCCCTTGGCGCGAATGAGTTTGTCGAGATCCTCGTCGCTGTAGCGCGCCTCAATGGCCTGCGCAGCCGCTGCCGCCTCGGCCTGCAAATCTTCGCCGCAGGGCACGGGCGCGCTGCGCCGCCACTCGGCGATATAGGCGTCCGACCCGCCTTTGCCGGCACGCATCGCCGCGCGATCGACCGCTTCCTGGAAACGCGCCGAGAGCATGACCTTGGAGGTTTCGCGACCGCGCTTGATCACGACCTGCGACGGAATGTCCCGCCAAGAAATGATGATCAGACTCGCCATCAGTGACGCGCCTCCCGGGCGGTGAAACGTTGCAAACTGCGTTCGAGACCACCGTAGCCGGTGTGCTCGAAGTGATATTCGAGACCGAGGCGCACAGCGATCGCACGCGCGGCGGCAGCATTGTCGGCATCTTCCCGCTGACCCAGGTAGGTCAGCCGGCGGTAATTGCCGAAGTATTGCGAGTGCAGCTCAGGATGACGGTCGAGTCCGAGACCCCGAAACACCAGTCGCTCGAAGTGCCTCACGAGAAAGTCGGTAAGAAAGAAGGTCCCCGGCTCACTCTCGGCGAGTTGTGCGAAGCGCTCAGCCGTGGCGTAAAACTCGTAACAGTGGACGCCCTCGATGCGTTCGACGCCAGTCTCGCGCAACACGGCATCGAGCGCCCCGCCCGTGCCGCAATCGGCGTAGGCCACAAAAATATCTTGGTACAGATCGCGCTGGGACTCGATCGCCTCGCGTACCGCCGGCGCGATGCGCTCGGGCCGGTTATGCAATTCGGGAGGCAAACAGTGCACATCAAGCGTGAGCCAGCCGTGCACCTTGCGCAGGGCTGCGATCTCGTGCGCCAAGGCGCCGCAGGCAATGACCAGTTGGCGGCCGGAGCTGGCCACGTCAACCGTCAGTGCGCGCGCGCCGCGGCACGCTTCGCAGCGATCAACGACTTGGCAGTCTCCACCGCGATGGCGGCGTCTCGGCAGTAGGCGTCGGCACCGATGGCCTTGCCAAACTCTTCGTTGAGCGGCGCACCGCCCACGAGCACGATGTACTTGTCGCGAAGGTTCTTTTGTTTGAGGGTGTCGATAACGACCTTCATGTACGGCATGGTGGTCGTCAGCAGCGCCGACATCCCCAAGATGTCCGGGTTGTGTTTCTCGAGTGCCTCGAGGTACTTCTCGACCGGGTTGTTGATGCCGAGGTCGACGACTTCGAAACCCGCGCCTTCGAGCATCATCGACACCAGGTTTTTGCCGATGTCGTGGATGTCGCCCTTAACCGTGCCGATGACAACCTTGCCGATCGGCTCCGCACCGGTCTCGGCGAGCAGCGGGCGAAGGATCTCCATGCCGCCCTTCATGGCGTTGGCTGCGAGCAGCACTTCGGGAACGAACAGGATGCCATCGCGGAAGTCGATGCCAACGATTCGCATACCCTCGACGAGCGCGTCGTTAAGCACCTTGTCGGGGCCCCAGCCGCGCTCGAGGAAGATGCGCGTGGCTTCTTCCACCTCGGGCTTCATGCCGTTGTAGAGATCGTCGTGTACCTGCTCGACCAACTCGTCGTCGGCAAGTGAACGCAGGTCGAAATCGCCTTCCGCGGCTTCAGTCATTTCAGGCCTCTTGGCACCGGTTGTGCTGCGCGATGGTAAGCGTCATATCGGAGTGAAACTAGCCGTTTAGCGACAATAAGTTATCCGCGAACGACATCGACGGACGCTTATCGAGCGGCTGGAACGGGCCCTTCGCCACCGCCCTGCCCGCGTCGCTCAGCACTCGGCGGACGGCCGAATTGACGCCGATAGCATTTGGAAAAATGCGGTGGTGATTGGAAACCGCAAGAGGCTGTCACTTCCATGATCGGCATCGAGGTTTGCAGCAGCAGCTCGCGCGCCCGGCGCAGACGGATTTCCATGTAGTAGCGCTTCGGGACGCAGTTCAGGTACCGCTGAAACAAACGCTCGATCTGGCGTCGCGAGAGCCCCGTCTGCCGTGCGATGACATCGAGCGACAGCGGTTTTTCGATGTTCTCTTCCATCAACTGCGCGACCTTCGTCAGCGCGCGATGGGTGAAGCCAAGCTGGGCGCGCAGCGGCACGTACTGACTGTCGTGATCGTCGCGCACCCGCTCGAGCACGAACTGCTCGGAGACTTGGTGAGAAACCTGCCGGCCGTGCTGACGCTCGATCAAATTGAGCATCAGATCGAGCGGTGCCGTGCCGCCCGAGCAGGTGTAGCGGTCACGATCGATAGTGAACACTTGGTTGCGGATCTCCACGAGCGGGAACTCCTCGCGCAACGAGTGCACGTTTTCCCAGTGGATCGACGCCTTGTAACGATTGAGCAAACCCGCGCGTGCAAGCACATAGCCACCCGTGCACAAGGCGCCAAGCGCACCACCCGTCTCCGCTCGACGCCGCAGTGCCTTCGTCAGCGGCGCCGTAACCGCTTCGCGCACGTTGATGCCCCCACAAACGAAGAGGACGTCGACCTTGCCCACATCGGCGAGCGCGACCGTAGGCGTCATCTGCAAGCCACTGCTCGCGACAACGGGCTCGCCGCGCAATGAGGCGATCTGCCACTCGTATAGGGGGCGGTTGGCCACACGGTTGGCCATGCGCAGCGGCTCGAGAGCATTCGCCAGCGCAATCAACGAGTAGTTGGGCAAGGTCAGGAACGCGTAGGTTCGCTTGCCTTGAAACACTGCGGTATCCACGTGCGATCGAGTATGCGGCAGCCTCGCCCAAGATGTCCAATTCCGGCATCCGGTCGTCGCATTTGGATCTGCCGCCGAGGCGTTCGAAGCTACACTCTGGGCGGATGAAAACACACGCCCGGGTCGTTGTTATTGGTGGTGGCGCAGTCGGTGTGAGCACGCTGTACCACCTGTGTCACAAGGGCTGGTCGGACGTGGTGCTGCTCGAGCGCTCGGAGCTCACGGCGGGCTCCACCTGGCATGCCGCGGGGCTGCTGCCGCTGTTCAACATGAGCTACACGGTCGGCCAACTGCACAAGTATTCGGTCGATCTGTACAAGCGTCTTCCTGCCGAGACCGGTCAGGACGTGAGCTTCCACGTCACCGGCAACTTGCGCCTCGCCACTTGTCGCGACCGCATGGACGAGTACTTCAAGTACTGCGGCACGGCCAACACGATCGGTGTGCCCTTCGAAGTCATCAGCCCGAGCGAGGTCAAAAAACTTTGGCCCTTGATCGATCTGGGTGGCACGGCTGACACGCCCGCCATCGTCGGTGCGCTCTATCACCCGGACGACGGGCACATCGCGCCCGCGGATCTGACCATGGCGCTGCGCAAAGGCGCCCGGGCGCGCGGTGCCGAAATCTATGAGCACACCGAAGTCACCGCCGCGAGCCGTACGCCCTCAGGCGAATGGCGACTGACCACCAACAAGGGCGAGATCATCGCCGAGCACGTGGTCTGCGCCACCGGCAATTACGCCCGCCAGACCGGACGGATGTTCGGCCTCAATGTGCCGGCCATTCCGGTGGAGCATCAGTACATCGTTTATGAGGAATCCGCGGAACTGCGCGCGTACCGCGCGGCGGGCGGGCGCGAATTGGCCGTACTTCGTGAATCGGACAAGTCGTATTACCTGCGCGAGGAGCGCATGGGCTGGATCCTCGGGCCCTACGAAGCCGGCGCCCCGGCGCGGTTCGCCGACGGCGTACCCGACTGGTTTGGCAAAAATTTGTTCGATGGTGACCTCGATCGACTGCTGCCGCACATCGAAGCCGCACAGCGGCGCGTTCCGGCGCTCGAGCACTGTGGTATCAAAGATATCGTCAATGGACCCATCTCTTACACGCCCGATGGCAGCCCGCTGATCGGCCCGGCCTGGGGCGTGCGAAATCTTTGGCTCAACGAGGGTCACAGTTTCGGCATCACCGCCGCAGGCGGCTCCGGCTGGCAACTGGCAGAGTGGATTGTCGAAGGTGAGCCGGGCATCGACATGCTCGCCGTCGATCCTCGTCGCTATGGGCCCTACACCAGCAAGCGCTTCGTCGTCACCAAGAACGAGGAAACGTATCGCAACGTCTTCACGGTGCACTATCCGGACGAAGAACGACCGGACGGACGGCCGCTCAAGACGAGTCCGATCTACGATCGTCTCAAGGGCATGGGCGCTGTGTTTGGCCAGCGCTACGGTTGGGAGCGGGCCAACTGGTTTGCGCCCGCAGGTGTCGAGGCGCGCGACGAGTGGAGCTTCCGCCGCACCAATTATTTTGAGCATGTCGGTAACGAATGCCGACGTCTACGCAGCGCAGTTGGTGTGATTGATCTCACGCCCTTTACCAAGCACATCGTGCGCGGACCGGGTGCCGAAGCCTGGCTCGATCGCCTCGTTGCCAACAAGGTACCAACGAAGATCGGGCGCATGGCGCTGTGCCATGCGTTGACCCGCCGCGGCGGGATCCGCAGCGAGTTCACCATCACCAAACTCGCCGCCGAGGAGTTCTACGTCGTCAGCGCGGGCGCTGCCGAGCGGTATGACAGCGATTATCTGCAAAAGCACCTGCCGAGCGATGGCTCCGTGCAGATGAGCAACGTCACCATGCAACGTGGCTGCTTCATCGTCGCCGGACCGCGTGCGCGTGACGTGCTCGCCAAGCTCACCGACACCCCGCTCGACAACGCTGCCTTCCCCTGGCTCACTGGCCAGGTCGTGGAAGTGGGTATGGCTACCGATGTCTATCTGCTGCGCGTGAACTTTGTCGGCTCGCTCGGCTGGGAGCTGCACTTCCCCATCGAGTATGCGCACCATATTTTCGAAGCGCTGTTCGCGGCTGGTGCTGAGTACGGCATCGGCATGGCGGGTATGCGGGCGATGGAGTCGCTGCGCATGGAAAAGTCCTATCGCATGTGGGGCAGCGATCTGACCCGCGACTACACGCCCTACGAGGCCGGTCTCGATCGATTCGTGCGCCTGAACAAGGGCGATTTCATCGGTAAGGCTGCGCTCGAGGCGCAATTGGCAGCCGGTGTTCCGCACCGCTTCGTAACCCTTGAAGTGCATGGCGTCACCGATGCCGACCCGCTCGGCAACGAGCCGCTGTTCGATACGGCAGGCAAGATCGTCGGCCGTGCCACCGCGGGCTGTTACGGGCATGTGCTCGGCAAGAGCCTCGCGATCGGTTACGTGAAGCCCGAGTGCGCCGCGGTTGGCAGTACTCTTGAGATTGAAATCCTCGGCGAGCGCAAGCAGGCCACCGTGTTGGTCGAATCGCCGTACGATCCGACCAACAACGACCTTCGCGCCTAAGGCCGGAATCCGCATGACGCGTCAGCGCTTCTCGGGGCTTTCTTTGCTGTGGAACAGTCTCGGCGGTCACCGCGACTGGCGCCCGCAGTGGCGTCGTGCGGCACCGCAGGCCGAGTACGATGCGGTGATCATCGGTGGCGGCGGTCACGGCCTCGGCACGGCCTACTATCTCGCTGCCGAACACGGCTACACCCGAGTCGCAGTGCTCGAGAAAGGCTGGATCGGCGGCGGCAATACCGGTCGCAACAC
>VEQP01000068.1 GCA_018883185.1 Nevskiaceae bacterium | reverse complement strand
GCGCTGAAGTCCATGAGCGCCGCGCAGTGTAGGGGAAGTCGCCGCGAACTGCAGCGGGGGCTTCTGTCAACTTGCGCGAGCAGGGCCCGGGCCGATACAGTTGAGCCGATAAATCACGCAGGATTGCCGCGCCCATGTCCGTCTCCTCCAGCACCCCCTGGGTCGTCCACAAATTCGGCGGCTCCAGCGTCGCGGACGCCGCGTGTTTTCGCAGGGTGGCGGATATTCTCGACTCGCAACCTGTGGGCCGTCTTGGCGTGGTGCTCTCTGCCTGCAAGGGCGTGACCGATGCGCTGCTGTCGTTGGTGAGTCAGGCGGAGCGGCAAGATGCCGGCTACGCCGCAGGGCTCGAGGCTGTGCGTGAGCGTCATGCGACCATCGCCCGCGAGTTACTGAGCGAGACCGTCGCCGCCGCGTACCTCGCCAACTTCGATCGCGACAGTCACGATCTGCTAGGAATCTTGCATGCGGTTCGGCTGACCCGCTCCGCATCGCGCAACGTCACGGATTTGGTCTCCGGCTACGGCGAGATTTGGTCGACGCGACTTTTCCGCGAGTTCTATGCAGCACGCGGCAGTCGAGACGGTGCCGTCCGTTGGCTCGATGCGCGCGAAGCCGTCATCATCGAGTGGGGGCCCCTAGGGCCGATGGTGCAGTGGGAGGAATCGCGTCGCCGTATCGCCGCAGCCGTGCCTGCCGAGACGCAGGGTACGTTGATCATCACCGGCTACATCGCCTGCGATACCCGCGGTGTGCAAACCACGCTCGGTCGTAATGGCAGCGATTTTTCAGCCTCGATCTTCGGCTCGTTGTTGGACGCTTCGGTCATTCATATCTGGACCGACGTCGATGGCGTGCTGTCCGCCGACCCGCGGCGGGTTCCCGATGCGCAAGTCATCGACTCGCTTTCATACAACGAGGCGATGGAACTCGCGTATTTCGGCGCCAAGGTGATTCATCCGCAGACCATGGCGCCGGCGGTTGGTCGGGAAATTCCGATTTGGATCCGCAACACGTTCGCGCCCACACACCCCGCGACGCTGATCTGCGCGCGCCCTCAGTCCTCGCTCGCAGTCAAGGGCATCACGACGATCGAAAACATCGCGCTGGTGAACCTCGAAGGTGCGGGCATGATTGGCGTGCCGGGCACGGCGCACCGCTTATTCGGCGCCCTGCGCGAGGAAGGCATCTCTGTGGTCCTCATCTCGCAGGGCAGTTCGGAGCATTCGATCTGCTGCGCGGTACCTTTGGAGCAGGCGGATCGTGCTGTGAACGTGGTGCGGGCAGCCTTTGCGCGTGAATTGACGGACGGGCAGATCCAAGCGGTCGAAGTGGATCGCGAGCTCGCCATTCTGGCGGTGGTCGGTGATGGCATGGCGGGTATTCCCGGAGTGGCCGCCAAGGTCTTCAACGCGCTCGGTTCTGCTGCGGTCAATGTCAGGGCAATCGCTCAAGGTGCCTCCGAACGAAACATTTCGGTCGTCGTCCCGGCTAAAGCGGCCACGCGCGCGCTGCGCGCCGTGCACTCGAGCTTCTATCTCTCGGATCACACCATCTCGGTGGGCATCATTGGGCCGGGCACCGTCGGCAAAGTGCTGCTCGAGCAGATCGCCTCCCAGGCCGAGCGGTTGAGACGCGACTTCAAGCTCGATCTGCGGGTGCGTGGCGTGCTGTCGTCGCGCCGCATGCTGTTGTCCGAAAAGGGCGCCGGGGCAGACTGGGCGGGAGCGCTCGCCGTCTCCGAAGCAAAGCCCGATCTCGACGCGTTCGTGCGGCATGTCGGCGTTGACTATTTGCCTCACCGAGTGATCATCGATTGCACGGCGAGCGGGGAGGTAGCGCGGCACTACGCATCGTGGCTGGCGGCGGGAATCCACGTGGTCACGCCAAACAAGAAGGCCAACAGCGCGCCAATGGGCGATTTCCGTGCCTTGCAGCAGGCGCGTCGGCAGGGTGGCACCCATTATTTGTACGAGGCGACGGTCGGTGCGGGTTTGCCGATCATCCAGACGCTGCGCGATTTGCGCGAGACGGGCGATGAAGTCACCAGTATCGAGGGAATCTTCTCTGGGACCTTGGCGTACCTCTTCAACGTCTACGACGGGACGCGCTCGTTCAGCGACATCGTGCGCGAGGCCAAGCAGCGCGGCTACACCGAGCCCGACCCGCGCGACGATTTGTCGGGTACGGACGTCGCGCGCAAACTCATCATTTTGGGTCGTGAAATGGGGCTCGAGCTCGAGATGGGTGACGTCAAGCTCGAAAGTCTCGTGCCTCCGGGCCTAGAGCAGGGAAGTATTGAGGAATTCATGACAGCGCTGCCCAAGCACGATGCCGCCATGCAAAGCCGATTCGAGTCAGCGCGTGCGCGCGGTAAGGTGTTGCGTTACGTCGGGCGTTTGTCAGCCGCAGGCACGGCGACGGTGGGCGTCGTCGAGCTCGATGCGCGGCACCCTTTCGCCAATATCGCGTTGACGGACAACGTCGTGCGCTTCGCGACAAGTCGTTACAACAACAACCCGATGATCGTACAGGGCCCCGGAGCGGGCCCCGAAGTCACTGCGGGCGGCATCTTTGCCGATTTGCTGCGGCTGTCGGCGTATTTGGGAGCGCGACTGTGAGCGCCGTGCCTCAGGGGCGACAGAAGGCGACCGCCTTTGCGCCGGGGTCGGTGGGTAACGTCGGTATCGGTTTCGATATTTTGGGTTTCGCCGTTGATGCCGTGGGCGATCGCATTACCGTATCGCGCTCGGCGCAGCTCGGCGTGCGCATTACCGGTTGTTCGGGCATCGTCGGTGATCTGCCTCTTGAGCCCGAGAAGAACACGGCGGGCCGTGCCTTGATGGCGCTCAACGTCGCCGCAAAGCCCGGCTTCGGCTTCGAGATGCACATCGAGAAGGGTATTCCGCTCGGTTCCGGGCTCGGTGGCTCTGCAGCGTCGGCGGTGGGCGCCGTGGTTGCCGGCAACGCAC
>VEQP01000067.1 GCA_018883185.1 Nevskiaceae bacterium | reverse complement strand
TTTTGGTTTTGTAACGCTGTAGATCTGGAGACTGCATGGCCACCACAGGTCAGCTGATTCGCACCCCGCGCCGTACGCGCACCGAGAAAACCAAGGTGCCGGCCCTCGGCGCAGCCCCGCAAAAGCGCGGCGTGTGTACTCGTGTGTACACCACCACCCCTAAAAAGCCCAACTCGGCCCTGCGCAAGGTTTGCCGTGTTCGGCTCGTCAACGGTTACGAGGTCACCTCGTACATCGGTGGCGAAGGGCACAACCTGCAGGAGCACTCGGTAGTGCTTATCCGCGGCGGTCGTGTCAAGGATCTGCCAGGCGTGCGCTACCACACGGTGCGCGGCACTCTCGACTGCGCGGGCGTCAACGACCGCAAGCAGAGCCGTTCCAAGTACGGCGCCAAGCGCCCGAAGAATAAGTAAGGTTCAGGAGATCGAACGATGTCACGTCGTGCCCAAGCCCCGGTCCGCCACATCCTGCCGGATCCCAAGTTCAACAACGACATGCTCGCCAAGTTCATGAATGTGGTCATGAAGAGCGGCAAGAAGTCAGCGGCCGAGCGGATCATCTACGGAGCGATCGGTCGCATTTCCGAAAAGACCGGCAAGCAGGGCGGCGACGCCATTGCGCTGCTTTCGCAGGCGCTCGACAACGTCAAGCCTGTCGTCGAGGTGAAGTCGCGCCGCGTCGGTGGCGCCACCTACCAGGTTCCGGTCGAAGTGCGTGCGACGCGTCGTCAGACGCTCGCCATGCGCTGGGTCATCGAGGCGGCGCGTGCGCGCAGCGAAAAGTCGATGGCGTTCCGCCTGGCCCACGAGCTGATGGAAGCGGCCGAAAACCGCGGCGCCGCAGTGCGCAAGCGCGAAGATACGCACCGCATGGCCGAGGCCAACAAGGCCTTTGCTCACTACCGCTGGTAATCGGTCGGACGATCGCTTGTCATGGCCCGCGTCACTCCAATCGAGCGCTACCGGAATATCGGTATTTCGGCGCACATCGATGCGGGCAAAACCACGACGACCGAGCGCATCCTGTTCTACACGGGTGTGTCGCACAAAATCGGCGAGGTTCATGACGGCGCGGCCGTGATGGACTACATGGAGCAGGAGCAGGAGCGTGGCATCACGATCACCTCCGCGGCCACCACCTGCTTCTGGAAGGGCATGGACAAGTCCTTCCCCGAGCATCGCATCAATGTCATCGATACGCCGGGGCACGTCGACTTCACCATCGAAGTCGAACGTTCGCTGCGGGTGCTCGATTCGGCCGTGGCGCTGTTTTGTGCCGTGGCGGGTGTACAGCCGCAATCGGAGACAGTGTGGCGGCAGATGAACCGCTATGGCGTGCCGCGCATCGCGTTCGTCAACAAGATGGACCGTTCGGGCGCCAACTTCATGCGCTGCGTCGAGCAGATTCGTACGCGGCTGCGCGGCAACCCCGTCCCCGTGCAGTTGCCGATCGGCGCCGAGGACGATTTCGAAGGCGTCATCGATCTGATGCGCATGAAAGCCATTTACTGGGACATGGATACCCAGGGCATGAACTTCGAGTATCGGGACATCCCGGCCAATCTGCTCGAGGAATCGCGTCGGCTGCGCACGCAGATGATCGAGGCGGCTGCCGAGGCCAACGAAAACCTGATGAACAAATACCTTGAGGGCGAAGAGCTCACCCTCGAGGAGATCAAGGCCGGGCTGCGCGAGCGCGCCTGGCGAAATGAGATCGTGCTCTGCATGTGCGGCAGTGCATTCAAGAACAAAGGCGTGCAGGCGCTGCTTGATGCGATCGTCGAGTTCATGCCCTCGCCCGTGCACATGCCGCCCGTGAAGGGCCTCGGCGAAGATGGCGGTCCCACCACCCGCACCGCGGCCGACGACGCGCCGTTTGCTGCGCTCGCTTTCAAGATCTTGAACGACCCGTTCGTCGGTAACCTGACGTTCTTCCGCGTCTACTCGGGTGTATTGAACTCGGGCGACTCGGTATTCGTGCCGACGAAGTCGAAGACCGAGCGCATCGGCCGCTTGCTGCAGATGCACGCTTCGGAGCGCACCGAAATCAAGGAAGTGCGCGCCGGCGACATCGCTGCGGCGGTCGGCCTGAAGGACGTCACCACCGGCGACACGCTGTGCGCCGAGGGCAAGGTGATCACCCTCGAGAAGATGGTATTTCCGAACCCCGTCATCTCGGTGGCTGTCGAGCCGAGGACTAAGGCCGATCAGGAAAAGATGGGCTTCGCGCTGCAGCGCCTCGCCAAGGAAGACCCATCGTTTCGCGTGCACACCGATCAGGAATCCGGGCAGACGATCATCTCCGGGATGGGCGAACTGCACCTCGAAATCATCGTCGATCGCATGAAGCGCGAGTTCAAAGTCGAGGCGAACGTCGGCAAGCCGCAAGTCGCCTATCGAGAGACCATTCGGGGCCGCGTCGAGTCCGAAGGCAAGTTCGTGCGTCAGTCGGGTGGTCGCGGCCAGTACGGCCACGTGTGGCTGAAGCTCGAGCCCAACGAGCAGGGCAAGGGCTACGAATTCATCAACGGGATCGTCGGTGGCGCTGTGCCGCGCGAGTTCGTGCCCGCGATCGACAAGGGTATCCGCGAGGCCATCGACACTGGCGTGATCGCCGGCTACCCGATCGTCGATGTGAAGGTGACCGCGTTCGACGGGTCGTACCACGACGTCGATTCCAACGAAATGGCGTTCAAGATCGCTGCGTCCATGGGCTTCAAGGACGGCGTGCGCAATGCCAAGCCGGTCATCCTCGAACCGATCATGAAAGTCGAGGTCGTGACTCCGGAAGATTATTCCGGCGACGTCATCGGCGACCTAAATCGCCGCCGCGGCCAAATTACCGGCATGGACGATTCGCCCGCCGGCAAGCAGATCAACGCTTCAGTTCCCCTGTCGGAAATGTTCGGCTACGCCACGACCGTGCGCTCTATGAGCCAGGGCCGGGCGACCTTCACCATGGAATTCGAAAAATACATGGAAGTGCCGCCGAACATCGCCGACACCATCATCAACCGCTAATCGCTTTGGTCTTTTTGAGGAGAAGCAGACGTGTCCAAGGAAAAATTCGAACGCATCAAGCCGCACGTGAACGTTGGGACGATTGGTCACGTTGACCATGGCAAGACGACGTTGACGGCGGCGTTGACGAAGGTGATGGCGGAG
>VEQP01000023.1 GCA_018883185.1 Nevskiaceae bacterium | reverse complement strand
TGCCGGGATTAACCGACCATCCGATTTCGAGTCGGCGCCGTTATGACCACTTCGGTACCTCTCCGGAGCCGGGTATTCTACCCCACATGAACCGGACCGGGACAGTTCGTCCCCTCATCGGGCTGCTGACGGCCCTCTGCCTGCTGCTCACGGGCTGCGATCTGCTGCGCTCCGACCGGCTGGAGGAGATCCGCGCCCGCGGCGAATTACGGGTGGCCACGCTGAACTCGCCGACCACCTATTTCATCGGCGCCGAGGGGCCCGAGGGCCTGGAATACGAGCTCGCCGAGCGCTTTGCGGCCTCGCTAGGCGTCAAACTCGTGATCGTCACAGCCCCCGATCGAGCAGGCCTGCGCGCGGCGCTCAAGGAGGATCGCGCCGATCTCGCCGCCGCCCAATTGAGTTGGAGCAGCCCCTGGCGGAGCATCGCCCAGCCCTCTGAGTCCTACTCGGATTCGCCGCTGTTCTGGGTCTACAACCGCAGCAAACCGAGGCCGAAGACGCCCGCCGAGATTGCCAAGTTGAAAATGGTAATCCTCGAGGACAGTGCCGAGTCGAACTATCTCGAAACACGCGCGCGCAAAGAGTTCGCGCAATTCAAGTGGACGGTGCTGCCGCGCAGTCTCGGGCTAGATCCGCTCGAGCTCGTCGCCTCGGGCCGCGCCGATGTCACGCTAATGGATGGTCGGGAGTTTGCGGCCGAGCGAGTGATCCACCCGAACGTCGATGTCGCCTTCCCGCTGCCCCAACAACGCCCGCTCTACTGGATGGTGCGCAAGGACGGGCGTGATCTGCTCAAGGCGGTCAATCGATTTCTGGCGAGCGAGCGTGAGGCGACGCGGATCCCGACGCTCTCTATCGAAGCGCTGAGTGCCCCGCCCCGGCTCCCGACCGCTAACGCCGACCAACTCGCTGTTGATCTCGAGTTGCGCTTGCCCGAGCTGCGCCCCCACTTCGAAGAGGCCGCTATCGAGAGTGGTCTCGCGTGGACGCTGCTCGCCGCCGTGGGCTACCAAGAGTCGATGTGGAAAGCCGACGCCCGTTCGCCGCATGGCGCACAGGGTCTGATGATGATCATGCCGCGTACCGCACGCTCGCTGGGCCTCAGCGATCCGTTCGATGCGCGCGAGAGCATCCGCGCTGGCGCCCGCTACCTCGCCGAACTTCGCGGACGTGTCCCAGGGCGTATCGGTGAGCCCGACCGCACATGGATGGCCATTGCGGCCTACAACATGGGTATCGGGCATCTCGAGGATGCGCGCGTATTGACCGCGCGGCAGGGCGGCAACCCGGATCTCTGGGTCGACGTGCGCGAGCGGCTCACACTGCTCGAAGAGGAATTCTGGTATCTGCAGATGAAAAACGGCTACGCCCGCGGCTGGGAGACCCAGCTGATGGTCGATCGGGTGCAGCAGTATCTGAAGCTGATCGAAGCCGCGGAGGCTCAGGCGGCCACGGGCGAGCGCATTTTGGCCGTGCGCCAGGAGCCTTGAAGGTAGTACAGGACCGAGAGCGTCGCCGCGATGATCGCGGAGATCGAAAAGCTCCACCACACCCCGTCTGCACCCCAATGCGTGACGCTGTATTCGGCGAGCGGCGCGCGCACGATGAGCAGCGCGATCACCAAGATCACAAGCGGCACCATCACCGCACCGGCTGCGCGGACCACGCCCGAGAGCACCATCGAGATGCCAAACAGCGGGAACGACCAAAGAATGATGTGATTGACGTGGATGGCGATATCGAGCGATGGGCTACCCGCCGGCAGGAAAATACCGATCGAGTAGCTCTCGGACAGATACAGCAGGATCACCGGGATGCCGGTCAGCAGAAGGTTGAAGAGCACCGCGTACTTGGCAATCTGCGAGACCCGATGCCAGTGGCCGGCGCCGATGTTCTGCGCAGCCATCGCCGAGACAGCCGCGCCCAAGGCCAAAGCCGGCATCTGCACGTAATTCCACAGTTGCATGTCGGCAGCGAAGGCGGCCGCGGTATCCGAGCCGAAGCGATTTACCACGCGCAGAAAGAGCACCATGCTCGATGAGAGCACGATCATCTGCAGACCCATGGGGATGCCCTTGGTGACGATGCTGCGGATGATCGACCAGTCGATTTTCAGCATCGCCCCCTCGCCCACGTGGATGGCGAGCGGATGCTTGATTTTGTATACGTGACGCAGGATCGCTGCGAGCGCGACGAATTGCGACACCAGCGTGGCGAGTGCCGAGCCTGCAATGCCGAGCGCCGGAATCGGACCCAGTCCGAATATAAACAGCGGGTTCAAGGCCACATCGAGCACGACCGACAACACCAGAAACTGAAATGGCGTCTTCGAGTCCCCGGCACCGCGCAAGGCGGCGTTGATGAAGAAGAACGCGTACGAAGCTGGCAACGCCACGAACATCACCCGCAGATACGCCGTGCCGTAGATTACCGCATCGGCCGGCGTGCCCATCCAATGAAGAATATGCGGGCTGGCAAAGAAACCACCCAGCGAGAAGATGAGCGAGAGGACAAAGAAAAACGTCGCGCTCGTACCCGTGATGCGCTTGGCTTCATCGGGCTGCTGTGCGCCAACCGCTTGGGCAATCAAAATGGTCGAGGCCATGGTGATGCCGAACACCGCGCCGAGCAGCAGAAACATCACGATATTGGAGTTGTTGGCGCCCGTGAGCGCCGCGGCACCCAGAAACTTGCCGATCCACACCGCGTTGATCGAGCCGTTGATCGACTGCAACACGTTGCCGAGCAAGATCGGCAATGCGAACAGCATCAGGCTCTTGGGGATGGACCCTGAGGTCAATTGGTCAGGACGCTTCATGGTTTGCAGAACAGGGTCGGCAGGTCAGGCACGACGGGCGCGAAAGAACTCTAACAGCAGGGTAGCGCATTCCTCGGCCAGCACCCCGCCGAAAACATCCACGCGGTGGTTCAACTGCGGAATCGTGAACACATCGGCGATGCTGCCGGCGGCGCCCGCCTTCGGATCCCACGCCCCGAACACGACCCGCTCGAGCCTTGCATGCACGATCGCCGAAGCGCACATGATGCAAGGCTCGAGCGTGACGTACAGCGTGGCGCCGGCCAGCCGATAGTCACCGACGGCGCGGCCCGCTGCGCGCAAGGCCTCGATTTCGGCATGAGCGCTCGGGTCGTGATGCGCAATCGGGCAATTGGCGCCCTCACCCAAGATTTCGCCACCGCGCACGAGCACGGCGCCGACCGGCACCTCACCCTGCGCGGCTGCGCGCCGCGCGAGCGCGAGCGCGCGCTGCATGTAGTCAGCATCAGAAGGTGGCGGTGGCATGGCGAATCGCTCAGCGGGCCGTTAGCGCAGCAGACCGTTGACACAGCGGTCCATCAACGCACCAGATGCCACTCGGTCTGTCGGCCCGCCAGATACAGCACGCGCTCGCCATCGAACAGAGCGCTCTGCTCAAGCTTCATCTGCAGCCACTGACCACCCCACTCGGGCACCTGCTGTTTGATGTTGCCCTCGATGGCGTAAACGGTGCTCGGATAAATCGGCCAATCCCCCTGCACGGGCGTGGGGCCCTGGTTGTCCCACATGCCGAGGGTCGGACCCGGCGCGTGACCAAACATGCCGAGTGCATGCGAGTACAAGCTGCTGACCATGCCGGCCTTGTCAGCTGCAGCGCGCGTGCGCGCGAGCACCTCATTGCCCGTACGACCGCTGCGATATTCGGCGGTCAGCAGGTCCTGCCAGCGGTTACCGGTGCGCATTGCCGCGCGCAGACCCTCGGGGGCCTGGGTCTCGCCGAGGCGCAGCACATAGCCCATCTCCTGCGTATCGGTGCAGAGCTTCAGGTAGCAGATGCCCACATCTGTGTGCAGCACATCGCCGCGCTGAATCACACCGCTCTCGCCGCAAAACGGACCCTCCCGCTCGCAGGTCAGCCCCGCGCGCTGCAGGTTCACATCGGGAAAGAACCACACTGGCAGACCCTGGGACTCGAAGCGCTCGCGGATGTACCACGCCACATCCTGCGTGGTGGTGACCCCCGGTGTGATCACGCGTTCACTGAACGCCTCGGCGATCACCGCACGCGCCAAAGAAACGATGTGCGGGTAGACGGCAAGTTCCCCCGGCGTGCGTGTCTCGAGCCAGCGCACGACGAGCGACTCGGCGGGCACGAGGCGCGACTCGAACCCCGGCGGCAGCACTTCGAGCAAGCGAGTGTGCAACGCATGGGTGAGCCCATCGGCCACCGGCCAGTGGCGCGAAACATTAATGCCGATACGACGCGGGTTCTTCGCCGCGATCAACTCGCCGAGCGCCTTCCACTGCGCCTCGAGGTCACCGCCAGCCCAGGCCGACTCGTAAGGACCACCGAGGGGGTAACGATTCACCGCGAGCCGCTCGATGTTGCCATCGGGCTTGCGATAAAACACCAGCATGGTGGTGCGTCGCGCAGCAAACGTGGGCTGCGGCACCAGCGTGAAATAGACAGGGTCCTCAGCGTACTCGCGATTGAGCACGAGCCACATGTCGAGGTTCGCTTCGGCCATCAGCCGCGGCAACAATTGCTCGAGGCGCTCACGCAGCAGGCGATTCTCGGGCTCGACGCGCTGGCGCGGTGGCAAGACATGCCAATCTTCGAGTGCACGCAGCGTACTGCCCTGCGCAAACTGTGCGTGCGCGTTACCCACAAGGCAGGCCATCGCGGCCAAGCCCATCACCCAGGATGTTTTGGTCATTGGAATCCTCCTGAGCCGAAGTGTAGCCGCCCGTCGGGATGACGCCAGAGCGAACCCGGCGCCGCCTACACCCGCGGCCGAACCACCGGCCCGAGGCTCGCGTAGCCACCCCGCCCCACCCGCGCCAGCGGATCGTAAGCGGCGATGTCGATGAGCAGGCGCCCTTGGGCATCGAAGCTCGCGATCTCATCCTGCACCCACACACGCTCGATACGCAGGAAAATCAGTGTTTGCTCGGTATCGCCGATCGGCGTGAACTGGGTTGCCCGACAACCCATCGCCACCGGCGCCTGCCGCACCCGAGGCAGCGGCCAGTCCCACGCGGCGAGTTCGAGCCCGGCGTGATCGACTTCACTCACACCCCAGGGTAGCTCGGCTGCGGTGTCCTGCACGGCCTGCGCCTGCGTACTGCGGGCGATGTGCACCACGCACAGCGGGTCTCGGCGCAGATTGCGATGCGTGTCTTTCAAATGCCCGGCCATGCCATCGCCCACCGAGAACATGAGCATCGGCGGTGCGCTCGTCACGCCGTTGAAATAAGAGAACGGCGCGAGGTTCCAACGCCCAGAGGCGGGCGGCGCAGGTTGTGCAGGCGGCGCGGTACCGTTGTCGCTCAGTACCCAGGCCACCGGACGCGGCACGATCAATTGACTGAACGCCAGATACGCTTCGGTTTCGGACCACTCGGCAAACGAAATCAGCATGACTTAACCCTCTCGAGCTGAAACTGTACCCGATCGCTACCCTGAGCCCGGCCCCAGTTTCGGTACACTCGGGCCATGCAGGCGCTCCTGACATGACTGGCGGCGTTGACAGCGCGGGTCGCAGCGAAACCGACTGGCTTGCCGATGTGCGTGCCGCCGAGGGCGCCGGCGAGTTTTTCCGCGCCCATGACCTCGCCCGTCGCGGTCTGCTCGAACATCCCGAGAGCCTGCGCTTGCAGCACCGCGCGGTGCTCGCGCTGGCGCGCTCGGGCGCCACCGCGCATGCGCGCAAACTGTTCGACTCACTGGGTCTCGCCGGGCGGCGCGAAGCCGGCTTGCGCGAGCTCGATGCACGGCTGACCAAGGATCTGGCGCTCGCCGAAGCCGAGGGCCCGTCGCGGTCCGCAGCCCTGCGGGCGGCAGCCGAGAAGTACGCGGCGATCTACCGCGACGGCGGGCACTACTACCCCGGCATCAACGTCGCCAACCTGCTGTTGCTCGCGGGCGATGCCGAGCGGGCTGCCGACGTGGCGGGCGAACTCATTGAACGGCTCGACCCTAAGGCCGAACCTACGAGCGAAGACCGCTTCTGGGCCGGTGCCACCCTTGTGGAGGCACACGTAATCCGCGGCGATCTTGAGGCGGCACGCGCCAGTCTCGACGCAGCGAGTGCGGCGGCCGACTGTGACTTGGCGATGCGGGCTACTGCGGCCCGCTCGATCCGCAACGCCGCGCTCGCCAAGGGGGTAACGCTCGATTGGCTCGAACCGCTGAGCGCGCCGACGGTAATTCATTACGCGGGCCACATGGTTGCACCGCCCGGTGCGCGCGGTCGATTCCCGGCCTCGGCTGAGCCGGATATCGCTGCCGCGATCGCAACGGCGCTCGAGACGCAACGCGTCGGGTTCGGTTACGGGTCGCTGGCCTGCGGGGCGGACATCCTCTTTGCCGAAGCCTTGCTTGCGCGCGGTGCACAACTGCACGTCGTACTGCCTTTCAGACTCGATGATTTCATTGAAGTGTCGGTAAGACCTGGCGGCGAACACTGGGTGGCGCGGTTGCATGCCTGCCTCGCGGCCGCCCACTCGGTGCGCTACGCCACCGATGATGCCCGGCTCGGCGATGACACGCTGTTCAGCTATTCGAGCCGCATCGCGATGGGTCTTGCGGTGCTCGCCGCGCGGCACCTGTGCACTTCCGTGGAGCAGATCGCAGTGTGGGATGGCACGCCTGCGCGCGGTCATGCCGGCACCGCGATTGATGTGGAGGTGTGGCGCGAGAGTGGCCGCGCACAACGCATCATCGCGCTGCCCCCTGCGCCCACGGCTGCGGCGCCCGCTGGGCTAGACGCCGCGGAATCCGGTAACCGGCGCCGCGCCCGAGCCATGCTGTTCGGTGACTTCGCCGGCTTCAGTGCCGTGCCGGATCGAGAACTGCCAAGTTTCGTCGAAGGAGTACTCGGTACCATCGCGCGCGCCGTCGATCGGCACCGCGGCACCCTACTGAGCTCCAATACCTGGGGTGATGGTCTGTTCCTAGTGTTCCGCCGCACGCGCGAAGCAGCGGAATGCGCGCTAGATCTGCAAGCCGCCATGCAGTCGATCGATAGCCGACAACTGGGCCTGTCGCGACCCGTATCACTGCGTCTCGGCGGGCATCTCGGACCCGTGTTCGAGACGGAGGACCCGCTGCTGCGTAAATCGAACTTCTTCGGTACGCATGTGAGCCTCGCCGCACGTATCGAACCTGTGACACCCCCCGGGCTCGTTTATGTCACAGAAACCTTCGCGGCGGCGCTGGAACTCGAGCACTCGAGCGAATTTTCCTGCGATTACGTGGGTCTGACGGCTGCAGCCAAGGGCTACGGAACCCTGCGCATGTTCACGTTGCGACGGCGCGGCGATGCCGCGGATGGCCCGCTGCATGGTCTCGCCATCTAACCGACCCTCGAAAACACCCACCAAAGTCATAAAAAAACCGATATAAATCTGTGGTGTTTGCTCTAATTTGAGTGGCATGGCTGACGTTTTCTGTTCCTACAAGCGGGAAGATCGCGAGCGCGTCAAGTTGCTCGCCGAAGCCCTGCAATCTCATGGACTCACCGTATGGTGGGATGCCGAGCTTGAAGGCGGCAGCCTCTGGCGACAGCGCTTACTCGAGGAGCTGCAGTCGGCGCGTTGCGTGCTCGTCTGCTGGACCCGCGCCTCCCTCGGCCCCGAGGGCGAGTTCGTCCACGACGAGGCAAGCGCGGCAAAGTTGCGCGGGGTCTATCTGCCCGTGGCGCTCGATGACGTGCAGCCCCCGCTAGGCTTCGGTCAGGTACACACGCTGCCGCTACACAAATGGAAAGGCGATCCCAACGCGCAGGAACTGCTCACTGTGCTGGGTGCAGCGCGCAGATTTATCGAGATCTCGCGGCGCAGCACCGATGGCGCATCGGGGCGGGCTCAGGTTCAGACCGAGGGTCGCAGCCAACACGCGTTGCGCAACGAATCGCCGAAAGTCGCCGTGCTGCGCTTTGGCTCCCCAGCGGGCGATGCGGAGCGTGCCGACTTTGCCGCAGCGCTTGCTGAGGATCTGGTGATCGGGCTCGGGCGCTCGCGACTGCTGAGTCTCGTACCCGCCAAAACTTCGCTCGACTTCGAGGCCGGCACGCAGGGAACCCGTCAGATTTGCACCGCGCTCGGCGCGGATTACATCGTGCAGGGACAACTGCGCCCCATGGGGCGCCGCCTGCGCCTCTCGCTGCACCTCTCGCGCGGCCAGCCAGAGACGGCCGTCTGGTCGGGTCGTTTCGACTATCCGGCCGAGACGCTGTTCGACGAACTCGACGATATTGTCAATTCATTGGTCGGTGCCCTCGAGGTCGCGCTGCTCGCACACGAGGAGGTCGAGGCCTTCTCGCTGCCTGAAGAGTTGCTCGGCGCTTGGGGACTCTTCGTCCGCGGACGCGCACACTTCTGGCGCGGCTACGCCCACGAGGCGCGCACTGCTCGCGGGTTGTTCGAGCGGGCTTTGGCACTGCGCCCTGGCAGCGCGCCAATTCACACCAAGCTTGCTTACGCGGCGTTGCATGATTTGCTGCTTGGCGTCGAGCCGGATCCGGCCCGCGCCGTACGCGAGGCGCACGAGCGAGCCCTGCAGGCCGTCGCTGCGGATCGCGACTACGGCAAGGCGCGCTGCATCCTCGGTATCACACTGACGCTGATGGGGCGACGCACCGAGGCCATGGCCGAGCAAGAACATGCGTTGCGTCTAAACCCGGCACTCGCTGAAGCACTCGGCGAGAAAGCGCGCCTCTTGCTCTACCAAGAACGGGCCGAGGAAGCGCTCGCCTGTGCCGATCAGGCGCTGCGCATGACCCCTGCCGATCCGCACGCCTGGCTGTGGCAGTTGTGGAAGGCGATGGCCTACTTTCAACTCGGCAACACCACCGATGCGCTCGATCACGCCATCAGCGCGTGCGTACGCCGCGGCGACTATTATTTCGTGCACGACGTGCGTGCTGTCATGGCGGCCGTTCACGGCGATCTCGCCCAGGCCCACGCCGCCTATACAGAAGCGCGCCGGCAGCAAGGCGGCGAACCGAGTCTCGCTGCGATCCGTTCACGCGCACCGCTGCCCGAGGGGCCGCTGCTCGATAAATACCTTGAAGGCTACAAGACGGCCGGATTGAAAACCCAGAGGTGACCATGAGCTCAAGCGATACTGCCAGCGCAGGCGCGGCTACGCCGCGGCGCGAAAAGATCGTCATCCTAGGTGGCGGCCTTGCAGCTCTGTCCACCGCGTTCGAGTTGACGAGTCAGCCGAACTGGCAGCAGCGCTACGAGATCACGATGCACACGCTCGGCTGGCGGCTGGGCGGTAAATGCGCCTCTTCACGAGGACCCAACGAGCGCATCGAAGAACACGGCATCCATCTGTTCATGGGCAGTTACTTCAACGCCATGCGACAGTTAAAGAGTCTGTACGACGAGCTCGGTCGCAAGCCTGAAGCGCCGCTGTCGAGTTTTGAGACAGCGTTCCACCCCGTTCAACGGGTGATGCTCTGGGAGTGGTGCCGCGGTGCGCTGCGGCGCTGGCCGTTGCATGTGCCCGCCAACAATCGCTCGCCGGCCTGCGGTGAGGTCAAACCGCGGATCCCGTATGCGAACCCGCTGATGCGCGTTGTCGCACAGGTCTTCAAGGCCGTGCAAACGCCGCTGTGGTGGATATCGCAACCCTTCAACGCCACACGGCGATTGTTTCTCACTTTCGACTTCGCAATGACCTTGGTGCGAGGACTTGCAGCCGATGATCTGCTGCGCCGCGGGCTCGATGTGGTCGACGAGGAAAACTGGAGCGATTGGCTGAAGCGCCACGGTGCACACCCCGCGACCGTCAGTTCGCCGATCGCGCTCAATACCATCAACATCGCTTACCAGTACCCCGACGGCGATGCCTCGGTCGCCCCCACGATCTCGGCGACGAGCTTCTTGCGCTGGAATCTGCAATCGCTGGCGTTCAATGGTGCATTCATCTACGCCTTTGGCGCAGGCAGCGGCGAGACCTTCGTCGCACCTTTTTACGAAGTGCTCAAACGCCGGGGTGTGCGCTTCGAGTTTTTCAACAAGGTCACCAACCTGCGCCTCGATGCGAGCGGCCAGCGCATCGCCGCCATCGATATCGACATCCAGGCTGAACTCAAGGACCCTGCGCGCGGCTACGACCCGCTGATCGAGGTCGACGGCCTCCCCGGCTGGCCGCTGCAACCGCATTACGATCAACTGGTGCAAGGCGATGCCCTAGCGCGGGGCGATTACAACCTCGAGTCATGGTGGACGCCGTGGCAACCGGTCGCGAAGCGTACGCTTGAGGTGGGGCGTGACTTCGATCGCGTGGTCTTTGCCATCAGTCTCGGCGCGGTGCCACACATCTGCTCTGAATTGATGGCGGCCAAAGAATCGTGGCGAAACATGGTCAAGGCCATGCCTACCGTGCTCACGCAGGCAGCCCAGTTGTGGTTCAAAAAGAGCTCGGAGGAGATGGGCGGTGCGGTACGCTCGTCAAACCCCTACAATTCTTTGTTGACAGCCACCTACTACACACCGATCAACGGCGTGGCGGACTTGTCGCATCTACTCAAGTGGGAGAAATGGCCGGTCGACCAACAGCCGAAGTCCGTGTGGTACTTCTGCGGCATGATGTCCGAGCACCGGCCGCAGCCGGCATTCACGGATCATGACTATCCGCAGCGCATGCAGGATCGCGTGCGCTATCAGGTGGTGCAATATCTGGAGGCTTGCACGGGGCCGCTGCTGCCGAAGGCCACCTCCGATGCCTACCTGCCACCCGGAGATCCGGTGAGTCTCGATTTCTCACTGCTCGTGGACCCACGCGATGCCACGAACACTCCGATCGAGCTGCGCACGGGCGAGATGCGCATCGACAGCCAGTTCCTGCGCGCCAACATTGACCCGACCGAGCGTTACGTCACATCACCACCCGGCAGCGGCAAGCACCGCTTGAAGGCCTGGGACAGCGGCTTCGATAATCTCGTGGTGGCAGGTGATTGGATCTACACCGGCGTGAACTTTGGCTGCGCCGAGGGCACGATCACGAGCGGGCTGCTCGCCTCGCATGCGATCAGCGGTTTCCCGCGACGCGAGGACATCATCAACTTCCCGCCCGAAGCGTGGCCCAAGAGCTGAGTGAATGGCCCGTAAGCGTGCGACTCAACCGAGCAGTACGTAAAGCACGAAGGTCGCAAGCCCCAGCGCACCCGCACCGATAGCCTTGCGGCGATAGGTCGGCACGTTCCACGCCATCAGCAGCCCCGACAGCAGGATCACAACGAGGCCCACCGCCCAGAGGACCGAGATCGCCTTGGCGATATCGCTACCCTTGGCCTTGTGCAACTGCACAAGATGGCGCCACGAGGTGGTGTCTTTGATCACGAGCGTGGCTTTCAAAGGATCCGGCGTGGGTTTCAGCAGCACATCGCGATCGGCGCCCGTCCACTCGAGTTCGTAGCCGGTACCGGCTTTTTTGACCGAAGCCGCACCGCTCGGCACCTCCAAACCCTCCGCCGCCAAAGCCGTTTCGGCGACCTTGGTGAGCGCGCTCAACTCCGCCGTCAACGGCAGCTCGAGTTCGAGCGTGCGACTCGTCTCGAGGTAGTTACCCTTAATGGAAACGGTATACAGCGCACCAGTCGCCGCGAACATCAGCGCGATGGGCAGGAAGAAGGCGGCGAGATAAAGATGGATAGACAGGAGTGTGCGTTGCATGAGGCCAAAGTCTACCTGCAACTTCCTAAATGGTGGATAGCATCTGACAATAGGTCACTCGACCACAGGCTTGATCCGCTATGACCATCGACTCCCCCTCCTCCCCCACGACGATGTGCTGTCGTCTTCTGTGCGCCGATGCCAACGCGTACGGAATCGGACCGGGTAACGTCGTGCGACCGCAGGAACCCTACTACTCTCATGTCGGCTTTCTCCAGCCGCCGCGCGTCATCGTTACGGGGGTGGACGGCATTGACGCGGCGTTGGTGGGTGTTTGCACGGAAGGCATCCTCGTCGCGTTTCGCGGAACGTTGCCACCCGAAACTTTGACCCTGCCCGTAGTGCTCGATTGGCTGCAAAGCTTTTCGTTGAAGCCGGCAAAGTCCACGGTGTTTCCAGGCGCGGTACATGGCGGCTTTCTGGAGGCATTCGTCAGCGCCTGGCCGCGCATAGAGTCAGCGGTTTCCGAACTACGCAGCCAGTACCCCGATCAACCGCTGCATGTCACCGGGCATAGCAAGGGGGGCGCCATGGCCACGTTCGCGGCGTGGCAATTGACTCGCTCGGGATTACGACCGGCCTCGGTGGTCACTTTTGCTTCGCCTCGCCCGGGGGATGCCGACTTCGCCGCGGCGTATACGGCTCTCGGCCTCGCCCATCGTCGCTACGAAAACCACCTCGACGCCGTGCCTTTTTATCCGCCGGATTTCGACTCGCTTGAACCGCTACGCGCCTTGCCAGGCTGGTCAGCCCACCATGACGCCGCCGCTGAGTGGAACTACACCCCGGTCGGGGAGCTGCACTACATCGCCGAGGACGGCAGCGTCGTCGGAAGTTCCCCGGATCTGCATAGGGACCGGGTGCGCGAGATCGTTCGTGCACTGCTTGAAGGCCATGCCGGTCGCGTAGCAGGCGCTCATTCGCTGGTACCGACCCTGCCCGCGTCGGCCACCGCCACCGATGCACCACTCGTCTATCTGCGCGGTGTGTGCCTCGATATACAGCCTCTATCGGGGATATAAAAACAATCGATTGGATCAAATGACTCCGGCCGGGGAAGATGCCGCCACGTCGCGAGGATGCGGCGGTTTTAACCGGTTCAAACAAGGAGTCGACATGTCCCTGATCAATACCCCCGTCAAGCCGTTCAAGGCCACCGCCTACCACAACGGCAAGTTCGTCGAAGTCACCGACCAGTCCCTGAAGGGCAAGTGGTCGGTCGTGGTGTTCTACCCTGCCGACTTCACTTTCGTGTGCCCGACCGAGCTCGGCGATCTGGCCGATCACTACGACACCTTCAAGTCGCTCGGCGTCGAGATCTACGGCATTTCGACCGACACGCACTTCACGCACAAGGCGTGGCACGACACCTCCGACACGATCCGCAAGGTCAACTACCCGCTCGTCGGTGATCCGACCGGCACGATCACGCGTAACTTCGATGTGATGATCGAAGAAGAAGGCCTCGCGCTGCGCGGCACCTTCGTCATCAATCCGGAAGGCGTGATCAAGCTGTGCGAGATCCACGACAACGGCATCGGCCGTGATGCCAAGGAGTTGCTGCGCAAGGTGCAGGCCGCTCAGTACGTAGCCAAAAATCCGGGTCAGGTGTGCCCGGCCAAGTGGACCCCGGGCGCCGAGACGCTGTCGCCCTCGCTCGACCTCGTCGGCAAGATCTAAGTCCCCCCCGGAATCATCGAGACGCCGCCATGCTCAACGAAACCCTCCAGTCCCAGTTACGGGCCTACCTCACGAAGGTGGTCCAGCCCGTTGAGCTGGTGGCGAGCCTCGATGATTCACAGGGTGCGCAGGAACTGCGTGCCCTGCTCGAGACGATCGCCAGCCTGACCGACAAAGTGTCGGTCAGGCTGGACGGTCAACAGTCGCGCCGTCCGTCGTTCCAGATCAAGCGTTCGGGTGCCGAGTCATCGTTGCACTTTGCGGCAGTGCCGCTTGGACACGAATTCACATCGCTCGTTCTGGCGCTGCTGTGGACAGGCGGTCATCCGCCAAAGGTCGACGCTGCTACGCTCGACACCGTGCGCGCCCTGCGGGGCCCGCTGCGCTTTGAAGTGTTCATGTCATTGTCCTGCCATAACTGCCCGGATGTGGTGCAGGCCTTGTCGCTCATGGCCGTCCTGAACCCTGCTATCGAGACGGTAGTGATCGACGGCGCGCTTTATCAGGATGAAGTCAATGCACGGCAAATCATGGCCGTGCCCATGGTATTCCTCAATGGCGAGCTCTTCGGCTCCGGCCGCATGACGCTCGAAGAAATCGTTGCCAAACTCGATGTTGGCAGCGCCGATAAAGAGCGCGCCAAGATCGACGCCAAAGAGCGCTTCGATGTGCTCATCGTCGGTGGCGGTCCTGCCGGCTCCGCCGCAGCGGTATACGCCGCGCGCAAGGGGTTGCGAACCGGCATCGTTACCGAACGCTTCGGCGGTCAAACCAACGACACGCTGGGCATCGAGAATTACATCTCGATACTCGAAACCAACGGCCCGAAATTCTCGGCCGATCTTGAATCGCACGTTCGGCACTACGGTGTCGACATCATGACTCTGCAGACCGTAACGCGGCTTGTACCGCCCAGCGAGCCCGGAGCTGACGTCGAAGTGGTGCTGAGCCACGGTGGCGTGTTGCGCTCGCGCTCGGTCATCCTCTCGACGGGCGCACGCTGGCGCAACGTCAACGTACCGGGCGAGAGCGAGTACCGTAATCGCGGCGTGGCGTACTGCCCGCATTGCGATGGCCCGCTGTTCAAGGGCAAGCGCGTCGCGGTAATTGGCGGTGGCAATTCAGGCGTCGAGGCGGCGATCGATCTCGCCGGCGTCGTCGGCCATGTGACCGTAGTGGAGTTCGCCGATCAGCTAAAAGCGGATGCAGTGCTGATCGCCAAGCTCAAGAGCCTCGGCAATACCGACATCGTGCTCGGTGCGCAGACCACAGAGATCTTGGGTGACGGTAAGACCGTGACCGGTCTCGTTTACAAGGATCGCAGCAGCGGCGAGTCCCATCAGATCGACCTGCAAGGTGTGTTCGTGCAGATCGGCCTCGTGCCCAACACAGAGTGGTTGAAGGGTACGCTCGAACTGTCGCGCTTCGGTGAAATCATTGTCGATCATCACGGTGCGACGAGCGCGCCCGGCGTCTTCGCCGCCGGCGATGCGACGACGGTGCCTTACAAGCAGATCGTCATTGCTGCAGGCGATGGCGCCAAGGCTGCGTTAGGTGCGTTCGACTACCTGATCCGCACCCCGCTCACCCGCGCTGCTGCGTAAACCCGCGTCGTTAGGGTGAGAGCAGCGTCAGAATACCGATCGCCGCCGCAAGATTGAGCGCGAAGCCGACCGTCAGCATACGCTTGAGCGTCACGACGCCAGAGGAAAACGCAATCGCGTTGGGCCCTGTCGCTACCGGCAACATGAACGCAAAGCTCGCCGCGATCGCCACCGGGAACACCAGCGTCTGTAGCGGAGTCCCGGTGGCCTGAGCGACTGCGCCGACGACCGGTAACATCGAGGTGAGTGTGGCGACGTTGCTCGCCAGCTCGGAAATCAGGATGGTCGTGATCACGAGTATGGCGATCAGACCGAAGGTCGATACGCCATCGAGCGCTGCGATCTGTGCGCCGATCCATTGCGCAAGACCCGTTACTTCCATGGCAGTGGCCAACGACAAACCACCGCCGAACAGGATGGCAATACCCCAGGGGATGCGCTCTGCTGTGGGCCAGTCGATGAGCTTCTCGCCTCGACTGCGCCCCGAGGGCACCAAAAACAGCAGCACGGCACCGATGATGGCGATACTGGCATCGGAAAGACCGCCGAGTAGCGGTAATTGATTGAGTTGGAGCCGGAACATCCAAGCCAACGCCACGAGCGCAAACACCGCACCGATGCGTGCTTCGGGGCGCGACAAGGGACCCAGTTCTTGCAAGGCGTTGCCGACCACACGCGCGACGGCAGCCGAGTCACCCTCGCGGCGACGGAAGAGTGGTGCGCACAGCACGAGCCAGCCGACCGCCAGCATGACGAGCATCAGCGGCATGGCTCGCGTCATCCACTCGGTGAAAGCCATCGGCTCACCCGCTCGCTCCAGAAAACCGACGGCGATGAGATTGGTCGGTGACCCGACTGGTGTGCCGACACCGGCGATGCTTGCCGCGTGCGCCACTCCCAGCAGTAGCGCACCGCCGAGGGCGAGGTCCGCTTTGCCATCACTGGCCATGGCCCGCGCCGCACCGAGCGCGATCGGCGCGAGCATCAACGTGGTAGCCGTGTTGGAAATCCACATCGAGATGACCGCCGAGGCCAGCATGAAGCAGCCGACCAACAGCACCGGCCGACCACCCGACCATGAGGCGATACCCAGTGCAATGCGCTCATGAAGACGCCAACGCTCGACGCAAGCGGCAAGCATGAAGCCACCAATGAACATGAAGATGATCGGATCGGCGTACGGCGCCGCCGCGTCCTTCGTCGAAACCACCCCCATGATGGGCAGCGCAGCCAGTGGCAACAAGGCCGTCGCCGCAATCGGGATCGCCTCGGTGACCCACCACACCACCATGAGCGCAGCAAGCGAGACCACATACCAGGCCTCGACAGAAAGCCCTTCCGGTCGCCCGATCCATTGCAGGCCGAGCGCAAGCAGCAGACCCAGCAGCAGTCCGATGCGCTGTCCGAGTTGACCCATGGAGCCCTCGTCGACGAAATCCTTCGGTGACACGTCGGCTTTACTCGATCCTGTGGTTGAGCGTGCTGCGACCTTCGGTTAGGTTAGCAGCCCGGCGAACGGCACGTTTGCCTCTGTGGAGCGAAGGTATCTTGAGTCAGCCCAGCTACGTCCTGCGTTTGTCCTGCCCCGATCGCGTGGGCGTCGTTGCCACCGTAACCTCGCATCTGGCCGGTCGCGGCGCCAACATCCTGGAGGCACATCACTTCCTCGACTCGGTGTCGAACCGCTCGGTGATGCGGATCGTCTTCGAAACCGGCGAACAGCCGATCGACGAGAGTGCCTTCAGTCGCGAGTTCGGTGCTGCGATGCAGCCGCTCGGCATCGAGTGGACGCTGCGCGACCAAGCCGACAAAGTCAGGGTGGTCATCGCTGTCTCTAAACATGGCCACTGCCTCAACAGCCTGCTGCACCGCTGGAGTACCGGCACGCTGCCGATCAACATCGTTGCCGTGATCTCCAATCACGAGGAACAGCGCCGGCTGACCGAGTGGCATGGCCTGCCGTTCCATCACCTACCTATCGAGCCCGGTCGCAAGGCCGAGCAGGAGCGCCGCCTGCTCGATCTGTTTACATCGAGCGGCGGCGAGTTGCTGGTGCTCGCTCGCTACATGCAGGTGTTGACGATCGAGGCGTGTCGCGAACTGAAAGACCGTGCGATCAACATCCATCACTCCTTCCTGCCGGGCTTCAAGGGCGCCAAGCCCTACCATCAGGCCTATCAGCGCGGCGTCAAACTCATCGGTGCCACGGCGCACTACGTCAACGAGGACCTCGACGAAGGCCCGATCATCGAACAAGCCGTCGAGCGCGTGGATCACACTCTATCGCCCGAACAGCTGACCACCATCGGCAACGAAATCGAAAGCGTGGTGCTTAACCGCGCCGTGCAATGGCATGCCGAGAGTCGGGTGTTCGAGTTCGGCAATCGGACGGTCGTGCTGCGCTAGCGGGGCATCGCGGTTTTCCGGCCCCTCGCGGTGCAGTTGTCAATCGTGGTAGGTCTCGGCGATCGCACGAAAGCGCTGAGCTTCGCCGATGAAGGCACCGACGAGTTCGGGATCGAAACGTTTGCCGGATAACGAAACGATATCTGCGACGGCCTCGTCATGCGACCACGCCTTCTTGTATACGCGCTCGCTACGCAGCGCGTCGTAGGCATCCGCGATCGCCATCAGCTGAGCGGCCTGCGGGATCCGCTTCCCGGCGAGGCCGTGGGGATAGCCGCTGCCGTCCCAGTTTTCATGATGCGATAGGGCGACTTGCCGAGCGATGTGCAGGACGTCATTCACGTACGAATCGGCCGCGGTCTGCGGCGTTCGAGCCGCGTCGATCACCTCGGCGCCGAGCGTGGTGTGGGTCCGCATAACCTCCCACTCAGCGGGGTCGAGTGATCCTGGTTTCTTCAGAATGCGATCTGGTATGCCGACCTTGCCGATGTCATGCAGCGGCGCTACATCGTGCAGTAGCCGCGGATAATCACGAATGCCTTGGGTGTCAAGTTTTCCGCGTGCCTGCAAGTGCTCGGCGAGCAGACGCACGAACTTCTGCGTGCGCAGTACGTGGTTACCAGTTTCGTTATCGCGGGACAGCGCCAAAGTATTGAGGGTGTTGAGCAGACCGTCGGCACCGCTGCGCTCGGTCTTGGCGACGTACTCCTCCAGCCGCAGGCCGAGGTAGCACAACAAGCGGACAGTGCCCACCAACATCAATGGGGTGAAGATGAACGCATTGACGACCGATAGCGCGGCGAAGTCGATACGTCCCTGCGAAACCCCGGTGACGCCTCTAGCCACCCACAGCAGAGCCAACATGCCCTGCAGCACTGCAAGCACAGCCGCAAAACGAAAACCTTTTTCCTGATAAAGCTTCACGGCGAAATAACCGATGAGCGAAGCCATGGCGATCTGCACGATGGGGTTGACGATCACCTCTATGAGGGCGAGATCGAGTTCCGCGAAAACCTCGTGCAGGGCCGCATACAGCACCGCAAAAATGATGCCGCCGGTGAGGAGTCGCCGGTGAGACTCGGAGTTCTGCGTCAACGCCCGCAAGGAGAGTGCGAACATCAGATTGATCAAGAAATTGACCGCATTCGGTATGCTGACACCGATCAGATGATCACCCTGAGGCGTGACCGTGCGCATCAACGCCGCCAAACCCGACAGTAACGCGCCAGCGATCCAATAGCGTGCAGACCGATCGACGGTCGACAACGTGGTGGCGAGAATCACGCCGACGGCAATGGAGATCAGGCCCGTGAAAACGATGATGCTGGAGAACTCTACCCGCACAGCAATCGCCTCAACTGCTCGGCCGACAACGGCTCGCAAAGCCACTGCCCTTGGGCCATCGGACACCCGAGTTCACGCAGCGCCGTAAAGTCCAGCTCTTGCTCCACGCCCTCTGCCGTACAGCCGAGCGCGAGATCGTTCGCAAGACCGACCACCGATCGCACGATGGCCCTCGCCTGGGCGTTGGCCGCAAGGTCGCGAACGAAGCGCTGGTCGATTTTCACGCCGACAAAGGGATAACGCGTCAAGGTCGCAAGCGACGCGTAGCCTGTACCGAAGTCATCGAGCACGAGCCGCAAGCCGTGGCTGACCAGCCCCTGCACTGCCGCCTTCGTGCGATCGTCATCAGCCAACAATGCCGTCTCGGTGATTTCGCAGGCCACCTGATCGGGTTGCACACCGAACTCGGCGAGCACGCCAACCAAATCGGCGACGAAGTCCTCGTGCCGAAGTTGCAACGGCGACACGTTGATATTCAGCATGAAGGCGTTCGCCGAGGACTGCCACGTCTTCCGGCCGAGCAAGGAGCGCCTTAGGAGGTGCCGGCCGAGAGCATGAATTTTGCCGGTGCGCTCGGCGATGCCGACGAACTCCGCAGGCGCGATTGCGCCGAGCTGCGGATGGTTCCATCGTGCCAGTGCCTCGCAAGCGACAGGAGTGCGGTGCGGAACGTCGTAAATAGGCTGAAACAGAATCTCGATCGACGGGTCGTCGGACTCCAACGCGCGCTCCAACTCCACCATCAGTCGCTGCTCTCGGCGCCTCGCGGCCGCCAGCGTCGCGTCATGCAGACTCACACGGTTTCGTCCGCCGCTTTTCGCCTGATACATCGCCAAATCTGCTCGGTGGATGAGCTCCATGGCGCTGTCACCGTTCTCCGCCATGGCCACACCCGCGCTGCAGGTCACGCGGACGTTGCTCGGAGCGTCGGCGTCGATTTGCTTGTCTATGGCGAGGACAATATCCGCGGCGACTCTTCCGCCGACGGCAAGATCGCCGTTGACCGCGACAACGAACTCGTCGCCGCCGAATCGTCCGGTGATGGCATCGTCGGGCGTGACCTCCTGGATCCTTTGCGCGAGAGCGCGCAACAGCTCATCGCCCGCGACGTGCCCGAGCGTATCGTTGAACACTCCGAAATGATCGAGATCGAGAAAGATCAGTGCGAATCCGACGTCCTCGGCATCGAGGCGCTCCTGTATGCGCCGCAAACACTCCGATCTGTTGAGCAGCGCGGTCAATGCGTCGTGGGTGATCAGCCGGCGCCGCTTCTCCGCTACCGATACGGCAGCCATGCGACCTGACACCATCGCAGCCACCGACAAGAAGATATCGCGATGCCAAGTGGTGAAGAATCCCTTCACCGAGTGCTCGCTATCGATCACGCCTACGACCCGGCCACCATTGACGATCGGTACGACAAGCTCGGAGAGACGCCGTTGATCATCCTGGATGTATCGGGCATCGAGACGGGTGTCCTCGATCAATTCGACTTGGCCGCTGACCGCGACGCTACCAACAATACCGTGACCGAGAGCGATACGGATGGGATTGAGAATCTCGCGGTGCTTGGGATTCTTGGGACCAAAAGCGGCCGCCTGTACGAGATCACCGCGCTCCTCGTCCATCACGTAAATCACACAGTCCTCGAGCCCGAGGCGTGAAATGGCCTGCTGCGTGACCTCCCACAAGGCATCGCCGATATCGCCACGATGACCGAGCATCGTTTCGGCGAAGTCCTTGAGAATGCCGAGATCATGAACGCGCCGCTGCAACTCCCCGAGAGATAGGCCTGCGTGATCGTCAGTGGTGTTATCCGTCTCGGCCACTCTTACTCCGCAATGAGCACTGCGCGATATCGCATTATAGTGCGCCCCTGCCCGGCCCTAAGTCGACCCTCGATTTGCTGAAGACGAGACCGTCGTCGTTGATTTTCTTGTCGTACATGTCAGAGAGCACGGTTAGGAACTCACTTTTCGTCGCGTGCCGGCGCAGAGTCGGGATGTAGAGATGACTGAAATGCGACTCGATGGGCGCAAGGAACTCCGCCACCGATACCCCGGCGACATTGCGTAAGTGATGGCCGATGAATTCGACGATCAAGGTCTCGGTCCGTGACAGCGCCGTCTGCATGCCCTTCAGGGCGAAGTACTCCGACCCCTCGATATCCATCAGCACGAGATCGAAGCGCTCGTCCGCCGGATCGACAAGAGTGTCGAACGGCACCATGGGCACGCGAATGGTCTGCGGACGATCGTAGTAGTACTTGGCCGCCTTGACCTGAGGCTCACGCTTGCTGCCGCCCGAGTTGGCGGTGCTCAGCACGAAATTGATTTCGCCGGCACCCTCGCCGACGGCGACATTGAAGGCCACCGCATTGGTCACGGCGTTGAGGGCAAGATTTTTTTCCAGCAACGCGAAAGTGCGCGGATTCGCCTCGACCATGTAGGCCTTGCGCACCTTGCGCGTCGCCGGGATCGCCAGGGCGCCCACGTGGGTACCGATGAATGCCACGGTCGATTGGGGCGTGACCAGCGCCTCGATGCGACGCAATTCCTCTTCGCCGTAACGCCCTGTGACCCGCAGTTCCCGTCCGACGACTCGATCTGCCGGATCGACCAGCAAGACACACTCGCCCGTGTCGATCATCAAACCGCTGACGTGCGCTCCCAGCAGGCGGCGTCTCAGCCACACCTTCACCTTGGAAACTTGATACTTGGCCGATCGCAGCATTTCGAGCGTCCTCGTGGATCCAGTTCCTGTGATCAGCGCCTCAGGGCCGCCCGAGGAAGGTCAAGGCCGCGGTGGTGTAACCCTCCACGCCGCCACGTACGGCAGGTTCGGGCCGAATGATGAACAGCGGTGAGTGATGCGGCGGCGACTTGCGCAAATCGTCGCTCACCGAGCCGCCCACATTGAAAAACACCGTCGGGATGCTGCCCCACTCCGGCGATCCGTAGTAGGCGAAGTCCTCCGCACCCATGCCCTGCCGCGGCACGGCAGACATCCGGGCCTCGCCGTAGGATTGGGCCAAGGCCTTACGCAGCGTGCGAGCTGACTCGGCATGGTTGATATTCGGCGGGGTGGTCTCGCGCATCGTGACGACGGGCAGTCGATCGTCGGGAACTCCGTAGGTGCGCGCGACGCCATTGGCGATACGCTGGATGCCCGCGATCAGCGCATCGCGCGTCTCACGATTGTCGGCGCGGACGGTGAGTTCCAGACGGGCCTCCTCGGAGATGATGTTGCGCTTGGTGCCCGCCTGGATGACACCGACGGTCACGACCCCCGCCTCGAGCGGATCGATCGCCCGACTCACGAGCGTCTGCAGCGCCATGACGAGTTCCGAGGCCACGACCACCGGATCGATCGTGGTGTGCGGCGCAGCACCGTGGCCGCCGATACCGCGAACGAGAATGTCCACGCCATCGGAACTAGAGTTGGCGATGCGCTCGTAGACTTGAAATTTGCCGGGTTCGATATGGCTCGCCACGTGCAGGCCAAGGACGATGTCGGGCTTCGGGAACCGGGTATACAGTCCGTCGATCAGCATCGCGGCGGCACCGCCGAGGATTTCCTCCGCTGGCTGGAAGAGCACGACTACCGTGCCCCGCCAATCGGCTTTCATCGCGACGAGCTGCCGCGTCGCACCCACGAGACTCGTCATGTGCACATCGTGACCGCAGGCGTGCATCACGCCCGTCTCCTGACCATCGGGACCCACCGCTCTGGCCTTCGAGGCGTACGACAAACCATTGCGCTCGGTGACGGGCAAGCCATCCATGTCGGCGCGCAGCATCACCACGGGGCCCTTGCCGTTGCGGATGACACCGACCACGCCGTAGCGTCCGATGCCGCTCGTCACCTCCACCCCGGGGATGGCCCGCAATTCCTGCACGATGCGGGCACTGGTCTGCTTCTCTTGAAAAGACAACTCCGGGTTGGCGTGCAGGTGCTCGAACAGCCCCTTGAGGTTGGCCACGTAATCCGCAGCGGCAGCCGCCGAAATCGCGCGTGCTTGAGCGCCTGAATCCGCGGCCCTGGCTGCCGACAAACTGAAGCACAGCCCTGCAATACCCGCGACCATGCCCGTGAAAATCGTTTTACGCATGAGTGACCCTCCCGACTTGCTTGGATCCTTGCAAGCCACGAGGTCGCCTGTCAAAGTCTTTCGGCTACACGCGGGAGGCGCACATGTTCAGTCACGTCATGATCGGCTCAAATGATATCGATCGTTCACAACGTTTTTACGATGCCGTACTCGGGGTGCTCGGTGCGTCGGGCAGCGCGATGCGCAACACCACACCGGCTGGGCACACACGGCTCTTCTATGCGCACGATGGCGGAATGCTCTGCATCACCCAACCCATCGACAACCAGCCGGCCACCAGCGCCAACGGCGCGACGCTGGGGTTCAAGTGCAGCTCTGCGGAACAGGTGAAGGCATTTCACGATGTGGCCGTCGCCCATGGCGGCACCTCGATCGAGGATCCGCCCGGGATTCGCGAGGGCAGCTTGGGCGCGCTGTATCTCGCCTACGTGCGCGATCCGGACGGGCACAAACTGTGCGCCCTGCATCGCGTCAAGCGGAGCTGAACCCGCAACGACTCGGCTACAAATCGCCGTGCAGCGGGCGAATCGTCAGACTCTCGAGCGCGGCGCGCGAGGATAATTCGAGCGCGTCCACCATCGGCTGTGCGACATCTTCGGCGGTCATCATCCGTGCGAGCTGCTCGGGCGGCACCTCGCCCCACATCGGGGTGTAGGCGGCGCCCGGCTTGATTTCGAGAATCCGGATGCCATCCTGACGGCCATACAACTTCATCACATCGAGCAGACCTCGCTGCGCGTACTTGCTCACGCAATAGGTTGAACTTTGTAAAAACGGCTGCTCTGCAGCGACCGACGTCACCACCTGGATCTGTCCGCGCAGCCCCTCGCGAGGCGCTTGGGCCTGCATCAGCGCATACGTTCGCTGCAAGAGCAGAAAGGTCGCGGTGACGTTGGTCTTGAGCGTGAACTCCAGATCTTCGGCGGTTTGGTCGAGAAAATCCTTGAAGCGACCCACACCCGCGCAATGAATCAGCGCATCGATGCGGCCGAAGCGCGCCACACAGGCCTCGACCGGCTGAGTCGGCGCATCGGCCAAATCGCCAGCCACCACCTCGCAATTGACACTGCCGCTGTCCAAGCGGGTCTTGAGCGCCTCGAGATCGCTGCGGGTGCGCGCGGCGAGACACAGACGGAGCGGTGAGGCCGCAGCCTCGGCCCGCCTGGCCAACAGCTCCGCGACTGCGCGGCCAATGCCCTTGCCGGCACCAGTGATCAGTACAACCCTGTCCTGCGTGGTTTTATCTTTCATGATGAGCCTCTGGTAGGCTGTCGATTATGCTCGATTCATACGAAATCCGGATTCGAAAGGAAGCGCTCAAGTTCGCCGCCAGCCACATGACGGTGTTCCCGGACGGCAGCAAGGAAGCGCTGCATGGGCACAATTACTTCCCGACCCTGACGCTGACGGTCCGCGACGCTTCGTTCGAGGCCATGCTGCCGTTCTCGCACTTCAAGGCCGGCATGCGCAAGATCGCGCAACACTGGGACGAGAAAGTACTGATCGCGAGCCGCAACCCGTATTTCCGGTGGGTGCGCCAGGACGAGCACGAACTCGAGTTCACACTTTGCGGCAAACGCTACGTGCTACCCGCGGACGAGGTGGTCGTGCTCGACACCGACAACATCTCTTGCGAGACGCTGGCACGTGCCTATTTCGACTCGCTGAACGCCCAGTTGCCCGCAGAGTTCGCCGCCGACAATGTGCGCTCGGTGTCCGTCTACATTGAGGAGAGCCCCGGTCAAGGGGCTGCGTATCAGTTCACTAAGAGCTGATCGACCGAGTCAGTCAGGAAACCGCCCGATTGACGCTGCCACAAGGTGGCATAAAGCCCGCCACGATCGAGCAGTTCCCGGTGCGTGCCCTGCTCAACGATGACACCCTTGTCCATGATGACCAGTCGATCCATCGCGGCAATTGTGGAGAGCCGGTGGGCCACGGCAATCACGGTCTTGCCTTCCATCAAGGCGTAGAGATTTTCCTGAATCGCCTGCTCAACCTCGGAATCGAGCGCACTCGTGGCCTCATCCAGCACCAGTATCGGTGCGTTCTTGAGCAGCACCCGGGCGATCGCCACACGCTGGCGTTGCCCGCCCGAGAGTTTGACGCCCCGTTCACCGACGTGTGCATCCAAACCGCGACGGCCCGCAGGGTCGACCAACGCCGCGATGAATTCATCGGCGTGGGCCTTGCGGGATGCGGCCATGACCTCGTCCAGCGTCGCGTCGGGTTTGCCGTAGCGGATGTTCTCGAGTACCGAGCGATGCAGGAGCGAGGTGTCCTGCGTCACGACGCCAATGGCCGCATGCAGCGAATCCTGGGTCACGCCGGCGATGTCGCGACCATCGATGAGAATGCGACCGCGCTCGATGTCGTAAAACCGCAGCAGTAAATTCGTCAATGTTGACTTGCCCGCACCGGAGCGACCGACGAGTCCAACTTTTTCGCCCGGAGCGATGTCGAGCGTCAGCCGATCCAGCACTGCTCGCTCCCCGGCCGCGACGGACTTGCCGTAGTTGAAGGTCACCTCTTCGAAGCGGATCGCGCCCGCCGACACCACCAGTGGCGTGGCCGATGCAGCGTCCTTGATCGCGTGCTCCCTCGCGATGGTCTCGATGCCATCCTGCACGACGCCCACATCCTCGAAGAGCGTGGCGATTTCCCAGATGATCCACTGGGACATGCCCTGCATGCGCAGCGTCAGACCGACCGCAAAAGCGATGGCGCCCGTGCTGAGATCACCCTGATACCACAGCCAGACCGACATCGCGCCCATCCCAAATATCAGTAATCCTGAGAGCGCCTGCAGCGTCGCGGTCAGCAAGGTGGCCATGCGCATGGATCGGTACACGGCCGAGAGCATCCACTCCATGCCCTCCTTGGCGTAGGCATCCTCACGATCGGCATGTGCAAACAGCTTCACCGTCGGGATATTGGTGTAACTGTCGACCACACGACCCGTCACAAGCGAGCGCAGGTCTGCTTGGGCTTCCGAGAGCTTGCCGAGCTTCGGGATGAAGTACCAACCCGCAGCGATGTAACCGGCAAGCCAAATCAGCAGCGGCGCAATCAGCCAGCGATCTGCCGACGCGACGAGCAGCAGGGCTCCCAAAAAATAGATCACGACGTAGACCAGCACCTCAGTGAGGCGCATCACCGCATCGCGCACGCCGAGGGCCGTCTGCATCACCTTGGTGGCGACGCGCCCTGCAAAGTCGCTGGCAAAAAAATCGACGCTTTGACGCAGCAGGTAGCGGTGGGCCATCCAGCGTATGCGCATCGAGAAATTGCCGCGCAGCCCCTGGTGCACCACCGCCTCGCTGATGAAATTGAGCAGCGGCAACGCAATCAGGGCGAGCGCCGCCATCCACAGCAACCGATCGCCATATGTCTGCCAGAAATGCGCGCGGTCGGCACCGGCGAGCAGATCGACGAGATCACCGAGAAAGGCGAAGAGAAACACCTCGAGCAGGGCGATGGACGCCGACAGCAGCGTGGCAGCCAGCAACAGCGGCCAGAACGGCCGGGTGTAGTGCCAGCAAAAATCCACCAGACCCCGCGGCGGAACTGTCGGGGGCTCGGGCGGCAAGGGATCGACGAGCGACTCGATCCAACTGAACAGACGATTGAACACCTAAGGCCGTGCCCCGCAGCCTCAGTAGCCGCGCCCGATATCGACGAGCGAGAGCATGCGCTCACCCGCCACATAACGGCGAAGGTTCTCGCGCAGCACGCGCACGCTCGACTCCACACCGAGATCCGAGTCACCGGAAATATGCGGTGTCAGCACCAGATTCGGCTGCGCCCACAGCGGATCGTCCTTCGGCAGCGGCTCTGGGTCGACGACATCGAGTGCCGCCGCGGCGATAGTGCGATTTTTCAGTGCTGCCGTCAGATCGGCCGTGACTACAGTCTGTCCCCGACCCACATTGATGAAAAACGCCGTGCGCTTCATGCGCGCGAACATCGCAGCATCAAACATACCGCGGGTTTCGGCAGTCAGCGGCAAGGCGTTGACCACCACGTCAGCCTGGCTGATCAATGCCGCGAGTTCAGCCGAGTTGCCGACGTAATCGACGTACGCGGGCTTCTGCTGCGGGGTGGCACGCGTTGCGATCACGCGCATGCCGAGCGCGTTGGCCCGCTTGGCCACCTCGCCACCGATGCCGCCGAGCCCGACGACCAGCATCGTCTTGCCCGCGATAACGGACATGGGTGCACGGCTCGAGTCGTCTGCCCACAGCCGTTGTTCGCGCAGGGGAATCCAGGCATACAGACCGCGGGAGAGCGCAAACGTGAAGGCGATCACGTGCTCAGCGATGACCGGCGCGGAGATCGCGCGTAGATTGGTGACGATGATTTGACGCTCACGCAGCACGTCGGCCCGGGCGGCACAGGCTTCAACACCCGCATACACCGATTGCAACCAGCGCAGATCCTTTCCGGCCGCAAGCACTCGCTCATCGCAAATGAAGGCCGATCGACCGATGACCGCATCGGCCCCGGCAGCGACGGCCACTGCCGTCACCGGAGAGCTCGCGCCGACGAACTGCACGCCGGGCGCTTGACTGCGCAGTGCTTCAAGCAGCCCCGGCACGCCCGTATCGACGATGATCTTCTGCGGCGGACGCCAGCGCGGCTGCGCAGACAGCGGCGTCGCTGCCTCGCGAAGACCGAACTCGGCAATGAGGCGATCGCTTTCACGGCCTGACTGCTCTGCCAGCGCCTTGGGCACACCTGCGAGCAGCACGAACAACAGCAGCCATTTCATATTCCACCCTCTAAGAATCAAAACCGGTAACGCAGTTTCAGGAATACCTGATCCGCAGTAGTGCGATCAAGCGCATCGCTCCACAGCCCGCCTGCGCCGCGACGCCGCGAACCCTGCTCGAAAAACTCGCCGCCACGACCGTAGACCAAATACAGATCGGAGAGCGGCGCGATCTCGTATCGGTAACGCAGCTGCAAACCGAACTGCGCAAGACTGAAATCCGCCGGCGGTACGGCGAGACGCTGCGGTTGGGCACCCCCTGCCACCGAATAGGCGTTACGACCTTCAGCATCGAGTCCCACCCATTGGAATTTCAGGCGCAACTCGTGGCGCGAAGCGGGGAACCAGTTACCCTCCAGCGCGGCGGAATATTCGCGCCGACGGAACGTGCCGACTTCGCTGCCACCCGTCCAGATAAGCCAACCGTCGTTATCATCGACCTCGACTTTAAAGGCGAGATTCAGCGCATCGGTCGGCACCCATTTCGGTGCAACGCTCAGGTTCCAAGCTGAACCGCCCAAAGACTCCTGACGGATGTTGCCCTCGACATCAAAACGCCAAGGACCCGACTCCGCCGGCTTCCAGTGAACCGAGGCGCCACCCCCAGAGTCGAGCTGCAAATCACCATTACCTCGAGTGATGCGATCGTCGATCCCCGAAAACTCGCGCCATGCCGAAAATGTCAGGAAGTCACCGTTGCGTAGACTGAGGCCGCGACGTACCTCGAACCGACCAGGCAGGCGTTCGCCCGTCTGGTTCCGGAACGCTTCGCCTTCGAAAACCCACTGACTGGCGCTAAGCCAGTGTCCATCAGGATACGAACGGCGAAAAAGCGTGGTCTCCGCGGTGATCTCGCGTACGTTCGCACGCTCTTGATAGCCGAGATCGTTGACGTTGAAGTCGTCGTCCAACCAGGTCATTTCCACTTTCTGGGAAAACGAACCGCCGGGCTGGTAACGCAGCGCCACCGTCGCGCCATAGCCCACCGCATCGATTCCCCGACCCTCCAGCTCGGAGCGTATCGCGCGCGCCTGCAGTGCCACGGCATCGCGCGGATACCAGTCGAGATCGATGGCGTTGACCTGCGCGTCGCGTCCGAGCGTCGGTCGATCTACCCACGTACCGAGCCAACCGAGCGCAAACTCATCGGTGCTGCGGCGCAATCGCGTCGCCAGAAACTCCCGACCCAGAGACTCGACGGTATCGTCTTCGAGCGCCGCGAAGAGGCCGTACTCGAGAGCACCCGACTGACCCGTGTATTTGGCCGCAGCCCGCACATCGCTGGTGCCTGCCTCTCCCGCATCCGGCGCGGCACCGATACGCCGCGTGTTGACCAGGCGCCCCGCTTTGCCGAAGCCCAGGTCAAAAAATTGTTGGCCTTCCGTGAAAAAAGGTCGCTTGTCACCAAAGAATGTTTCGGTGGCGGAGAAGTTCACGACCAGATCGTCGCTCTCTACTTGACCAAAGTCCGGGTTCAAGGTGGCGGTCAGTTGATTCGAGCCGTTCGGCTTCCAAAACACGTCGATGCCCGCCCGTGCCCGGGTGCGACTGCCCAGCAGATCGCGATCAGCGGCGGCATAGGGATAGAAGTCGAGCGCCTGACCGGAGTAGCGCGGCACAGTGACACGCTGGAAGCCCTGCACAAACGTCGGATTCAGTGCCTCGATCGCCGGGAAAGCGAACCGCCGCGAGCGCGCCTTCATGTATACGGCGCCATAGACGCCGATCGTTCGCGGCCCCTCGCCCGCTTGTCCTGAGGGCGCGACCCACCACGGGATCATCACTTCCGCTGACCAACCGGCGTCGGTCTCGTGCACCCCGTGCAGCCAGAATGCATCCCAGTCATACGAAATCTGTGTCTGGTTCAGCACCACCCCATCGCGGACGCTGCCGCTGATCGTCACCGTGAACTCGTACGCCGACCGACCCTCACCCTCGAAATCCACGATGAACACGAACGGATCGGCCGGCAGCGGCTTGGCGTCGCGCGGCGATCGACCGCGCACCCGCAATTCGCGCGGCACCGACGTCTCCATGGCGAGGTACAGGCCTTCAGGCCGTGCCAGCACCCGCATCGTCGATCGATGTTCCGGCACTGCGCCCGTCAGCGGCTCCATCACACGGAACTCCGCAAAGCTCTCGGCCGTCTGCCACTCGAGCTCGTCCAAGCGACCGTCTACGGTCATACCCTGCGCGCGCGAAGCGAACGCGAGACCCGCCAAAAGGGCGACTACAAGGTAACGCACGACTAACGACACGATTAGGCGATCGTGCGGCGCGCAACGTCGATTATGGCCGGCACCGCCGCGAGGAGCACTTCGAAATCAGCCCAGCGACTACGGTGATTGGCAGCTGCGACGCGGATCACCGTTCGGCCACGCAGCACCGTACCGCTGCAGACTGCGGTGCCGGTCTCCTGCAGGCGCAGCAGCACCTCGCGGGTCAGTTGATCCTGCTCCACGGGCGTCGTACCCGGCGGCGTGACGCGCCAACAGACGATGTTCAAAGAAACCGGGGCCTCGAGCGTCACATCCGGCAATGCCGCAAGCGCTGCGCCCAAGCGGCACGCGTGCGCGACATTCTGCTGCATGATCGCGGCAATGCGCTCGGTACCCTCTGCCTTCAGGGCCATCCAGGCTTTCAAGGCCTTGAAGTTGCGCGATAGTTCAACGCCGCGTTCGGCGAACACGAGCCCGCCTGCCAGCACGCCACGCTCCTCGGTCTTGAGATAACTGGCGGCGGTCGCAAACGTATCGCGGTGTGCCTTGGCATCCCGCACCAGGACGCAGGCCACCTCGTAGGGCAAGTAGCCCCACTTATGCAGATCAAACGCGAGGGAATCGGCGCGCGCTTGACCGTGAAACAGCGGTCGTAGCGTTGGCGAAAGCACGCCGAGCGAGCCGACGGCCCCGTCCACATGGAACCAAAGACCCTCCTCATGCGCCAGATCCGCGATGGCATCGAGATCATCGATCGCCCCCGTGTTGATGGTCCCTGCGGTACCGATCACACAGATCGGGCGCAGACCGGCGGCGCGATCCGCGACGATCATGCGACGTATCGCATCCACATCAACGCGATAGTCATGCCCCACAGGAACCGCGCGGAACGACTCCCGTCCCATACCCATGAGCTCGAGACACTTGGTGACCCAGCTGTGGGTCTCAGTCGAACCGTACACCGTGAGGCGCGGCTGACCGTAGAGACCGTTCTGGCGCACATCGAAACCCGCCCGCGCGTTACGGGCGACGGCAAGGCCGATGACATTGGCCATCGTTCCACCGCTCGCCATGATCCCGCTCGCGTCTTTCGGGAAACCCATGGCCTCGGCCAGCCACTTGATGACCTGCAACTCAACCAGCGTGGCGGATTGATTCATTCCCACCGCATTCACGTTCATGCTGGCGGCGAGCATGTCGGCCATCATGCCGAGCGGAGTGCCGTTGGATTTCATCCAGCCCCAAAACCGCGGGTGACGATTACCGGCGGTGTAAGGCAGCACGTGCTGCAGGAACTCGGCGTACACCTGTTCGGCGCCCTGCGGAGCCCGCGGCAACGGTTCGCCCGACAGCGCTGCCACCACCTCGGCGGACGGCGGTGTCCAAGGCGGCCGGTCGCGAAGCGTGCTCAGGTGATCGAGACTGTCATCGATCATGCGGTGGGCAAGTGCTCGAAATGCCTCCCAATCCTGCGGGTCGAGGGTGAGATCGATGTCTGCGGTCTTCATATCGGGTTTCATCTCGTGATGATACCCGGTGTAGGTCATTCACCTGGGGGGGATCGGCCACCGTCGAAATGGTTCTATCATGGCTCCGGCGGGTCCGTGACGGAGCCTCATGTCGTGTCGGCCCGCGCGCGCGATGTTGCCTAGCCCCGGATCGTCGGTGAACAGGGCATCGATGCCGAGGGCCAAGTAACGCTGCATCTCGGCGACACTGCCTAGCTCATTGCGCGCCTCTGGCGCACCGCCATCGCGAAAATCTGCTGGAAGAAAACGGTTCTCCGGACGAAACGTCCACGTACCGACAAGCAGCCCCGCCGTATGCGCCGTCTCGACAATTCCGCTCGGCTCACCGAGCCGTTGCTCGGCATCGAGCGGTATGAGCACACGGGCTGGTGGCGCAACGTAGTCCGCGTACTCGGCCACCGCCGCGAGCCCTCTCGGGCTCAGCATGTCGCCATAGCTGGTGTCCGCGCCTCTGGCCTCAGCATCCCATGGCCGGCGCCGCGGGTCTCCAATCAACTGCATCAATTGGACGTTCGGCAATGTCGACAGCCGTTCTCGGAGTTGCTGCAGGTTTTTGATCTCGAACGACTGCAGGATCAGCGGACACCGTCGAAGATAGGCACTAGTTTCGATCTGTGCGAGCAGCAAAGGCTCCAGCGCAAGACCCAGACCCTGGAAGTAACTCGAATGCTTGAACTCCGGCGCAAGACCGATTATGCGTTGGTGCGACTTGGCCTTAGCTTCAACCAGATCAACGATCTCCTCCAACGTGCAAATCCCGAACAGTCCATCGTAACGCCGGCTTTCTTGCCGCATATCCACGAATCGTTCACGCGTCCGTAGACTGCGCAACTCTTCAAGCGTGAAGTCCTCGGCAAACCAGCCCTCTCGCCGCTCGCCGTCGATGATCTTGACGCAGCGACGGCTGGCGAACTGCGGTTTGATCGCTACATCGGTCGAATCCGCGAGGTTGTTCTCATGCCGCGCGACCAACTGCCCATCGCGAGTGACGACGAGATCCGGCTCAATGAAATCGGCGCCATCCTCAATCGCTTTGGCATAGGCCTCAAGTGTGTGCTCCGGTCTTAACGCCGAACATCCGCGGTGGGCAATAACCAGAGGTGGTTCCGTTTGCGTCGGACGTGCCGCTCGCACCGAGCCCGTCGCGGCGCTCTGCAGCAGTGCACAGCTCACTGCCGTCTTCAGTAACACCCGCCGCGATAGGAGTTGCACGAGTTTGCGCTAGACCGAACGCCCGCCCAGAGTGCCCGAGAGTCGGCTTGCAATCACCGCCCGGGCTCTCGATGCCAGCGCTTTACGATCCGAACTCTCCTCCGGACTGAAAGCTTCGAGAAAATGCACCCGAACGCACCAAGTACCGTGGCGCGAGAGCAGACGCCAGGCATTTTGCGCACCGGTTTCCATGCCGATCCAAGCGAGTTCACGCCCGGCTTCATCACAGTCGATCACCACGGGTTGTACACGCACCGCAGGGGGCGCGGGCAACAACATGGCGAACAGCGAAGCCTTGAACGGCAGTAGCCGACGTCCGTCGCTCGTCGTGCCCTCGGCAAACAGCGCCAGCATCGGTCGTTGCGCGAACTGCGTGCGAAGCGCATCGATTTGCTCTACGACGCGCAAGCGCTCGGAGCGGTTGACGAAGATTGTGTCGTTCAACCGGCAGAGAAAATTCAGTACCGGCCAGACGGCGATCCCATGCTGGGCGACAAAGGAGGTCCCGGTAATGCCGCCCAGAATCAGCGCGTCAGACCAGCTCAAGTGGTTGGCAATGAAGAACACGTTGCGGCGCAACGGTCTGCCGATTATTTGCACGCGTATGCCGCACGCCCGGCAAGCCCAACTCATGAAAAGCCGCGACCACGGGGAAGGCCAGCCAACTGCCCGCCACAGCAGATGAGGAGGAAGGCAGATGAGCGCCACTGCCACCAACCAAAGACTGCGGGCCACCACACGTCGGCCGCCATCCAAATCGCGGCTGATCGCTCCAGTGAAAGCCAGCAAGGCCTCCAGCGGCGAAGGCACGGGCGGAGCCATGAAGCCTTGCGAATCAGGCAACGGCGGTGGCCACTGATCATCGAGCGAGCCGGAGTCCATTGACATGGTTGATCACCGGTTGTTTCAGGTAGGGCAGTGAGTGACGAGGGTATGAGGATTTGGCTACAAAAATGTGAAATACCGGACTAACGCGTTAGCATTTGCGGCAGTCGATTGACCTGCGTTTAGTTCCGTAATCCAGCAACGCCCCCGGAGGCCCGATGCGAAGCGACAATACCCACCGCCTGCGTGGCTTCGCGGCACTGTTCCTGTGGGCGACGCTTGCAACGAACGCAGCCGCGCAGGATCTCTGGCTGAGCCACGCGCATCTGTACGACGGCTTGCCAGGGTCCGCAGTTCGCTCGGTGAACCTGCGCATTCGTGACGGCCGCATCGCCGAGATCACGCCGGCGGCTGATCGCGCGGACGCTCGCAACTTGCGCGGTGCCTTTTTGCTGCCGGGCTTCATCGACACCCACACGCACATCGAGGACCCGGCCGCAGCCCAGCGGGCGCTGCTCTCTGGCGTCACCACCACACGAGTCTTGGGCGATAACTATCTCAAGGCCATGGCAACCCGTGATCTCGTTCGCTCCGGCCATGTTCGCGGTCCGCAGATGCTGGTGTCCGGGGGGCATGTACGCCCACAGCTAGGCGAGTCTTTCATCCTCAGTTACCCGCAGTTCGGCCAATACCTCGCCAAGCCATTGCAGGGGCCCGAAAACGTCGCCGAGGTGATCCGTGCGGTGATCGCGCGCGGCGCGGATGTCATCAAAGTCGGCGCCAGCGAACGCGCAGGCCTCGCACGCACCGATCCACGGCGACCGGAGTTGTCCCACGACGAGTTGCGTGCCGCCGTCAGCGTGGCGACCGAGGCGGGCCTCTTCGTCGCGGCGCATGCCCACGACCGACGCGGCGCCAACGCCGCCGTCCGCGCCGGCGTGCGCAGCATCGAACATGGCACCTACCTCGACGAGGACACTCTGGCACTGATGCGCAGACAGGGCACGTTCTTCGTGCCCACGCTCGCGATCATGAGCCCGCTCGGTGATCCGCGCGGCGACGACGCCGAGGCGGTGAGCTTGCAGTTGCGCACCCAGTACATGATGCGTCCATTGCGCGATGCAGTGCGCAAGGCAAGGGCGCTCGGCATCACGGTGGCGGTAGGCACCGACAGCTCCTACGGCGACGGCGATGATTACGGGCGAGTGCGCGTCGGTCACGAGATTCTCGAACTCGTCGATTGCGGCTACACGGTACTCGAGGCCATCTCGGCGGCGACCTACAATGCGGCGCGAGTGCTCGGTATCGAAGGGCGAACCGGCGCCGTGGCGGTGGGCTTGGAGGCTGACCTGCTACTGGTGGACCGGGACCCGCGGCTCGATCCGACCACGCTGTTCGAACCGCTGCTGGTGATCAGCGACGGCACGGTAGTACTTGATCGGGAGGTATTGCGATGAGTGTGATCGATCGTGCGGAGTTTATCCGCGCCGCAGGCGCCGTAACTTTGCTTGCGGCCACCGGCCAATCGGCGCAAGCGGCTTCGGCCTATACGAGTTCCTGGCCGGAGCAAACGCTGAAGCAACTGCGACATCCCTCGCTCAAGGATCGCGTGGTGCTGATCACGGGCGGCAGTCGCGGCTTCGGTTGGTTCATCGCCGAGGAGCTGCTTCAAGGCGGCGCCAAGGTTGCCCTAACCGGTCGTGGTGAAGCCGCTTTGAAAAAGGTCGCCCAGGAGTTCGAGGCGCGTCACGGCAAAGGTCGCTGTATCACGATCAGTGGTGATGTCAGCAAACAACCGGACTGTGCGCAAATGGTGCAGGCCACCCTCGATGGCTTCGGCCGCATCGACGTACTGATGAACAACGCCGGTCGCAGTCCGCAGGATTTCACCGGCGGCGGTGTCGGCGCGGCCAAGCTCGTACCGTTTTACGAAACACCGGACGATGCTCTGCACACCATCATCGACACCAACTTCAAGGGCGTCTGGTACATGTCAAAGGCTGCGGCACCGCACATGGTCAAACGCGGCTTCGGCAAAATCATCTCGGTGTCCACCAGCGCTTCGAACATGGTGCGCGCGGGTAATCCAATCTACGGTCCGGGCAAAGCCGCTCTCGAAGCGATGACGCGCGTTTGGGCCCAGGAGCTGAAGGGCAGCGGTGTCGATGCGAATATCATTTTGCCGGGCGGCGCTGCGGACACCTCGTTCATCAGTCAGGAAGTAGCACCCGGCGCCGTGGGCGAGCGGTCACAAAATGGCCGGTTGCTGCCGGGCGATGTGATTGTGCCGCCGGCCGTATGGCTGTGTACCGATGCGACCAACGGCGTGACGGGCGTCCGGGCGGTGGGCCGAAACTGGGACCGCACTGCCGCCAACGCCGATGAGGCTTTCAAGAAGTGCCTCGATCCGCGCATCGAGGTGCCGCGGATCATGTAAGCGACGGCCTGCATGTTGATCGCCTTCAACAAACCTTTCGGCGTGCTGTGCAAGTTCGCGCCGGAGCCCGAGCGGCCCACGCTCGCCGACTACATCCGACTGCCGGGCGTGTATGCGGCAGGCCGGCTCGATGCCGACAGCGAGGGTCTGCTGCTGCTCACGGACGATGGCGCGTTGCAGGCACGGATCGCCCACCCACGGCACAAACTTGAGAAGGTCTATTGGGCGCAGGTCGAGGGCATCCCGACCGACGAGGCACTGGTCCGCTTACGCCGCGGCGTCGATCTCGGCGACTTCACGACCCGACCCGCCGGGGCCCGCCTGATCGAGGAACCCACCGGTCTCTGGCCGAGAAACCCGCCCATTCGGCATCGCCTGCGCGTGCCGACGAGTTGGCTCGAGCTACGCCTGAGCGAGGGCAAAAACCGCCAAGTGCGGCGCATGACCGCGAAGGTCGGTTATCCAACGCTGCGACTCGTGCGCGCTGCGATCGGACGAGTGACGCTGAATGATCTAGCCCCGGGAGAGTGGCGCGAGGTCGACCGGAAGGCACTTATGCCTGCCGCAACTCGCAACAGACAGGTCGGTTAGCCGGAACGTCGCTGACTCAAGGCAAACTGTCGCGCAGACGCCAGATCGTCGGTTGTGACACGCAAGCGCCGCGCGATCGATCGGGCGATGACCCGATAGAAGGCTGCGGCAACGGCCGGTTGAGCGGACAGCTCATCCGCGAGTCGCCGGGCTTTGATTGTGATGACCTCGCACCGCTCCATCGCTGTAACGGTCGCACTGCGCGGCGAGTCATCCACCAGCCCCAGTTCTCCGAAATGGCTGCCCGCGCCGAGCACCACCATATCGGCGTCGCTGTCGGCTTTGGTAACGCGCACGCTGCCCGAGCGCAACAGGTACATGCCATCAGCAGGCTGACCCTCACGGCAGATATCCTGTCCTGAATCGAACACAGAGGTGTCAGCCGCACGGGATATGACATCCAAGGCATCCGCATTCAGGTCCTTGAAAAGATAAATCGACTGCAGGAGGTGGTTGGCGATGGTCATGTCCGGTGTCCGCTGGTGGAGTGGCCGTCGCGAGTATACGCCTATCCGCGCGTAGCCCAACCCGCCGGCGTCAATCGAAGCAACTGACCCAAAGATTCGCTCCTTCCCCTTTACCGTAACGAACCGGGGAAAAGACTGTTGCGAGATTCGGGAAGCTTATTGCCCGTGTAGAACGTGAGACCCGACGGAGCGATCGACTGAGGATGTGGAGTTCGCCGGCAGCGCGCCACCACACACTTTCCCATTACGACGATTTCGGAGTATTACCGGCTCACTCCCCAGGCCGATACGTCCGCGTGACATGCCCTTCCAATTGCGCGTCGGTGAAATACACGAGGCGAAAGTCATGCGTGCGATAACGCTCCGCTTGATCAATAAAATGCGCGGAATTCGGGTCGCCTGACAAGCCGCCGGCGTGGACGGCGCGAGCTTCCGGCCCGTCCTTACCGAAGCGAACGACGGCGACGAAACTGTTGCCGTAATCGCCATACCAACGCTTCGTGCCAGCGCGCGGACGCGAACCAAAACTCGCGAGACTGCCCCAGTTGCCGCTGGCGAAGCCAATGGGTGTCGACGGACGCTTGTCGTCGTAGACCTGCTTGATGTTTCCGGTCAGCCGTTGGAAACGATTGATGTGACCCCACGGCACATTCCAGCTGCCGAAATCGTGGCTGAGGCGCGCCACCGCCGTCTCGAGCGAGTCGATCCGGGCCGCATCGGGCACCTGATCGCTGGCGAGATACGGCACGACCGGCGCGTCGTGGCGCCGAGCCTCGGGGCCGAACCGCTTCACCATTTCATCGCCCCAAAAAACCGCGAGCGAAGTCGCGACGGAGGCCTCACCCGTGCGGTAGTCCCAGGCCCGCAGCGTGGCGATCGGCGCGGACAACGCCGCTTTTCTTGCATCACCGGCAGGCAATGCATCCCAAGCCCCAACGAGTGTCGGCACGGTATCGGCGAACCCCTGCAGGTACCGGTCGTACGCCGCCGCCAGCAGGGCCGCCAAGTCAAACTTGCGCTCCCCGGAGAGCAGACGCAGCGCAGTCGGCCCACGCGGGTTCTCGCCCGCTGAGTCCATGTAGCGCGGAAAATCAGCCTGCCGCGGGCTGTCGGGACCTGCAGCGGTCCACGGCCAATTGTTGACGTTGAAGACGAAACCGCTGGCGGGATTGATGACGTTCGGCAACTCGGCCAAGCCATGCTCACCCTTCCAGTCGGTGGCTGGGTCACTGCCGTCGACGGGCTTGCGCCAATCGTAACGATCGTCGCGGAGCGGCACGAACTGTGGATGCAGGTAAGCGATCTCGCCTTTGCGGCTGGCGAAAATGGTCGCGTTGGAGGAGTTTGCGCGCCGCTTCGCGACCTCGAGAAATGACGCCAAGTCAGTCGCTTTGGTCCGCAAGAAGCTTTGCTCGAGTGCAGCGACCGGGCGATGCATCAAAGCCACCGCGATCCACTTACCGTTTGCCGCGCGTACGACGGGACCGTGATGAGAGTGCCAGGTGGTAAAGCGTCGTGCTTTCAGTCTTCCAGAGGCGCTCTTGTACGGAATGGTCACCACTCGCTCCACGAGCGGCTTCCAAACGCCACCGTGGAGGTAGTGCCATCGACCTGCGCGCTGCTCGACGGTGAGCGCGAACTCATCGATGTTGTCTACGCCCGAACTGGTGTGCATCCAGCCGATGTGTCGATTGAAGCCTTGGTAAATGAAGAACTGACCCCAAGTGCTCGCGCCATAGGCATCGAGCCCCTCACTGCTTTCAACCTTCGCCTCGGAACGGAAATAAAAACTGGTGTGCGGATTGATCAGCAGCAACGCCTCGCCACTCGAAGCGCGGGTCGGTGCGAGCGCAAAGCCGTTGGAACCTGTCGGCTCCTGCAGCTCATTACCGCGTCGTGCGGCAGACAGCCTGATTGGCTCGCCGGTGTAGAACGCTTCGAGTTCCGCCAGATCGACGCTCTCGATATCACCACCGATGCTACCTTCTGAAAAACTCAGTGCCATCCAAGGCTCGAAACGCTTGATGACCCGTGGCTTAACGCGAGGACGGGTTTCGAGGTAATGGTTGAGCGCATCCGCCCAAGCCTGACAGAGCTCTTTCAGCCACTGCGGCGCGCGCCCGTAATCGCTCTGCAGCGACGCCGGGTCGATGAAAAGTCTCATCCGCAAATCCGACCAAATCGCCGACTCGCCCTCCGTCTCGGCGAGGCGCCCCATCGCGTTGATGAAGTTGGTTTCGACGCGGTTGAAATCATCCTCGGCCTGGGCGTGGATCATGCCGAACACGGCGTCGGCATCGGTGCCGCCCTTGATATGCGGAATGCCGAAATCGTCACGCGTGATGGTGACTGCAGCCTTGTGCTGCTCCCATCGTGCTCGCTCCGCCTGATCCGAAGCCGATGCTGAACTGATGATGATGCCGCAGCACAGCGAAACGAGAAACAGCGCGCGAAGTTTCATGGGGAAAGGCTAGAGGCCCGCCGTCCGTTCGGCAAGCCTCGTCGGGCGTTCAACTCGACGCCTCAAATCCATCCCCGATGCCAACGAGTCGCGTCGGTGAGTTCGCGCCAAGCAATGATCTGGGCCCGCTTCGAATGCACCGCCTCGATCTCGACCGAGACGATCGGCGAGCCCGTTGGCACCGGTTCGATCACCCCGGTCACGAGGAAGTGCTTTTCCTTGTTACGCGGCGCAACGGCAGTCCACTTGGTGTGGAGCAGTTTCTTTGGACTCAAGATATTCGATGCGCCGGAGCTCATGGGATCACCTCGCGCAGCAGGGCGTCGAGACCCCCACGGCCCAATTTTTCCATTGTTTCGATGTTGGTCCGTGAAATCGCAGTCGTATCACCGAAAGAATCGACGGCGCGCTCGATGCTTGCCTCGCGCAACAGGTGCAGGGTCGGAAACGGTGATCGATTGGTGGCATTGGAGATGTTGTCGGCCCGAGTTCCCGCGAATTGGTACCGCGGATGGAAACTGGCAATCTGGATCTCACCCTCGAGACCCAATTCGATCAGGGTTTCATCCGCGACAGTCAGGAACTCGTTGTATCGCTGAAAGTTCTGCAGCACGTGCGGATGAATCAGCAAGGTGGTCTCTAGTTGCTCCGGCGAAACCGCGACGAGTCGCTGCAACTCTGCCGCAAGATCTTCAAGCAGCGCCTCGGGCGTCGTCGCATCACTGGTGGCATAGCGGATCAAACCTTTGTAGGCCGGCGCCGGCGCGAAGGGACAGAGCTTGAGTCCGATCACGACTCGCTCGACCCAAGCTCGGGTCTGCTCGACAAAACGGGGGTCGGTCACTTCAGCCATCGGTGGCAAGCATACGCGCCCTACGGTATATATCGTCATGCCACCGCGTGTAAAACTATCGCTGTACTGCGTTCGACGCTGCAGCCAGACAGGAGGCAATCATGGATCCGCTAACCGCCAGTCGCACCGCGCTCGCCACCTCGCTGATGCGAGCGCTGCACGCCCGAACCGACACGCACCGAATTCTCGATGACTCTTGGGGAGACCAGCTGGTGCCCCCTGAGGCGCGGGCGCTCGTCTACCAAATGATCCGCAATCACATGCCTGAACTGCCCGCCACGCCCGATGCGGCTACGCAGCAGCGGGCAATAGACGCCTCGTTGCGGGCTAACGCCGGCTATCCCAACGTGCTGATGCGCTCGCGCTTCACCGAAGATGCACTGAGCCGCGCGGTGACGCGGGGCGTGCGGCAGTACGTGCTGATAGGGGCGGGTTTCGACAGTTACGCGTTGCGACGTGCGCAGGACGCGGCTGGCGTCACCGTCATCGAGATCGACCATCCAGCCACCCAGGCCTTCAAGCGCCACTGCATGGCCGCAAGCGGCATCGTCGCCCCTGAGCCGGTTCACTACATCTCTGCCGACCTCGCCAACGAAGATCTGGAGGCGGTACTGCGCGCCTCACCGCTGCGAGTCTCGGAGCCGACATTCTTTGCGTGGCTCGGAGTCACGATGTATTTAACCCGCGAGGCCAATCTTGCAACCCTGCGAGCGGTCTCCACGGTCGCGGCACCGGATAGCGAGGTGGTGTTCTCCTACATCGACCAGGCGTTCTTCGGTGGACCGAACGAGGATACGACGGACAAGACGAATGAATTGCGCGCGATGGTCGCCTCGGTTGGGGAGCCGTTCGTGTCGGGCTTTCACCCGGAGTCGCTCACGGCCGAGCTCGGACCGATCGGATACGAGCTGATCGAGGAGTGCTCCGACCTCGAGCTGTTGCGACGCTACGACCCGGCGGGCGCAAATGGACTCGTGGTCCACAATGAGCTGAGTCGCATTGCCCATCTGCGCGTCGCGACAAAGCAGACGAGATAGCCCGATACTCCGAGCCCTACCAGGCGACCTTAAGACCGCATCAGGCGCTGCAACGCCGGGCGCACGCGCAAGAAGCCGCGGTAGGTCAATTCCATGACTGCTGCCATGCCCGGCAGGCGACCGAACCGCCCGAGCCAGCGCCAATACGGCAGTCGATCCCAGAGCGCGATGAACGCGAGGGCACCGCTTTCTAGGCGGCCATCGGCATGACGCACATGGAAACGTCGCAGCAGTTCGTCTCTGGAGCCCCCTGTCGGCAGCGCCACGTCCGGATCGCTGATGTCGAGGAACTCCACCGGCGTGCTAGGCGCCAGGTCGCGATAGAGCCCGATCTCGCTCCGGCATAGCGGACAGGCGCCGTCGTAGAGCACTGTCAGCTCCGCAGGTGGGACAAGGACGAACTTCCCCACGTGACGCTTCTCGAGAAACTGGCGCTGCGCATCGGCGATGCGCTCAAGCGGGAACGTCGCAGCGACGAGTGGCCGAATCTCGCCGCGCTCGATGTAGCCGATCAGATTGGTAAATACCGGTTCGTCCCAGGCGGTGCAGCCGACGAGCGTGATATCTTTGAGATAGAAGCGGCGCATGTCGAGCGACACGATCGGCCCGCCGATCGCGCCCGAGGAAGTGTAGCGGCCGCCGCGACGCAGCAACTTCAGCATCGCATCGAAGTGCGGCCCGGCAACATTGTCGATCACCAGATCGACCGACTCCTCACCGAGCACCGCAACGGCATCGTCGTTACGATCAATCACCCGATCGGCCCCAAGGGCGAGGATCTGATCAGCTTTCTGAGACGCCACGATTGCGGTGACCCGCGCGCCGCGCCGTTTGGCGAGTTGCACGGCAGCCGAGCCGACACCACCTGATGCACCCGAGACGAGCACATGCTCGCCCGCTGCGGCCTTGGCGCGATGCAACATGTTCTCGGCCGTGGCGTAGGCACACGGAATGCTGGCGAGCTCCACATCGGTCCAAGTACAGCGGACCTCGAATACCTCGGCAGCAGGCACTTTGACGTACTCCGCGAAAGCGCCGTCGAAGTCTGAGCCCATCCACCGGTTCTCCATCGAGCCGAAGCCCTGCGGCCGCATGCAGGAGCGAACGAGCACTCGACGACCGAGCAGAGCGGCATCCACATCGGGCGCGACCTCGACGACCCGTCCGCAGCAATCGGTGCCCTGGATAAACGGGAACGGCGTTGCCGCGTTCCAGCCACCATCGGCCTTATGGCTGGGCCGCTGCTCTTCGATGGCCGCTGCAGTGTTGGTCCCGGCGGTGACCGACTCCGAGTACCAACCGAGTCGAGTATTGATCTCGGTGTTGTTCACCCCAGCCGCGAGCACGCGAATCAAGACCTCGCCCGGGCCAACTTCGGGTAGCGGAACATCCCGCCACTCGAGACGTTCGTAACCCCCGTTGCCAGTGGTGACCACGGCCTTCATCGTCGCGGGACGCTGCATCCGCACTCCCTCAGTCGACGAGCGCATCGGCACGCAGCCCCGCCCGCTCGAGGTGGATCGGCAACACACGACCGTACAGCTGGCGAGCGCGCTCGGGACTGCCCACCATGCCGGGCTGCTCGACATAACTGAAGATCGCGACATAGCGCATGCGAGATCCGGTGAGCGGTGTCACGCGGTGCAGTGAATAGCGGCCCTTGAAGATCTGCAGATCACCGGGTTCAAGCCGCAGCGTGCGGATGAGCGCAGAGTCGCCGTCGAGCACGCGCTCCACGCCAGCATAGTTTTCGTCGGTGGGCGTGCGCAGGTAAGGGCTGTACTCGAAGTCTCCGCCGTGCTCGGCATTCTGGATCGCCAACGTGACCGTGTAGTTGTTCGTGTCGAAGTGCCAGGGAAATCCGCCGCCCTCCTCGGCAAGGTTGACGATTACATCGGCGAGCGGATCGGCGTAACGATGAAAGTGCGGCTCGCCAAGAGCCTGCTGGATGAATGGCGCGAACGCGGGCCACTCGTAAATGGCACGCAGAATGCTGTCTGCGCCGAAGTGATCGGCGGGAACGAAGGCATTCGAGCGATCGTAGAAGCGACGCAACGGGTGGGAGGCGGGCAGGTCCTCGCGGTCAGTCGTGAAGTACGGGTTGGTGCGATTGAAGTTGCGATGGCCGAACCCTGCGGTGCGGTCGCACTCCGCGACGAGATCCGGGAGTCGCTCCGCGCGAACAAAGCCTTTCAATACGGCACATCCGGCCGACTCGATCTCCTCGCGCGCTGCAGCAATGAGTGACTCACGCAGCGGGCCCGGTCGGTCGATGGGGTAGCGATCGAGGTCGATGTAGTCGCGGGCGATCGGCTGCATGGGACGTTTCCCTTGAACGCACTGAGCCTCAAGTTTGCCACCCGCGCGGCTCCGCCGTCGCCACATCCCGGTCATGCGGCAAGGATCTCCACCACGGCGCGATCAGCCGTTTCCAGCGCGGACTCCATACCGAATTCCATACGACGCAAATGTTCTCCGCAGAAATGGATACGCTGCCAAGGGCGGTCCATCTCGCGTGCGAAGCGGGTCACCTGCCCAGGCAGGAACACATGACGGTGGCCGAGCGTGTAAGGATCCGCGCCCCATGAAAACGCGGTACGCACACGCAACTTGCCTCGCGCGGCCGGGCGCATGCGCTCGATCTCACGAACGACGAAGGCGCCGAGGTCTGCTGCCGGCAGGGCATCGAGACGATCGGCCCCGTAACCGTTGACCCATGCACGCACGAACGGGATCCGCGCGCCGATTTTCGGCGCGAAGATTCTTTCGAGCGGGCCGTCGGTGAACATCGTCGGTCCGTAGCCATCCGTTTCCCAGAAGGGTTGGGTCGGCTCGAGGATGACGTGGGTAGTGCCGCCATAAGCGCTGGCGGCGACCGCTTCGGCCTGCAGCGGCGGCAATCCCGGCAGAATCGTGATGCGACGCAGCGTGGAGAAGGGCAAAGCACACACTACGAAATCGGCGCGGTAACGTGTGCCATCGAGGCAAGTCACCTCCGCGGAGGAACCCTCGTTGACGATGCGCACCACAGGCTTGCCGAGGCGCACGGGGGAACGCAGTTGCTGCGCCATCGCGGCAGGCAGACGCTCCGCACCGCCCTCGAAGTTGAGCCAGTCGTTGTTGCCGGCCCCGTAGAGCGGCGTGCTGCGGTCACGACCCGAAAACCCGCCGAGGCGCGAACGGGCCACATCGCGCAGCATGGCCAGTGCCGAGGTGTTCCACATGTCGGTGTAGTCGGTCGACACGCTCATCAAGTCCACGGCCGCCTGCGATATCCCCTGCTGCATCAACCAACTGCCGGCGGAGACATCGAGGTTTCGCCATCGAGGTTCGAGCCACGCCCCGACGTCCTCGCCAAAGGGATTGAGCTTGAAGAGGTAGAGCGTTTCGAGCAGGTGCGGCAACACGCTGCGCTCCTCGCCTACCGTGCGGTTGGCCGCGGAGTCTTTCCACTCTTCCTTGCGGAGTAGTTGTCCGCCGATATGGAAACTCGTTTCGCCTGGTTGCCGCGGGTCATTGCCGAGCTTCACACCAGCGCGGCGCGCGGCATCGATTACCCGACCGTAATTCAGTCCGATCTGCGAGGCGCCGAGGTCGATCGGGATCCCATCGAGGGTGACGGTGTGACAACGTCCGCCGATACGATCGCTGGCCTCGAGCACGGTGACGCTCGCACCCTGTTCCTCCAGTTGCAGCGCCGCGCGAAGCCCTGCGAGACCTGCGCCGAGGACAAGAACTTGCGCGGCTTCGGCAGTACGCCCGACCCGAGGCCCGAATGCCATGCCGCCGGCGAATGCCGAGGCCGCCGCTCGACCGAGAAACTCACGCCGTTTCATTGACTAAGCACCCACCACGCGATCTCTGGATGTGCCTTCTATGTACTACCACGGTACTCCGGAAGTGGCGGGAAATCACCCACGCGGCCCGCTCAGGGCGTACGCGGCGGTGCCGGTTTGTTCGCCTTGGCGTAGTTCTCGAGGCTCGAGCCCGAGCCTTCGACGAACTTTTCCGGCGACTTTAGAAAAAGCGGGAAGCGCGCTTCGGCGACGCGGCGAATATCCTCAGGCACTTGCTCGTAGCGCGTGACCTTGGAGATGAAGCACTCGTAGAGACAGTGGCCGGGCGCGGCTCCCATCAGCATCCACGGCAGCCACGGTGTGACGCGGGTCCAGTTGCCGACCGCATCGACGGTCTGCAAGGTCTCGTTCTGCATGTCATCAAGCGAGCAGTTCCACGAGGTGTACTCGCTGGCCTGCACCATCGGACCCGAGGACTCGCGCACCCAGACCTTCGGGTCGAGTGCGTTCGGATAGAACAGATGCACGACGCGGCTCATCAGCAATCGGTCGTCCTGCACGCGCCAGTTGTATTGCAGCGGCTTCTTCTCGAGCTTCATTGCGGCGGCCGCGCGATCCACCGGCGGCGGCGATACCCACTCGCGGATCGTATGGTTCACCGGATCGTTGGTCAGGTGCACGACCTTAACGGTCTCTTCAAGCAGCGGGTTACGCCAGGTGTCGAGCACTTCTCGCGTGGCAAGGTCATAGTAGGCCCCGAACTCGCGATTCAGCAGCCGGTAGCCGGGCTCGGTCTCGAGCGGTACCAGTCGCGACGCCGCCATGCCGCGGAAGCCAAATAAGTTGAACACCTGACGTCCTGGAATCACCGCTGAGACGATGCCGTCGTACCAGGTGTAGCGGTCCGAGGTCATGTCGAGGTTGCCCTGCAGCCGCGCGATCGCGCGCACGTTGCCCTGCGGCGTCATCAGGTCGATCGACGGGCCGCGCAAGCCCGCGCCCACGATACGCGTTCCGGGTCGACCGGATGCACCCGTGGTGGCAGCGAAGGCGGCGGGAGTCGTCGCGACCAGCGTGGTGGCGGTGGCGCCGGACAGCGCAGCAAGGGTGTGTCGACGGGAGATGCCCATGATGTGAATGCCTCTGAAAGGAGGTGACCGCAGCCGCGCGTAAAATGGTCTTGGTTTCGGCCTGAATAATACTGCCGCGGGCAAAGCGCTGGTAGCACAGCGGCATGGCGGCGGTACGCGAATTGGTCAGTGTCATCGCCAACGGCGGAGTCGAGGGTGAGGTGTTCAAGGACTGCGATGTGTGTCCTGACATGGTCGTGATCCCCACAACCTTGCCATGGCTGTGCGGACTGTCCGGTCGAGCAAGTCAGCTGGGAAGACGTTTAGGAGTAACTGAAAACACTCAACGAGAGTCGCTTGCCAGCAATGATCTCGCCGATACGCTGCGCGGGTACGCCGATCTCCTTTGCGAGCCGGTAGTTACTCATGGCCAAGGGCTTGAGAAACTCCTCGGCGAGCATCTCTCCTGGCGATACCGGCTTGATCTTCCTAGCCATCTAATTTTGCCTCAGTGATAGTCGACGATCTCGACGTCTTCGGCGTCGTTACCAGTCCAGCGAAAGCAGAGACGAAACTGATCATTGATCCGCAGACTCCATTGGCCCGCGCGATCACCCTTGAGTTGCTCAAGCCGGTTGGCTGGCGGTGCGCGCAAATCTTCAATGCGTCTCGCGAGGTCCAACTGCTTCAGCTTGCGCAGCGCAGGGCGTTCAAAATTAACAAAACGCGCCACTCGGTAGCAGCCGTCGCCGGCGACTTGCTGAAAATGTTGTCGCAGTCCGCCGTACACACTTCCTCGAAGAGCGATAACTGAAGAACAATATGCGAGACTCGGCCATGAACATTCGCGACGCTCGCGATCTTGACCGTGCTCCGGTTCGTCGCCACGACATCGACACGCTGCGTGTCCTCGCCTTTGGGCTGCTGATCGCCTACCACGTCGGCATGGTGTATGTGGCTGGGTGGAACTTCCACATCAAGAGTCCGCACCAGCAAGAATGGCTGCAGTGGCCGATGGTGGCAGTGAACCGCTGGCGCATGCCGCTGATCTTTATGCTTTCCGGCATCGCTCTCGCGCTGTCGTTGCCAGGCCTGCGGTCAGCGGGCGGGCTCGGCGGCGTGGCCCTGCGGCGTAGCGGGCATCTGCTGATGCCGCTCGCCTTCGGCATGATCGCAGTCGTCCCGGTGCAGGCTTATTGCGAGGCGGTCGCCAACGGTGCGGTTGAGCCAGGCTTTGGCACGTTCATGTGGCGCTACCTGCAGTTCCGCCCATGGCCTGAGGGCGGCTTCGCCGGCGCCGCATACGGCATCACCTGGAACCACCTTTGGTTCCTATCCTATCTTTGGGCATACACGCTGCTACTGCTCGCTATCCTGCCGCTTTGCCGTACGCGTACAGGTGTGCGGTTGGCGGCCGGATGCATGGCACCGGGGGGATGGCCGGCTGCGGTGCTCGTCGCCCTGCCGGCGGCGTGGTTCTTCGGCGCCCTGTATCTGCTTGAGCCGCGCTTTCCCGAGAACCACGCACTGGAAGGCGACTGGTATGCCCACGCCAAATACCTTGCCTGCTTCGGGATGGGCTATGCACTCGGCGGCGATCCACGTTTTTGGGCGCGCATAGATCGAATGCGCTGGGCGTGCCTCGCAATCGAAGCCACATCGATGATCCTGTACCTCTTCCTTCGGCTCGTTGGTGCAGGCCTCGTGACGGTCGATCCGGCCGACATGCCCGACTGGCACTGGTCGATGATCTCCCGGGGGGCTCATGCGCTCTATCTTTGGACGGCGCTGCTCACCATCCTGGCCTTCGGACACCGCTGGCTAGACCGGCCGTGGCCGTGGCTGCCGCGCGCGAATGAAGCCGTCTACCCGTGGTACATCCTGCACCAGAGCCTGATCGTTCCGCTTGCCTTCCTGGCCATACCGCTCGGCCTCGCGGGTTGGTTGGAGGCGTGCGTCATACTCGCCGGCACGGTACTGGGCTGCGCACTGCTGCACGAGTTGCTGATCAAGCGGATCCGCCTGCTGCAGCCCCTGTTCGGGGCTGCGCGACAATCAAGATGAGAACACGAAAGGGCCGGCGGGTATTTCTCGAGCCCCGACCGCGAATAGTGTAGCGAGACGGAATTCCTATCGTTCCGACTCAATCGTCGCGGGCGGCTTGCCGGTGATTTTGTAGACCACGCGGCTCACGCCTTTGACTTCGTTGACGGTGCGGCGCGAGCAGAGGTCGAGCCATTCAGAGGGCAGATGCGCCCAGTGCGCCGTCATGAAGTCAATGACCTTGACCGCGCGCAGCACGATCGCGGGGTCGTGGCGGCGGCCATCGCCTGGTACAAGCAAAACAGTGCTGTCAAAACCCACCCCGTCGCACTCAAGCAACCGAACGCGTGGGGTTTGTACAACATGACCGGGAACGTCCATGAGTGGACGGACAGGTCGATAAGATTGTTTCAACCTTCGATCTAGGCCGGATCGCACATTTGCGAGTCGAGGTGCAGCGATCCCGACAAAGCCCATACCGCTCAAAAACGGGCGTTGGTGTGCTGCGAACGGAGCGGGAACTCTGTCGATTACTTGTCGCGACCCGTCGTGTCCGCGAGCGCCGTACGCAAGGCGTGCGTAAAGGCTTCGGGCTGGTCCATCCAACTCGAGTGGCCGGCGTTGCGAATCGTATCGAGCCGCGCGTCAGCCATCGCCTTGATGAGCAGGGGCCAGTAGGTGGGACCCAGATCGACGTAATCATCCGTGCCGATGATGACGCGCGCTGGCCCCTTGAACGCTTTCAACGCGGGCCAAAATCCTGCAACGGCCTCGTCGAACTTGGGGTCGTTAAGAACGCCCCCTGCGACCTCTTCGTTGTAAAACACCTGGCCGCCCGCCATCTGCCGCCAGTTCCTGCTGTCATAGGTGTTCACGGCAGTGAATTGGATGCGCCAAGCCATCGTGGTTTGCTGGTCAGTCCATTTATAGATGCTCTTGAAATCCGGGTCGGTTCCCGGCGGATGTTCCTTGGCCCAGTCCGCAGGGATGAGACCCTCCGCAACCATGATCCTTAAGGCCCGTTCGTTAAAATCAGCTTCCCACTTGCTGCGCCGCGCGGCGATCACCTTCAAGTCAGCCTGCGAAAAACTCGGCCACACGTCGTGCAGGAACACAGGCTCATCGACACCGAACCGGTCCGGCGTCACGGCACCGACAAGTACGAGTCCGGCAACACGGTCTGGATGGGCGCGTAAATAACCGTAGGCCAGATGATTGCCCATTGAATGGGCCATCAGCGTGACCTTCTCGAGGCCCAGACGCTGACGCAACTGATCAAGATCTTCGACCAGCGCAGCGAAACTGATGTCCTCGGAATCCGCGGGCGTCCGTAGCGAACCGCGCTGGTCGTAAAGCACGAAGCGGTAGCGGTCAGCCAGCGGGCGGATGGCGGGCACCAGATAGCTGTGCTCGGCGCCCCAGCCGCCGTGCAACACGATGACCGTGTTTTCCGGCTTCGTTGCGGCGCCGTACTCGGCGATGTAGTGGCGCAGCTTCGTACCGTCCGCGTCAGTGGTCCGCATATACCATTGATTAACGGGGATCCCCTCATCCGTCGGCCACGGAGTGACTTTGTCGTCAACCGGCGCGGCCTCGGCGAATGACGCCATAGCGGCCGCGAGCAGCCAGGCCGCAACGACGCACGAAATTTTTTTATCCGCTGACATGAGCTCGATATCCAGCTAAAGAAGAATGATCACTTTGTACCAATCAATCGTCGCGTGCCGCTTTCCGCCGATGTCGCGCTACCTCACCGGCGCAGCCTGCAGGGATACCTGCTTCTTCCCGGCAGAAACCGTCTGACGACCAACCTCCGTGAAACCGAAGCCTCGATGGAAGCGCTCAGACGCGGGGTTCGGCGGCACGATGTCGTACTCGCAAGTGACCCACGGCAACTGCGACCGGGACGCATGGGCGAACACTGCCTCGTAGAGCGCGTGGCCCAGCCCACGACCCTGCGCCGTCGCCGAGACCACCACACGATCGACGTACAGAAAGCGGTCATAGCGAGTCTTGAAGAAAAGGTAGTTCGGACTGTCGTAGTCCTGCCCTTCCCGCAGCGCGAGCACGAAGGCAACGACCCGCTGGTCTGCCTCTATGACCTGATGGA
>VEQP01000004.1 GCA_018883185.1 Nevskiaceae bacterium | reverse complement strand
CAGCAGTACCGATTATTTTTTCGCTACCACAAGCAGAGCAAAGTGATCGTTATGGTTTCGGTCAATCGCCCCAATGACTGGAACCAATTGCTAGGGGATTTGTAGCGTTACTGCCGCGTAATAAATAAACCCTACTTGACGAGCACCACCGGCACGTTCGCTCCGTGCACCACTTTCTGCGCGACCGAGCCGACGAGCGCGCCGGCGAGTGCACCGCGGCCGTGGCTGCCCATGACGATTTCATCCACGGCTTTTTCGGCCGCGTAATCAAGGACCACCCGGGCGGCGTCACCCACACCGATGTGCGGGTGAGTCTCGAGCCCCGCTTTCTGCGCGAGGGCGAGGGTATCCGCGAGGGCCTTGGTGCCTTCCTCGCGGTAGTAGGTCTCGAGGCTCTCTTGGCTCACAAAAAGCTTCACGTTCACGGTGACGATGGGTGCCTGCACGTTGAGCAGGTGCACGCGGGTCGGCCCTTGCGTGGCGGCGGCGCGGCGAATGGCGTAGTCCACGGCTCGGCGTGAGTAATCGGAGCCATCGACGGGAATGAGCAGCGTGAGCATGGGGTTCACCTTCGAGGGGGCGAGCAGAGGTTGGCGTTCAGGGCTTATCGATCAGGGCTTGTCGATCAGATCAGTGGGCGGTTTCGCATGCGCCGTGGCGGGCGCCTTGCGTGCGAGCGCCTTGTCGACGAGCACCACGAGGAGCGCGCCGACCACGGCAGCGCCGTAGTGTGCGGTGGCGCCGTAGCCCGTGGTCCAGGGCTTGAGCACCACATCGTCGGCGAGCATGCCACCGCCGATCCAGCCGAGCAGTGCGGCACCAAAGAGAATGACCATCGGGAAGCGATCCATCAGCGTGAGCACGAAGCGGCTGCCCCAGATGATGATGGGGATGCTGAAGAGCAGACCGAAGACCACGAGTCCGAGGCTGTCTTTGGCAGCGCCTGCGATACCGATGACGTTATCGAGACTCATCACGGCATCGGCCAGCACGATGGTCTTGATGGCGCCGAGCAGGTGGGTGCTAGCGTCGATATCGTGCCCGCCGTCTTCATCTTGCGGCAGCAGCAGTTTGATGCCGATGTAGAGCAGCAACAGCCCGCCGACGATCTTGAGGAAGGGGACCTTCAGCAACTGCAGCGCAAAGAAGATCAGGATCACGCGCAGCGCCACCGCACCGAACATGCCCCAGAAGATCGCCTGCTTGCGCTGCGCATCGGGCAGGCGGCGCGAGGCGAGCGCGATCACCACCGCGTTGTCGCCTCCGAGCAGGATGTCGATCATGATGATCTGCCCGAGGGCGATCCAAAATTCCGGCGATTGAAAGTCCATGGCGCGAGTTTAGCGGTAAATCGTGGCGTTTAGCATCGAAACAATGATCGACCACGCCATGTCCCGGAGCTTAACGTTGCATGTAACGAAATGACGAGGCACTATCACCATGTTTCATGTAACAAAGTTGGTCAATGATCGTATGGTACAGCCGACAAACTCGAGGGTCCGCAAGTACCGCGAGCAACAGCGCAAGGCGGGCCTGAAGCTGGTGCAGATTTGGGTGCCCGATGTCGATCGTCGGGGGTTCGCGGCCGAGTGCCGTCGCCAGGCGCTGTTGGTTCGTGCCAGCTCCTCCGAGCGGCGAGTCCTGCGTCAGCTCGAATCCATCATTGATACCGGCGACTGGACGTGAGGCGCGGCGATATCTTCTCCGTCATTTTGGCGGCGGAGTTAGGCAAACCGCGTCCGGCACTGATCCTGCAATCGGACTTGTTCTGCGATCTGCCGTCGATCACGGTAATACCGCTGACCTCAACGCTGATTGACGCGCCCTTGATTCGCTTGCCGCTTGAGGTCGAGGAAGTGGAAGGCTTGCGGAAACCCTCGCAATTAATGATCGACAAGGTCTCGACCGTCAGTCGAAGTCGGATTGGTCAACGAATCGGCCGTGTCGATGAAAAGACAATGGCCCGCGCGACTCGCGCTGTCGCCTTTTTTTTAGGCGTAGCCTAAGCGGTCGTCTCAGCGCGCTGCCGGGTCGATCGGCAGCCGCGGGATGGGGCCATCCACCATCGCAGCGAGGTAGGTCGCAATCGCGAACACCGCCACCGACTGCTGCAGGTGCGAGGTGTCGACCTGGGCGAGCGTGTCGTTCACGGTGTGATGCACATCGAAGTAGGTGGTGGCATCGAGTTGCGGGGCAAGCACGGGCACACCACGACGGCGCAAGGGCCCAAGGTCAGCGCCGCCACTCGCCTCGTTATCGCCAAGCTCCACACCGAGTGACTTGACGAGCTTCTGCGCATTGTCGACCACCGGCCAATAGCGCTCGGGCACTCGAGCCGAGAGTTTCCACACCGGACCATCACCGAGATCCGCTTCGAGCGCGAAGGCGTGTCGATCGACCGAGGCATCGCCTTCGTCGGCCGGATAACTATTGGCGCCGCTCAGGCCAAATTCCTCATTGGCAAACAGCACCACACGGATCGTGCGCCGTGGCTTCGGGTTCATGTTGGCGACGAGCTTGGCGGTCGCCATAGCGATGGCGACTCCTGCGCCGTCATCCTGTGCGCCCACCGACGGATCCCAAGAATCGAGATGGGCGCCGACGAGCACGATCTCCTGAGCAAGATCGGTACCCGGAATTTCGGCGATGACATTGGCTGAGCGCACCTGCGGCAGATCGCGCGCGGTCACGCGCAAGCGCACGCTCACTTCACGCGCGGCGCCGTTTTTGAGCTGCGCCACTTGGCGCTCGAGGTTGTCGGCATCCGGGTTCGAGATGGCCACGGCCGGAATGCGCGGTGCGCTGATGTTGTAGGAGAGCGTGCCGGTGTGGGCGATGCGGTTATTGCTCGTGCCGATCGAGCGAATCACCACACCCACTGCGCCGAGCGACGCCGCGACTGAAGGACCCTCGGTGCGTGAGCGCACGGCCTTGCCGTAGCCGCTGCCATCGCGCGTGCGTTGCATGCGGCCATTGAAAAACACGATCTTGCCGCGTACCGCGCCTTCAGGCAGCGCTTGCAGTGCCGGCACATCGCGCACCATGACGATGGGTGCGATCAGCCCTTCATCGGGCGTGCCGACGCTGCCGCCGAGTGCGAGCGTGACCATGCGCTGCGGGAAGGGCGCGAGCACATCGAAACTCGCCTCACCGCGCACCCACTGCGGCACGATGACTTCGGGTGTGCGGATGTTGCTGAACTCGAGCTCAGTGAATTTGCGGCGCGACCACGCCACTGCCGCGAGATCCCCGGGCGTGCCCGCAAGGCGCGGCCCCACTTCAGTCGTCAAAGATTCGAGCAGTTGATAGGCGAGATTGGAGCGCAGGGCTTCTTCGCGCAGGCCGATGGCGCTTTGCAGCACCTCACGCGGCAGCGTGATGGGCGGTGGTGGCGGCGGGACAGCCTCGGCGGGTGTCGTCGACCCTGGCGCAGCCGGTTGCGCCATCGCGCTGAGCGCGACGCTGGCGACAAGCGCCGCCCACACCGCACGCAGCGCCATGCGCATCAACCGAGCCGCTGCTGCAGCGCCTTGACCTCGGCGCGCAGGGCTTGCGGCGTGCGTGCCGCGAATTCATCGAGATACTTCTCAAGATCCGCCGCTTCGCTCCGCCACTCTTCGGCATTCACCGAGAGCAACTCCTCGAGTGCGGCCTCGGCAATCTCCAGGCCCTCGAGATGCAGATCGCTCGCCTGTGGCAGGTTGCCGATGGCGGTCTCACGCGCGTTGGCGCGACCCGTGCAGCGATCGAGGATCCAGGAGAGCACGCGCAGGTTGTCACCGAAGCCCGGCCAAAGAAATTTGCCCTGCGCGTCGCGACGGAACCAGTTGACGTGATAGATCTTCGGCGGGTGCTTGAGCTTGCTGCCCATCGAGAACCAGTGCGCCCAGTAATCGCCGTAGTTGTAGCCGGCGAAGGGCTTCATGGCCATGGGGTCGCGGCGCAGCACGCCCGCTTGGCCGATGGCGGCGGCGGTCGTCTCCGAGGCGACCGAGGCGCCGACCAGAACGCCGTGGTTCCAGTCACGCGCTTCGTACACGAGCGGCGCGACGCCACGGCGACGACCCCCAAAGATAATGGCCGAGATCGGCACGCCGCGCGGGCTGTCGGCCTCGGGGGCGTACTTGGGGTTACGCTTGGCGGAGACCGTGAAGCGCGAGTTCGGTTGAGCCGCAGGGCCGTTGGCTGGGTCATAGGGGCGGCCCTGCCAGTCGGTGACCGGCGTGCCACTCTCGAGGCCTTCCCACCACGGTTGGTTATCTGCGGTGAGCGCCACGTTCGTAAAGAGCGTGTCGCGCTGGATCATCTCGAAGGCGTTGCGGTTGGTCTTCGGGTTGGTGCCCGGCACCACGCCGAAATAACCGGCCTCGGGGTTGATGGCGTAGAGCCGACCATCGGGGCCGGGGTGTAGCCAAGCGATGTCATCGCCCACGGTGGTGACCGTCCAGCCCGGCATGGAGCCCGGCGGAATGAGCATCGCGAGATTGGTCTTGCCGCAGGCCGAAGGGAAGGCCGCCGCGACGTAGTGCGTTTCGCCCTTCGGGCTCGTGAGGCCGACGATGAGCATGTGCTCGGCGAGCCAACCCTCGTTGCGGGCCTGGTAGCTCGCGATGCGCAACGCATGGCACTTCTTGCCGAGCAGCGCGTTGCCGCCGTAGCCGCTACCGAAGCTCTCGATGGCGAGATCTTCGGGGAAGTGCATGATGAAGCGGCGGTTCGGGTCGAGTTCGCCTGTGGAGTGCAAGCCCTTCACGAACGTGCCCTCGCGGCCGATGCGCTCGAGTGCAGCGCGGCCCGCGCGCGTCATCAGCATCATGTTGATGACAACGTATGCACTGTCGGTAATTTCAACCCCGCAGCGCGAGTACGGCGAGTCGATCGGACCCATGCAGTAGGGCACGACATACAGCGTGCGACCCTTCATGCAGCCCTTGAAGAGTTCGCGCATCTTGGCGCGCGCCTCGTTCGGGGCCATCCAGTTGTTGTTCGGACCGGCGTCTTCCGGGTTCGTGGTGCAGACGAAAGTGAGATGCTCGACGCGCGCGACGTCTGAGGGGTGCGAGCGGGCGAGGAAACAGTTCGGGTAGTGCGCCTCGTTCAGCGCTTGAAGTTCGCCGGAGCTTTGCAGCTGCGCGAGCAGCGTGCGGTATTCCTCATCAGAGCCTTCGCACCAATGCACGGCGTCCGCTTGCGTGAGTTCGCGCACGGAGGCGACCCAGTCGGCGACTTGAGTGGAGATTCCCGGCAAGGGCGGCATTGTTTCAACGGCTGTGGCCATCATGGCTCCGATAGGTAGGTCGTGATCTAAAGCGCGGGATTATAACGCCTGAGGCGGGTCTGCGGCGGCGCCGGGCGGGGTCGGCCGCAATGCGGCAGTCGTGGGAAAAACCGAATGAATTCAAGGCTCGACAGGCACCCTGCGAGGGGGTAGCGTGCGGCCCCCATGCAGCAGATCGACGACATTCTGGGCGCCGAAGGGCCGCTTGCGCGGCATCTGCCGGGGTTCCTGCCCCGCCGCGCGCAGATCCGCATGGCCGAGGCGGTGGCCGAGTCGCTCGCCGAGCGCACGCCGCTGCTCGTCGAGGCGGGCACCGGAACCGGCAAGACCTTCGCCTATCTCGTGCCCGCGCTGCTCGCGGGCGCGCGGGTGTTGGTGTCCACGGGTACGCGCACCTTGCAAGATCAGTTGTTTGCCAAAGACGTGCCGCTGGTTGCCGGTGCACTCGGTGCGCCGGCCAAGGTGGCGCTGCTCAAGGGGCGCTCCAACTACCTTTGCACGTATCGCTTGAAGCGCGAGTTGGCCCAGGGGGCGCTCGAGGGCATCGCGAAGCGTGAGCCCCTGCTCGCACGCATCGAAGCCTGGGCGGCCACCACAACGACGGGGGATCTGGCCGAGGTGCCGGGTCTGACCGAGGGCCAGGCACTGTGGCCCAAGGTCACCTCCACGCGCGAGAACTGTCTCGGCCAGCGCTGCAGCGACTACGGTAACTGTCATGTGGTGGCGGCGCGGCGCGAGGCGCAGGGCGCGGATCTTGTGATCGTGAATCATCACTTGCTGCTCGCTGATCTGGCCTTGAAAGAAGACGGCTTCGGTGATCTTTTGGGCACGGCCGATGCGGTGATCCTCGATGAGGCGCACCAGTTGCCGGATCTGGCGACCCAATTCTTTGGTGTCTCGGTGAGCAGTCGGCAGGTCGAGATGGCACTGGCCGAAGGGCGCGCATCGCTGCTGCGCGCAGGCGGTTCGCTCGCCGAGATCGGCAACGCCGGCCGGGCGGTTGAGGCGGCGATATCGGCGGTGCTCGCGACGCTGGCCGGCAGCGCCCGACCGGGTGCGCGCTTACGCTGGGAAGAGCTCTCCGCGGATCTCGAGTCCGCGCAACTGGCCGTAGTGGCAGCGCTGCGCGACTACGCGACCACCCTCGCCGATGCCTCGCGTGAGCCCGCGGTCGCACAGGTGGCGACGCGCGCGATCGAACTCGCCAGTGCATTCGAGCGCATCACGCTTTGTGGTGATGACGAGGGTGCGCGTACGGTCGAGTTCACGGGGCGCGGGTATTCTTTGGGATTGCTGCCCTTTGATATCGCGGCGCGCTTTCGGGGCTTGATCGAGGCGCGCCCGGCGGCCTGGATCTTCACCTCGGCCACGCTCTCGGTGCCTTCGGGAGAGAGTGATGATTTCAGTCACTTCGCCTCGCGGCTCGGCCTCGAGCAAGCGAGAAGCCTGCGCATTGCGAGCCCCTTTGATTTCGAGCAGCAGGCGATGCTGTATCTGCCGGCGTCGATGCCTGAGCCCTCCAGCCCCGCCTTCGTGCCTGCGGTCATTGGCGCAAGTCTGCCGCTGCTTGAAGTGTCGGGCGGGGGCGCGTTCATACTCTTCACGAGTCACCGTGCGCTCGCGCAGGGAGCGGCCGAGTTGCGAGCGCGCTGGGATGGCGCGGCCGAGGTGCCGATTCTCGTGCAGGGCGAGGGGCCGCGAGAGCGGTTGCTGCGCGAGTTTCGTGAGCACGGCAATGCGGTGCTGCTCGGTACGGCGAGTTTTTGGGAAGGGGTGGACGTGAAGGGCGAGGCGCTGCGCCTCGTGATCATCGAGAAGTTGCCGTTCGCTTCACCCGACGATCCGCTCACCAAAGCGCGCATCGAGTACCTGCAGCGTCGCGGCGGCAATGCTTTTCGTGATTATCAACTGCCCGAGGCCGTGCTCGCCCTCAAGCAGGGCGTGGGGCGGCTCATCCGCAGCGAGACGGACCGTGGCATGATCGTCATCTGTGATCCGCGTCTGCTCGGCAAGAGTTACGGCCGCGTGTTTCGCGCGAGTCTGCCTCCCATGCCGGCGACGCAGTCACTCCAGGAGGCACTGCGCTTCCTGCGACGTTTGCGTTGAAGCGACCCTAAGGACTGTGACGCCGCATGCACCTGCTAGCGCTCGATACCTCGACTGAAGCCTGCTCGGCGGCACTCGGCGTGTGCTTGCCCGGTCAGCCGGAGCGTGTGCTCACGCGCTCGGTCGAAGCGCCTCGCGGCCATGCGGAACTGATCCTGCCGATGGTCGACAGCCTGCTCGCGGAGGCGGGACTTCGCTTGCAGGAACTCGGCGCGATCGCCTTTGCGCGCGGGCCGGGCAGCTTCACTGGATTGCGCCTCGCTGCAGCCGTGACTCAGGGCTTGGCGTTTGGCGCAGGGTTGCCGGTGCTCGCGGTGTCGACACTCGGCGCCTCGGCCTTGCAGGCGCTGCAGCGTGCACCCGCGGCGACGCATGTGCTCGTCTGTAACGATGCGCGTATGGGCGAGGTTTACACAGCGGCCTTCGCACGAGGGGACGATGGTCTACCCGTTTTGATGTTCCCCGAGTCCGTGCGACCGCCCGGTGAGGTAGTGCTGCCCGAAGTGCCGGGTGTTTGGGTTGGCGCGGGGCATGGGTTTCGGGCGTATCCGCAGCTTTGCGAGCTTCATGCGGCGGGGGTCACGCTCAATGAAATCTTTGCCGACGTTTTGCCGCAGGCGCGCGAGCTGCTGCCGCTTGCGCGCGCGGAGTGGGCCGCGGGCCGCATTCTCAAGCCTGCCGAGGCGCAGCCCGTGTACTTGCGCAACGAGGTGGCCAAGGTGCCGCAGGCCTTGCCCGGGGCGCTGGCATGAGTTGTCACAGGGTTGCAACACGTCTCGGGTGAAATATGGCTGAAACAAGGACCACCCGACTTCCCCTGATGGCGCCCAAGCAGATCCTCGTCGTCGAAGACGAAAAACCCATCCGCGACATGATCAGCTTCGGCCTGCGTCGCGCCGGCTTCGAGGTTCGCGAGGCCGCGGACTGCCGCGCTGCGCGGGCGCAACTCGCGGACAAGCGCCCCGATCTCATGCTCGTCGACTGGATGCTCCCCGACATGAGCGGCCTCGAGTTCACGCGGCAGGTCAAACGCGACGGCAACCTGCGAGATCTGCCGGTGATCATGCTCACGGCGCGGGCCGAGGAGGGCGACAAGGTCGCCGGGCTCGAAGGCGGGGCGGACGATTACGTCACCAAGCCCTTCTCGCCGCGCGAACTGACGGCCCGCATCAATGCGGTGCTGCGTCGCGTCGACCCGCAGGTCGAAGGCGAACTGCTGGAGTTCGAGGGTCTCGCCCTCGACCCCGTCGCCCATCGCGTACTCGCACAGGGCAAGCCCGTGACCCTCGGGCCCACCGAGTACCGCATGCTCGAGTTCTTCATGAGCCACCCGGACCGGGTCTACACCCGCGAGCAGCTGCTCGATCGGATCTGGGGCGGCAACGTCTACGTGGAAGAGCGCACCATCGACGTGCACATCCGCCGTCTGCGCAAGGCCCTCGAGGAATTCGGGTACGATCGCATGGTGCAAACTGTGCGGGGTGCGGGGTATCGCTTCTCGACCCGCGTGGAGTAGCGGATCTGAACAACGGTTTTGAGGACTGGGCCTACGCGCTGTGGCGGCTCGTGCTCGTGGTGGCGATCGGGGCGGTGATTGGCGGCCTCATCGGTCACCTCTGGTGGGGCATCTGCGGTGCGCTCGCCGTCGAGCTCACGCGGCATCTCGTCAACCTGCACCAGTTCGATCATTGGCTGCGCAATCGCAATCGGCGTGATCCGCCGGATGCGGGCGGTCTGTGGGGCGATCTGGTCTCGCAGGTCTCGCGGCTGCATCGGCGCAAGCGCTTTCACAAGCAGCGCATCCTGCGCCTGTTCCGCGAGCTGCGCCGCTCGACCGCCTCCATGCCCGATGGCGTGGTGGCGCTGAACCCCCTGCGCGAGATCGTTTGGTTCAATCGCAAGGCGGGCGAACTGCTAGGACTGCGCCGCAAGACTGACTTCGGCCTGCAGATCAGCAGCCTCGTGCGCGTGCCTGAGTTTGCACGTTATTTGGAAAAGGGTGATTTCAGCGCGGGCTTGCGAGTGCATCCGCGTATCGGTGAGGCCTTCTGCATCGAGTTCCAAGCCGTGCCCTACGGCGAGGGGCAGATGTTCCTGCTGGTGCGCGATGTGACCCGGCAGGCGCACCTCGAGACCATGCGCAAGGATTTCGTGGCCAATGCCTCGCACGAATTGCGCTCGCCGCTCACCGTGATCGCAGGCTATCTCGAGACGCTCGCGCTCGATGAGGATCTGCCCGCCGATCTACGCCCGCCGCTGCTCGAGATGCGCCGTCAGGCTGAGCGGATGACGGCGATCATCGCTGATCTTCTCGAGTTGTCTCGACTCGAGGCGACCGATGAGCAGGTCGTCGGCAACCCGATCGATATTGCCGCACTGCTCGCGCTGCTGCGCAAGGATGCCGCGGCCCGCGATGCGGGTCGCCACACGATCGAGATGCGGGTGGAGTCGCCGGACGGCTTGATGGGCGACCCTGGGCTCATCCACTCGGCGTTCTCCAATTTGCTAGACAACGCCGTGAAGTACACGCCCGCAGGCGGGGCGATCACGCTGCGCTGGTGGGTCGATGAACTCGGCGGTCATTTCTCGGTCACAGACACGGGTCCCGGGATTTCCGAGGAACATTTGCCGCGTCTCACCGAGCGGTTTTACCGTGTGGATGCTGGGCGCGCACGCGATGCGGGTGGCTCCGGGCTCGGGCTTGCCATCGTGCGCCACGTGCTGCAGCGACATGGTGGCCAGCTTAAAGTCGAGAGCGTCGAGGGGCGCGGCAGCACCTTCAGTTGCCACTTCCCGCCGCTGCGGCTGGTACACGAGCCTGTCGCATTGGCGGACGACACTCGCTATTCTGCTTAAAAGGGCTGAAGCGTAACGGGCTGCAGTCGATCACCTTCGAGGGCTTGTCGCCATGGAAACATCCGATCTTTCGCAACACATTTCGCGTCGCTTCAACGAGGACCTCGAGCGCGTCCGCTCGCAGGTGCTCACCATGGGCGGCTTCGTTGAGCAGCAGCTCGCGAAGGCAGTGTCGGCATTAGTCGAGGGCGACAGCCTGCTCGGTGAAACGGTCGCGCGCGACGACTTCCAGGTCAACAAGATGGAAGTCTCGATCGACGAGGAGTGCTCGCGCATCCTCGCCACGCGCGCCCCGGCGGCGAGTGATCTGCGCCTGATCGTTGCCATCATCAAGGCGATCACCGACCTTGAGCGCATGGGCGATGAGTGCGAGAAAATCGGCTATATCGCCTCGCGGCTGGCGCTCGAGGAGCGCCCGGCGGACAAATACCGTGAGGTCAAACACTTGGGTCGCGTGGTGCAGAGCATGGTGCACGACTCGCTCGATGCCTTTGCGCGCATGGACCCGGAGGCCGCGTTGCGTGTGGCCCGGCAAGATCGTCTCGTCGATGAGGAATACGAGGCGATCCAGCGCCAGTCGATCACCTTCATGATGGAAGATCCGCGGGCGATCCGTCGTGTTATCGATGTGATGTGGGTGGTGCGGGCGCTCGAGCGCATCGGCGATCACGCCAAGAACATCTGCGAGTACGTGGTGTTCATGGTGCACGGCAAGGACATTCGGCACGTGCGCATCGAAGATGTTGAGAGCGAATTGAAGCAGCGCGGGGGCAAGGCTTGACGCTGTCTTTGGCGCAGCGGCGCCTCGCCAATCTCGCCGGCTTCCTCGCGTGCGTGGCCATGATGGCCTACGCGCTCTACGCCGAGCGCGCGCTCGGCTTCGAGCCCTGTCCGCTGTGCATGTTTCAGCGGGTTGGCGTGGTGATCCTCGGCGCCGTGTTCCTCGCAGCCGCGCTACATGCGCCAGCCGGCATAGGCTGGCAGCGGTTTTATTTGGGTCTCTTGGGCCTGGCGGCGCTTTTTCCGCTCTATGTGTCGGGGCGACACGTGTACATCCAAGGGCTGCCGGAAGGCTCGGTGCCCGCCTGCGGCGCGAGTCTTGATTACATGCTCGATGTGTTCCCGCTCGCTACGGTCTTGAAGAAAGTGCTGTTCGGAGCCGGTGAGTGCCAGAAAATCGACTGGACCTTCCTCGGCCTCTCCATGCCGGCGTGGGTGTTTCTTTGTGTGCTCGCGCTGATGGTGTGGGGGCTGTGGGCCAACCTGCTGCGGCGCGGCGCGGTTCAATCGTCGCAATAATTTAACGCTGCATTAACTTCAGCGTCATGTGCCGCGCGCAACCTTCGCGCGCATGAGTCCTGCTCAAAATCCGCGTCACTGGGTTCGCAGCGTCTTCATCTCTGACATCCACCTCGGCACCCGAGGTTGCAACGCGACCGCACTGCTCGATTTCCTTCGCGACGTGCACACCGAGAACCTGTATCTGGTGGGCGATGTGGTCGATCTGTGGAGCCTGCGCAAGAATTTCTACTGGCCGCAGGAGCACAACAACGTCGTGCGCACCATCCTCGGCAAGGCTAAACATGGCACGCGGGTGGTGTACGTGCCCGGCAACCATGACGAGGATTTTCGCGAGTTCGCCGGCACCTGCTTCGGCAACCTCGAGATCTTGCGCGACTGCATCCACACCACGGCGCGCGGCGAACGGCTGCTTGTGCTGCACGGCGACGAGTTCGACAGCGTGGTCAAGTGCAGCCCGTGGCTTGCAGCACTCGGCTCGCATGCCTACGACTTCTCGATCGAGATGAACCGACACTTCAACCGTATCCGCCGCTATTTTGGCTACGACTACTGGTCGCTCGCGAACTACCTCAAGCACAAAGTGAAGAACGCGGTGAGTTACATCTCGAGCTTCGAGCAGGCGGTGGCGCACGAGGTGCAGCGCCGCGGCGTCGACGGGGTCGTCTGCGGCCACATACACCGGGCCGAGATCAGTCAACTGGGTGGCGTGCTCTACTGCAACGATGGCGACTGGGTGGAGAGTTGCTCTGCACTCATCGAGGATCGTAACGGTTCGCTCGCGATCTGGAACTGGACCGAGATGCAGGCAGGCGTGCGCGTCGTGGCCCCGCAGACGCCCGTCCAGGACGCAGCGTGAAGCCACGCTTTGCCGCCCCACGGACCGCATGGCGTACGGTGCTGTCCGTGTTCGCTCTCGGCGTCGGGTTGGTTTCCAGTGTCGAAGACGCCACAGCGGCCACGCTGGTAGGTGATGCGGAGGTGACTACGGCGGCGGCTCGCGGGGCTCGCTTTGCGGTGGGCGCAGGTCGATGTGGTGATGCGGTGGTCAGCGAGTGGCGGGATGCCGAGGGGCGGCTGGTCGCGCACGAGCAGGTGGATCTGCAAGGTGAGTCGTGGGTCCGTTACCGGCTGCGACGCGAGTCGGTCGGGCAGGACGTGAAGGCGGTGCGCGACGGCGATCGAGTGCGGGTGCAGATCCGTGCCGGCGCGCAGGAACGGACGGTCGTGCTCCCCGCGCCGACAATAATGATTGCGGGTCCGTTGCTCGTGCCGTTTTTGCAAGGTCGACTTGACGAGTTGCGTCGCGGCGCGGAGTTGGAATTCCCTTATCTGGTGGCCGATCAGGGTTTGACCCTGCGTTTACGCGCGAGCCGCGCCGAGCACAGCGCCACAGGGGCTGCATTACGAAACACCCGTACTGTCGTGCGCCTCGACGCTGCATCGCTGCTCATGCGACCGTTCGTGCCACCTACCGTACTCGAGTTCGACGCCGCAGGTCAGTTCGTCGCGATGCAGGGGCGATTGCTGCCGCAAATGGGGCCGTCCAGCCAACCTCAATCTTTGGATGGCGTGATGCGCGTGCACGATGCGCCTATGCAATCAAGCTGTCATATGCGCGACTTATCGTAAATCACATGAAAATTTTGATGTTGTCGGACGTGTTCTTCCCGAGGGTGAACGGCGTCTCAACGTCGATCCAGACCTTTCGGGCAGATCTGCAAGCCTTAGGGCACACGGTGACCTTGGTGGCACCGGAGTACGGTACCGCGGCGGAGCGTGCCGCGGGGTCGGACGCCTATGCTGCGGATCCAAACCTCGTACGCATTGCCTCGCGGCCGGTGCCGCGTGACCCCGAGGACCGCCTGTTCTCGTGGACCAAGCTGATGGCGTACCTGCGCACGCTGCGCCGCGAGGACGTCGATCTGGTGCACATCCAGACGCCGTTCATCGCCCACTACGCCGGCGTGCGGCTCGCGCGCCGTTTGGGCGCGCCGCTGATCGAGACCTATCACACCTACTTCGAACACTACCTGCACCACTACGTGCCGGGTCTGCCTTCGGCGCTGACGCGATATGTCGCACGGCGTTTCACCGTGGCGCAGTGCCACGATGTGCAGGCGGTGGTGTCACCCTCGCGGCAAATGGCCGAGGCGCTGCGCGCCTATGGCGTGCAGACGCCGATCGAGGTGTTGCCCACGGGTCTGCCGCCGCTGTGCTTCAAGCAAGGCGATGGCACGCGCTTCCGTGCGGCGCAGGGCATCGCCCCGGAGCGGCCGATGGCGCTGTTCGTCGGTCGCGTCGCGCACGAGAAGAACATCGATTTTTTGATCGAGATGCTCGGGCGCCTGCGCGAGAAGGTGCCCAACGTGCTGCTCGTGATCGCGGGTGAAGGCCCTGCTGAAGCGCACATCCGCGCACTCGTCACCGCACGCGGTCTCGATGCCCACGTGCACTACCAAGGTTACATGGATCGGCACACGACCCTGCTCGACTGCTACAGCGCGGCCGATGCCTTCGTGTTCGCCTCGCGTACCGAAACGCAGGGGCTCGTGCTGCTTGAGGCCATGGCCCATGGCACTCCGGTGGTGTCTACCGCCGTGATGGGCACGGCGGATGTGCTCGCGGGTGTGCAGGGCGCCGTGGTCGTGCCGGAAGAGACCGAGGCCTTCGCCGCGGGAGTTGCTCGAGTGCTCGGCGATCGGGCGCTGCGCGCGCAACTCGGCGGGCTCGCCCGGCAGGACGCACTGCGCTGGTCTTCGCGGCACATGGCCGAACGCTTGCTGAAACTCTACACGCAACTCATCGACGATGATCTCGTAGCGAGGCCCGTCATGGCGGCGTCGCGAGAGGAGGTTCGCAGCCTATGAGCACTTGGTTCCTTCGAGTCGATCAGGCCGAGCGGCGGATGTGCATGTTCGCGAACGCCGCCTGTCAGCGCCGCATGGTACGCGCGCTGTTTCGCGGTGTGAGTCGCCTCGGCGATGGCGTGATCTGGTACGCGCTGATCGCGCTGATGCCCATCTTTGTCGGGCTCGAACGCTGGCAGCAGGGCCTGCAGGCGTCACTACAAATGTTGCTCGCAGGCGCTGCCGGGCTGCTGCTCTATAAACTACTGAAGAAAAAGCTGGTGCGCGAGCGCCCGTTCATCGGTCTTATCGGCATCGAATGCGCGATGCCGCCACTCGATCGTTACAGTTTTCCGTCGGGTCATACGCTGCACGCTGTCACCTTCACGGCGATCGCCATCAGTTATGTGCCGCAGCTCGCCCTCGTGCTCGTGCCCTTTGCGCTGCTCGTGGCGGCTTCGCGTGTGGTACTCGGGTTGCACTACCCGACGGATGTGCTCGCCGGCGCGCTGCTCGGCGGGTTGCTCGCTGCGGCGAGCCATGCGTTCGTCAGCTGAGCAGGCGCTCGAGCACGCCGCGATACATGGCGTGCAGCAGATCGATTTCCTCGATACGCACGCACTCGTTGACCTTGTGGATGGTGGCGTTGGTGACGCCGAGTTCCACCACCTGCGCGCCCATCGGCGCAATGAATCGACCATCCGAGGTGCCGCCGCCCGTGGAGAGCACCGGCGCCTTGCCGATGACGGCGCGCACGGCCTCGGTGGCTGCGGCCGAGAGCGCCCCGGGCGCCGTGTAGAAGGGTTCGCCCGACACGTACCACTCGAGCGTGTAGCGCACGCCGTGTTTGTTGAGGATCGCCTCGACCGTTTCGCGCAGTTGCGGCACGGTCTGCACGGGCGAGAAGCGCAAATTAAAGCGCGCCTTCAGTTCGCCCGGGATGACGTTCGGCGCACCGGTGCCGGCGTTGAGGTTAGAGATCTGGAAGGTGGTCGGCTGGAAGAACTCGTTGCCTGCATCCCAAGTGCGCGCGGTGAGTTCGGCGAGCGCGGGCGCGAGCGTGTGCACGGGGTTTTCTGCCGAGTGCGGATAGGCGACGTGCCCCTGCACGCCATGCACGGTGAGTCGCCCCGACAGCGAGCCGCGACGGCCGATCTTGATGGTATCGCCCACTTCGCGATCACTCGAAGGCTCGCCGACGACGCAGTAGTCGATGCGTTCCTGGCGAGCGTTGAGCGCCTCGACCACGCGCTTGGTGCCATCGACCGAGGGGCCTTCTTCGTCGCTCGTGATCAAAAAGGCGATGCTGCCGCGGTGCTGGGGATGCGCACGGACGAATTCTTCGGTGGCCGTGATCATGGCGGCGAGGCCGCTTTTCATGTCGGCGGCACCACGGCCGTAGAGCACGCCATCACGCAGGGTCGGCACAAAGGGGTTGGTGCGCCACTCCTCAAGCGGCCCGGTGGGCACGACATCGGTGTGGCCGGCGAAGCAGAGCACCGGACCCTCGTTGCCGCGCTTGGCCCAGAGATTTTCGACGTTGCCAAAGCGCATCGACTCGATCGTGAAGCCGACTGCGGCGAGGCGGTCGGCCATGACTTGCTGGCAGCCGCCATCGGCCGGAGTCACGGAATTACGGGCGATCAGGTCCTGGGTGAGCTCGAGGGTCTGCGACATGGCGCACCTTATAGAGTCGAGGGCCGCCCAGTGCAAGAGATGCCCGTCACAAACATGTAACAAATCTGTCACACAGGCGGCCTATCGTGCCGCCACCACCTGAAGGAGACCGTAACGTGAATCGACGCTTCCAGCCCTCCAAGATCCTGGCCCTGCTCATCGCCGCCGCCGCTGTCAGTCCGCTGGCCGAGGCCCAATCGGCTCGCGATTTCATCAACGTCGTCGGCTCCTCGACGGTGTACCCCTTTACCACCGCGGTGGCCGAGCAGTTCGGGCGGCAGGGCCGCTTCAAGACCCCGAAGGTCGAGAGCACCGGCACGGGCGGTGGCATCAAGCTGTTCTGCAACGGCGTCGGCCCGCAGCACGCCGATGTGGTCAACGCTTCGCGCCGTATGAACGCCAACGAATTCGAGACCTGCAAAAAGAACGGCGTGTCCGCCGTGGTCGAGGTTCGCGTGGGCTACGACGGTCTGACGATTTCTGAGAGCAAGCGCGGGACGTCCTTCCCGCTGACGCGCAAGCAGGTGTATCTCGCCCTCGCCAAGCAGATCCCGGATCCGGCGAACCCGACCACGCTGATCAACAACCCCTATCAGACGTGGAAGGATGTGGACAAGAGTCTGCCCGCGGTGAAGATCGAGGTGCTCGGTCCGCCGCCGACTTCGGGCACGCGCGATTCGTTCCATGAGCTTTACATGGAAGCCGGTTGCCGCACGTACCCTTGGATCAACAACCTGCGCAGCATGGATGAGAAGCGCTTCAAGCGGATTTGCCACACGATCCGTGAGGACGGGGCCTACGTCGAAGCGGGCGAGAACGACAATCTCATCGTGCAGAAACTCGAGGCGAACCCCAAGGCGCTCGGCATCTTCGGCTTCAGCTTTCTCGAAGAAAACATGGACAAGCTGCGTGGCTTGAAGATTGATGGCGTGGAGCCCGATTTCGAGACCATCGCCTCGGGCAAGTACCCCGCCTCGCGGCCGCTCTTCATCTACGTGAAGAAGGCGCACATCGGCGTGATTCCGGGTCTGCAGGAATTCGTCAATGAATACGTCAGCGACAAGGCCTTGGGCGAAGAGGGTTACCTCGCCGATCGCGGTCTCGTGCCGCAGCCGAAGTCTGATCTGGCGAAGACCCGCGCCGATGTGAAGGCGCTGAAGAACTTCGCGCCGTAATTCGACCCGACCCACTTAGGTTCACAGGAGTCTCTCCATGCAACGCAGCCCCCTCACGGGGGCTGCGGTAGCAGCGCTCACCCTGACGCTTACTGCCGCAGCCACCCCTTCCAACGCCACAGATGCTGTTAACGCCGCACCGCGCACCTCGGTGGCACCGGCTGCAGGCGTGTCCCTCGCCGCGGACCTTGAGGCGCTGAAGACCCAGCTTGCGGCGCTGCAGGCGCGGCTCGCGGAGCTCGAAGCCGCGCAGCAGGCCGGCGCGCAGAAGCTGCAGCAGACGGCCGAGCAGACCGAAACGCTCGCTCAAACGAGCACCGAGCAGCAGGAGGCCATCGATCGAGGCGCGGACAATCTGGCTCGGGCGCTAGGCGAGAGCGCGGCCTCGGGGTGGGTGGCTCGCTGGCAGTGGAAGGGCGATTTCCGCTATCGCAACGAGACCATCGATCAGCAGTACACGACGGCCACGCGCAATCGTGATCGTATCCGCGCGCGCTTCGGCGCGATGGCGCGGGTCAACGACACCATGCGCGTGGAGCTGCAACTGGCGACCACGGAGGGTGCCGATGCGCGCTCCTCGAATCAGTCCTTGAGCGATGTGAACTCGCGCAAGCCCATCGAACTCGATGTGGCCTACATGGAGTGGATGCCCGCGGAAGCGTGGCGCATCACGGCCGGCAAGATGCGCTACCCCTGGGTACGCACCTCGAGCTTTTTCTTTGATAACGACATCAACCCTGAGGGTTTCGCCGCCAGTTGGCAGCAAGGTGCGAACGGGTTCTTCGGCAGCGCCTTCGTGACGCGGCTCGCCGAGCGAGCCACCTTCGCGGACTCGAGCATGCAGGGCGTGCAGGGTGGCTATCGCAATGTGTACGGCGACGGCGGACGGGTGTTGGTCGCGGCGAGCTACTACGATCACTCGGCCGTGCGCGGTTACAACACGATCCAAGCGGGTAGCGCGGGCGGATATTTCGGTAACAGCACGGGCAGCGGGGCGGCGCTCTGTCGCACGGCGGTGGTGGGTGCCACCGGAACCTGCCTTGCCGATGACTTCGATGTGGTGGAGATGCTCGGCGAGTGGCAGTTCAAGCTTGCCGATCGCCCCTTGCTCCTCTACGCCAACCTCGCCCGAAACACGGCGGCGAAGTTCCAGGCGCAGGGGCTCGATACGGCGTACGCGGTCGGCTTCAACTACGGACGTGCGGTCGCCAGCATCCCCGGTACCTGGGAGTTCGGTTACCTGTACCAAAAGGTCGAGAAGGACGCGCTGTTCGGGCAATGGATCGACTCGGACTTTGCGGCCGGTAGCACGGATGGTGGTGGCAGCGCGTTCCGCGTGGCGTATCAGATCTCGCCCAATGCGCGCGTGAACGTGTCGTATTTGATGACTGAGACCAACCTCGATGTACCGGTGGCGGTCACGGTTCCGACGCCCGCCACCGTACGTGGTCGGGATTACGACCGATTGCAGGTGGATGTCAACTGGACCTTTTGATGAATTTTCCGTGTCAATCGCCCGGCTAGGCCTCGGAGTGGATAAAATGCGGGGTCGTCGCAAGGAAGCCGTCCCCGACCCCGCATGACTCCTTCGATCCTGATCATCGCTCTGCTGTTGCTCTCGTTCATTGCCTATCAGCTAGGCAAGGCGCGCTCTCTGGCCGTGGTCGGTGGCGCGCGGGGCATCCGCAACCTGCATTCGCTACCCGGTCACTATGGCCTGTTGACGGCACTGTGGTGCGGTTTGCCCGCGTTGCTCGTCGTGCTGGTTTGGGTGGCGGTGCAGGACCAAGTGCTGATTGCGCTTATCTCTGCGCAGTTGCCGCCGGAGGTCCGCTCGCTCAGCAGCGATCAGTTTGTGCTGTTTCTCAATGACCTGCGCAATGTCGTGGCGGGCAACATCCCGGCCTCGCAGGTCAGCCCCGCCACGGCCGCCGCCGCAGGTGAATACCTGCGCTTGCAGGGCATCGCCCGGCTTGCGCTCACGGCACTCGCCTTTGCGCTCGGCATCGTGGCCATGCTCGTGGTGCGCGGTCGAATCCGCGCGGATCTGCGCGCGCGCAACTCGGTGGAGCGCGTGCTCGAGGGCATGCTGTTCCTGTGTTCGCTCGTTGCCGTGCTCACGACCATCGGCATCATTTTGTCGGTGGTGTTCGAGGCCACGCGATTCTTTGGCATCGTGCCTGCGCAGGACTTTTTGTTCGGCACCAAGTGGAGCCCGCAGATGGCGATCCGGGCCGATCAGGTCGGCTCTTCGGGGGCCTTCGGTGCCGTGCCGCTGTTTGCAGGGACGCTGCTGATTTCGGCGATCGCGATGCTTGTGGCCGTGCCGATCGGCCTGTTTTCGGCGATTTACCTCGCGGAGTACGCACCCTCTAAGGTGCGCAGCGTCGTCAAGCCGCTGCTCGAAGTGCTCGCCGGTGTGCCCACGGTCGTGTACGGATTCTTTGCTGTGACCACGGTCGGGCCGCTGCTGCGCACCGCGGGCGAATCGATGGGACTGTCGGTGGCGGGCGAGAGCGCGTTGGCCGCCGGGCTTGTCATGGGGATCATGATCATCCCGTTCGTCTCCTCGCTCGCCGATGACATGATCACCGCCGTACCGCAGAGCCTGCGCGATGGTGCCTATGCGCTCGGCGCCACGCGGTCCGAGACCATAAAGCAGGTGGTGCTGCGTGCGGCGCTTCCCGGCATCGTGGGCGGTGTGCTGCTCGCCATTTCGCGCGCCATCGGCGAAACCATGATCGTGGTGATGGCAGCAGGGCTTGCCGCAAACCTCACCGCCAATCCGCTCGAGGCGGTGACCACCGTCACCGTGCAGATCGTCACGCTGCTCGTGGGCGACCAAGAGTTCGATAGTCCGAAGACGCTCGCCGCCTTTGCGCTGGGGCTTGTGCTGTTCATCGTCACGCTGGTGCTCAACGTGATCGCCCTGTATGTGGTGAGGAAGTATCGTGAGCAGTACGAATAGAACCGCTGCAGAAACCCAAGCGCTCGTGACGCGCAGCCTCGCCCGGCGGTATCGCGCCGAGCGGCGTTTCCGATTTTACGGCCTGACGGCGGTACTGGCCGGGCTCGTGTTCGTGGTGTTCCTGTTCGGCACGATCTTTGCGCAGGGGCTCTCGGTGTTCCAGCAGAGCTATGTGAAGGTCGAAGTGTTCTACGACCCCGCGATCATCGATCCGGCGGGCACGCGTAACCCAGACGATCTCGTCACGGCCGATTATCAGGCGCTGGTGCGCGAGTCACTGAAAGCGCGCTTTCCGCAAGTCGAGGGTCGGCGCGACCTGCGTGAACTCTACGGGCTGGTGAGTAGCGCGGCGTCGATCGAGTTGCAGCAGCGGATCACGGCCGACCCTGACGCTATCGGTACGCGCGAGACGCGCTGGGTACTGGCGGATGACACCGTGGACATGCTCATCAAGGGTCGGGTGGCACGCAACGCCCCCGAGGACGAGCGGCGCTTGAGCGATCAGCAGGTGGGCTGGATCGCAGCGCTCGAACGTGATGGCACCTTGGAGCTGCGGTTCAATCGGGCGTTTTTCAGTAACGGCGACTCGCGCGACCCCGAGCAGGCAGGGGTGCGCGGGGCGCTGATCGGCTCCTTGTTGACGCTGTTCATCACGCTGCTGCTGTCTTTCCCGATCGGCGTCGGTGCGGCCGTGTACCTCGAAGAATTCGCTCCGCGCAATCGGCTGACCGACATCATCGAAGTGAATATCAACAACCTCGCGGCGGTCCCCTCGATCGTGTTCGGTCTGCTGGGTCTCGCGATGTTCATCGGATTCTTCGGCTTGCCACGCTCGGCGCCACTCGTCGGCGGCTTCGTGCTGACGCTGCTGACCCTGCCGACGATCATCATCGCCTCGCGCGCAGCGCTCAAGGCCGTGCCGCCCTCGATCCGCGAAGCGGCGCTCGGCATGGGCGCCTCGCGGCTGCAGATGGTGGCGCACCACGTGTTGCCGCTCGCCGTGCCGGGCATGCTCACGGGCGCCATCATCGGCATGGCCCGCGCGCTCGGCGAGAGTGCGCCGCTGCTCATGATCGGCATGGTGGCCTTCATCGTCGAAGTGCCGCAGGGTGTGTTCGATCCGGCCACCGCACTGCCGGTGCAGGTATTCCTCTGGTCCGATCTGCCCGAGCGCGGCTTCATCGAACGCACCTCCGGGGCGATCATCGTGCTGCTGCTGTTCCTGCTCGTGATGAACGCGACCGCCGTGCTGCTGCGCAACAAATTCGAGAAACGCTGGTAACCGCCATGAACGACGCCGCCAAGACCACCATCGGTACGATCACCGTTGCGGAGCCTGTGTTCTCCTGTCGCAACGTCGATGTGTACTACGGCGACAAACACGCCATCAAGAACGTCAACATCGACATCGGGCGCAAGCAGGTGCTCGCGATGATCGGTCCCTCGGGCTGCGGCAAGTCGACCTTTCTGCGCTGCCTCAACCGCATGAACGACACCATCGTGGGTGCTCGGGTCGAGGGGGCCATCACCCTCGATGGGCAGGACATCCACGACAAGCGTCAGGACGTGGTGCAATTGCGCGCGCGCGTCGGCATGGTGTTTCAGAAGCCGAATCCGTTTCCGAAGTCGATCTACGAAAACGTCGCCTACGGGCCGCGCATCCACGGCTTGGCCGCCAATCGCGGCGAACTCGACGAGATCGTCAATCAGAGTCTGCGGCGCGCCGGCCTTTGGGAAGAAGTGAAAGATCGGCTCAATCAGCCAGGCACCAGCCTCTCCGGTGGCCAGCAGCAGCGCCTGTGTATCGCGCGCACGATTGCGGTGAACCCGGAAGTGATTTTGATGGACGAGCCCTGCTCGGCACTCGACCCGATCGCCACGGCGCGCATCGAGGATCTGATCGACGAGCTGCGCGAGAGTTATGCGATCTGCATCGTCACCCACTCCATGCAGCAGGCGGCCCGCGTCTCGCAGCGCACGGCGTATTTCCATCTCGGCGATCTCGTCGAGGTGGGTGACACCAACCTGATCTTCACCAACCCGCAGGCGAAGCTGACCGAGGATTACATCACGGGTCGGTTCGGCTGACGCGCAGCCACTTCGTCGCCACCCATTTTTCGCCGGCGGTGACCGGCATGCCACCGTGCAGCGTGCGCGTGGAAGGCTCCGCTCTGTCATAACTGAAGAACACGGCGTTGCCTTTCACGGCTGCCACCTCCAGGCCCACATCCGGAAAGTTCGTCGCGCCGCCGCGCGGTGGCGTGTTGAGGTACATCACGAGCGAGGCCACCCGTTGCCCACCTCGGGCGAGAAAGGGCAGGGCGCCGGGCTGGGTGGGATCCACGTAGTCGTAGTGGGGCTTGTACTCCTGGCCCACCGCGTAGCGCAGGATCTGCAGCGCCTCGCCGTTTTCATAGGGCCACTGCAGCAGCGCAGCGATTCGTCGCTCGATGCGCTCGATGAGTTTGGTTTCACCGCGCCTGAACGCCATGCCACTGCTGGTGCGGCCTGCGTCCTGGCGGTTGCCACCACTTTGCATGTCGATGACGCTCGAGGCGCTGATGCGCGGTTTGGCGAGCGCGACGAGTTTGTCGCACTCGTCTTGACCGAGCAGGTTGCCGAAGACGATCACACGCGGGTGCTTGAGCTGCAGCAGCACGCTGATCTCGCGGCCATCGACTCGAATGAGGTTCGGTGTTTCCGGCGTCAGCGGTTCCGGCACGGGATGGATGTCAGCGTGGGGAACAGGCTCGCGGGGCTGCTTGAGTTCTGCGAGGCGTGACTCAAGCAGTCGTGTGAGTTCATCGACGGCGATTTCTTCGGGTATGCCGCGGGCGATCAGCTCGCGCAGCACCTCATCCGGTGCGCGCGCTGCGGCGATTTCGGCCAAGGCCCATTGGCGCAGTTCGTCGGTGAATGGGTGGTCGGTGAATGATGCCGGCGCGGTCATATCGCTGCGAAGCATAGCGCGAGCTTTGCTCGGCGAGCGATTCATATCGGTGTCATCAGCGCTTCACGCGGCTGTCACATTGCGCCTCTATGTTTGCGCTCCAGTTTCAACGGAGCCACTCATGAGCCTTCAAGCCAAGCATCGCAATCTTCTGTTCCTGGCGGCCTCGGTGGCCGTGCTGACCGCCTGCGGCGCGGAGGAAATCTCTTCCCCGGGCAGCGGTGGCAACATCAACATCACCAACAACACTCCGCCCCCGCCGCCGCCGCCGCCGCCGCCGACCGTCGTGCTGGTCACGCCTGCTCCGGGCTGCCCGACCATCGATGACTCCGCCGGCCTCACGGACCGCGGCACGATCACGGGCCCGACCGGCACCTACCGCAATTGCGAGTTGCCGGCGCGCTTTACGCGCAGTTCGACTCTGACGCGCATCCCTGGCCTGCTGTACTCACTCGGTGGCCGGGTCGATGTCGGCACGGATCGTGGCGCGGCCCCCGTCGCCGGTGAAACGCCCGTCGTGTTGACGATTCAGCCGGGCGTGACGATTTTCGGTGCGACCGGTGTTTCCTGGCTGCACGTCAATCGTGGCAACCGCATCAACGCCGCCGGTACGGCGAGCTCGCCGATCGTATTCACCAGTCGTGACAACGTCTTGGGTCTCGCGAACGATGATTCGCAGGGTCAGTGGGGTGGCGTGGTGTTGTCGGGTCGTGCGCCGATCACCGATTGCACCGTGGCGCCGAATGCGACCCCGGGCTCGGTCAACTGCGAGCGTCAGGTTGAAGGTGCGACCGATCCGGCTCTCTACGGCGGTGCGACACCGACCGACAATAGCGGCACGCTGCGCTACGTGCAGATCCGCTACTCCGGCTACGTGCTCTCGGGCAACAGCGAGTTGCAGGCGCTCACCACGGGTGGCGTCGGCAGCGGCACGGTCATCGAATACGTGCAGTCGCACAACAGCTCGGACGATGCGATCGAGTTCTTCGGCGGTACGCACAACGCCAAGTGGCTCGTGTTCACCGGCGCCGACGATGACAACCTCGATCTCGACACGGGCTACCGCGGCTTGATCCAGTACGTGATCGCGGTGCAGAAGACCTCAGGCGCCGCTGACTCGATCATCGAGCTCGACTCGGCCAACGCCAATGAAAATCAGACGCCGCGCACCTGGATGCGTCTTGCCAACTTCACGTTCATCCACCGCAACGCCGCGGCCGGCAACCAGGCGGCGATGCTGCTGCGCGGTGCCGCCGATGCGACGCTGGTCAACGGCGTTGTCACCACGCCGACTGCGTGCTTGCGCTTGAACGGCAGCAACATCCTCGCTACCGATCCGGCGATCGACAAGATCGGTGCCCCGGTGTTCCGCTCTGTGGCGATGGCTTGCGGATCGACGCCGTTCGTCGGCTCGGGTGGCGTCACGGCGCAGCAGGTTTCAGACGTGTTCAACGTCGCGGCGAATAACAACACCGCGACGTTGTCGCCGACGCTGACCGGCGGCTTCATCAACGGAGCCAACGAGACGGCGCGTCCGGCCGTGGATCCGAAGACGGTCGCGGCGGGCTTCGACACCACCACCTACATCGGTGCGGTGAAGGACGCCAACGACACCTGGTACTCGGGCTGGACCTGCAACTCCGCGACCGCGAACCTCGGAAGTGCCAACCGCGCCTGCACGACGCTGCCCACGCTCTAACCGATGAACAGTTCCAAGACATTGCTGCTGGCGATGGCGATCGCCTCGCCGCTCGCGGCCGCCCAGTCGGCTCCGGAGGCCCCTCCGGCCGAGGAGGCCCAAGCGGTCGACATCGAGATTGCCGGTGAAATCGTCGTTGTCGGTCGTCGCGATCGCAACATCCAGCAAGCGACGACGCAGGTGGTCTCGGTGCTCTCTGCCGAGGACATCGCACGAGCGGGCGACGGTGACGTCGCCGGCGCCTTGAGCCGCGTCACGGGCTTGAGCGTTGCGAGCAACGGCTTCGTCTACGTTCGCGGTCTCGGTGATCGGTATTCGCAGGCTTTCCTCAACGGCTCGCCGTTGCCCAGCCCCGAGCCGCTGCGACGTGCGGTGCCGCTCGATATCTTTCCGACCGACATCATTGCGTCTTCGCTGGTGCAGAAGAGCTATTCGGCGAACCTCACGGGCGAGTTTGGTGGGGGTCTCATCAACCTCACCACGCTCGCTGTTCCCAAGGAGCCCTTTCTCAAGGTGGGTCTCGGCATCGGTGGCGATGGCGAGACGACCGGGCAGATTGGTTACCAGCACTACGGCAGCAAGTATGACCCGACCGGCGTCGACAGCGGCCTGCGCGACACGCCGCCGGCGCTTGCCGCGTTTTACGCCAGCGGCGAGCGTCTAAGTTCGGGCAAGGTCGACGCGGGTGCCATCGCCGCGCAATTCGTCAACACCCGCAACGGTCTCGTGCAACTGATCGACAAACTGCCGGTGAATTTCTCCGGCAATGTCACCGGCGGAACCTCGAAGTCGCTGGATGACGGCGACCTCGGATTCATCGCCACCGCGGGCTACAGCAACAGTTGGAAGACGCGCGACATCATCGAGCAGTCCCCGGCGAGTGCCGATCTGTCGCGTCTCGATAAGGACTATCGCAAGGTGGTCAGCGAGAATCGTATCGTCATCAACGGCCTCGCAGGCCTGGCGTACGAGTACGGTGAAGGCAACCGAATTCGCTGGACCAACCTGATCGTGCGCGACACGCTGAAGCGAACGAGTCTTGCCGAGGGCAAGCAGAACAGCCAGCGTCCGTCTTTCGATTTCCGCGAGCAGGAGACGGGTTGGTACGAGCGGCAGTTGTGGTCAACACAGTTGACGGGCGGCTTCAATCTCGAACCGGTGAAGATCGATGCGCGCGTGGCCTTTGCCAATTCCTCGCGCAAAGCCCCCTTTGAATTGGGCTTCGGATACTCGCGATCGAACATCGCTGCGAGTCCTTACGGGCAGTATTTCATCAATAGACTCGACAACGGCCAGACGGGCTTCGCTCGTGCGGCGTTCTCGGATCTCGACGAAGATCTGTTTTCTTACGGTCTCGATCTGACCTGGGAGTTGTCGCCTTCGACCTTCATCTCAGGCGGCTACGACTACAGCAACACCCAGCGCGAGTCGCAGCGGCGTGAATTTCTCGTGATCGCGCCGTCGGATTTCCCGAGCGGCGTGGCGATGTTCCGACCCGATTACCTGCTCGGCAAGGCCGTGATCCAGTACTACAAGATCGGCATGGTCGAATCGACGGAAACGGATCCGGCGTTCAACGCCGAAATGACCACCAACGCCGGCTACCTGCAATGGCAGACCGAGTTGGCCGACGGTCTCGAGCTCAGTGCCGGTGCGCGCTACGAGAAGGCCGAACAGCTCGTGAGCCCGTTGCAGGTGTTTAAGACGGCGTCGTCGTCAACCGCTGGTACTAACCTCAATAATGACTACGTGCTGCCTGCGATCACGCTGACCTACAAGTTCGGCGACGATATGCAGCTGCGTCTCAACGGCTCGAAGACCATTGCCCGGCCGCAGTTCCGTGAACTGATGTTCCAGGCCTACTTCGATCCGGAGAGCAACCGCGCATACCGTGGCAATCCCTTGTTGGTCGACAGCGAGTTCACCAACGCCGAACTGCGTTACGAGTGGTACTTCGCGCCCGAACAGCGTCTCGCCCTGGCCGGCTTCTACAAGAAGATCGACCGGCCGATCGAGAGCTTTACCGGCTTCAACGACAACTCGCCCGTGACGAGCTTCGCGAACGCTCCCGAGGCCACCCTGTACGGTGTCGAGTTCGAGTCGCAGAAGTACGTCGACATGGATCTCGTGTTCGATAACGCGTTCTTCGCCTCGCGACGCGGTGTGTTGATCGCCAACTACACCTGGTCCGACTCGTCGATCAAGGTGGGAGCCGGTGACATCACCAACGTGTTCGGCACTACGCCGCAGCCGGCGACGAACTTCTTCGTCAACGGCTCGCAACTGACGGGTCAGTCCAATCACCTCGTCAACCTGCAGATCGGTCTCGAGGATCGCGAGAGACTCTCGCAGCAGACACTGCTCGTGTCGTATGCGGCGGATCGCGTATTCAGCCGCGGCGCAGCGGGCTTGCCCGATGTGGTGGAGTCACCGGGCATCAACGTGGATTTCGTGGTCCGTCAGGGTTTTTCGCTCTTCGATCGCGACGTCGAGGTGAAGTTCGAGGCACGCAACCTGCTGCGCACCGGGTATGAGGAGTTCCAGCAGCGCGGCGCGAACAAGGTTTATTTCAACCGCTACGATCGCGAAGTCAGCTACTCGGCCTCCATCTCGGCGAGCTTCTGAAATCGGACTGCGGGCGTCCCGTGGGCTGCGTGCGATCGGTCAGTCGGTCGTACGCAGCAGTTCGTTGATCGAGGTCTTGGCGCGCGTCTGCGCATCCACCCGCTTGACGATCACCGCACAGGCGAGCGAGTAACGACCGTCTTTCGAGGGCAGACTGCCCGGTACCACAACGGCGCCCGCGGGGACGCGGCCCTGGGTCACGGTGCCTGTCGCGCGATCGTAGATGCGCGTGCTCTGGCCAATGAATACGCCCATCGAGATCACCGCGCCTTCCTCGACGACGACACCCTCGACGATTTCTGAGCGCGCGCCGATGAAGCAGTTGTCCTCGATGATGGTCGGCGACGCCTGCAGCGGCTCTAAGACTCCGCCGATGCCAACGCCACCCGAGAGGTGCACGTTCTTGCCGATCTGTGCGCAGGAGCCGACGGTCGCCCAGGTGTCGACCATCGTGCCGGAGTCGACGTAGGCGCCGATGTTGACGAAGGAGGGCATGAGGACAACATTCGGGCCGACATAAGAACCCTTGCGCACCACAGCATCGGGAACGACACGCGTGCCGCTCGCACGCAGCGTAGCCTCATCCATCGCTGCGTACTTCAGCGGTACCTTGTCGAAGAATCGGGTGTGACCCCCTTCGATGAGCTTGTTGTCCCAGGCGCGAAAGTACAGCAGCACCGCCTTTTTCAACCAATCGTTGACCACCCAGTTGCCGTCTTTCTTCTCGGCGACGCGAGCCTGGCCGCTATCAAGCAGATCCAGTGCTTCGTCCAGCCCTACGCGCAGCTCGCGGGAGATGCTTTTGGGCGTGATCTCGGTACGTTGCTCGAAGGCGGCTTCGATGAGGGACTTCAGGGCGGTGTGGTCGGTCATGGGGTTCGTCCTTTGACAAAACTTGCGATGCGATGGGCCGCTTCGACGCATTCGTCGACGCTTGCCACGAGTGAGATCCGCACGCGGCCTGTGCCAGCGCTGCCGCGGGAGAGGTAAGAGCCCGGCACGACGGTGACGTGGGTCGCTGCGAAGAGCTCGCGCGTGAAGGCGGCATCATCGCCGCCCACTTCGGGCCAAAGATAGAAGCCACCCTCGGGTGCGCTGACGGGCAGGCACTCTCGCAGGATAGGCAGCACTCGGGCGAACTTCTCGCGATAGAGCGCACGGTTCGCGCGCACGTGCGCATCGTCGTTCCACGCGGCGATGCTCGCCCGTTGGGTGGGCTCGGGCATCGCGCTGCCGTGGTAGGTGCGATAGAGCAGAAATTTCCCGAGCAATTGCTGATCGCCGGCGACAAAGCCGGAGCGCAAGCCGGGCAGGCTCGAGCGTTTGGAGAGACTATGAAACACGATGCAGCGCTCAAAGCCGCTGTGGCCGGCTGCGAGTGCGGCATTGAGCAGTGAGGGGGGCGGAGCGGCTTCGTCGGGGTAGAGCTCGGCGTAGCACTCGTCCGCGGCGATGATGAAGTCGTGGCGCTCGGCGAGCTCGAGCGCGCGACGCCAGTGGGCAACGCTCATCACGGCGCCTGCGGGATTGCCCGGACTGCACAGATACAGCAGTTGCACCCGATCCCAGGTCGCGGCGGGCACGGCGTCGAGATCGGGTAAAAAGCCCCGCTCGGCGGGGGTGTCGATGAAAAGCGGCTCGGCGCCCGCGAGCAGCGCGGCGCCCTCGTAGATTTGATAGAAGGGATTCGGCATCGCCACGAGTGCGCCCGGGCGACTGCGATCGACCACGGCTTGCGCGATGGCAAAGAGCGCCTCACGCGTGCCGTTGACAGGCAGCACCTGGCTTGCGCTGATGCGCTCTGCGGGTAGTGAGAACCGCCGCTGCAACCACGACGCGCAGGCGGCGCGCAGCTCCGGCAGACCCGCCGTGGCGGGGTAACTGCCGACGCCCGCCAACGAATCGCGCAGCACCTCGAGGACGAAAGCCGGCGGTGCGTGCTTGGGCTCACCGATCGACAGTGCAATGTGCGCCAGATGCGCAGGCGGCGTGACGCCGGCTTTGAGTGCGGCGAGACGCTCGAACGGGTAGGCCTGCAGACGTAAGAGGTCGGGGTTCACGCGGTTTCGTCCGGCTGTGGGTTCAGGCCGCTCGGCGACGCTCGAGCGCCTGCGTGAGTTGCGCAACGAGCGCCTGGGCGCGGCTCTCCGAAAGCGGCCCGTGCTCGGCATCGCTGACGTAGAACACGTCCTCGGCACGCTCGCCCACCGTCATGACCTTGGCGCCGAGCAGATCGATGCGCTCTTCCATCATCACCTTGCCGATGTCACACAAGAGCCCGGGGCGATCGCCCGCGATGATCTCGAGCACCGAGCGTTGATTGCGCTCATCGGCCGTGACGTTGATCTGCGTCGCCGTGTTGAACATCCGCACCTGCCGCGGCGCGCGGCGCGTGACGTTGATGAGCCCGTCGCGGCCACTGGCGAGCGAGCGGTTGAGGGCGTACTGGATCTCTTCGTGGCGCTCGGCGTCAGCGATCGGCGTGCCGTCTTCTTCAAGCACGTGATAGAGATCGATACTGTTGCCATCGCGAGTCGGTGTGATGCGCGCATCGACGATGTTGAGCCCGAGCTGATCGAGCACGGCGGTGGTGCGCGCGAAGCCATGCTGTCGGTGCGGCGCGCAGGTCATGACCGCGGTGGTGCCGCGCTCGCTCTCGGCCTGTACGGCCACCACGGGCGCATCGCTTTGCTGAGCAGCAAGCTCTCGGGTGATCCAGGCGATCTCCTGCGGCGTGTGCCGCAGAAAACAATTGTCGGTCAGGTGTTGCCAGACGCCATCGATGGCCATCGCCGAGAGGCCCTGGGCTTCCAGGAGCTCTCGCGCCTCCCTCTGGTTCCCCTGCTTGAGTTCATCTTGATCGATCGGCGACTCGAGGCCACGGCGCAGGGCTCGCTTGACCCGATCGTGAATCTCGCTGAAGAGCGACGCTTTCCAGGAGTTCCACAGGCGCGGGTTCGTGGCGCGCACATCGGCGGCCGTCAGTACGTAAAGATAATCGAGGTGGGTCTCATCGCCGACGAGACGCGCGAATTCGTTGATGACCTTCGGGTCGGAAATGTCCTGCTTCTGCGCGGTGAGCGACAGCTGCAGGTGATTGCGCACGAGCCAGGCGACGAGGCGCGCGTCATAGCGCGAGAGGCCTTGTTCGAGGCAGAACGACTCGGCATCGACTGCGCCGAGGTCTGAGTGATCGCCGCCACGACCCTTGGCGATGTCGTGAAAGAGTGCAGCGAGGTAGGCCACTTCCTGTCGCGGCAGCGCCTGCATGATGCGCGAGAGGCCGGGTAGCTCGTGGTCGAATCGCGGCAATGCGAGCCGGCGCAGATTGCTCACCACGAACAGCGTGTGCGCATCGACCGTGTAGGCATGAAACAGGTCGTACTGCATGCGTCCGACGATGCGACCGAACGAGGGGATGTAGCGACCGAGCACGCCGTAGGTGTTCATGCGGCGCAGTTCGTTGGTGACGCCGGCCGGCGCGCGCAGGATCTCGAGGAAGAGTCGATGGTTGCGCGGATTCTGGCGGAACTCTTCGTCGATCAACCAAAGATTACGGACGATGGCGCGGATGGTGTGCGCCCGCACGCCGCGGATCTCCGGGTTTTGCTGCAGCAGTGCGAACACCTCGAGCAGTGTCGAAGGTTGGCGGACGAAGACGTCATCGTGCAGTGCTTCGAGGTAGCCGTTGGTGACCTGAAAGCGCGGGTTCAGTGGCTGAGGCTCGGCACTCTCATCGAGGATGGCTTCACGAAAAAGCTGCAACAACAGTTCGTTGAGCAGGCTGACGTCCATCACGGTGCGGTAGTAGCGCTGCATGAGCTGCTCTACCGCAAGTGTGAAGGAGGCATCTTCGTAGCCGAAGATGCGTGCGAGTTTCATCTGGTGGTCGAACAGCAGCCGATCTTCGCGCCGCCCCGTGATGCTGTGCAGCGCAAAGCGCACTCGCCACAGGAACGACTGCGCGCTTTGTAGACGGCGTAGCTCTGCCGGGGTCAAAAATCCTTGGGTCGCGAGTTGATCGAGCGACTCGACACCAAAGTGGCGCTTGGCGACCCAAGCGATGGTCTGAATGTCGCGCAGGCCGCCGGGGCCGGTCTTGACGTTGGGTTCGAGGTTGTAGGCCGTGTCGTTGGCTTTGGCGTGGCGTTCGTTTTGCTCGCGCACTTTGGCTTCGAAGAATTCCTTAACGGGCCAAAGATGCTGCGGCGAGAGCGCCTCGAGCAGGGCGCTGACGAGCGGTGCCGAACCTGCAAGGCGGCGCGCTTCGACGAGCGTCGTCATGATGCTGACATCACCCGCAGCCGCACTGCGGCACTCCTCAACGGTGCGCACGCTGTGTCCGATCTCGAGACCGATGTCCCACAGGAAGGTGACGAAAGTCTCGAGGGCCTGGCGGCCAAGCTCATCGAGCGATGCCGGCACCAGAATGAGAATGTCGACATCGGAGAAGGGGTGCAGTTCGCCGCGGCCATAGCCACCTACGGCAACGAGCGCCCAATCGGCATCGTGCTGCGGTAGCCGCGTGCGCCAGGCTTCGCGCAGCACCACATCGAGCAGGCGAGCGCGGGCGCGCACCAAGGTCTCGACGGGCTCCTCGGCTTCGAATCGAGTCTTTAATTGCGCTTGCGCGTCGCGCAGCGCTTGCCCGTAGGCCTCGGCCGTGCCGCCGGCGGCCGCGAGCTGTTCGGGAAGCAGATCGAGCAGTGGCCACGCGAGACTCGGGTCGCTGTCGAGCGGGCCGCGCGCGTAAGGCGAGCCGAACTCCTCCAGCGGACCGTCGATCGGCATCACTGGGCTCCGAGTGTGAGCACTTCGTAGCCGGAGTCGGTGACAAGCACGGTGTGTTCCCACTGCGCCGAGAGCGAGTGATCTTTGGTGACGACCGTCCAGCCATCCGGCAGTAATTTCACGTGTCGCTTGCCGGCGTTGATCATCGGCTCGATGGTGAAGGTCATGCCCTCGCGCAGTTGCAGGCCGGTGCCCGGTTCGCCGTAGTGCAGGATCTGCGGATCTTCGTGGTAGATGCGGCCGATGCCGTGGCCGCAGTACTCGCGCACCACCGAGAACCCCTGCGCTTCGACGTAGGTTTGGATCGCATGGCCGATGTCGCCGAGATGCGCGCCCGGGGCCACGGTGCGAATACCGCGCCACATGCCCTCGAAGCAGGTGTCGGCGAGTCGCTGCGCCTGCACGGGCGCCTTGCCGACGTAATACATGCGGCTGGTGTCGCCGTGAAAACCGTCGCGGATCACGGTGACGTCGATGTTGATGATGTCGCCGTCTTTCAGGCGCTTGTCGCCCGGGATGCCGTGGCAGACGACGTGATTGACCGAGGTGCAAATGGTCTTCGGAAACCCGCGGTAATTGAGGTTCGCGGGGATCGCCTTCTGCACCCGGGTGATGTGGTCGTGGCAGAGGGCATCGAGCTCGTCGGTGGTGACCCCGGGCTTGACGTGCTCGCCGATCATGTCGAGCACCTCCGCAGCGAGGCGGCCGGCTTCACGCATCTTCTGCTGTTCGGCGGTGTTTTTAACGGTGACGGGCATCGGCGGGGGCCGTAAAGTTCAGGGGGCCGTAAAGCGTTGTTTTTACGGGAGGTGCATGGTATAAAGCGCGGCCTTTTTTGGCAACGTAAACCAACCCACACGCACATCGTTGCATCGGTTGCTGGGTGTCCCGGGCGCTTCGCGAGGAGTGCAGGGGATGGCAGCCGAGGATGTGCGGAGGCCCAACCCGACAAGGAGAGATCGATGCCCAGCGTGTCCATGCGACAGATGCTGGAAGCGGGTGTCCACTTCGGACACCAAACCCGCTTCTGGAACCCGAAAATGTCCGAGTACATCTTCGGTGAGCGCAACAAGATTCACATCATCAACCTCGAGAAGACGCAGCCGCTCTTCGCCGAAGCCGCCGGTTTCGTGCAGAAGGTCGCCGCTGACGGCGGCACCGTGCTGTTCGTCGGCACGAAGCGTTCGGCCCGCGAGCCCATTCAGAAAGAAGCCGTGCGTGCCGGCATGCCGTTCGTCAACCAGCGTTGGCTCGGTGGCATGCTCACCAACTTCAAGACCGTTCGCCAGTCGATCAAGCGCCTCGCCGATCTCGTCGAGATGAAGGCCAATGGCTCGCTCGACAAGCGCGGCAAGAAAGAAGGCACGATGCTGCGCCGCGAAATGGAAAAGCTCGAGCGCAGCTTGGGCGGCATCAAAGACATGGAGTCGCTCCCGGATGTCATCTTTGTGGTCGACGTCGGCCACGAGAAGATCGCGATCCACGAAGCCAACAAGCTCGGTATCCCGGTCGTCGCCATCGTCGACACCAACTGCACGCCCGATGGCGTCGATTACCTCGTGCCCGGCAACGATGACGCCATGCGCGCCATCGCGCTCTACGCAGGCGGTATCGCTGATGCCGTGATCGAGGGTCGCGCTGCGGCCCCGGCGCTCGCGGTGTCGGGCGAAGATGAGTTCGTCGAGCTCGACGAGAACGGCAATCCGAAGCCGAAGGGTTCGCGTGGCGCCAAGCCGCGTCGCGAAGCACCGGCGGGTCGTCCGCCGCGCCGTGGCGCTGCGCCCCCGAATCAGGGTCGTCGTCGGCCGATGGCAGCCTCGGTGGCTCCGGCCGCTGGGCCCGAAGAGGTTGAGGCCGACGTGCCTGAGGCCGCTGCTGATGGTGAAGTGGCCCCGACCGCAAGCGCTTCGGCGCCGCGTCGCAAGGCCGGCCCCACGGGCGCGCCGCGTCGCAGGGGTTGAGCCATGAGCATCACTGCTGAAGCAGTCAAACAACTGCGCGAGCGCACCGGCGCCGGCATGATGGAGTGCAAGAAAGCGCTCGTCGAAACGCAGGGCGATCTCGACGCTGCGGCCGAGCTCATGCGCAAGCAGGGTCTCGCCAAGGCCGACAAGAAAGCCTCCCGCGTGGCGGCCGAGGGCGTCATTGCTCTCGAGAAGTCAGCCGATGGCAAGTCGGCGGCGATGGTCGAAGTGAACTGCGAGACGGACTTCGTCGCGCGCGAGGCCGATTTCCAGGCCTTCTCCACCGATGTCGCCAAGGTGGCCCTGGCCGCGAACCCGGCATCGCTCGAGGCACTCAATGCGCTGGCGCTGCCCTCGGGTGAGGCGGTCGATGAGCGTCGTCGGGCGCTCGTCGCCAAGATCGGTGAAAACATCAGCGTGCGTCGGCACGCAACGCTTGCGGCCACGGGCGTGCTCGGTGCCTACCGGCACGGCACGCGCATTGGCGCGCTGGTGTCGCTCGAGGGTGGCGATGCCACGCTCGCGCACGACATCGCCATGCATGTGGCGGCTGTGAACCCGGAGTATCTGTCGGTGGCCGATGTGCCTGCCGAGATGCTCGCCAAAGAGCGCGAGATCGAAACCGAGAAGGCGCTCGCCGAGGGCAAGCCTGCCGAGATCGTCGCCAAGATGGTCGAGGGCCGCATCCGCAAGACGCTCAACGAAAAGACGCTGCTCGGTCAGCCGTTCGTGCGCGACCCGGATCAGACGGTGGAGAAACTGCTCAAGGCCGCCAAGGCCGAGGTCAAAGCCTTCCGTCGGTTCGAAGTCGGCGCCGGCATCGAAAAGAAGCAGGACGATTTCGTGGGCGAGGTCATGGCCCAGGTGAAAGCCAGTAGCGGCGCAGCCGCAGGCAAGTAAACTGCACCGAACGCCAAACAGAAACCCCGCCTCGGCGGGGTTTTCTTCAAGAGGAGTCTGGTGATGACACTTCAAACAGGCCTGCGCTACAAGCGCATGCTCGTCAAGCTCTCCGGCGAGGCCCTCATGGGCTCGTCCGACTACGGTATCGACCCGAAGATCCTCAAACGCATTGCGCTCGAGATCCAAGAGTTGCTCGGTTTGGGCGTACAGGTGGCCGTGGTTATCGGTGGTGGCAACATTTTCCGCGGTGAGGGCCTCGCGCGCTCAGGGATGGATCGGGTCACGGGCGATCACATGGGCATGCTCGCCACCGTCATGAACTGCCTTGCCATGCAGGATGCGCTCGAGTCGATCGGCACCTATGCGCGGGTGATGTCGGCGATCCGCATCAACCAGGTTTGCGAGGACTACATCCGCCGTCGGGCCATCCGTCACCTCGAGAAGGGGCGGGTGGTGCTGTTTGCCGCGGGTACCGGCAATCCGTTCTTCACCACCGATACGGCCGCCTCGCTGCGGGCCATCGAGATCGGTGCGGAGCTGCTCGTCAAGGCGACCAAGGTCAATGGCATCTACTCGGCCGATCCGATGAAGGATCCGAATGCGGTACGGTATGCGCGCCTGACTTTCGATCGGGTGCTCGATGAGCGCCTCGCGGTGATGGATGCCACGGCGATTGTCATGTGCCGCGACAACGGACTGCCGCTGCAGGTGTTCAATCTCGGCAATGCCGGCGATCTGCTGCGCATCGCCCGAGGTGAAGACATCGGCACGGTCGTATATAACCAGTAACTTCAGAGTTCGCACAGGATCCGACCATGATCGAAGATTTCAAGAAAGACGCCACCGCGCGCATGGCCAAGTGCGTGCAGCAGTTCCAGGCCGATCTCAAAAAGCTGCGCACCGGGCGAGCCCACCCGAGCCTCGTCGAGAACCTGCGGGTCGACTATTACGGCACCGAAACGCCGCTGCAGCAGCTCGCCAACGTCAGCGTCGAGGATGCGCGTACGCTCGTCATCACGCCCTGGGACAAGGCGGCGGTGCAGGCGGTCGAGAAGGCCATCTACAAATCGGACTTGGGACTCACGCCCAATACCGCGGGCACCGTGATCCGCGTGCCGCTGCCGCCGCTCACCGAGGAGCGCCGTCGCGATGTCACCAAGGTGGTACGTGGCGATGCGGAAAACGCTCGAGTCGCCGTGCGCAACGTGCGCCGTGACGTGCTGCAGGATGTGAAGGAAGCGCAGAAAGAAAAACTCATCAGCCAAGATGAGGAAAAGAAGGCGCAGGAAGAAATCCAGAAACTCACCGACAAGCATGTGGCCGATATCGAGCAGGCCTTGGCGGTCAAAGAAAAAGAGATCATGCAGGTCTGAGCCCCCGAAGGTCGCACTCGAGGTGGCACTGCCCGAACATATCGCGATCGTCATGGATGGCAACGGCCGCTGGGCCGAGGCCCGTGGCGAGCCGCGCACTTTTGGTCACCGCGCCGGCATCGAGCCGGTGCGCGTGACGATCCGCGAATGCGCGCGCCTCGGCATCGGTGCGCTCACGCTGTTCGCGTTCTCGAGCGAGAACTGGCGACGCCCGGAGACCGAGGTGTCGACGTTGATGGCGATCTTCATGGACGCTCTCGATCGCGAAGTCGAGGAGTTGCACGCCAACCAGGTGCGCCTGCGAGTGATCGGCAACCGACAGCGTCTGTCGGTACGTCTGCAGCAACGCATCGCCGAGGCTGAAGCCCTGACTGCGGGCAACGCGGGCCTCAGAGTGCAGGTCGCCGTAAGTTACGGCGGCCGCTGGGATGTGCTCGAGGCTGCACGGCGGCTCGCCGAACAGGCCGCGAGTGGCGCGCTGCGCCCGGCGGAGATCGACGAGGAGCGCTTTGCGAGCGAGCTGCAGCTTGCTGACTTGCCGGATCCGGACCTGTTCATCCGTACGGGCGGCGATCATCGCATCAGCAACTTTCTGCTCTGGAACATTGCCTACGCCGAGCTCTTCTTCACCGATACGCTGTGGCCTGATTTCGATATCGCGCAGCTCGGCGAGGCGCTTGAAGATTTTGCCCAGCGCGAGCGGCGCTTCGGGCTCACCGGCAAACAGGTTCGCGGATGACCAAGCCCGTCGGCCTGCAGCAGCGCATTGCCACGGCTCTGGTGCTGCTCGGGGTGGTGCTGCTGGTCCTGTTTTTGTTGCCGCCCGCCGCCACGCTCGTGGTGGTGGTGGCGGCGATTGCCGCAGGGGCCTGGGAATGGAGTGCATTTCTGGGCGAGCCGGAGCGCCTGAGCGCGGGGCGTCGCGGCGCGTATGTCGCGCTTGTGCTGGCGGTGCTCGCGGTGCTCGTCGCGTCGGCGAGAGAGGCGGGATCCTTGTTTTTGGTGATGGCGCTGGCTGCGCTCTGGTGGCTGGCCGCATTTCTTTGGATCGTGCTGGCCCCTTCCCGCGGGGGACCACGGACTACGGCGGTGGCCGGCGTGCTGACGCTCGCGCCGCTCGGGCTTGCGCTCGGCGCATTGCGCGGCACCGAGGTGCTGCAAGTGTGGCAGTTGCTGTTCGTGCTGTTCGTGATCATGGCCGCCGATGTCGGCGCCTATTTCGCGGGCCACGCCTTCGGGCGCACCAAGTTGGCGCCGCAGGTGTCTCCGGGCAAATCCTGGGAAGGCGTATTCGGCGGACTCTTCGTGGCCGGGCTGATCGCGGCCTGGGGCGCCGGGCGTTTGGGTTGGCCGCTCTGGCCCACCGTGCTGCTGGCACTCGGCGCAGTGGCTTTCTCGATCGTCGGCGATCTCACCGAGAGTCTCATGAAGCGTCACTCGGGGCTCAAGGACAGTGGGCGCCTGTTGCCGGGTCACGGCGGCGTGCTCGATCGGCTCGACAGCCTCGCGGCCGGAGTCCCCTTCTTGCTGCTCGGTCTGCTGCAAGGCGGGTACGTGGCGGCTGACGGATGGCGGGCCGTAGTCGGGTGGTGGTCCACGCTTGCCGGATCTGCGGGGCTGCCGTGAGCGACCCGATCGGCGTTTGCGTGCTCGGCTCCACCGGCACCATCGGCGAGAACACGCTCGATGTACTGGCTCGGCATCCGCAGCGCTTTCGCGTGGTGGCGCTCGGCGCGCGGCGTGATCACGCCAAACTCTTCGCGCAGTGCCAGCGCTTTCGGCCGGACTATGCAGCGCTCGTCGAGCCTGAGGCGGCGGGCCACCTCGAGCAGGCCTTGCGCACGGCGGGTGTGCCAACGCGGGTGCTGGTGGGTGAGGGCGCACTCGATACGCTGGCCGCGCTGCCCGAAGCGCCCTATGTGATGGCGGGCATCGTCGGAGCTGCCGGGCTCGCTTCCTCGCTCGCGGCGGCACGGGCGGGCAAGCGGTTGATGATCGCCAACAAGGAACCCCTCGTCATGGCCGGGCCCATGCTCATCGAGGCCGCTCGCTCGGGTGGGGCAACCTTGCTGCCCATCGACAGCGAACACAACGCGATTTTCCAGTGCTGGCCTGCCGGGGCACGCACCGGTGAGGCCCCCAAAGGGGTTAGGCGCATTTTGCTCACCGCCTCGGGCGGTCCGTTCGTCGACTGGACGGCCGAGCAGATCGCCGCAGCGACGCCCGAGCAGGCCTGCAAGCACCCCAAATGGGTGATGGGCCGCAAGATCTCGGTCGACTCGGCGACCCTCATGAACAAGGGCCTCGAGCTCATCGAGGCGCGCATTTTGTTCGGTCTCGAGACGGCGCAGGTCGAGGTGGTGGTGCACCGCCAGAGTCTGGTGCACTCGCTCGTGGAATACGTCGACGGGTCGATGCTGGCGCAGCTCAGTTCGCCCGATATGCGCACCCCGATTGCCTACGCCCTCGGTTGGCCGGAGCGGCTCGAGTCCGGTGTACAATCGCTCGATCTGGCCCGGGCCGGTTTGCTGCAATTCGAGCCGCCGGACACAGGTCGTTTTCCCTGTCTGGCGCTGGCGCGCCAGGCGTCGATGGCCGGGGGCGCTGCGCCCGCCATCCTCAATGCCGCCAACGAGGTGGCCGTGGCGGCATTTCTGGAGGGGCGTTTGAACTTTAGCGGGATCCCGGCGGTCATTGAGGCTGTGATGAATCAGGCAGCCGGCTCGGCCAGCGACCTCGACAGCGTGCTCGCGGCAGATGCCCGCGCGCGCGTGGCCGCCCAGCATCTGATCGACTCGGGTCGTTTCGGCGCGAGTGGCCGGCGCGCATCATGACGCTGCTGTGGACCTTGCTCGGTTTCATCGTCGCCGTGAGCGTGCTCGTCACGGTGCACGAGTACGGCCATTACTGGGTCGCGCGCAAACTCGATTTCAAGGTACTGCGGTTCTCGGTGGGTTTCGGCACGCCGCTCTGGAAGAAGGTCGCCGGGCCCGACCGCACCGAGTATGTGTTCGCGGCGCTACCGCTCGGTGGTTACGTCAAGCTGCTCGATGAGCGTGAGGGGCCAGTGGCTCCGGCCGATTTGTCTCGCTCCTTCACGCGCAAGGCGCCGTGGCAGCGCATCCTGGTGTTGCTCGCGGGGCCGGCTTTCAACATCGGTTTCGCTATCCTCGTGCTGTGGGGCATGTTGTGGATCTCGGGTGAACCGCAGCTGCGGCCGGTGGTGGGTCCGGTGGTGCCCGACTCCATCGCAGCTCAGGCCGGTTTGCAAAACGAGGATGAGATCCTGCGCGTCGAGGGTCGCGCGGTCACTAATCACTCCGACGTGTTATTCGGCTTCATCGATGCGATGAGCGACGATGGGCGCATCGAAATCGAGGTCGAGCGTCGCGGCTCAGGTCGGCGCACGCTCGAGATGCGGGTCGATGATCCCGCTGTGCGTCGTGCGCTCACTGAACCCACGGCGCTGCTGCGCGGTATCGGCATGCGCTTTTGGACTCCGCCCGTTCCACCCGTGATCGGCAAGGTCACGGCGCAGGGCCCTGCGGATCTGGCGGGCTTGCAGGTGGGTGATCGCATCCTCGCCGTGGATGGCGAGACGATCAAAGATTTTCCGGCATTGGTCGAGGCGATCTCGGCGCGGCCCAACCGCGACATCGCCGTCGAGTACGAGCGTGGTGGCAGCCGCCTTCGCACCACGGTGCGCAGCGCCGCCGATCTGCTCGAGGGTCGCGAGGTCGGCCGTATCCGCATCGAGACGCCGCCGCCGCCGCCCTGGCCGGCTGATCGAATCACGCAGCGCAGTTTCGGCCCCATCGAGGCACTCGGCGAGTCGACGCAGCGCGCCTACGACATGACGCTGCTGCAGGCGAAGATGTTCGCTCGCATGCTGTTCGGGCAGGTGTCACTCAAGAATCTCTCCGGACCGATCTCGATCGCCGAGTACGCCGGGGCTTCGGCGCAGTCGGGCCTCAATGAGTTTCTCGGCTTTCTGGTCGTGATTTCCTTGAGTCTCGGTTTTCTCAATCTGCTGCCCATCCCGATTCTTGATGGCGGGCAGATCGTCTACCAGCTCATCGAGTGGGCGCGCGGTTCACCGCTTTCCGAGCGCTTGCAGGCGCTCGGTCAGCAGATCGGCATCGCGTTGCTGTTGCTGCTCATGGGCGTGGCGTTGTTCAATGATTTTGCGAGGCAGTTCGGTTGAGCACCAAGATTCGGTTGAGCACGGTGTGGGGCATCCGCCCATCGCCTCGTTGGGTCGCCTGGGTCGGCGCGTCGCTGCTTGCAGCAGGTTCGCTCACGGGGGCTTGGGCGCAGCAGGCCGTTCCGGAGTCGCTGCGTGTCGACAACATCCGCGTCGAGGGTCTGCAACGCGTCTCCGAGGGCACGGTGTACAACTACCTGCCGGTGAACATCGGTGATCGGCTGACCCCGCAGCGCGTGCGCGAGGCCATTCGGGCGCTGTACGACACCAACTTCTTCCGTGACGTGGAACTGCGCTGGGACGGGGGTACGCTGGTCGTCGCCGTGCTCGAGCGGCCTTCGATCGAGAGCTTCGAGCTCAAGGGCAACAAGGACATCAAAACCGAGGATCTCACCAAGAGCCTGCGCAACGTGGGCCTTGCCACGGGCAAGACCTTCGATCGCTCGGTGCTGGAGGACGTCAAGCAGTTCCTCACGGATCAGTACTACAGTCGCGGCAAGTACGCCGTGCGCATCGACGCCCAGGTCCAAGAAGTGCCCGACAATCGCGTGCGGGTGAAGATCGACATCAAGGAAGGCAAGCGCGCGCGCATTCGCCAGATCAACGTCGTCGGCAACCAGACCTACGCCGAGAAAGATGTCCTGGAAGGCTTCGAACTGAAGACGCCGAATTGGCTCTCCTGGTACCGCCAAGACGATCGCTACTCGCGCGAGTCGCTGCAGGGCGATCTCGAGAAACTGCGCTCGTACTACATGGATCGCGGCTATGCGAACTTCGAGATCGATTCGACCCAGGTCGCGATCGCTCCGGAGAAGGACGACATCTTCATCACGGTGAACGTGAGCGAGGGCGAAGTCTTCAAGGTGAGTTCGGTGAAGCTCGCCGGTACGTTCGTCGTACCCGAAGAAGAACTGAAAAATTATCTGCTGATCAAGCCGGGCGAGACGTTCTCCAAGAAGCAGATCACCAACACCCAGGAGCTGATCCAGAACCGCCTCGGGCTCGAAGGCTACGCTTTCGCCAAGGTTGACCCGGTACCCACCACCGACGATGCCAAGAAAGAGGTCGGCATGACCTTCTTCGTTGACCCGGGCAACCGAGTTTATGTGCGGCACGTGGTGTTCAATGGTGTAACCAAGATCAACGACGAGGTGCTGCGTCGCGAGATGCGTCAGCTCGAAGGCGGCTGGTTGTCGAACGTGCTCGTGGAGCGCTCCAAGCAGCGTCTGCAGCGCTTGCCGTACATCGAGAAGGTGGAGTCGGAGAACACGCCCGTGCCGGGTTCGCCTGATCTCGTCGACGTGGAGTTCGAGATCAAGGAAGGTCCCTCGGCGCAGCTCGGTGGTGGCGTCGGCTACTCCGAATCGCAGTCGTTCATCCTGAACGGCAACTACGCCGACAGCAATTTCATGGGCACCGGCGAGCGCATCTCGATCGATCTGAACTCCGGTCGCTACTCCAAGGTCTACGGCATCTCGCATACCGACCCGTACACCAACATCGATGGTGTCGCGCGAACGCTCTCGTTCACCTATCGCGACGTTACGCAGTTCGTCTCCGCCTCGTCGGACTTCTCCTCGGAGTCGCTCGCGCTCGGCGTTGACTATGGCTACCCGCTCACCGAGTACCAGGGACTTCGCGTGGGCTTCTCGGCGCAGCGCTCCTCGTTGATCACCGGCGAGGGCTCGGCTGATCAGGCGCGCAGTTGGGTGCGCACCAACGGCGATTATCGCCAGCAGTTGATCCCGGAGCAGGACTACGGCGGCGGCTTCATCGTGCCCTCGACCACGCTCGATACCACGCAGTTCGACACCTTCGAGCTCGTGGCCGGCTGGAGCTACGACAGTCGTAACCGGGCACTCTTTGCGGACCGCGGCATGCGGCACTCGCTCTCGCTCAGCTATACGCTGCCCTTCAGCGACGTGCAGTACGCCTCGGCCAATTACGACTACCTGCAGTTCGTGCCGTTGATCGGCCGCTGGACGATCGCCTTCGGTGCCGAGGTCGGCTACACCAAGGAACTCGGCAGCACCACCGCGCCGCCGCCGTACCGCAACTTCTTCGCGGGTGGTCCCGATACGGTTCGTGGCTACCGCGAAAGCCGGCTCGGTCCCAAGGACAGCTTCGGCAACCCCTATGGCGGTGACCTCAAGGTCGCGGCCCGCGCCGAGCTCATTATTCCGACGCCGCAAAAGTGGCAGGCGTCGGCCCGTGCGACGGTATTCTTCGATATCGGAAACGTCTTTTCGATCAACAAGTTCTACAAGTTCACGGGTATCGACGGGGTGACCCCGGTCGAGTACAAGTTCGGGTATGATAAGTTGCGTCAGTCAACGGGCGTCGCGGTGCAGTGGCTCGCGCCGCTCGGTGTGTTCCGCTTCAGTTACGCAGTTCCGCTGAACCCCTTCCGGGGTGATGGCTTGAACTTCCCGGACGAAGAGGAGCGCTTCCAGTTCACGATCGGTCAGGCGTTCTGATCGGTCATCTCACAGAGGTTGGTCGAGCGATGCGTGCGAATTTCAAGGTGATGATTCCGGTGCTGGCGGCGATGGCGACTCTGGTCGGAGCGCCCGCGATGGCCGAGATCAAGGTCGGCGTTCTCGATTTCGGGCGGCTGATGGACGAGAGCCCGCAGGGCAAGGCGCTCATCGAGACGCTGCGCTCGGAAGCGGCCGCCAAGCAGCGCGAGTTGCAAGGTCAGGCGACCTCCTTGCAGACCAAGCGCGACAAGCTCGTCAAGGATCGAGCCACCATGACGCCGGATCAGATCTCGCGCGCCGAGAAGGAATTGCGTGATGGCGAGCGCGACCTCGGTCGTCGCCAGCAGGAAATCAACGACGACTTCAATGCCCGTCGCAACGAGGAAATGACCAAGTTGCAGCGCACGCTGATCGAGGAAGTCCGCGTTTACTCGAAGGCGCAGAACTTCGATCTCGTGGTCACGGATGGCGTGATCTACGCGACCACGGCGCTCGATATCACCCCGGGCGTGATCGCCGGCCTGCAGTCGAAGGCGACGGCGCCGAAGCCGGCCGCGCGCTAAGCGGCGCGCCGGCAGCCCGCGGCGATGGCCGATGGCGGACATCACCCTCGGCGAACTGGCGGTTCGATACGGTCTAACGCTGCGCGGTGACCCCGCGCGGCGTATCCGCCGCGTCTCGACCCTCGCAGGGTCGGGACCCGACTCGATCGCATTCCTTGCCAACCCTAGGCTCACCGATGCGTTGCAGGGCTGCCGTGCGGGTGCAGTGATCCTGCATCCTGATCTCGAGGCGGCCTCGCCCGTCGATTGCCTGTTGAGCCGCAACCCGCACGCGGTGTTCGCGCGTATCGCCGCCGAACTCTACCCCGCGATGCCGGTGTCGCCCGGCGTGCACCCCTCGGCCGTCATCGAAGCCGGTGCCGTGGTGGATCCCTCGGCGCATATCGGTGCGCAGTGTTTCGTCGGCGCCGGTGCGAAGATCGCAGCGCGCGTACAGCTCGGACCCGGCTGCATCGTCGCGGCGGGCGCGGAACTTGCCGAGGATGTGCGGCTCGTGGCGCGTGTCACGGTACTTGAGCGCGTGCAGATCGGCGCCCGGTCGATTCTGCATCCCGGTGCCGTGATCGGGGCTGAGGGTTTCGGCTACGCACCCGAGGGCGAGCGCTGGATCGCGGTGCCACAGGTGGGCACGGTGCGCATTGGTGCAGATGTCGAGATCGGCGCCAACACCACGGTCGATCGCGGCGCCATTGAGGACACGGTCATCTCGGAGGGCGTGAAGATCGACAACCTCGTGCAGATCGGTCACAACTGCACGATCGGTGCGCACACGGCGATCGCGGGCTGCGCCGGGCTCGCCGGCAGTTCGCATCTCGGCGCGCGCTGCCGCGTTGGCGGTGGCGTCGGCATCGCCGGGCATCTGCGGATTTGCGACGATGTGACGCTCACCGGCTTCACTCTGGTGGTGGGCGACATTCGTGAACCCGGAGTGTATTCGGGCGGCATACCGGCCGAGCCCGCTGCAGACTGGCGACGCGTCGTCGGGCGACTCAAACGGATCGATGGACTGGCGCGCCGCGTCGGTGAACTGGAACGACAGACTGCCGAGGACGGCGGGGAGAGAACGTGAGCGACATCGTAACTTTGGACATCAACGCCATCCTGCGCCAACTGCCGCATCGCTATCCGTTCCTGCTCGTGGATCGGGTCACCGAGTGTCGCCGGGGCGAGTCGATCATCGCGCTCAAGAACGTGACCTACAACGAGCCGTATTTCCCCGGGCATTTCCCTCATCGCCCGGTGATGCCGGGCGTCATCATCATCGAGGCGCTCGCGCAGACGGCGGGGATACTCGCCTTCGTCACCGCCGATGTGATCCCGGATGAGCAGACGCGCTTTTTCTTTGTCGGCATCGACAAGGCCCGCTTTCGCCGGCCTGTGGAGCCCGGTGATCAGCTCGTGCTCAAGGCGAGCCTGCAGCGGCAGATGCGCGGCATCTGGAAGTTCGAGACCTCAGCCTGGGTCGGCGAACACGAAGCCGCCTCGGCCGAGTTGATGGTGGCGCCGGAGACCGGGAGGGGTTCGTGAGCGGCGCCGCGTTGATCGATCCGCGCGCGGCGGTTGCCGAGGGCGCGAAGCTCGCGCCCGATGTCACGGTCGGCGCGTACGCGATCATCGGCCCTGATGTCGAAATAGGCCCGGGATGTCGTATCGGCCCCCATGCCGTAGTGACCGGTTGGACGCGCCTCGGCGCCAATAACCACGTGTTCCAATTCGCCTCGATTGGCGATGCGCCGCAGGATAAAAAATACAAGGGTGAGCCGACTCGAGTGGAGATCGGCGAGGGTAACGTGTTCCGCGAGTACGTCACGGTCAACCGCGGCACCACGCACGACAAGGCGATCACCCGCATCGGCAACGACAATCTCTTCATGGCGTCCTCGCACGTGGCGCACGATTGCATCGTCGGCAGCCATTGCGTGTTCGCCAATCTCGCCACCCTCGGCGGACACGTCGAGGTGGACGATCACGTGATCCTCGCGGGTTTTACCGGGGTGCACCAGTTCTGCAAGATCGGCGCGCATGCCTTCATCGCCAACAACACTGCCGTGACGCGTGATGTGCCGCCTTACGTGATGGCGGTCGGCCACCCGGCCGAACCGCATTCGATCAATGCCACGGGGCTCTCGCGCCGCGGCTTCTCGAACGAGCAGGTGCGCAACATCAAGAATGCCTTTCGTACGCTGTATCGGTCGGATTTGCCGCTCGAAACGGCGATCGAGCGATTGCGTGCCGCGGCAGCGACGCAGCCGGAGCTCGTGCCGTTCGTCGAGTTCATCGGCCGCTCCACGCGCAGCCTGATCCGCTGACGGCTGCGCGCATGGCGAGCGAGGGACCGCTGATCGCGCTGGTGGCGGGCGAGGCCTCGGGGGATAACCTCGGCGCCGCCTTGATCGTCGCGTTGCGAGAGCGTTGGCCTGGCGCGCAGTTCATCGGCATCGCAGGGCCTCGCATGCGCGAGGCGGGTTGCGAGGTACTCGCTGACAGCGAGGAGCTCGCGCTCATGGGCCTTGCCGAAATCCTGCGCCATTTGCCCCGCTTGATGCGCTTGCGGCGGCGCATCGTGGCGACGCTTCTCGAGCGACGACCTGCGGTTTTCATCGGTATCGATGCCCCGGAATTCAACCTAGGTCTCGCCCGCAGGCTCAAGAGCGCGGGTCTGCGCACGGTGCAATACGTGAGTCCGCAAGTCTGGGCGTGGCGGCAAGGGCGCGTGCGCGGGATCGCCAAGGCCTGCGACCGAATTCTTTGCCTGTTGCCCTTTGAGCCGGCGTTCTATGCCGAGCACGGGGTCGAGGCGCGGTTCGTCGGCCATCCGCTTGCCGATCAGTTTGCGCTGGTGCCTGATCGCGCTGGCGCGCGTGAGACCCTGGGTCTTGCGAGCGAGGCGCGGGTACTGGCGGTGCTACCCGGTAGTCGGCGTGGCGAGGTCGAACGCCTCGCTGAGCCCTTTGCGCTGGCGGCTGCCTGGTTGCACACCCATCAACCGGACGTGCAGTTCGTCGCGCCGCTGACGAGTGAGGCGACGCGGGCGCTGTTCGAAGCCACTTGGCAGCGGGTGGCCCCCGGCGTGCCGGTTCGGATGGTGCAGGGGCAATCCCGCACGGTGCTGGCTGCTGCGGACGCGGTGCTCGTGGCCTCAGGCACGGCGACACTCGAGACGCTGCTCAGTCGGCGACCCATGGTCGTCGCCTACAAGCTCGCGCCGCTCACGGCCTGGCTCATTCGCCGCTTCAAGCTCGTGAAAGTGGCGTTTTTCTCACAGCCGAATCTGCTGCTCGGTCGGGCGGCGGTGCCGGAGTTTTTCCAGGAGCAGGCGCGCCCCGAGCTGCTCGGTGCGGCGTTGCTCGAACTGTTCTCGCACAGCGAACACTGGCCGGCACTCGCAGCCGAGTTTCGTGCCGTGCACGAGCAATTGCGCGGCGGCGGCGCGGCTGCCGCAGCCGAGGCCATTGGCGAGTTGTTGCCGGCGACCCCGACGCGATGATCACACTGACACCGCAGGCGCGATGGATCGCCGGGGTCGATGAGGCGGGACGCGGACCGCTTGCGGGCCCGGTGGTGGCAGCCGCCGTCATTCTTGATCCGCGACAGCCCATCGAAGGACTCGCCGACTCGAAGGCCTTGAGCGCCGAGGAGCGCGAGCGATTGGCGCCGCTGGTGCGCGCCCGCTCGCTCGCATGGGCGCTTGGCGTGGCGAGCCCCGCTGAGATCGACTCGATCAATATCTTGCAGGCCACCTTGCTCGCCATGCGGCGTGCGATCGTGGGTTTGGGCCTACGCCCTGTCGGGGTGCAGGTCGATGGCAATCGGCTCCCCAACCTCCAGGGGATTGCCGGGCTCGAATCGGCCGAGGCGATCGTCAAGGGCGATGCCAAGGTGGCCTCGATCAGCGCGGCCTCGATCCTCGCCAAGACCGTGCGGGATCACGTTATGGTTCAACTGGATAGGCGTCATCCTGAATATGGATTCGCGATCCACAAGGGCTATCCGACGGCAGCCCATCTGGCCGCGTTGCGTGCGGTGGGTGTGAGCAGCGTTCACCGGCGCTCGTATGGGCCGGTAAGATCGCTGCTGCGATGAGCACTTTCGTCCACCTCCGCCTGCACACGGAATACTCGCTGCGCGACAGCGTGGTGCGCATTGCCGAGCTCGTCGATGCCGTGGCTGCGGCCGGCATGCCGGCGGTCGCGATCACCGATCAGAGCAACCTCTTTGCGATGGTGAAGTTCTATCGCGCGGCGATGAGCAAGGGCGTCAAGCCCATCATCGGCGTGGATCTGATGGTGGCCGAAGGCGATGCACGGGCGACCCCGACGCGGATCGCCTTGTTGTGTCAGAACGAGGCCGGCTATCGCAATCTCACTCGGCTCGTCACGCGGGCCTACCTCGAGGGTCAACAGCGCGGTGAGCCGCTGATTCAACGCACCTGGCTCGATGCCGAGGGCATGACGGGGCTGATTGCGCTCTCCTGCGGGGCCGAGGGCGATGTCGGGCGCGCACTGGCGGGCGGTAAAAGTGTGGAGGCCGAGCGGCACCTTGAGTTCTGGCGCCAATTGCTGGGCGATCGGTATTACCTCGAGGTGAGTCGTATTGGTCGCGAGGGCGAGGAGGCCCTGATCGCTTCGACCGTGGCTTTGGCCGTACGGACGCAGGTGCCGGTGGTGGCCACCAACGATGTGCGCTTTTTGGCCGAGAGCGACTTCGAGGCGCACGAGGCGCGGGTGTGCATCCACGAGGGGTCGCTGCTCGCGGATGCTTCGCGGCCGCGGCGCTATACCCGGCAGCAGTACCTGCGCACCCCGGAGGAGATGACGGCCCTCTTCGCCGACCTGCCCGAAGCGCTCGAGAATTCGGTGCAGATTGCCAAGCGCTGCAGCCTGCTGTTGCAACTCGGCGAGAGTCGTTTGCCGGCGTATCCGGTGCCGACGGGTCAAAGCACCGAAGATTTTTTGCGCAGCGAGTCAGCCCGCGGTCTCGAGGCGCGGCTGGCCAAGCTCGGCGGCGCCGATCCGGCGGTCTATGGCGCACGATTGCAGAGCGAACTCGAAGTGATCTGCAACATGGGCTTTGCGGGCTACTTTTTGATCGTGGCAGATTTCATTCGCTGGGCGCGCGAGAACGGCGTGCCCGTGGGCCCAGGGCGCGGTTCGGGAGCAGGCTCGCTCGTGGCGTATTCGCTCGGTATCACCGACATTGATCCGCTGCAGTACGACTTGCTGTTCGAGCGCTTCCTCAACCCTGAACGCGTCTCGATGCCCGACTTCGACGTCGACTTTTGCATGGACGGGCGCGATCGGGTGATCGAGTACGTGGCCGACAAATACGGTCGTAACCGCGTCTCGCAGATCATTACTTACGGCACGATGGCCGCCAAGGCGGTGCTGCGCGATGCGGGGCGCGTGCTCGGTCTGGGCTATGGCTACGTCGATCGGCTCGCCAAGCTCGTTCCCTTCGAGCTCGACATCACGCTCGATGCCGCGCTTGAAAAGGAACCCGAACTCAAAAAGCTCTACAAGGACGAGGAAGAGGTTCGCAATCTCATCGATCTCGCCCGATCGCTCGAGGGGCTCACGCGCAACGCGGGCAAGCACGCCGGTGGCGTGGTGATCGCGCCCTCGGTGCTCGAGGACTTCGCGCCGCTCTACTGCGAAGAGGGCGGCGGCAGCGTCGTCACGCAGTTCGACAAGGACGATGTCGAGGCGGCGGGGCTCGTGAAGTTCGACTTCTTGGGTCTGCGCACGCTCACCATCATCGAGCACGCAGTGCGCACCATCAACGTCGCACGCAGCGCGGCCGGCGAGGCGCCACTGGCGATCGCTGAGTTGCCGATGGACGACGTCGCGAGTTACCAGTTGCTGAAGGCCTGCGAGACGACCGCCGTCTTCCAGCTCGAGTCGCGCGGCATGAAGGATCTGGTGCGGCGGCTGCAGCCCGACCGCTTCGAAGATATCGTCGCGCTCGTGGCACTGTTTCGCCCGGGTCCTTTGCAGTCGGGCATGGTCGATGATTTCATTGCCCGCAAGCACGGGCGCATCGACGGACCGATCGACTACCTGCATCCGAGCCTCGAGAGCGTACTGAAGCCCACCTACGGCGTGATCCTCTACCAGGAGCAGGTCATGCAAATCGCGCAGGTGCTCGCGGGCTACAGCCTGGGCGGCGCCGATTTGCTGCGGCGCGCGATGGGCAAGAAAAAGCCCGAGGAGATGGCCAAGCAACGTACCGGTTTCGTAGCCGGTGCCGTGGCGCGAGGCGTGAGCGAGCCGCAAGCGGCGCATATCTTCGATCTGATGGAGAAGTTTGCGGGCTACGGCTTCAACAAGTCGCACTCGGCCGCCTACGCCTTGCTCTCCTACCAGACTGCGTGGCTGAAGGCGCACTACCCGGCGGCCTTCATGGCAGCGGTGCTCTCTGCGGATATGGATCACACCGACAAGGTGGTGACCATCAAGGACGAGTGCGATCGGATGGGGCTCGTGGTATCGCCGCCCGATGTGAACAGTTCCGCTTACGAGTTCGTCGTGGCGGGGCCGCGTGAGGTGCGATACGGACTGGGTGCAATCCGCGGCGTCGGGCAGGCGGCCGTCGAGGCGATCACCGGTGAGCGCAAGGTGCGCGGAGCGTTTCGCAGTCTGGAGGATTTCTGTCGGCGTCTCGATCTCAATCGCGTCAATCGTCGAGTGCTTGAGGCGCTGATCCGCTCGGGCAGTTTCGATTCACTCGGCGTCAATCGCGCGACGCTCATGGCGCGGCTCGGCGCTGCCATGCAACTGGGCGAGCAGGCCACTCGCGCCGTCGCGACGGGGCAGAACGATTTGTTTGGTCTCTCGACCCCGGCTGAGAGCGAGGCCGCTGGGCCGGCCGGCGTGTCGCTGCCCGAGTGGAGCGAGACACAGCGGCTCGCCGGTGAGCGTGAGACGCTCGGGCTTTATTTGACCGGTCATCCGCTCAGTCGTTTCGAGAAGGACTTGAATCGCTTCGTCACCGGCCGCATCGTCGATCTCATCAGCGATCGACCGATGCAGGGCTCACCCGAGCGTGGATTCTTTGGCGGTCGACAAGCGTCGGTCGCGGGGTACATCCACGAGGTGCGAAAGCGCGCCAACCGCACCTCCATCGTGCTGGACGACCGTACGGGGCGGATGGAAGTGACCTTCTTCGAGGAGGTGTTGCAGAAGCACCGGGAACTCATCGTCAAGGATGCGCTGGTGCTGATCGAGGGGCAATTGCGCTTCGATGAGCAGGGCGATACGTGGCGGCTGGCTGCCAAGCGGGTCACCGAGCTCAACCGTGCTCGCGAGCAGCAGGCGCAGCGGATCGTGTTGGCGTGGCCGCGGGCGCAGGGTGCGGATCAAAGTTTGTTGCTGCAGCGATTGGCGGACACCCTCGCACCGTTCCGGCCCGGTCCCTGCGCGGTCGGCGTGCGCTACTGCGGCGCGCACGCGAGCGGGGCGCTTGAACTGGGCGCCGAGTGGCGTGTCCGGGCGAGTCCGGAACTCATCGAAGCGCTCGAGCAGCTTGTCGGCAGTCACGGCGTGAGGGTGGTCTACGGCCCGCCCTCGGGCACGGCAAGTTCGGCCTACGGCTGATAAGATTAGGCCGATGGGCATCAACTTTCTGGACTTCGAACAGCCGATCGCCGAGCTCGAGGCGAAGATCGAGGAGCTGCGTCACGTCACCGCGGGCTCCGGGGTCAACGTGCAGGACGAGATCGCTCGCCTGCAAGGCAAGAGCGAGCAGTTGACTCGCTCAATCTTTGGCAAGCTCAGTCCTTGGCAGATCACCCAGCTTGCGCGTCACCCGCAGCGCCCTTACACGCTTGATTATCTCGGCAGCGCCTTTACCGAGTTTCAGGAGCTGCATGGCGATCGCATGTTTGGTGACGATCAGGCGCTGATCGGCGGGCTCGCGCGACTCGATGGTACGGCGGTGGTGGTCATAGGCCACCAAAAAGGCCGCGACACGAAAGAGCGCGTACGGCGCAACTACGGCATGCCCAAGCCCGAGGGCTATCGCAAGGCCCTGCGCTTGATGCGCCTTGCCGAGCGCTTCGCTTTGCCCGTGATCACCTTTATCGATACTCCGGGTGCGTATCCTGGGCTCGATTCCGAGGAGCGCGGCCAAAGCGAGGCGATCGCCCGCAATCTCTTCGAGATGGCAAAGCTGCGAGTGCCCATCATCAGCGTGGTCATCGGCGAGGGTGGTTCGGGCGGTGCGCTCGCCATCGGTGTGTGCGATCGTTTGCTGATGCTGCAGTACAGCACCTACTCGGTGATTTCGCCGGAAGGGTGTGCGTCGATTCTTTGGAAGAGCGCCGACAAGAAGGAAGCGGCGGCCGATGCCATGGGGCTCACGGCCGATCGTCTGCACGCGCTCGATCTGGTCGATGAGATCATCGCCGAGCCGCTCGGCGGTGCGCATCGTAACCCCGCCGTGATTGCCGAGTCGTTGCGCGCGGCACTCGCCGGGCATCTGCAGGATCTACTGGCCAAGTCCACCGACGAACTGCTCGAGGAGCGCTCGCGCAAGATCGCAGGCTTCGGTGTCTTCACCGAGGTGGACGGCTGAAGCGCGCGCGGCCGCAGGCGGCGGATCTGCCGCATCGGCTCGCGGTGCGATTGCAGGCCGCGCTCGAGGGGCCACTCGAGACGGTCTCGGTCCGTGGATTGTGTATCGCACTGAGTGGCGGTGCCGATTCGGTGGCACTGCTGCGCGCCTTGCAGCAGCTGCGTCGACGCAGCGCGCGCTGGCGACGTCTCACGATCCGTGCCGTGCATATCAATCACCAACTTCGGCCTGCCGCAAGGTCCTGGGAGCAGCAATGCCGCAGGCTTTGCACCGCACTCGAGGTACCACTGATCGTGCGTCGGGTCCGTGTGCCGCAAGGGCCTGGCCGCTCGCTCGAGGCCGAAGCGCGTCGCGTGCGTTACGCCGCGTTGACGCATGCGTTGTTGCCGGGGGAGCTGCTGCTCACGGCGCATCATCAAGACGATCAGCTCGAAACCTTCCTGCTGCAGTTATTGCGGGGCGCCGGGGTTGCAGGGCTCGCCGCCATGGGCGAGTGCACGCGATTGGGCGAGCGCTGGCTGCTACGGCCGCTGCTCGCCGAGCCCCGCAGCGAGCTCGAAACGTATGCGCGAGCGAGCGGCGTGAGCTGGGTCGACGATGACAGCAACGTGGATGAGCGTTTCGATCGCAATTATCTTCGCCACCGCGTGCTGCCGGCGCTGCGCGAGCGCTGGCCGGCGGTGGCCACGGTGGTCGCGCGCAGCGCCGCGCATCTCGGTGAGGCGCAGCAACTGCTGCGCGAGCAGGCGCAGGCGGATCTTGAGCGCGTGGCGCCGCAAGGCCCTGTGGAGCTCAGCGCGCTGCGTTCTCTCTCGGTCATCCGGCAACGCAATGCCTTGCGCGAATGGTTGCGCGAGGCGGATTTGCCTTTGCCCGATCGGGTGCACCTCGAGCGCATCCGCTGCGAATTGCCTGCTGCTCGCGCCGATGCCCAGCCTTTCGTGCGCTGGGGTAGCGTGGAAGTACGCCGCTTCCGGGGGGCGCTGTATGCCTTGGGGCAGCCGCCTGAGGATGTACGCGAGGGCGAGTGGCACTGGCAGCGTGGACGTCCGTATGTGCTTGGCGAGACCCGAGGCGTGCTGCGTCTGCGCCGTGATCCCGAAGGTGAACTCGATGCGCGGCGCTTGCCGGCCGTGCTCAGCGTCACCCCTCGAGCGGAGGGCGAGTCCTTGCGGCCTTATTCAGGCGAGCCAGATTTAGGCGAGCCAGGCCGCAGTGTTGGGCCGCGGCTCAGCGTGAAAGAGCTCTTTCGAGTCGCCGCAGTGCTGCCCTGGGAGCGACGGCACTGGCCGCTGCTGCGGGCCGGCGATGCCTCGGGCCCGATCGTAGCGGTGGTGAATCTAGCGATCGATGCAGCCTATCGGGCCAAGCCCGGCCGAACTGCCGCGAAAGATCGCTTGCGACTCGTCTGGGAGTCGGCGCCACTCATGCGCGCATTGAGATAAGCGCGTATTTTTATTAAGATATCGTCCCGTCGTGCTGAAACTCATCGACGCCCCGCGCGGGCCACGCGCGAGTCGAAGAGTACGGCGCTTTAACTGCGGCGGTCCCCCATGCCTCGTTTCATATTCGTCACGGGCGGTGTCGTTTCCTCGTTGGGGAAGGGCATCGCCTCCGCGTCATTGGCCGCGATCCTCGAGGCGCGTGGCCTAAAGATCGCCATGGTCAAGCTCGACCCGTACATCAACGTGGATCCGGGCACCATGAGCCCGTTCCAGCATGGTGAGGTGTTCGTCACCGACGATGGCACGGAGTCCGATCTGGACCTCGGCCACTACGAGCGCTTCGTGCGCACGGTCACCGGCCGTCATAGCAACTTCACCACCGGCCGGATTTACGAGCGTGTGATCGCCAAGGAGCGCCGCGGCGATTATCTCGGCGCGACGGTGCAGGTCATCCCGCACATCACCGATGAGATCAAGGCCAGCATCATGCGCGGTGCCGGCGACTCGGATGTGTGCATGGTGGAGATCGGCGGTACGGTCGGTGATATCGAATCTTTGCCCTTTCTCGAGGCGATCCGCCAGATCGGGGTGGAACTCGGTCGCAGTCAGGCGATCTTCATGCACTTGACGCTTGTGCCCGTGGTGGGCGGCGGCAGCGAAATCAAGACCAAGCCGACGCAGCACTCGGTCAAGGAATTGCGCAGCATCGGTATTCAGCCGGATATTTTGCTCTGCCGCGCACACGACCCGTTGCCGGCCGAGCATCGGCGCAAGATTGCCCTCTTTACCAATGTCGAAGAGCGCGCGGTGATTTCTGCCGTCGATGCACGCGACATCTACGAAATCCCGATGCTGCTACACGAGCAGAAGCTCGATGAAATCGTGGTGGAGAAACTGAGGCTCGAGTCCAAGACGCAGCCGGCCGATCTGTCGGCGTGGCAGGCCGTGGTCGAGGCGAAAGCCAACCCGAGCGCCGAGATCCATCTGGCCATGGTCGGCAAGTACGTGCAGAACCGCGACTCGTACATCTCGCTCAACGAGGCGCTAACCCATGCCGGGGTCAAGACCCGCACGCGGGTGAACATCCACTTCATCGAGTCCACCGACATCGAGGAGCAGGGTACGGCTGCGTTGCAGGGCATGGATGCGATCCTCGTGCCGGGCGGCTTCGGCGAGCGCGGCGTGGAAGGCAAGATCGCCGCGGTGCGCTATGCCCGCGAACACCGTATTCCTTATCTCGGCATCTGTTTAGGCATGCAGCTCGCGGTAATCGAATACGGTCGGCATGTGCTCGGTCTCGATGGCGCGACCAGCACCGAGTTCAACCGCACCACGCCACATCCGGTGATCGCACTCATTACCGAGTGGCAAGATGCAGTGCGCGGCGCGCAATCGCGCGACGAATCCTCCAACCTCGGCGGCACCATGCGCCTTGGTGGGCAGGATGTGACGCTGGCCGAGGGCACGCGAGCGCGTACGATCTACGGCAAAGCAGTGATCCGCGAGCGCCATCGGCACCGCTACGAATTCAACAACACCTATCTCGAGCGCTACCGCGCGGCGGGCTTGACGTTCTCTGGGCTCTCGCCCGACGGGCTCGTGGAGATCGTCGAGCTCGCCGATCATCCGTGGTTCGTCGCGACGCAGTTCCACCCGGAGTTCACCTCCAACCCTCGCGATGGGCATCCGCTGTTCACCGGCTTCATCGCCGCGGCGCGCGCGCACCATGAAGCTCGCTGAATTCGAGGTTGGTGCACGCGAGCCGTTGTTCCTGATTGCAGGGCCCTGCGTAATCGAAAGCGCGACGCTCTGTGAAGAGATCGCCGGACGGATGCTCGAGATCACGCGTCGTCTCGGTGTGCCCTATGTCTTCAAGGCCTCCTTCGACAAGGCGAATCGCTCCTCGCGCGCGAGTTTCCGTGGCCCCGGCCTCGAGGCCGGTCTCAAGGTGCTCGCCGATATCCGCAGCCGCTTCGCCGTGCCGGTGCTCACGGATGTCCACGAGGACACGCCGCTGGCCGAGGTGGCCGCCGTCGTTGATGTGCTGCAGACGCCGGCGTTTCTGTGTCGGCAGACCAACTTCATCGTCGCTGCCGCTTCGCAAGGCAAGCCGGTGAATATCAAGAAGGGGCAGTTCCTCTCGCCCTGGGAAATGCAGAACGTGGTCGACAAGGCCCGCTCCAGCGGCAACACGCAGATCATGGTTTGCGAGCGTGGCTTCACCTTCGGTTACAACAATCTGGTGTCCGACATGCGCGCCCTGCCGGTGCTGCGAAGCACGGGCTGTCCGGTGGTGTTCGACGCGACCCACTCGGTGCAATTGCCGGGTGGACAGGGCTCGGCGTCGGGTGGGCAACGCGAGTTTGTGCCTGTGCTGGCGCGTGCTGCCGTGGCTGCAGGCGTGGCGGGTCTGTTCATGGAAACCCACCCTGATCCGGCCAAGGCGCTCTCCGATGGACCGAACGCCTGGCCGCTCGCCCGTATGGAATCTCTGCTCGAGACGCTCTGCGCGCTCGATCGTACCGTCAAAACCAAAGCTTTCGAGGAAGACCAGCTATGAGCCGCATTGCCGATATCGTCGCCCGTGAAATCATCGACTCGCGTGGAAATCCGACCGTCGAGGCGGATGTGATTCTCTCGAGCGGTGCGGTGGGCCGCGCCGCCGTGCCCTCCGGCGCATCGACCGGCACTCGCGAAGCGGTGGAATTGCGCGATGGTGACAAGAAGCGCTATCTCGGCAAGGGCGTGCTGAAGGCGGTACGCAACTGCAATACCGTCATTCGCGCGGCGCTGCTCAAGCGCGATGCGCGCGAGCAGGAAGATATCGACGCGCGATTGATCGCCCTCGATGGCACGGAGAACAAGAGCCGGCTCGGCGCCAACGCACTGCTCGCCGTGTCGCTCGCGACGGCGCATGCCGCTGCCGAGGACACCGACCAGTCGTTGTGGCGCTACCTCGCACGTGGTCGCAAGCCGGTCATGCCCGTGCCGATGATGAACGTGATCAACGGTGGCGCGCACGCCGATAACAGTCTCGATGTGCAGGAGTTCATGATCCTGCCGGTCGGGGCACGCAGCTTCAGCCATGCGCTGCAGCAGGGCGCCGAGGTGTTCCATGCGCTCAAGAGCATCCTCAAGGGCAAGAAGCTCACCACCGCGGTGGGCGATGAGGGTGGCTTTGCGCCCGATCTCGCCTCGAACGAGGCGGCGTTGAAGCTGCTGTTGCAGGCGATCGAAAAGGCGGGCTACCGGCCCGGGCGCGATATCTATCTCGGGCTTGATGTGGCGAGCTCGGAGTTCTTCAAACGCGGCCGCTATGAGCTCGAAGGCGAGGGGCGGGCGTTTACCGCGGCGCAGTTCGCGCGCTATCTGACCAAGCTCGTCGAGAAGTACCCGATCATCACCATCGAAGATGGTATGGCCGAGGGCGACTGGCAGGGCTGGTCGGCGCTGACTCAGGTGCTCGGCAAGCGCTGTCAGTTGGTGGGCGACGATCTGTTCGTCACCAACAGCAAGATCCTCGCCGAGGGCATCCGCGCGGGCGTGGCGAACTCGATCCTCATCAAGGTCAATCAGATCGGCACGCTGACCGAGACGCTCGAGGCCATCGAAATGGCAACCGGTGCGGGTTACTCCGCCGTCATCTCGCATCGCTCGGGGGAAACGGAAGACACCACTATCGCCGATATCGCCGTTGCCACGGCGGCAACGCAGATCAAGACCGGTTCGCTGTCGCGCTCCGATCGCATCGCCAAGTACAACCAGTTGCTGCGCATCGAAGAGGAGCTCGGCGGCAAGGTGCGCTACGCGGGGCGCGAGGCTTTTCCCGTAAAGATCTGATGCGACAGGGGTTTCATTTGAACTTTCGCAGGATTACCATTGCCGGCCAATGACCCGATGGTTCGCCGGCATTCTGCTTTCACTGACGGTGCTGCTGCAGTACCGCATCTGGTTGTCCGACGACGGCGTCAGTGAAGCCTATCGGCTGAAGGTCGCGGTGGCACAGCAGAGCGCCACCAACGCCGAACTCAACCAACGCAACGCCCAACTGGCTGCCGAAGTCGCTGATCTCAAAGCCGGTATGACCGCCATCGAGGAGCGCGCGCGCAGCGAGCTCGGCATGATCGGGTCGTCCGAGTCGTTCTATCAGGTCGTGCCGAAGGTCGTTGCACCGACGGCGCCTGCGCCCGAGCGCACGCGCACGGCGCAGCGCTGAGTCGGCCTTGGAGAGGCCGCCGTACTGGCTCGTGATGCCGGCGGCCGGCCGTGGCACGCGGCTTGGGGCAGACACTCCCAAACAATATTTGACGCTGGCCGGGCGCAGCATGCTCGAGTGGTCGGTACAGCCTTTCCTTGCGCATTCGAGTTGCCGGGGACTCGTCGTGGCGCTCGCCGCCGACGATGCCCACTGGCCGCGCGTCAGAGCGCATCTCGCGCGTGTGCCGATCGAGGCGCCAGGCGGTGCAGAGCGCGCCGACTCGGTGCGTGCGGCGCTGCAGCGTTTACAGGCGAGCGGCGTGGGCGGGGGGGAGTGGGTGTTAGTACACGATGCCGCTCGACCTTGTGTCAGTGCGGGCGAGATCGACGCCCTGCTGAGCGCCGTCGGCAGCACGGCTGAGCCCTTGACCGGGCGCGCGGGTACCTTAGCTGGCGGTTTGCTCGCGGTGCCCGTGACCGACACCCTGAAGCGTGATTGCAGCGGCGCCGGCCTTGCGACAAGTCGCGAGACGGTGGCGCGCGAAGGACTATGGCGTGCGCTGACGCCACAGATGTTTCGACTCGGTGCCTTGCTGAGCGCCCTCGATGCCGCACATGCCGCGGGGCGGCGTCCGACCGATGAGGCTCAGGCTATGGAGTGGCAGGGGGCCGAGCCGCTCCTCGTCGCAGGCGAGTCGACCAATATCAAGGTCACCACGGCGCAGGATTGGGCACTGGCCGAAGGCATACTCGCCGCGCGCGGTGCGAGTGCAAAGAACGGAGTGGAGCCATGATCAGAGTGGGTTCGGGGATCGACGTGCATGCGTTCGCAGACGGTGATCACGTCATGTTGGGAGGCGTGCGCTTGCCGCACACCCAGGGGGTGCGCGCGCACTCGGATGGCGACGTGCTGCTGCACGCGCTCTGCGATGCCCTGCTCGGCGCTGCGGGACTCGGTGACATCGGCCAGCACTTTCCCGACAACGACCCGCAGTGGCGGGGCGCTGCAAGCGGACAGTTCGTCACTCATGCGATATCGCTGCTGGCTGCGCGAGGCTGGCAGCTCGTCAATGCCGATCTCACGCTACTCTGCGAAGCACCGCGGATCGCCGCGCAGCGCGAGGTCATACGCGCGAGTGTGGCGGGTCTGCTGGGCATTGCGGTGGAGGCGGTGAACCTCAAGGCCACTACCACGGAGCGACTCGGTTTTGCCGGTCGCGGCGAGGGCTTGGCGGCGATGGCGACCGTACTCATCGAGTCCGCCTCGGTCACCACGCCGTGATCGGCTGGCAGACTTTGGCGCTCGATCCGCCGCGTGCGGTCGAGCCTGCTGCCGGGCGTGCGCGCCTGCGCGAGCAGCTCGAGGATTTTCAGGTCGATGAAATCTTGGGCTTTGAACCCTCCGGGCAAGGTGAACACTGGCTGCTGCGGGTGCGCAAGCGCAACGCCAACAGCGGGTGGGTCGCAGCGGAGCTCGCTCGCCAGGCGAGCGTTCGACCGTTCGAGGTCGGCTACGCCGGACTTAAAGACCGACGCGCCGTGACGACGCAATGGTTCACCGTGCCCGCGCGTCGCGGTGGCGCGGCGGAGTGGGCGGGCCGCACCGGCGAGGGCTACGAAGTCATCGAGGCGCATCGCCACACGCGCAAGTTGCCGCGCGGTGCACTCGCAGGCAATCGCTTCACGCTGGTGCTGCGTGGCTTCGTGGGCTCTCGCGAGGCGCTAGAGCGACGCGTGGCGGACATCGGTCGCGAGGGGGTGCCCAATTATTTTGGTCCGCAGCGTTTCGGTCGCGACCTTGGCAACCTCGCGGTGCTGCGCGGCGAGCCGGTGCGCGGCGAGCGTGGCTTTGCCTATTCGGCGGCGCGTAGCCTGATTTTCAACGCCGTGCTGGCCGAGCGGCTCGCAGCGGGTCACTGGAACGCGCTGCTGCCGGGGGAGCGCGCCAATCTCGAAGGCAGCAACTCGTCGTTTCGCGTCGAGACGGTCGATGAGACGCTGCGCCAGCGCCTCGCTGCGCTCGACATCCACCCCACCGGTCCGCTGTGGGGTGAGGGTGAGAGTGGTGTGAGCGGCGAAGTCGCTGAACTCGAGGCGACGGTGGCAGCGCGCTATCCCGCCTTGCTCGAATTGCTGCGCGCCGATCGACTCGCGAGCGCGCGTCGGCCGCTGCGTATGGTGGTGCGGGAGCTCGCACTGCGCTGGTTGCCGGAGGAGGGCGCCTGCGAGTTGAAATTCAGTCTGCGAGGCGGCAGTTTTGCCACCACCGTGGTGCGCGAACTCGTGCACAGCGACGATGCCACAGGAGTCGAAGAACATGCTTGAGACACAGGATCATGGCGCAGTGCGCGAACTGCGCCTCGCGCGTCCGCCGGTCAACGCGTTCGGCAGCGCACTCGCCGCGGGCCTTGCGCAGGCGATCGCGGTTGCCGAGCAGCAGGCGGCTGCAGACGGTTCAATCCGTGCGCTCGTGCTCTCGGGTGCGCCCGGGGTATTTTCGGCGGGGCTCGATGTGCGGGAAGTCACCGGCACTTCGGAGACAGCGCTGGCACTCGTGCATGCGTTCACACAATTACAACAGCGCCTCGCGCGCTGTTCGTTGCCGCTCGTGGCGGCGCTCACGGGTCATTGTCCTGCAGGTGGCACCGTCGTTGCGTTGCTCTGCGATCAGCGCGTGATGGCGGCCGGCGATTTTCGCATCGGGCTGAATGAAGTGCAGGTCGGACTCTATCCCGGCGAGACCATTTTCCGGGTCTACGAGCGGATCTTGGGGTCGGCGCGTGCAGCCGAGATGCTCGGTCGCGGCGCGATGGTCGACCCGGTGAAGGCCTTGGCGATTGGGCTCGTCGACGAAGTGGTGGAGGCTGCGCGGGTTCGCGAGGTGGCGCTCGCTCGCGCCCAAGAGTATGCGGCGTTGCCGCCGCAGACTGCGGCGCGTACCCGCGCGATGGTGCGGGCCGATCTGGTGCGGATTTATGACTCGCCGCGCGAGACGCTCGAGTCCTTGTTGGCTGACGGCTGGGTCACGGCGGAGACGCGCGCTGCGATGTTGGCGGCGCTGCGTGGCGCGCCGCGTTGAGTGTTCGTCAACCGCTGAGCAAGACGTAAATCGCGCCCGTGCCGCCGTCCACCTGACGCGCGGAGCAAAAGGCGACTACGGGCTCCGTGCGTCGCAGAATGACGTTGACGGCCTGCTTGATGACCGGGCCGCGCGGACCCGAGCCCAAGCCCTTGCCGTGAATGATGCGTACGCAGCGACACTGTCTGGCGATGGCGCGAGCGAGGAACTCGCGTAGCGCCTGCTTTGCCTCCGGCACGATCATCCCGTGCAAGTCGAGTTCGATTTCGACGCGATAGTGACCACGGCGCAGGCGGCGCATGACGGCGTCCTGGATGCCGTTGCGTCGATAGCTCAACTCCTCACCGAATTCGACGTCGAGATCACCAGGCGTGAGGGTTAGGCTCTCTTCGAGCACTTCGGCCTCGCCTTGACGACGAAACAGCGCCTTGGCTGGCGGTGGCTTGCGGCGTGGCGGCACTCGCGGCGTGTGGCGCAACGGCTGAGTGCCGCGCACGGCTTCGCGAAACGCCTGCACATCCTCGGCGGGCGGCTCAGCAAGCGGCGCTCGAGGCCGTTCGCGACGCTGATCTCGGCGGGGTTTGCGCATCCTGCTACCTCCGGCTGCTCGGCTTTCTCGAGCCTCGTGCTTTCAGTATATTGGGCCGCTTCACAGGTCTCCAAGTTGATATCGCCCGATGAAGATCCTCGTCTGCAACGATGACGGCTACCGGGCGCGGGGCATCATTGCCCTGCGTCAGTCGCTTGAGGGGCTCGCCGAACTCACCGTGGTCGCCCCTGAGCGCAACCACAGTGGCGCGAGCAACGCTCTTACCTTGGAATTGCCCTTGCGGGTCACGCAGTACGAACCCGACAAGTATTACGTCTCCGGCACGCCGACCGACTGCGTGCATCTGGCGATCTCCGGGTTGTTCGATTACCAGCACGACATGGTGGTCTCCGGCATCAACAACGGCGAGAACCTCGGCGATGACGTGCTGTACTCGGGCACCGTGGCGGCTGCGATCGAGGGACGTTTCCTCGGTTTGCCGACCGTCGCTTTCTCGCTGCGTCGACCCAACGAGGGTCGGGCCGATTTCACCGCGGCAGCGCGCGTGGCCCGCTTGATCGTCGGTCATCTGCTTGAGCAGCCGCTCGATCGGCACATGATCCTCAACGTCAACATCCCCCACTTGCCGTTCGAGGAGTTGCGCGGCTTTCGGACCACGCGCCTTGGGCATCGCCACCGTTCCGATCAGGTGACGCGGGCGCGCGACCCGCGCGGTCGGGAGGTGTTCTGGGTGGGGCGGGCCGGCGAGGGTGAGGACGACGGTCCCGGCACGGATTTCTTTGCTCTGGCCGAGGGCTACGTGTCGGTGACGCCCCTGCAGGTCGACCTCACGCGACACTCGGCTATCGATACCGTGGATCGCTGGCTGGGCGGCATCACGGTTTGAACTGCTGCGGATGAGCGCGACCCGCCTCAACGGCATCGGCATGACCTCGGCGCGCACCCGCGAGCGGCTGGTGCAGCGACTGGGCGATCAGGGGATACGCAACCTGTTTGTGCTCGAGCGGATTCGTGATCTGCCGCGGCATATTTTTGTCGATGAGGCCTTGGCGAGTCGTGCCTACGAGGATACGGCGTTGCCGATCGGCTTTGGGCAGACGATCTCGCAGCCTTACATCGTGGCGCGTATGACCGAGGCCTTGCTGCAGGGCGGTGTACCGCAGAAGGTGTTGGAGGTCGGCACGGGCTGCGGCTATCAGACCGCCGTGCTCGCCGGGCTTGTGCCGCAGGTGTTCACTATCGAGCGCATCGAGCCGCTGTTGCTGCGTGCCAAACAACGCCTGAAAGAACTCGGCATCGGCAACGTGCGCTTTCGTCACGGCGATGGTTACGAGGGTTGGAACGCGCAGGGTCCCTACGACGGGATTCTGGTGGCCGCCGCGCCGCGCGAGGTGCCCGCGGCCCTGTTGCAGCAACTGGCCGAGGGCGGCCGGCTCGTGATGCCGGTGGGCGGTGAGGGTCGGCAGGATCTGCTGCGGATCACGCGTACCGCGCAGGGTTACGAGCGCGAGCAACTCGGCGCCGTGTCTTTTGTGCCGCTGCAAAGCGGCACCATCACGGCCGAGTAAGCCCTCAGCGCGGGAACAACAGGCCGATCACGCGCCGATCATCGGCAACCAATACGTTGAAAGTACGGCAGGCTGCGCCGAGTTCCATCAACTCGAGGCCGATACGCCGCTCTAGAAACCAGCGGCGTTGTGCGGCGGGCAGGAAAAACTGCCCACGTGCCCAACCGATGATCACGACTTCGGGCTGCGCCGCAAACACGGTTGCGAGTTCGGCCTCGGTGAGCTCGGCAGGCTCGCTGGCTTGCAGCGTGCCGTGCACTTCGGTGGCACCGAGCGCGATCGGCGTGGTGATTTGTTGATCGCCCACTCGCAATACGCCGTCGGCATAGCCGCGGATGAGCAGACGTTGCTCTGATGAAGACACAGTAAGTCTCATGCTCCGATACCATACGCGATGTGCGCGAACTCGTGATCATCCTGGCGGACTTTTTCCTGCGCGAAGCCGAGGCTGCATCGCCCGCATTGCGCGTCTCCTTGAGTCGTGCGCGTTTCGGTGCCGCACGGTCGATGCGTGGCGGTTGGCGTGATTGGCTGGCGCGACGCGAAGGCCGTGAGGATTTGGCGCTGGCGGATCCGGCCGCCGTCGTCGCCGCGGCCGCCGTTGCCGCCGCGGCGACTGCTGTGCCACCGCCGACCCCCTCGGGGCAAGGCGTCCCTGAGCATTCGCCCTGGCTCGTCACGCCGCTGCATCTGCTCGCCGGCATGAAGACCGTGCACGTGCCGATGAACGCCGTGATGACGTTGACGCCGGTGGAGTCACGGCAGCTTGCCTCTGAGTTCGCAGCGATATTTGGTGCCGACGGGCTCGCGCTGCAGCCGATCGAGCCGAGTGGCTTTCTGCTGCATGGGCTCGATGCCGAGGGCGCCGAGACGGTGGAGCCGGCGCGATTGCTGGGCGGAACCTTGGATGAAGGCTTGCCGAGCGGTCCGGGCAGTCGGCGCTTGCGTCAGCTGATGACGGAAGTCGATCTGTGGTTGCACGAGTTGCCGCTCAACCGCGCGCGCGAGGCGCGCAACGAGCCGCGCCTCAGCACGCTGTGGGTGTGGGGTGGCGGTCAAGGATTTCGCGAGGGTTTGCCACGAAGCGCTGCGCGCGAGGGCTGGGCCGCACTCTACGCCGATGATGCCTGGGTGGCCGCGTTCGCGCAGTTGACGCGCATCGACGTGCGGGCGCTGCCGCGTGATGCGACGGCTTTGCTCTCGGCACCTGGTGCAGACGCTGCGATGTGCGTGGTCCTGCCCTCGGCCGCCCTAGGACTCGCCGCGCTCGATGCCGCCTGGATCCGACCCGCGATCGAGGCGGTGCACGAGGGGAAGTTGCGAGGCGTATCCATCGTCGGCAATGATCGTTGCGTGACGCTGAGCAGCGGCGATGCGTGGCGGTTCTGGCGCCCCATGCGCGATGTGCTCGCGGCACTTGCGGAGGGCACGGCATGATTTTGCGCGTGGTACGCCGCGAGGCTGCTGCGGCGAAGCTTGCTGCGCTGACGAGCTGTGGGCCGGTCCTCGCGCGAGCCTACGCCGCGCGCGGCATCGAGGCGCCGCAGCAACTGGGTCGGGGACTTGAGCGCTTGCTGCCCGTGAGTACGCTCGAAGGTGTCGAGGCGGCCGTGGCGCTGCTGCTGCAACACCGCGGGGGCCGTGTGCTCGTGATCGGTGATTACGATGCGGATGGCGCAACGAGTTCCGCATTGATCGTGCGCGCGCTGCGCGCCTGCGGTTTTGCCTCGGTGGACTTTCTGGTGCCGAACCGATTCGAGTTCGGCTATGGCCTGACACCGGAGATCGTCACGCTCGCAGCCGAGCGCGCACCGACTCTGATCATCACCGTCGACAACGGCATCTCGAGTCTCGCCGGTGTCGGTGAGGCGCGACGGCACGGTATCGACGTGCTGGTGACCGACCATCATTTGGCCGGTGCGCAGTTGCCCGAGGCCAACGTCATCGTCAACCCGAACCTGCCGCAATCGACTTTTGGCTCGAGGGCGCTCGCAGGTGTCGGTGTCGCGTTCTATGTGATGGCGGCGTTGCATCGTGCGTTGGCGGATGCACGTCTACCGTCGCCGGCGAGTTGGCTTGATCTTGTGGCGCTAGGCACCGTGGCGGACGTCGTGCCTTTCGACGAAAACAATCGACGACTCGTTGCGCAGGGCCTAGCGCGTATTCGGGCTGGTCGCTGCACGCCGGGCGTCACTGCGCTCATCGAGGCGGGAGGTCGGCGACCCGAAGCGGTGATTGCCGCGGATCTCGGCTTCGCCGCGGGACCCCGGTTGAATGCCGCCGGAAGACTCGATGACATGAGCCTCGGCGTGCGCTGTCTGCTGACCGACTCGGTCGATGAGGCGCGGGCACTCGCCGAACAGCTCGATGCGTTGAATCGCGAACGGCGCAGCATCGAAGCCAAGATGCAGGAAGAGGCGCTCGCGGCGGTGCGGCATTTGAAAGAACCGGGACGCGATCGACGGGGCGTGTGCCTCTATGACCCGGGGTGGCATCAAGGGGTGGTGGGCTTGGTGGCCGGTCGCATCAAGGAGCGACTGCGGCGGCCCGTGATTGCGTTCGCCGATGCGGGCGAGGGTCTGCTGCGCGGTTCAGCACGCTCGGTCAATGGCGTGCACGTGCGCGATGTGCTCGAAGCGATCGCTACGCGCTCGCCGGATCTGCTCGGCAAGTTCGGCGGCCATGCCATGGCAGCGGGCCTCACGCTCGAACGCGCTCGTCTTGATGAGTTTGCGCGCGAGTTCGATGCCGAGGTGACGCGCTGGCAAGCGGCCGGTTCGCTTGCCGATGTGGTCGAGACCGACGGCGAGTTGTCGGTCGAGGAGATTTCCTTAGCCACCGCCGAAATCGTGCGCGAGGCGGGCCCGTGGGGACAGGGGTTTCCGGAGCCGAGCTTCGATCAGCACTTTCGCATCGAGCGCACGCGGATCGTCGGCGAAAAGCATCTGAAATTATGGGTGAGCCCGCAGGGCTCAGTGCGGCGCTTCGATGCGATCGCGTTCAACTACAGCGAGCCCCTCGCCAACGGACAGCTCGCGCATCTCGTGTATCGGCTCGACATCAACGAGTACGCCGGCGAGCGTCGCCTGCAGTTGCTCGTCGATCATGTACTCGCTGTCTCGTGAGGCGCCGAGTGAACCCCGGAGGATGACCATGGCGGCACACACACTCTACGGCTGGCACCTGTCTTATTACGCGGGCAAGTTGCGCGCCTACCTTACCTACAAACAAATCCCGTTCGTCGATCAGCCGGTGAACTATTGGACGCTGCTCTACACCATTCAACGCAAGACCGGCGCGCGTGTCATGCCGGTGCTGAAAACCGCTGAAGGCGAGTGGCTGCAGGACACGCGACACATTATCGACACGCTTGAGCAGCGTTACCCCGCGGCTTCGGTACTGCCCACCACGCCTCGTCGCCGCTTTGCGAGCGAGTTGCTCGAAACCTGGGCCGACGAGTGGTGGATGCCTGCGGCGATGCACACGCGCTGGAATTACGCGGAGAATTTTGCATTGTTCCGCCGCGACGCGGGCGATGCGCTCGCGCCGTGGGGGCCGCGTTGGCTGAAGGATGCGATGGTCGGCCGGATTGCCACATTACTGCGCGGCTATCTGCCGGGGGTCGGCATCGTGCCGGCGCAGTATCCGATCATCGAAGCTGCGGCGACGCAGATGCTCGATTTACTCGAAGCGCACTTTCGCGTGCAGCCCTACCTGCTCGGTGCACAGCCAACCATTGGCGATTTCGGTTTGCAGGGCCCGCTCTACGGGCATCTCGGTCGCGACCCTTGGCCGAAGCGCGAATGGATCGCGCCGCGTCCTGCCGTACGGGAGTGGATCGATCGCATGGCAAGCCTGGGTCATGATGCGGTGCGCGCGCGCTATGCGGCCGCGGCTGCGTCGTTGAGCGAGGGCGATCAACTCGCGCCGACGCTCGAAGCGCTGCTCGCGCAGGTGATCCGTGATTTTCTGCCCATGGCGGAAGCCGTCGTCGAGACCGTGAATCGGGCGCACGCGACGCAGCCCGCGGGCAAGTTGCTGCCGCGGGCGTTCGAGGAGATCAGCTTCCCCATGGCCGGGCAGCCTTTTACGCGGCGAGCACTGCCGTTCACGGCGTGGAAACTGCAGGGCATCCTCGACTGGGTGCGCAGCCTCGAGGCGGCGGAGCAAGCCACCCTGCGCCAATGGTTGCGGGGCCTCGGTGGCGAGGCATTTCTTGATCTGTCGATTCCGCGACTGCGGCGCGTGGCTTTGCGCGTCGGGTTTGAGCAGCGCGCCTAGCCGGGTGCGGCCGATCGGGCGCAGCGCGGTGCTTCTGGTAGAATCTGACCCATGATCGAACTTGGCCTCATCAAGCGTTCCCTCGCCGACCTCCAGGAGCGTGTTAGCTCCTTAAGGGGGTTTCTTTGAATACGATCTCAAGAAAGAACGTCTCGAAGAAGTAAGTCGCGAGCTCGAAGACCCGGCGGTCTGGCAAAAGCCGGAGAAGGCGCAGGAGCTCGGCAAGGAGCGCGCGCGCCTCAGCGCAGAACTCGAGAGCATCGACGCGGCCACGCGTTCGGTCGGCGATTCGATCGAACTTCTCGAACTCGCCGAGGGCGAGGATGACGAAGCCACCGCTCGCGAAGTCGAGCGCGAGCTGCCGCAGGTCGAGGCGCAGGTGCGCAAGCTCGAACTCAAGCGCATGTTCCGCGGCGAGATGGACTCGCACAACGCCTACCTCGACATCCAAGCCGGTGCCGGTGGTACCGAGGCCCAGGATTGGGCGCAGATGATCATGCGCATGTATCTCAAGTGGGCGGCCACGCGCGGTTTTAGTTCTGAGGTGATCGACTCGAGCCCTGGCGAAGTGGCCGGCATCAAGAGTGCCACCATCGAATTCCGCGGTGATCACGCCTACGGCTGGCTGCGCACCGAAACCGGCGTGCATCGACTCGTGCGCAAGTCACCCTTCGATTCGGGCAACCGCCGGCACACCTCCTTTGCCTCGGTGTTCGTCTCGCCGGAAATCGACGACGACATCAACATCGACATCAACCCCGCGGACCTTGAGATGGATGTCTATCGCTCGAGCGGAGCGGGCGGTCAGCACGTCAACAAGACCGAGTCTGCGGTGCGCATTCGGCACATGCCCTCGGGCATCGTGGTCGCCTGCCAGAACGAGCGCAGCCAGCACAAGAACCGAGCGACGGCGATGAAGATGCTTAAAGCGAAGCTCTACGAGCTCGAAGTGAACAAGCGCAACGCCGCCGCAAAGGTCCTCGAAGAGTCCAAGTCCGACGTCAGTTGGGGGCACCAGATCCGCTCCTACGTGCTCGATCAGTCGCGCATCAAGGATCTGCGCACCGACGTCGAGATCGGCAATACCACCGCCGTGCTTGATGGCGATCTTGATCCTTTCCTCGAAGCCTCGCTGAAGGCAGGGCTGTAACCATGACCGATACCGCACCGCCACCGAGCGCGCCGCCGCCGGATGAGAACAAGCTGATCGCCGAGCGGCGCGCCAAGCTCGACGCGTTGCGCGCGCACGGGCAGCCGGCGTTCCCCAACGACTTTCGCCCCGACGTGCAGGCGAGCGAGCTGCATCTTGGCTTCGGTGCGCTCGATGAAGCGGCGCTGACCGCCCAGGCGGTGCGCGTGCGCCTTGCGGGTCGCATGATGCTGCGGCGCATCATGGGCAAGGCGAGCTTCGCCACGCTGCAGGATGCCTCGGGCCAGATACAGATCTTCCTGCAGCGCGATGCGCTAGGCGACGCCTACGAGGCCTTCAAGGGTTACGACATCGGCGACATCTTGGGGGCTGAGGGTGTGCTGTTTCGTACCCGCACGGGTGAGCTCACGGTGCGCGTGGAAGTGCTGCGCTTGCTCGTCAAGTCGCTGCGTCCGCTGCCCGACAAGTGGCATGGGCTCGCGGATACCGAGGCGCGCTATCGGCAGCGCTACGTCGATCTCATCATGAACGAGTCGAGTCGGGCGGTGTTTCGCAAGCGTACGCAGTTGGTGCGCTATCTGCGTGACATGCTCGATGCGCAGGGCTTCATGGAGGTGGAGACACCCATGATGCAGCCGATTCCAGGGGGTGCGGCGGCGCGACCCTTCGTCACCCACCACAATGCGCTCGACATCGATATGTACCTGCGTATCGCGCCGGAGCTCTATCTCAAGCGGCTGGTGGTGGGTGGGTTCGAGCGGGTGTACGAGATCAACCGTAACTTCCGTAACGAAGGGCTCTCGACGCGCCACAACCCCGAGTTCACCATGCTCGAGCTCTACCAAGCCTACGCCCACTACGGCGATCTGATGGATCTCGTCGAGCGCATGGTGCGCGGCGCAGCCGAGGCCGTGTGCGGCTCGCAGCAATTCGAGTCGCAAGGTGTGCAGTACGATCTGCGTGCGCCGTTTCGCCGAGTCACGGTCGAGGAGTTGATCCTCGAGCGCAACAGCGATCTTGAGCGTGCGCGGTTGCGCGACGTCGACTATCTGCGTGCGGCGTGCAGCGCGCGTGGCATTCCGTTCAAGCACAGCGATGGCGCGGGTAAGTTGCAGATCGAGATCTTCGAGAAAACCGGCGAGCACACGCTGGTGCAGCCGACTTTCGTGTACGCCTATCCGGCCGAGGTGTCGCCGCTGTCACGCGCGAACGATGCCGACCCGTTCCTCACCGACCGCTTCGAGTTCTTCGTCGGCGGCCGCGAACTCGCCAATGGCTTCTCTGAGCTCAATGACGCCGAGGATCAAGCGGCGCGGTTTCGCGCCCAGGTCGAACGCAAGGAAGCCGGCGACGAGGAAGCGATGTTCTACGACGCCGACTACGTGCGAGCGCTCGAATACGGCATGCCGCCAACCGCGGGGCTTGGCGTCGGCATCGATCGTCTGGTGATGTTTCTCACCGACTCGGCGTCGATTCGCGACGTGCTGCTCTTTCCGCAAATGCGGCCAGAGTAGCCCGCGCGAGCGTCAGGCCCATCAGCGGCTCACTCGTCGGCGGGCAACTCGTAAGGCAAGGGCAGCGCGGTCGATGCGAGGCGAGGTGCCGATGCATCGTTGGATGTTGCAACCGGATAGTGCGTGACAGCGAGAAATTCCACCTGCCCCTCGTGCGCTTCGGCGCGATCGACGAGCACGGCCTCACGACCGTCGGCGAGCATGACCTTGGCCCCCGGTAAGAATGTCGCGTTGTCGATGGCCTCAGCAGGCGCGGCAAAGCGCTGCAGACGTCGTTTGACGCGGCCGCGGAAATGCGCACGCGCGATGACTTCCTGCCCCGTGTAACACCCTTTGTTGAACGAGATGCCCCCGAGCACATCGAGATTCAGCATCTGCGCAACGAACTCGCCCTGCGTCGCCGGATGAATCCGCGGCAGCCCTGCGGCGATATCGGCCCGGTGCCATGCGGCGATTTCGCTCGACGGTGGCGAGTCAAGTTGAGAAGCCGTCGAGTCAACTGGCGCGAGCCGCATCCAGCGGCCATCGCGGGTATGCGGCCAACCGAGGGGCGTTGCAGCCTCGGCGGCGGCCTCGGTGGTGTTGGCTTCAGCGACAGCGCCTGCGGCAGGCCAACGACCCTGGACGCGCCAGAGCGGCGTTTCGTCGCTAAGGGCCGCCTTGCTGCGCAGCAGGTATTTGCGCAGCAGCGCAAGCACGCCCTCGAGCAGCGATCGTGGCAGCACGCAGAGCAGATCCTGCGGGCCATCGGCGGCGACGCGCAGGATGGCGACGGTGCGACCCTGCGGGGTATGAAGGCCCGCCAGAGTCGCCTCGGTAGGGCCGAGGGTCAGCAACTGCTGCGACAACTGGCCATTGAGGAACTTGCGGGCGTCAGCCCCACGCACCGCGAGCACACCCTCGTCAGGCAAGTCGATCCAAGCGGAATTCGAGTCAATCATGGTGTGGATTTTGCCCGATCCGCGGCAGCCACCGGGGCTTTGCTACGGTGGTTTTGACGCAACGATTCTGGCAAGATCCAAGCCCGATGCAGAACGATCCCCAGGGGGTGGGGCGGCCCGCGTCAGCGGCCGAGCCCGTGCCCGTCCCCACATCCATACCGAGACCCGACGAGGTCGCAGGAGTCGAGACTCCGCGCGAGATCGGTGGGCCTGCGGGTCCCGAGCCGACGCGCTTCGGCGACTGGGAAAAGAATGGTCGCTGCATCGACTTCTGATCTTCACGCGAGTAGCCACACGATGCGCCAAAGACCTCTATCCCCCCATCTCGACGTGTACCGTTTCGCGTACACCATGGCGACTTCCATCCTGCATCGCATCACGGGCGTGGTGCTGTCGGCGGGCTTGTTGGTTTTGGTGTGGTGGCTGCTGGCCGCTGCGGGCGATGCAGAGGGTTATGCGGGGGTGGCCGCGATCCTCGGCAGTGGCCCCATGCAGGTATTGCTCGCCGGCTGGGTGATCGCCTTCGTGTACCACCTCTGCAATGGCATCCGGCATCTGAGCTGGGATCTTGGCTACGGACTGGAGAAAACCGAGGCACGACGTAGCGCACGCTGGGTGGTGATCGCCACGGTGCTGATCTCACTCGCACTGCTGTACGCAGGTTTCGTGCTGCGAGGTGCGCCGTGAGTCTGCGCAGTCCGCTCGGCAAGGTGATCGGTCGCGGCTCGGCCAAGCAGGGCGTGTCGCATTGGTGGGCGCAGCGACTGAGCGCCGTCGCGCTCGCGGTGCTAGGACTGTGGTTTGTGCTGCAGCTGACGGGACTCAACGCCTACGACTACGACAGCGTGCGCCAGTGGATCGGTAGCGGCATGACGCCCGTGCTGTTGGTGCTGCTCGTCGCAACGCTCGCCTGGCACTCGGCGCTCGGCGTGCAGGTGGTGCTCGAAGATTACGTGCACGCCAAGGCCATCAAGCTCGCGGCGCTCGTCGCCTCGATTTTCTTCCATGTGTTCGTGGCGGTCGCCGGCAGTTACGCCGTGCTGCGCATCGCGTTCACCACGACTTGACCGCGGGATGTTCTGCGCATGACAGCTTATTCGTTTGTTGATCACACCTACGATGTCGTCGTGGTTGGCGCGGGCGGCGCGGGCCTTCGAGCCACGCTGGGCCTTGCCGAGGCGGGTCTCAGCACCGCTTGTATCTCCAAAGTATTCCCCACCCGCAGTCATACCGTAGCGGCGCAGGGCGGTATTTCGGCCGCGCTCGGCAATATGGGCGAGGACGATTGGCGCTATCACTTCTACGACACCATCAAGGGCTCGGATTGGCTGGGTGACCAAGACGCCATCGAGTTCATGTGCAAGGAAGCACCCGCAGCGGTGATCGAGCTCGAACACTACGGTGTGCCGTTCTCGCGTACGCCCGATGGCCGCATCTACCAGCGGCCCTTCGGTGGCATGACCACGCAGTACGGCAAAGGCATCGCGCAGCGCACCTGCGCCGCCGCCGATCGCACCGGCCACGCGATGCTGCACACGCTCTACCAGCAGTCGATCAAGAACGAGGCGGAGTTCTTTATCGAATACTTCGCGATCGATCTGATCATGGAAAACGGCGAGTGCCGCGGCGTCGTCGCCCTCAATCTCGCCGAGGGCACGTTGCATCGCTTCCGCGCGCACCTCGTGATCCTCGCCACGGGCGGTTACGGCCGCGCCTATTTCTCCTGCACTTCGGCACACACCTGCACGGGTGACGGCGGCGGCATGGCGCTGCGCGCGGGTCTGCCGTTGCAGGACATGGAGTTCGTGCAGTTCCATCCGACCGGCATCTACGGCGCCGGTTGTCTCATCACCGAAGGTTCGCGCGGCGAGGGTGGTTATCTCACCAATTCGCGGGGCGAGCGTTTCATGGAGCGCTATGCGCCCAACGCAAAGGATCTGGCTTCGCGCGATGTGGTGTCGCGTTCGATGACCATCGAGATCCGCGAAGGGCGGGGTGTGGGCAAAGGTGCCGATCACATCCATCTGCATCTCGAGCACCTCGGCCCCGATGTCATCAAGCAGCGTCTGCCCGGCATCGCCGAGACCGCACGTATCTTCGCGGGCGTCGATGTGAACAAAGAGCCGATCCCGGTGCTGCCGACCGTGCACTACAACATGGGTGGCATCCCCTGCAATTACCACGGCGAGGTCGTGACCCTGAAGAACGGCGACGCCGATACGGTCGTCGCGGGTCTGATGGCGGTGGGCGAAGCGGCCTGCGTTTCTGTGCACGGCGCGAACCGCCTTGGTTCCAACTCGCTGCTCGATCTGGTGGTGTTCGGTCGTGAGGCGGGGCGCCATGCGGCCTCGATCGTCAAGCCCGGCACTTCGCATCGGCCGTTGCCGAAGGATGCGGGCGATCTGGCCGTGTCGCGGCTTGATCGATACCGGCATGCCGATGGCAGCCGGCCGACCGCCGAGATCCGTCTCGAGATGCAAAAGATCATGCAGTCCGATGCGGCTGTATTCCGCACCGGCAGCTCCTTGCAGGAAGGCTGCAGCAAACTCGCGGCTACCGTCGATTCGTTCGCCGATGTGCGCACGAGCGATCGGGGTTTGATCTGGAACACCGATCTGGTCGAGACACTGGAACTCGATAACTTGCTCGGGCAGGCGGTCGCGACGATTCGATCGGCTGAAAATCGCAAGGAAAGCCGCGGCGCCCACGCCCGCGAGGATTTCAAGGATCGCAACGACGCCGAGTGGATGAAGCACACGCTGTGCTGGGTCGACGAGAAAGGTGGCACGCGCATCGATTACCGGGCGGTTCACCTGAACACGCTGACCGCCGACGTCGAGCCGATTCCGCCCAAGGCGCGCACGTACTGAGTTCGAGGTTTACACCATGGCCGAATTCCGACTTCCCGAAAATTCCCGCATCAACAAGCAGGGCAAGGTGCACAAGGCGCCGGCGGGTGCCGCTCGCGTACGGACTTTCAAGGTGTATCGCTACGACCCGCATGGCGGTGAGAACCCGCGAGTCGATACCTTCGAGATCGACATGGATGACTGCGGGCCGATGGTGCTCGATGCACTGATCAAGATCAAAAACGAAATCGATCCGTCGCTGACCTTCCGTCGCTCTTGCCGCGAGGGTATCTGCGGCAGCTGCGCGATGAACATCGACGGCACCAACACGCTCGCGTGCACGAAGAGCTGCGATGAAGTGAAGGGCGAGGTGAAGATTTACCCGCTGCCGCACATGCCGGTGGTGAAGGACCTGGTGCCCGATCTCACCCAGTTCTACGCGCAGTACGCTTCGGTCAAGCCGTGGCTGCAGTCGCGCACGCCGGCGCCGCCCGATCGTGAGCGCCTGCAGGCACCCGAGGAGCAGGAAAAGATCGATCGCCCATCGGCCTGCATCCTTTGCGCCTGCTGCTCGACCTCCTGCCCGAGTTACTGGTGGAACGGTGATCGGTACCTGGGCCCTGCGGCGCTGCTCGCCGCCTATCGGTGGATCATCGATAGCCGCGACGAAGCCACGGGTGAACGCCTCGATGCCCTCGAGGATCCGTTCAAACTCTATCGTTGCCACACCATCATGAATTGCACCGAGGCCTGCCCGAAGGATCTCAATCCGGCCAAGGCCATCGCCGAAATCAAAAAGATGATGGTCGAGCGCAGTCATACGTGACCGAATTGGGTCGGCTGCGCTGGCGTTGTCGGCGCGGTATGAAGGAGCTCGACGTATTGCTTGAGCGCTGGCTCGAGCGAGATGCGGCCGTCGCTAAGCCCGACGAAATCGGCTGTTTTGAGGCCTTGCTCGACTTGCAGGACCCGCAGCTCGCGCGTTACCTGCTGGCCGGTGACCCTCACCCGGAATCCGCCACCGCCGCCCTCATCGAGCGCATCCGTCGCGCCTGAGGCGCCATGGGTCATCGTGCCGGCGCAGTTGCGCCACCTTGCCGGGTGTGTTCCCGCGGGCGACCTGAGCTCCCCTGTCGAGTCGCGTTTCGAGTGCTGGCAGGGTGGGCGATGGCACTCGGCGTTGCTGTCGGCCTGTCTCGATTGTTCGCCTTGGGGTTGGTGGCTGGTTTGGGATACGGCCGCGGGCCGCTGCTGGATGTGGCTCGCACGAGGGCGGCTCGGTCGCCCGCTCGCTGCCCGGTTCGGCCGTCTGATCCGGCGCGAGACGCTCGCGACCGGTTACACTGCGGACAAAGAGCCCGAGGATCGATGACCCTGCGCCCCCCAAGCCATGTTGCTGCGAACTTTTGTAAAGGCTGCGGGTCTATCCCGTCGCGTCGCCCATGAGCGCTGAAGCCAGTGACCTGAGTCTGGTGCAGCTTGCTCAGCGGGGCGACACCGCCGCGTTCGACGCCCTGGTGCTGCGTTATCAGCACAAGGTCGTCAACCTGGTGATGCGTTACGTACGGGATCCTTCCGAGGCTGAAGACATTGCGCAGGAAGCATTCATCAAGGCTTACCGGGCTCTGCCGAGATTCCGCGGCGACAGCGCTTTCTATACTTGGATATATCGCATCGCGATCAACACTGCGAAGAACTACCTCGCCGCGCGCAACCGCAGCCCGATCGACTACGACCTCGACGGCCCGGATGGCGAGGTCGCTCCGGATATGCAGGCCCGCATGAAGGACACGGCGACTCCCGAGGCGTTGGCGCTGACCGATGAGATCCGCTCCATCGTCAATGCCGCCATCGACCAACTGCCTGAGGATTTGCGTCGAGCCATCGTGCTGCGCGAACTTGAGGGCAAATCGTACGAAGAAATCGCCGCCGACATGAATTGTCCGGTGGGTACGGTGCGCTCGCGCATTTTCCGCGCGCGCGAAGCGATCGATACACGGTTGCGTGAAGTGTTCGAGGGTGGTCTCGGACGGGGTGAGGTGATCGGATGAGCGAGCAAGACGAACGTGCGAGTCAGTTGTCGGCGATGTTCGATGGCGAACTGCCGGATGCGGAGTGCGAACTGGTGGCACGGCGTTTGTCGCGGGATCCGGAGTTGCGTCGCAGTTGGGCCAACTACGGCTTGATTGGCGCTGCGCTGCGCAGCGAGCCGCTCGCTCCGAGCGCGCTCGCCCCGCGGGTGCATGCAGCCTTGGCGGCCGAGGCGGCGGCCGTCGCAGCCAATTCCCCGGTGTCGGGCAGTGAGTCGATGCAGCCCGCCACGCAGGTGACTGAGCGCCCGTTGCATTTGCCGCGCTGGGCGGTACCCGTCAGCGGTGTCGGCGTTGCGGCGGGGCTCGCGGCCGTTGCGGTGTTTTGGTGGGCCGTGCCGGGCGACCCCAATGTCTCTACCGCCACCGTTGTGCCGAGCGCGCAAAGCGTCGCGGCGCCGCTCATCGAAGAAGTGGTGATCGCGCCCGCGACCCCGGCACTCGCCATGGTCGCCTCCGCCCCCGCGGCCGCATCGGCAGTCGCGCCGGCTCCCGTAGTCGGCGGACCTGATGCCGCGACGAGTGGTGAACCGGTGAGTTATGTCACGCCGCGTCCGAATCCACGCAGTTCGCCCCCCGCCGTGCCGCTGCCAGCGCAACTCGCCTCATTCGTCGAGGCGCACAGCGCCGTATCCGCACCGATGATTCGTCACTCGGTGATCTCCGCGACCATGGCCGTCAGCGAACCTGAGGCCCCGCCGGTCGAGGCGGAGGGCCGTTGATGCCGCGTGAGATGCGGTTTGCTTTGCAGTCGCGAGCGCGCGGCTCCTGGCGGGCACTCGGGCTTGTGCTGCTGGCTTGGGCGCCGCTTGCGGCCTCGGCCGACGAGGGGCTCGAGTGGATCGAGCGCATGAATCAGGCGCTCGTCAGCCGCAACTATTCGGGCACTTTTCTTCATGAGCGCGGCGGCCAGTCCGAGTCGCTGCAGGTCCACCACCGGGTGCGCGCGGGTGAGATCAGTGAGCGCCTCGCCTCCCTCGATGGGTCGGGGCGCGAGTTCATCCGCCGCGGCGAAGACGTGTTGTACGTGCTGCCCGATCAGCAGCGACTCATCAGCGAGCGCCGGCCGCGTAACACCTCGTTGTTGCCACGCTTTCCGCAGCTCGATCAGCGCAGCGCCGAACTGTATGTGGTGAGCCCCGTGACGCGCACGCGTCTCACCGCGCGGGACGTGCGGCTGGTGTCGATCACTCCGCGTGATCCGTTCCGTTACGGCTATCGCGCCTGGATCGACTCGCGTACCTATCTGCCGCTCAAGACCGAGTTGTTCGATAACGAGGGGCGCGTGCTCGAGCGCGTGACGTTCACGAGTCTTTCGTTGCTGCGCGACCTGCCCGATGAGCTCTTCAATCCCGCGGTGGATACCCGCGGGTTCCAGCAGGTGCGTCTCGAGCCGCCGCGGCAGCGGATCCAACGCGTCACCGCGCAGCAAGTGTGGAACGTGCAGTCATTGCCGCGCGGCTTCCGTCTCACTCAGCGCGGCGAGCAAAGCGTGCCGGGTTCGGAGTCGCGTGTGCCGCATCTGGTGTTTTCCGACGGACTCGCCTCGGTGTCGGTGTTCATCGGCGTCGACCAGCCGCCGTTCTCTCCGGGCGAAGCCGGTCGGGAGCGTCGCATGGGTGCCTCCACCGCCTATTCCGCCTTCATCAATGGGCAGCACGTCGTGGTGGTCGGCGAGGTGCCGGTGCGCACCGCGCGCCTGATCGCCTCGCAGATCCGCGCGGCGCAGCCGGCGGAACCAGCCAAGCCTGCTGAACCTGCCAAGCCTGCCGAACCTGCCAAGCCCGCTGTGCCCGCGCAACCGGCGAGTCCGGTCGAGCCGTGACCGGCCGCCTGACGCTGCTGACTCGCGAGGGCTGTGGCTTGTGCGAGGAGTTTGCGCTCGAACTGCATGATCTGCGCTCGCGGCTCGCCTTGCCGGAGCTCGAGACCCGTGATGTCGACTCGGATCCGGAGTGGCTGCGTCGGTTCGGGCATCAGATCCCCGTGCTGTTGTGGGATGGAGTGCCGATTGCCGTCACTCGGCTCGATGCCGGGGAGATAGAACGGCTGTTTCGGGTGCGCTGAGGCCGCCGCCGCCGCGGCAGTAGGGCCGGTGGTAGCGGGGCGGCAGTGCGCCCCCTCCGTTATACTGCCGGGCTTTTAATCGCCACTGTTCGGGCTGCGCTGGCCCGGTCCTCGGAACCGATGCAAAACATCCGCAATTTTTCGATCATCGCCCACGTCGACCACGGCAAGTCCACGCTCGCCGATCGGTTGATCCAATTGTGCGGCGGTCTCGAAGCACGCGAGATGCAAAGCCAGGTGCTCGATTCCATGGCGCTCGAGCGAGAGCGCGGTATCACCATCAAGGCGCAGAGCGTCACCCTGTATTACACCGCGCGTGACGGTCAGCGCTACCAGCTCAATCTCATCGACACTCCGGGGCATGTGGACTTCTCCTACGAAGTATCGCGTTCCCTCGCGGCCTGCGATGGCGCGCTGCTCGTGGTCGATGCCTCGCAGGGCGTGGAGGCGCAGAGCGTCGCCAACTGCTACACCGCGATCGAGCAGGGGCTCGAAGTGCTGCCGGTGATCAATAAAATCGACCTGCCCTCCGCAGATCCTCCCAAGGTGATCCGCGAAATCGAAGAAATCATCGGCATCGAGGCACAGGATGCGGTGCGGGTGTCCGCCAAAACCGGCGAGAACGTTCCGGAGTTGCTGGAGGAAATCGTCAAGCGCATTCCAGCACCCAAGGGCGACCCGCAAGGGCCGCTGCAGGCCTTGATCATCGATTCCTGGTTTGACAACTACGTCGGCGTGGTGTCACTCGTCCGCGTGGTCAACGGCTCGATCAAGATCGGCGACAAGGTCCGCGTCATGTCCACCGGGCGTGCATGGCAGGTCGATAAGCTGGGTCGCTTCACGCCGAAATCGGTCGGGGCCACGCAACTCGGCGCCGGTGAGGTCGGTTTTGTCATTGCCGGCATCAAGGAAATCGACGGTGCGCCGGTGGGCGACACCATCACGCTCGATAGCAAGCCCTGCGCATCGCCGCTGCCTGGCTTCAAGCAGGTGCAGCCGCGTGTGTTCGCGGGTCTGTTCCCGGTTAACGCTGACGACTACGAAGCGTTCCGCGATGCACTCGCCAAGCTGCGTCTCAACGATTCAGCGCTGCATTACGAGCCCGAGGTGTCCGGAGCGCTCGGGTTCGGGTTTCGCGTGGGCTTTCTCGGCCTGCTGCACATGGACATCGTGCAGGAGCGGCTCGAGCGCGAATACAACCTCGATCTGATCACGAGCGCACCGACGGTGATTTACGAGGTGGGCCTCACCAGCGGCGAGAACGTCTACGTCGACAACCCAGCCAAGTTGCCGGCACCCAACCTCGTGGCGGAGATCCGCGAGCCGATCATCACCGCCAATATCTTAGTGCCGCCCGACTACGTGGGCGCAGTGCTGCAGTTGTGCACCGAGAAACGTGGCACGCAAAAGAAGATGCAGTACCTCGCCAACCAGGTGTCGCTGCAGTACCAATTGCCGCTCGCCGAGGTGGTGCTCGATTTCTTCGATCGATTGAAGTCCGCCAGTCGCGGCTACGCTTCGTTCGACTACGAGTTCAGCCATTTCCAGACCGCCCCGTTGTCCAAACTCGACATTCTCATCAACGGTGACAAGGTTGATGCCCTCTCGATCATCGTGCATCGCGACAGCGCCTACCAGCGCGGGCGTGAACTCGTGGACAAGATGCAGGAGCTGATTCCACGCCAGATGTTCGAGGTGGCGGTGCAGGCGGCGATCGGTTCGCACGTGATTGCGCGAGCGACGGTCAAGGCCCTGCGTAAGAACGTGCTCGCCAAGTGCTACGGCGGTGATATCAGCCGCAAGCGCAAGCTGCTCGAGAAGCAGAAAGAGGGCAAGAAGCGCATGAAGCAGGTGGGTTCGGTGGAAATCCCGCAGGAAGCCTTCCTGGCGGTGCTCAAAGTAGGCAGGAAGTGACCATGCTCGATGTCGTTGCCTCGTTGATGTCCTTGTTTACGCTGCCGGTATTGCTGATTTGCGTAGTGGACGATTGGTTTCTGCGCCCGCGCCGTCAGGTGCGCGGTGCGGCGGCGGCACCGGTCGACGACCCGTTGCTGATGAAGATTCTGTACACGCTGTTGCCGGTGCTGGTGATCGCCAGTTTCTACAGTCTCATGACGGCGCAGCGCGCCAACTTCAGCTTGTTGCTGGTGATCATCACGGCGGTGTCGGGCGTCGTGTGGCTGATCGACCACCGCTTTCTGTTGCCGCGGCGAGTGGCTGCGGCCCGCGCGGCGGGTCGGGATCCGGCGAGTCTCGAAACGCCGGGTACCGTCGACTATGCCCGCAGTTTCTTTCCGATCATGGCAGTGCTGCTCGTGGTGCGCTCGTTCATGTTCGAGCCCTACCGCATCCCGTCGGATTCGATGATGCCGACCTTGCTCGATGGCGATTTCATCCTGGTCAACAAATACGCCTATGGACTTCGGCTGCCGGTCACGCAGGAAAAAGTTGTCGATGTCGGTGCGCCGCAGCGCGGCGATGTCGCCGTGTTTCGGTATCCGCCTGACCCGGGCGTGAACTACGTGAAGCGCGTAGTGGGTTTGCCAGGGGACCTGGTCGAGGTGCGTGACGATCAACTAATCATCAACGGCAAGCCCGTGCCGCTACGCCAACTCAGTCGCTACGAGGATGGCTGCTACCAGAACATGCGTCTCGCCGAGGAAGACTTCGATGGGCGCAAGCATCGGGTGCTGCATTGTCTAAGCTCGGATCCGCTCGCCGTGCCGCCGTTGCCGGCCTGCAATCGCAGCATCCTGCAGGGCTACATCTGCAACGAGTCGACGGCCGGCATCAACGCCGACAGTGGCGATCGCATCATGCAGGTCCCGGCCGGTCAGTACCTCATGGTCGGCGACAATCGCGACAACAGTTCTGATGGGCGTGTCTGGGGCTTCGTCGACGAGTCGTTGCTCGTCGGCAGGGCAAGTCTCGTGTGGTTCAACTGGGATCTGCAGCGCTCGGGCGGACCGAATTGGTCACGCATCGGCACCTCCATCGAATGAGTGTGATGCGCGCCGATTGGCCGGCCCGGTGGTTGCGTGAGCGGCTCGCCTACGAGCCGCGTGAACCGAGCTTGTTCACTGCTGCGTTGACGCATCGCAGCGCGTCGGGTCGCAACAACGAGCGTCTTGAGTTTCTGGGCGATGCGGTACTTAACCTGCTGATCGCGGAGCTGCTTTATGCACGCTTTCCCGATTGCGCCGAGGGAGAGCTCAGCCGTCTGCGCGCGAGTTTGGTCAGCGCAGAGCCGCTGGCGACTATCGCCCAGTCGATTTCGCTCGGGGACGAATTGCAGCTCGGTTCTGGGGAACTCAAGACCGGGGGGTTTCGACGCCAGTCGATCCTCGCTGATGCGCTCGAGGCTGTGATCGGGGCGGTCTACCTTGATCAAGGTCTCGAGGCGGCGCGGACACTCGTCGTGCGACTGTGTGCCGTGCACGTGGCGAGCTTGCCACGACCCGAGGAATTGAAGGACCCGAAGACGCGCCTGCAGGAGCATTTGCAGGCGCGCGGCCACGGCTTGCCCAGTTACATGGTCGAGTCGGTGCAGGGCGAAGCGCATGCGCAGCACTTCTCGGTGCGTTGCGAGGTGCCGCAACTCGGGTTAAGTGCGGCAGGTGAGGGGTCCAGTCGGCGGCGGGCCGAGCAGGATGCGGCGCAGCGGATCCTGCGACAAATCGACGAGGCGATGGCATGACCGATACGACCGTAGATACCGCGAGCGAGGTCGCGAACTTCCATGCGGGGTTCGCTGCACTCGTCGGTCGACCGAACGTCGGCAAGTCGACGCTGCTCAACGCGCTCGTCGGTGAGAAGATCTCGATCGTCACGCCTCGGCCGCAGACGACGCGCCATCGCATTACTGGTCTCGTCAATCGGCCCGGCGTGCAGATCGCATTCGTCGATACGCCGGGTTTGCACGACGGCGGCAAGCGCGCCCTCAACCGGGCGATGAATCGTGCCGCCGCGGGCGCGCTGATCGATGCTGATCTCGTGGTGTTCGTAGTCGAAGCACTGCGCTGGGGAGCGGAGGACGAAGCCGTTTTGCAACGAATCCGCGACAGCGGCCGGCCCGCCATCGCGGTCGTCAGCAAGGTGGACACAGCGAGGCCGCGCGAGCGGCTGCTGCCGTTCATCGAGGCACTCGCCGCGCGTCATGGGTTTCGCGCGATCGTGCCGGTGAGCGCCAGTCGGCGCGATAATCTCGAACCGCTCGTTAGCGCGATCGCCGCGGAGTTGCCGGAATCGCCGCAGCTTTTTGACGAGCAGGATCGCACCGATCGGGATCTGCGCTTTCGCATCACGGAGATCATCCGCGAAAAGCTCACGCTCGAACTCAATCAGGAGGTGCCCTACGGCATCGCGGTGGAGATCGAGAAGATGGTCGAGGAGCCGATGGACAGTGGCGGTACACGCCAGCTTATCCACGCGGTGATCTGGGTCGATCGTGAGGGGCAAAAGCCGATCGTCATCGGCGCGCGTGGCGAGCGATTGAAGCGCGTGGGCAGTTCCGCCCGGCGCGATATCGTCGCGCTGCTCGGACAGCGTTGTCACCTCGAACTGTGGGTCAAGGTTCGCGAGAACTGGGCGGACAATGCCCAGGCGCTGCGCTCGCTCGGGCTCGAGTGAATGTCGGCCAGCCGTCGTCGCGTCGAACTCGCGCCGCTGTACGTGCTGCACCATCGTCCCTGGCGTGACACGAGTCGAATGCTCGAGGTGTTCACCCGCGAGCACGGCCGCCTGACGCTGTTCGCGCGCGGCGTTCGCGGCCCCAAGTCGCGTACCGCTTCGCTGCTGCAGCCCTTTCGGCGCCTGCTTGGAAGTTGGAGCGGCAGTGGTGATGCCGGTCAGTTGACGGCGGTGGAGTCGGCGCCGCTTGCGCAGCCGGACGCTCCGCTCGAATTACCTGCGGCAGCGTTGCTGTCGGCGTGGTATCTCAATGAATTACTGCTCAAGTTGACGCTGCGCACAGATGCGCAGCCGATGATTTTCGATTTGTATGACGAGGCGCTCGGCTTGCTGCGCAGGGGTGAGCCCGTGCCACCGGTGCTGCGTATGTTCGAACGGCGCCTGCTGGAGTTGCTTGGCTACGGCATCGAGTTCGGCAGCGAGGCGCGCAGCGGCGCCGCGCTGCGGCCCGAGGCGTATTATCATTTCCACCCGGGGCTCGGCTTCGTGGAAACCCGCGCAGTCGCCACCGATGGAGTGTTCGCCGGGCGTACGCTGCTCGCGATCGCTGCGGAACAATGGCAGGAGAATGGCGTGCTGGAAGATGCCCGTAAAATCATGCGCCTCGCGCTCGATGGTGCTCTGGAGGGACGTGAGCTGCGTACCCGCGATGTGGCGCGGGCCGTGAGTCGTCGCACGGCACCGCGTCGAGGCGAACCGTCATGAGCCTTGCGCCGCTCATACTCGGGGTCAATATCGATCATGTCGCCACGCTTCGGCAGGCGCGTCGCGTCGACTACCCCGATCCCGTCAAGGCGGCGCTCGCCGCGGAGCGCGCTGGGGCGCACAACATTACGCTGCATTTGCGCGAGGATCGGCGGCATATTCAGGATGCTGACGTGCTGGCGATGCGGCCGCTGCTGCAGACACGCATGAATCTCGAAATGGCGGTCACCGACGAGATGCTGCAGTTCGCCAGCAAGGTGCGCCCGGCGGATTGTTGTCTCGTGCCGGAGCGACGCGCCGAGATCACCACTGAGGGCGGGCTCGATGTGCTCGGTCAGATCGGTCGATTACGCGAGAGCTGCGCGTTGCTCGCGGCCGCCGGAATCCGCGTTGCCCTGTTCATCGATCCGGAGCCGGCGCAGATCGAGGCCAGTGTTCGAGTCGGTGCGCCCGTCGTCGAGCTGCATACGGGACGCTACTGCGAGGCGAGCGGCGAGCACGCGCTGCGCGAACTGGAGCGGCTGCGCGCGGGCGCGCGATTGGCTGCCACCTTGGGTCTCGAAGTCCACGCCGGGCACGGTCTGCACTACACCAATGTGCAGGCGGTGGCAGCCATCCCCGAGATCGTCGAACTTAACATCGGCCACGCCATCATCGCCCGTGCAGTATTCGATGGACTTGAGGCGGCGGTGCGGGATATGCAAGCGGCGATGGACCAAGGCCGCGCGCAAGCCACAGCAACGAGGACGCCCGAGTGAGCGTGCTCGTATTTGATATCGAGACGGTGCCGGATGTGGAGCTTGGACGACGCGTCTATGGTCTTGAAGGGTTGAGCGATGAGTCGGTGGCGGAGGCGATGTTCGCGCAGGCCCGCAAGCACGGCGGCAGCGAGTTTCTGCCCCACGAGCAGCACCGTATCGTGGCCATTTCCTGCGTGCTGCGACGGGGTGATTCACTGAAGGTGTGGAGCCTCGGAGACCTGCAGGCCGACGAGTCGGAACTCGTCACGCGATTCTTCGAGGGTATCGACCGCTACACGCCGACCCTCGTCTCCTGGAACGGCGGGGGCTTCGATCTGCCGGTGTTGCACTACCGGGCACTGCGTCATGGCGTGGTGGCGAGGCGCTACTGGGAGACCGGTGGTGAGGATCAAAGTTTTCGCTGGAACAATTATCTCAGTCGCTATCACGAGCGGCATACCGACCTGATGGATGTGTTATCCGCCTATCAGCCGCGGGCCAAGGCGAGCCTTGCCGACATGGCCTATCTGCTTGGGCTGCCCGGAAAACTCGGTTTCGCCGGCGATCAGGTGTGGCCCGCCTACGCTGCCGGCAACTTGCAGGCCATCCGTCGCTACTGCGAGACGGACGTGCTCAATACCTGGCTCGTTTATCTGCGCTTTCAGATGATGCGCGGACATCTTGACGCGCAGCAACTCGCCGCCGAGGAGCAACGCGTACGCGAACTTCTCGCAGAGTCTTCAGAGCCGCATCATGCGGAGTTTCTCGCTGAGTGGCCGATTGCGTCGGCGCCCCCGCCCGCATGAGTCGCGCTTCCCGTCGTGCATTGCCGGATTTGGTGGAGGAGGGTGTGGTGATCGCCCTCAACCATGATGGCGATGGGGTCATACGCGACAGCAAGACGGTCTTTGTCGCCGGTGCACTTGAGGGGGAGCGCGTGCGTTTTCAACGCACCGCAAAGCATCGGCAGCACGACGAAGCGAAATTGCTCGAGGTGCTTGAGGCCTCGCCCTCGCGGGTCGAGCCGCGGTGTGCGCACTTCGGGATTTGCGGCGGCTGCGCGTTGCAGCATCTTTCGCCCACGGCGCAACTGGCAAGCAAGCAAAATGAACTTGCCGCTACGCTCGAGCGCATCGGCAAGGTCACGCCGCGGGAATGGCTCGCGCCGATCGAGGGGCCGACTTGGGGTTATCGACGGCGCGCGCGGCTCGGTGCCAAATATGTGGCCAAGCGTGGTCGGGTGCTCGTCGGCTTTCGCGAACGCAACAAGCCGTATGTGGCGGCGCTCGAGCGATGCGAGATTCTGGCTTCGCCGGTCGATGCGTTGATCACGCCGCTTGCAGAACTGCTCACCGGGCTCGAGGCCCGGCAGTCGATCCCGCAAATCGAGGTGGCGGTTGGCGAGTCGGTGACCGTCCTCGTCTTCCGTGTGCTCGAGGATCTCTCGAGCGCTGATCGCGCAGCACTGCTCGCCTTTGAGGCCGCGCAGCAGGGCCTGCGGGTGTATGTGCAGCGCGGCGGTCCAGATACGGTGCAGCCGCTGCAAGGCGAGGCTGCGCGATTGCACTACACGCTGCCAGCCGAGGGCCTGCGGTACGAGTTTCTGCCGACGGATTTCGTGCAGATCAACGCCGAGGTCAATCGGGCGCTCGTGACCCATGCCGTGACGCAGTTGCAGGTGGGGCCGAGCGATCGGGTGCTTGATCTGTTTTGCGGTCTCGGTAACTTCACCTTGCCGATAGCACGCCGGGCGCGTGAGGTGTTGGGGCTGGAAGGTGATGCGGCCCTGGTCGAGCGAGCGCGGCATAACGCGGCGCTCAACAAGCTCGATAACGCCCACTTCAAGGCGGCAAATCTCTTTGATCCTGCGGTCTTCGCCACGGTGATTGGCGGAGCCGTTGATCGCGTGCTGCTCGATCCGCCGCGGGCGGGTGCACTCGAGATCCTGCCGCAACTCGCCGCGCTCGCACCGCGACGCATGGTCTACGTGTCTTGCCATCCCGGTACTCTTGCGCGCGATCTGGGTGTGCTGTGTCATGAGCACGGATTCCAATTGGTGGCCGCCGGAGTGATCGACATGTTTCCGCATACGCATCACGTCGAATCGATCGCGGTATTGGAGCGCAGTCGATGACGCTCGGGCCTTTGATGGTCGATCTCGAGGGTACGGTGCTGCAGCCGGTGGAGCGCGAGATCCTCGCGCACCCGCTCGTCGGCAGCGTGATCCTGTTCTCACGCAACTACGCCGACCCGGAGCAACTGCGCCAACTGGTCGCCGATATACACGCGGTGCGCTCGCCTGCGCTGATTGTTGCCGTCGATCATGAAGGTGGCCGCGTGCAGCGTTTTCGTAGCGATTTTTCGCGATTGCCGGCTGCGCGTCGGATCGGCCACGAATACGACAGTTCGCCGCGCGCCGGGCTGGCGCTCGCCCGGGAGATGGGTTGGTTGATGGCGGCGGAGCTGCGCGCCTATGGCGTCGATTTATCCTTCGCCCCCTGCGTCGATCTTGACTACGGTGTGAGCGAGGTGATCGGCGATCGGGCGCTGCACCGTTCGGCCGCGGTGGTGGGCGAACTTGCCGTGGCCTATATGGGCGGCATGAAGGCCGCCGGAATGGCGGCCACAGCCAAGCATTTTCCGGGGCATGGTGCGGTCGTCGCTGATTCGCACCACGATTTGCCGGTCGATCGGCGCGCCCTAATCGACATGGATCAGGACCTCGCGCCGTATCGATTGTTGATCGCCAACGGGTTGCCGGCTGTGATGGTGGCGCACGTGTTGTACTCCGATGTCGATTCGGTGCCGGCGAGTGCCTCGGTGCGCTGGATCCGCGGTCTGCTGCGAACCGAGATGCGCTTTCAAGGCGTGGTGTTCGCCGACGACTTGTCGATGGCCGGTGCGGCCTCGGTGGGTGGCATCATTGAGCGGGCCGAGCGAGCGCTGGCTGCCGGCTGCGATGTGCTGCCGGTGTGCAACCATCGGCCGAGTGTCGAGTTGCTGCTCGATGGCTTCAAGGCTATGGCTGATCCCGCTTCGGCATTGCGCCTCGTACGGCTGCGCGGCAAGCACGCGCCGGATGCCGCGGCGCTGCGGGCCTCGGCCGCATGGCAAGCGGCGCAGCAGGCGCTGGCGCGTACCGTGAATCCGCCTGATTTGCGACTGGCCTGAGCCGTCGCCGCGGGCGCTTGCCCATGCGGAGCCTGCGCAGTATCAGCGGGCGACGGGCGTGACCACGGCGATCACGCCGAGGCCCGGGTTGTCGTAGTAGTTCTTTTCGTTGAGGCGGATCCGGCGGATCTCGCTCAGTTGCCAGGTGGCGCCGTTGTCGGCGGTGAACTTCAGGTTCATGCCGAAGTGCAGCAACGAACCGCGCTCGAGCAGGAACACGCCGCTCAGACCTGGGCTCTGCACGCCGACACGGTCAATCGGCAAGCCGCTGCGTGACCCCCAGCTGCTGGCGGTCTGCGTCCAGCCGGCATGAGCCAACACCTTGTAGCCGCCTGCAGCGAGGCGTTGCCGAGTGCCGCTCAGTTGCAAAGCTGAGGTGGGCAAGGGTTTGAGAAAGCGGGCGGCCTGCGCCGTGCCGCTCGCGGCGTCAGCGTCGCGCGCCGAACGCGCGGGCGGTGCGCCGCCGCCTTCCTCGCGTGGGCCAGTGCCGCGAAAGACGATCACTTCGATGTTATAGGCCGCGGCGCTCGCCGCGGCAGCTGAGGGCGAGCTCTGAGCGGCGGCGGCGGGCGTCTGTGCGCCGATGGGAGTCAGGCTGCCCAACGCCGACAGTACAACGACGCCCAGCGCAAGGCGGGGCAGGCGAATGCCAAGACTGCTCATGAGGCCATCATAGCCGAGGGCGGTGCGAGTCGTTGTAGCAGGGATGCCACGAATTCGTAGCGCTCCGCCTCGTCGTCGAGTTCGCGCGAGATGCGCAGTTTAAGCGGCCCCTCGAGTTTGTACTCGCGGCTACGATCTTGCAGCAGGCGGATCACGGCCTGCGGCTCGATGCGATTGTCGGTCTCGAACAGCACGTAGCCGCCATGTGCACCAAAGTCGAGCCGACGAATGCCGAGTCGCCGCGCGCGCAGCCGAAGTCGCGCGTTACGCAGCAGGTTGTGGCTTGCTGGCTTCAACTCACCGAAGCGATCGACGAGTTCAGTCGTCAACTCATCGAGCACGGTGTCATCGGCGGCTGCAGCGATGCGCTTGTAAAGGGCGAGGCGGACGTGTACGTCTGCGACGTAATCGTCGGGCAATAGTGCCGGCACGCGCATCTCGACTTCGGACTGAGCGGCCAGGGGCGCATCGAGCGCCGGCTTGCGGCCCGCCTTCATGGCCTTGACGGCGCGATCGAGCATGTCGAGGTACATGCTGAGTCCTACCTCCGTCATTTCGCCGCTTTGCCCTTCGCCGAGCAGCTCGCCTGCGCCGCGGATCTCGAGATCATGGGTGGCGAGCACAAAGCCTGCACCGAGTTCTTCGAGTGATTCGAGCGCCTCCAGGCGACGCAGCGCATCGCCCGCGAGTGCTTTGCGCGAGGGGACGAGCATGTAGGCATAGGCACGATGGTGCGAGCGGCCGACGCGACCGCGCATCTGGTGCAGTTGGGCGAGTCCAAAGCGGTCGGCACGATCGATCAGGATGGTGTTGGCGCTGGGTACGTCAATGCCGCTTTCGATGATGGTCGTGCAGACGAGAATGTCGAAGCGACGATGGTAGAAGTCGACCATCAGTTGTTCGAGTTCACGCTCGCGCATCTGCCCATGCCCGAAGCGAATGTTGGCCTCGGGTACGAGCTTGGCCAGATCGTCGGCAAACTTGCCGATGTCTTTGACCTCGTTGTGTACGAAGTAGACCTGACCGCCGCGCCGCAACTCGCGCAAGATGGCCTCGCGGATCGTCGCATCGTTCCACTCGGTGACGAAGGTTTTGATTGCGAGGCGTTCGGCCGGAGGGGTCGCGATCAGCGACAATTCGCGTAGACCCCCGAGCGCCATATTGAGCGTGCGTGGGATAGGCGTCGCGGTGAGGGTGAGCACGTGCACTTCGGCGCGCATGGCCTTGAGCCGCTCCTTGTCGCGCACGCCGAAGCGGTGCTCCTCATCGACGATAATCAGACCAAGGTCCTTGAAGCGCACGTCCGCATGCAGCAGGCGGTGGGTGGCGATGACGATGTCGACGCTGCCGCGCTCGAGCCCTTCGATCACCGCGGTGGACTCCTTCCCGGAGCGGAAACGCGACAGTGACTCGATGCGCACCGGCCAGTCGGCAAAGCGGTCGGCGAAATTGGCTGCATGCTGCTGCGCGAGCAGCGTGGTCGGTACGAGCACCACGACCTGTTTGCCCGCCTGCACGGCGACGAATGCGGCGCGCATCGCCACCTCGGTCTTGCCGAAGCCGACGTCGCCGCAGACGATGCGATCCATGGGCTGTTCGGAGTCAAGGTCGGCGATCACCTTGGCGATCGCGTCGGCTTGATCGGCGGTTTCTTCGAACGGAAACGCGTTGGCGAAGGCTTGATATTCGAGATCACGTTGCGCCAGGCGCAAGCCACGCCGCGCCTTGCGCTGCGCGTATAGATCGAGGAGTTCCGCGGCCACGTCGCGCACCTTCTCGGCGGCGCGGCGTTTGGCGCGTGCCCATTGGTCGGTGCCTAGCTTGTGCAGCGGTGCACTGTCGGGGTCGGCGCCCGAGTAGCGGCTAACGAGGTGCAGCGAGTGCACGGGGACGTACAGCCGATCGCCGTCCTGGTATTCGAGCACGAGAAACTCGCCGCTCTGGCCACCCACCTCCATGATCTGCAGACCAACGTAGCGACCGACGCCGTATTCCTCGTGCACCACGGCAGCGCCAGCGGTGAGCGTCTGCAGATCGCGCAGGATGGCGTTCGGGTCGGCGGTGACTTTGCGTCTGCGTCGTTCTTGCCGCGCGCGCGTGCCGAAAAGCTGCGATTCGGAGAGGATGACGAGCGGCGGTTCGCGCAACGACAGGCCGGCCAGTTCCGGCGCCACGGTCAAAGCGAGTGGGGCAGTCGAGTCGAGAAACTGCGTCCAGCCTTCGCAGCTCGCGGCGCGCAGGCCCGCGCCGCGCAGCAAATCATTGAGGATTTCGCGCCGACCCGGCGAGTCGGCAGCCAGCAGCACGCGACGCGGCTCGGCCGCGAGGAAGGCCTCGAGGGGCGCGAGCGGCCGCTCCGCGCGTGCATCGACGCGCAGTTCCTCGGGCAAGCGACTGCCGAGGTTGCACCGAGTGTCGTCTGATGTGTCCGCCACGCGCAGGGCACTGACGGTGACCTGTGGACGCTGATGCAGCGCCGAGTGCACGCTCGCGGCGTCGATGAACAGTTCCTCGGGTCGCAGCAGGGGCCGCTCGATATCGCCGCAGCGTTGTTCGTAGCGCTCCTGTAGGCCTTGCCAACTGCGGGCGATCAAACCTTCGAGATCGTTGCACAGATCCGCACAGACCGTGCGGCCGGGGAGGTAGTCGAACACCGTACCGGTCTCATCGAAAAAGAGCGGCAGGTAAAACTCGATGCCCGCCGGGGCCATGCCGTCGCTGACGCCGCGATAGATCAAGCTGCGAGTCGGGTCGCCCTCGAAGCGGGTGCGATAGCGACGGCGAAACGCCCTTACGGCATCGCCGTCGAGCGGCATCTCTCGCGCCGGCAGCAGACGCACTGCAGTGAGCGAGGCGCTCGAACGTTGGGTCTGCGGGTCGAAGGTGCGGATGGCTTCGATCTCATCGTCGAACAGATCAATGCGCAGCGGCTCCTCGGCGCCCATGGGGAACACATCGAGCAGCGAACCGCGCAAGGCATACTCACCGGGGCCGGCAACCTGGCTGACGCTGGAGTAGCCCGATTCGGCGAGGCGCAGCCGAAAGGCATCGAGCGCCAGGCGATCACCCACACTCAGTGAAAAACTGCGTCCTGAGACGTAACTCTGCGGCGGTAAACGCTGCAGCAAGGTATCAACCGTCGCGAGCACGATGCCGCGTTCGAGGTTGGGCAGTTCGGCGAGCGCGAGCAACCGCTCCGAGGTGATGTCCGGATGCGGCGAGAACACATCGTAGGGCAGTACTTCCCAGTCGGGCAGTGTCAGGATGCGCAGGCCCTTGGGGGCGAAAAATCCGAGCTCGGCGCGTCGTCGCTCGAGACTGCGACTGTCAGGCTCAATCAGCAGCCAGGGTCTCGAATCCGCACTGGCCGCCTCGATGAGCGCGAGGGCTGTGGCGCTGCCATGCAGTTCACCCCAGTGCACCTGCGGGCGCCCGGCATCGGGAAGGAGTGGCCGTAGGAGCTGGCGCATGGGCGCGCAAGCTTACCGTGCCGTGAGCGTGAGGCAAGCCCCGCGGGTGTGGTTAAATCGTCCTCGCATGTTCCAGCCCCTGTCGCTGTTCGTCGGACTGCGCTACGTGCGTTCGCGGACCCGTAAATTCTTCGTCTCTTTCATCACCTGGGTGTCGCTGGTCGGGGTGTGCGTCGGCGTGGCCGCGTTGATCGTCATCCTGTCGGTCATGAACGGTTTCGAGGGTCAATTGCGTGATCGACTGCTCGCACTTTCCACCCATGCCAGAGTGATTGCCGCGGAGCCCGGGTTCGCGGGGTCCGGCGCTGCGGCCCCCTCTGCGGGTGATTGGCAGGCCGTGCAAGCCCAGCTGGCTGAAGCGCCGGCGGTGCGCGGTGTGGCGCCCTACATCGAGTTGCAAGCGCTCGCGGTGCGCGCGCCGGAGATGCTGCCCCTGCTGCTGCGCGGCATCGACCCGAAGCTCGAGCCGCGGGTGTCGCAGGCGGCCACGGCCGTCATCGATGGACGCCTCGCGGACCTCACCCCCGGCGCGAATCGGGTGATCCTCGGTAGCGCAGTGGCGCGTCTGCTCGGCGTGCAGCGCGGCGATACGGTGACGGTGCTGATTCCAGGGCTCAATGCCTCCGGCACGCCGGAGCCGCGACTGCGCGAGTTTCAGGTGGCCGGGCTCTTCGAGATCGGTTTGCACGATCACGATGCCACGATGGGTCTTGTGCATCTGCAGGACCTGAAGGATCTGACCGCTGATGACCCGCGCGCTTATGGACTGCATCTGCGTTTTGCGGATGCGATGTCGGCGAGTGCCGAGGCGGCGGCGCTTGCGCCACAACTGAGCGCGGGACTCGCGATACGAGATTGGACGCAGGATCACGCCAACTACTTTCGCGCGATCCGCATCGAGAAGACCATGATGGCGATCATTCTCATGCTGATCGTCGGCGTCGCGGCGTTCAACATCGTGGCGATGCTCGTGATGGTCGTCACCGACAAGCGCACGGACATCGCCATATTGCGCACGTTTGGCGCTGCGCCACGCAGCGTGCTCGGCATTTTTTTGACGCAGGGGCTGGTGATCGGCTGGGCAGGGGTGCTGCTCGGCGTGCTGCTCGGGGTCGCCGTGGCTCTGAACGTCGGCAGTATCGTGCCGGCGATCGAACGCCTGTTCGGCTTTCACATCATGGATCCGAGCGTGTTCTACATCACGGCGATTCCCTCGGAGTTGCGCTGGAGCCAGGTCGGCACGATCGGTATCTCGGCGCTGTTGCTCACATCTCTGGCGACGGTCTACCCGGCGATCCGCGCGACCCGCGTGGCACCGGCTGAAGCCTTGCGTTACGAGTAGGCGAGGCGCATGGGTACACGCTGGGAATGGCTGGTCGGCACTCGCTATCTGCGCTCGGCGCATCGGCGTGGCTTCGTCTCGTTCGTCGCGGCGATCTCGGTAATCGGCCTGATGCTTGGCGTGGCCACGTTGATCGTGGTGCTCTCGGTGATGAACGGCTTCGAGCGAGAGCTCCGTTCGCGCATCCTCTCGGTGACTTCGCACGCGACGCTGATGGGTCTCGAGGGCACGCTGCCGGATTGGCAGGCGGCTCGCGAACGCGCGCTCGCCACCCCCGGCGTCACCCATGCGGTGCCTTATATCGAGGCTCAGGCCATGATCGCGCACGGCTCGCGCGTGCTCGGTACGGCGGTTCGTGGAGTCGAGCCGGCGCTCGAGCGCGAGGCGACGGGGCTCGCCGCGCACCTGCGTGAGGCGCGGATTGAAGATCTGGAGCCGGGGCGCTGGCGCGTCGTGCTCGGCGCGGCACTCGCTGCCGAGCTCGGGGTGCGAAAAGGCGACACGGTGGTGCTGATTGCGCCGGAAGGCAGTGCGACACCGGAGGGCGTGATGCCGCGGATGCGGCGCCTCACGGTTGCGGGCACGTTTGACTCGGGGATGTATGAATTCGATCGGGGTCTCGTGCTGCTCAACTTGCGCGACGCCGCTCGGCTCTACCGCATGGGCGAGGAGGTGAGCGGTTTACGGCTTGCGCTCACTGATCCGCTGCAGGCTCCGCAATTGGTGCGTGATCTGGCGCTGTCGCTCGGCGGGGGCTTTTACGTCAGCGATTGGACGCGCAACCACGCCAACTTCTTCCAGTCCATCGAGTTGACCAAGGGGCTGATGTTCGTGATCCTGCTCACCATCGTGGGTGTGGCAGCCTTCAACATCGTTGCGACCTTGGTGATGATCGTCAAGGAAAAGCAGGGCGATATTGCGCTGTTGCGTACCCTCGGTGCCTCGCCCGCCAGTATCCTCGGCACCTTCGCGGTGCAGGGCGTGCTGATCGGTCTCGTGGGCACGGGCGCGGGTGCCGCCCTCGGTATCGCCCTCGCACGCAACATCGAGAGCCTCGTGCGCGGGATCGAAGGGCTTTTCGGCGTGCAGTTTCTCGATGCGAAGGTGTACTTCATGAGCGATTTGCCGGCGCAGGTGCAGTGGCTGGACGTGCTTCAGGTGTGTACGGTGGCATTCCTGCTGTGTGCACTCGCGACGGTGTATCCGGCGTGGCGGGCATCGCGTACCCAACCGGCGGAGGCCCTGCGCCATGACTGATGCAGCTGCGGTTCTCGAGGCCCGAGATCTGGTTCGCGAGTTCCGCGAGGGTGACACAACACTGCGCGTGCTCGATGGATTGTCGTTGACGATCCGCGCCGGCGAGTGCATCGCGATCGTCGGTGCCTCGGGTTCGGGCAAGACGACGCTGCTGCAAATCTTGGGCGGCCTCGATCGGCCGACGGCGGGTTCGGTACGCATTCAGGGTCGTGACATCCACGCCCTCGGCGAGGCGGAACGCGGTGCCCTGCGCAATCGCACCATGGGGTTCATTTACCAGTTCCATCATCTGCTGCCGGAGTTTTCGGCGCTCGAGAACGTGGCGATGCCGCTGCTGGTGCGCCGTATGCCGGTGTCCGAAGCGCGTGAGCGCGCGGCGGCGGTGCTGCAGGAGGTCGGTCTAGCGCAGCGTCTCAGCCACAAGCCTCATCAGCTGTCGGGTGGCGAGCGGCAGCGTGCGGCGGTGGCGCGGGCGCTCGTTACGCAGCCTGCGCTGGTGTTCGCCGATGAGCCCACCGGCAATCTGGACGGGCGTAATGCCGAGCAGGTGTTCGAATTGCTGCTGCGTTTGAATCGCGAGCGACAAACAAGTCTCGTGATCGTCACCCACGACCTGCGCCTCGCCGCGCGCATGGATCGTGTGCTCACTCTGCAGCAGGGAAAACTGCTGCAAGAGGGCAGTTCAGACCTTTGAGCGCAGCCCGCGCTTGCGGTATTTCTGCCGCGTTCGCCACATCCACAGTCGATCGAGCAGCAGTCGGCCGCTGACACCGAGCGTCAGCGCGCAGGCGAGGCAGCCGAGCAGGAAAGGCTTCCACATGGGGCCTAGCCCGTGTTGCAGCCAGTACCAGCTGAACTCGAACTCGAATGCGCCGGGCTCCTGGCCTAGCAGCCATCGACCGACGATGTAGGCGATGTAGTACACGGGCATCACCGTCAGCGGATTGATCAAAAACACGGTCGCGATGATCGTGGGCACGTTTACGCGCGCGGCGATGGCCACCAGCAAGGCCACCGGAATGTGGATGGGCAGCGGAATGAAGCAAATCGCCAGACCCGCGCCGAAGGCACCGGTGATGCTGCGCCGCTGCAGCGACCACAGGCGTGAGTCGGCGAAGGCCCGCGCGAAGGGCCGCGCGTACCAGCGATCTTGCAGCGTCTGCGCCTGAGCACTCAGCGTGCGAACGAGATTACGAAACATCACGAAGTGGCTCTCCGTGCCTAGCGGCGCGGGCCTGCCGCGCACGGCGGGCCTCGCTCTATTGGTCGGCAATTGTACGGTGCTCTTCGGGCCGCTGCGACCGTTGCCAGGCCATGGGGTCGCTTTGCTTGCCGTGTTGCTGCTTTGCTGGCTGGCGCGGCGCAGAGCGCTCGGCCGCATGCTATTGCTTGCGACGATGGCGATGCTCGTGACCTTGGCGAGCGCCGCCGATGAACTCGCGCGTCGTTGGCCGGAGGCACTCGCTGGTGAGCGCGTCGTTGCGCTGCTGCAAATCGATTCGCTGATCGCGCAGCGAAGTGGTGCGCTGCAGTTCGACGCCGAGGTGCTGATCGAGGCCCCGCAGTCCAAGGTCCGTCGGTTGCGGGCGCGCGTGGTGTGGCGTGATCCGCCGCGACCCTTGCCTAAAGCCGGTGAGCAGTGGCGGGTGATCCTGCAACTATCCGCGCCGCAGCGTGCGCTGAACCCCGGTGCCTTCGATATGACCCGCCAGTGGTTTGGCGAGCGCTTGCATGCGCAGGCTCAGGTGATACCCGCGGCGTTGACGCAGCGAGTCGCGCCGGCGGCGCCGAGTGTGTTGGCGCTGCGAGCCGCGATCGCTGAGCGGATCCGCGACAGCATCGCCGATCGCGACGCCGCAGCGCTCTGCGCCGGGCTTGCCGTCGGCGCGACCGGTGACATCAGTCGCGAGCAATGGCGCATTTTCAGCGCCACCGGCACAACGCATCTGGTGGCGATTTCCGGCATGCACGTCACGCTGTTCGCCTGGCTTATGGCTGCGCTGGCGCGGCGCGTGTGGCCGCTGCTGCAGCGCTTAGGCGCCAGCGTCGAACGTGAGCCCTTCGCCGCTGCCCTCGGCGTGAGTGCGGCGTTGCTGTACGCCGTACTTGCGGGCTTTGGTGTGCCGACCCAGCGAACCGTGATCATGCTGGCGGCGTACTGGTGGCTGAAACTGAGCGGTCGTGAGCAGGACGGGTTCGGCGTGCTCTCGATCGCGCTCATCGCGGTGCTCTGCCTTGATCCTTTTGCGCCGCTCGCGGCCGGTTTTTGGCTTTCGTTCAGTGCGATGGCGGCCTTGCTGCTGGGCGATGCGTTGTGGCAGCGCGGCGTGCGCGAACTGCCGGCGTGGCGTGCGACGCTGCTTGCGGAATGGCGCGTAGCCTTGGTGTTGGTGCCGGTAACGCTGGCGTGGTTTGGCACGCTGTCCTTCGCCGGGCTCGCCGTGAATGTAGTGGCTATTCCGGTGTTCTCGTTCGTGCTGGTGCCGCTAGTGCTCGCTGGAACCGCGCTGTGCGGTTCGCTCGAGACGCTCGCCCGTCTGCTGTGGCGTACTGCTGAGCAGGTGTATCTGTGGCTGTGGCCAGCGCTCAGTGCCGCGGGCGAGTGGCCCTGGGCCCTGCTCTCGTGGCAAGCGCCCGCGTGGCTGCTCGGGGTGATGGTCTTGCTGCTGCCGCTGTGGCTATTGCCAGTGCCGCGTTGGTGGCGCGGCGTGACCCTTGGGGTGCTGGCGGTGGCGGTTACCCTCGCCACATTGACGGGCGCCGAGCGTGGCTCGGCACTCGAGGCGGGTGAGGTGGCCCTGACCTTGTTCGATGTGGGTGACGGCACTGCGGTGCTCGTGCGCACGGCGCATCACACGCTGGTCTACGACACCGGTGAGTCGTTCGGGACGGACGGTCAACGGGTCGAGTCGGTGATCGCGCCGGCGCTAGGCATCTTCGGGCGCCGGTTCGTCGACGTGTTGGTGTTGAGTCGCGCGCACGGGAGCCGCGCCGCGGGTGCCGCACGGCTCGGTCTGCACAGCCCCGCGCAGCGGGTGATGTTTGGCGGCGCATGGCCGGGTTCGCCGCGCGGTAGCGAATCCTGCACCACGGCGCGCCACTGGGTCTGGGACGGGGTGCGTTTTGCTGTATTTACCGCCGCGCTGCCCGAAGCCTCCTGCCTGTTGTCGATCGATGCCGGTGCCCCAGCGAGGGTTCTGCTCGCTGAGCGGCTCGATGAGGCCGAGGGCACGGCCTTGCTGCGGCGCGATCCGATCGATAGCCGCGAGTGGCCAATTCGAGCTGAGATCGTACTCGCCCCACGTCGTGGATCACCCGCTGCGCTCGCCCCAGGGTTTGCGGCCGCGGTGGCGGCGCGGGATGTACTGGTATCGAGCCGCAGCCTTGAGCCCGCGCGGCGGCAGCGCCTCGCTGCGCTCTGGGGCGTCTCGCCCGAGCGCATACGAGGCACCGCCGGTGAGGGCGCGATCGAAGTGCGCTTACGCGGTGGGGTGCCCACACTGATTGAGCCACATGCGGGCTCGCTGCCTGATCGCCTGTGGCGGTGGGCGCCGCATTAACGGGTTGCGCCACCAATGGGTCGTTCCACCAACGGGTCGCTCCGCTAGAGCTCGGCGGCGCGGCCCGCCGCCCGTGCCGCTCGGCTATGATGTCGCCGATGAGTTCCGAGCCCTTCGATGTCTCGAGCGCCAGCCAGGTCTATCGGCGCCTGCTCGGCTACGCGCGGCCGCACCTCGGCATGTTCATGATCGGCGTGGCCGGCATGGCTGTGTTTGCGGCCACCGACGCGGCGCTCGCATATTTCGTCAAATTTTTCCTGGCTAACGCCTTCGTCAATCCAGACCCGCGCATCGTTTGGGCTGTACCACTGGGTGCCATCGCGCTGTTCGCAGTGCGCGGCGTGGGCGATTACGTGGCGGTGTATTTCCCGGGCTGGGTAGGCCGGCAGATCATCAAGGCACTGCGCCGCGAACTGTTCGGTCACTTTCTGCGCTTACCGATGCGGTATCACTCGGCGAACGCTTCAGGCGGACTGCTCTCGCGCCTGACCTACAACGTGGAGCTCGTGGCTGAAGCAACGACCAGCGCGGTTACCGTGTTGTTGCGTGACACGCTGACCATCTTCTTTCTGCTCGGCATGCTGCTGTGGCTCAACTGGCAGCTCGCGCTCTTTGTGTTGCTGTTGGGGCCGCCGATCTCGACACTGATCCAGTTCATCAACCGTGCCTTCCGGCGCTACAGCGGGCGCATCCAGTCGTCGATGGGTGACGTGACGCGTGTGGCCAAGGAAGGAATCGAGAGCCAGAAGGTCATCAAGGCCTTCAACGCCGAGGCTCACGAAGAGGCACTGTTCGATACGGTCAACGAGCGCAACCGCCATAACAACATGCGACTCGTCGGCGCCAAGGCGCTGGCCATTCCAATAGTGCAGTTGATTGCGGCGCTCGGCCTGGCAGGGGTGTTGTTTTTCTCGATTCGACAAGTGTTCACGCGAGAGATGCGGGTCGATGAGTTCATGGCCTTCCTCACCGCGTTGCTCTTGTTGACCGCGCCGCTGCGTCGGCTCATCGGCGTGTTCGGTCCGTTGCAGCAGGGCATTGCGGCGGGTGCCAGCGTATTCGAAGTGCTCGATACGCCGCTCGAAGATGAGGGCGGTGAGCATCGCGTGCAGCGGGTGCGCGGCGAGGTGGAGTTCCGCAACGTGAGCTTCAGTTACTCGGCCGATAAGGGCGAGGTACTCTCGGCGGTCAGCTTCGTCGTTCGACCGGGGCAGACCGTGGCGATCGTCGGCAAGTCTGGGAGCGGCAAGAGCACGCTCGCGAGTCTGCTGCCGCGCTTCTACGATCCCGATTCCGGCAACGTCTATCTCGACGGCGTTGACCTACGTGAATATCGACGTCGCGACTTGCGCGAACAAGTGAGTCTGGTCAGCCAGGAAGTGATGCTGTTCGACGATACGATCCGTAACAACATCGCCTTCAATTTGGCCCCGCCCGACTCGCCAGCGGTGGAGGAGGCCGCGCGGCTCGCGTACGTCATGGAGTTTGCCGCGGAGTTGCCACAGGGGCTCGATACGCCGCTCGGTGAGCGTGGCTCGCAGCTCTCGGGCGGTCAGCGGCAGCGCGTTTCGATCGCTCGCGCCCTGCTGAAGAACGCACCGCTGCTGGTACTCGATGAGGCGACGAGCGCACTCGACAACGAGTCGGAGCGGCGTATTCAGGCAGCGCTCGGCAATTTGCTGCGTGACCGCACGACGCTCGTGATCGCACATCGACTCTCGACCATCGAACAGGCTGATCTCATCGTCGTGATGCACGAGGGTCGGGTGGTGGAGATGGGTACCCATCAGCAATTGCTGGCGCGCGAGGGTACATACGCGCAGTTGCACCGGTTGCAGTTCGCCGAGTGATGCGCGCACTCGAACGTCGTCTGAACGCATGGTGGTACGGGGATGGGGTGGCAGGGCTGCTGCTCGCACCGTTCGCGCTGCTGTTTGCGGCCGTGACGCGACTGCGTCGCAGCCTCTATCGATTGGGGGTGCTGCGCGCCTATCGGGCGAGCGTCCCAGTCGTAATCATCGGCAATTTGTCGGTCGGTGGCACCGGAAAGTCGCCGCTCGTTGCGCATCTCGCGACCGCGCTTGCCCGGCGCGGGCTGCGAGCTGGAATATTGCTGCGTGGCTATGGTGCCGACGTGCGCGGTCCACGCCGGGTATTGGCGGACACCCCTGTGCAGGAAGCGGGCGATGAAGCGGTGATGCTGGCCGCTGCCACGGCACTGCCCGTTGTGGTCAGTCCCGCTCGCAGCGCGGGGGCTCGTTTGCTCGAGACCCAAGGCATTGATCTGATTCTGTGTGACGACGGGCTACAGCACTATGCGCTCGCCCGTGATCTCGAGGTGGTGGTCATCGATGCCGCGCGCGGTCTCGGCAACGGTCGATTGTTGCCCGCGGGTCCGCTGCGCGAGGGCGCAGAGCGCCTCGCGAGTGTCGATGTCGTCGTGTTAAACGGGGCAGATGCGGTGCAAGCCGATCGATGGGCATGGCGCGGTCGGGAGGCGACGATCGGCATGCAACTGGTACCCCAGGCACCGCGGGGCGTCGGTCAGGGCAGTCGCTGGCAGTCGCTGGAGCGGTTCGTCGGGCAGCCGGTGCATGCGGTCGCCGGCATCGGTCACCCCGAGCGTTTCTTTGCCACCTTGCGTGCCGCCGGGCTGACCGTGGTGGAGCATGCGTTCGGCGATCATCATGCTTATTCGGCAGCCGACTTTGCTTTCGATGACCAACTGCCGATTCTGATGACCACCAAGGATGCCGTAAAATGCCGCAGCTTCGCCGATGAGCGGTTCTGGGAACTGCCTGTCGGGGTGCGGCTCGTCCCCGATGAGGGACGAGACTTGCTTGATCGCATCGATGCGCTATGCCGGCGCAAGGGGTGAGCCCTGATGGACAACCGACTGCTCGATATCCTCGCCTGCCCCCTATGCAAGGGGCCGCTCGTTCATCATCGCGACGAGACGGTGCTCGTCTGCCGAGCTGATCGGCTGGCGTTTCCGATCCGCGACGGCATCCCGCTGATGCTCGAGGAAGAGGCGCGTCTGCTTGCGGCCGATGATCCGCTGCTCGCGCGCTGACACATGTATCGGATTGTCATCCCGGCTCGCTTCGCCTCGACACGCTTGCCCGGCAAACCGTTGATCGAACTTGCCGGCAAGCCCATGCTCCGCTGGGTTTACGAGCGTGCGTTGCAGTGCAGGGCTCGTGAAGTGGTGATCGCGACAGACGATGAGCGTATACGCGGCGTTGCTTCAGGATTCGGCGCGGATGTGATCATGACGGCGCTTAATCACGCGAGCGGCACCGATCGTATCGCCGAGGTGGCCGGTGCGCGCGGCTGGGACGATGAGGACGTCGTCGTCAATCTGCAGGGTGATGAACCGGGGATGCCGGCGGTACTCATCGATCAGGTAGCGGATTTGCTCGTGCAATTTCAACGCGCGCAGATCGCCACGCTTGCCTCACCGCTGCAGAGTCGCGAGGAATACTTTGATCCCAACGTGGTGAAACTGGTCACGGACCGCGAGGGGCGGGCGCTGTACTTCAGTCGTGCGCCGATCCCTTGGAGTCGCGATCAACTGCATCTAGACACACCGGCTCAGTTTGGCGCCCGGCGTCACATCGGTCTGTATGCCTATCGCGTCGGTGCGCTGCGTCGGCTCGCCTCACTTGAGCCCGCGCCGCTCGAGCAGACCGAAAAGCTCGAGCAATTGCGCGCTTTGTTCCATGGGCTGGAGATCCGCGTGGGCGAGGCGGATTGTCGCCCTGGCCCGGACGTCAATACGCCTGACGATCTGGCTCGCGCGGCCGCAGCACTCGCCGCGACGACTTAGTAGTCGTCGCGACGGCTGCTGTAACTGCTGCTGCCGTAGTTGCTCGGCGAGGACGACCACACCACCTTTTTGTCAGCAGGCGGCGTGTCCGCGGTTGGTGCCTCGACAGCGGGCGCCTCGGCAGCGGGTGTCTCAACAGCGGGCGTCTCAACAGCGGTGGGCTCAACCGCTGCGGCGCTGGGTTCGACCGTCGCCGCGGGCGCCGTTGTCTCTGCGCGCTGCGGTGCGGCCTGCGGTGTGGGCTCCGCGGGGGGCGGCTCCGGTGCAGCCATACCCGTCCAGCTGATGGGTGTTTCGCTCGGCGGCGGGGGTACGGCGAATTCCCCGGTCGATGGCATCGAACGAGCATCGCTCGTTTCGCCACGCGCCTGCGCGCCACCGCTACCCTCTGCGGCTTCCGCAGTACCGGCGTTGTCCGGTTGATCGGCTGCGCCCGACTCATCGCCCAACGCGTCGTCCATGTCGTTCATGGAATCGGCATTGCCCTGATTTGAGCCAGCGTCGCGGCCCTGTCCGCCGCGTCGACCGCGTCGACCGCGACGACGACCCCGACGTGCACCGCCGCCTTCGCGGCCTTCGCCTTGGGCCGTTGAAGCGGCATCGGGGCTGAATGTGCCGGCCGCTGCGGCGTCACTTGCGACAGCCTCGTCGCTCGCAATCGCCGCACTGACGCCCGCGCTCGCTGCGGCTGCAGCGGGCCGATCACGATCGCCGCGACGGCCGCCCTCGTCGCGCGAGCGACGCGAGCCTTCCGCGGACCCCTGACGCGCAGTACCGCCTTGCGAGCCGCCGCCCTGAGGCGTTGAGGGACCTGTCGCCGCTGGCGCATTGCTGCTCGCTGCGCCGCCCTCGGCGCGGCCTGCCGCGCTGGCTGCGCCGGTGGGCTTGTTCCGGTGGTCGCGGTCGCGATCACGATCGCCGCGCCGTGCGCTGCGTTCGCTGCGCTCACGGTCCGGCCGTTCGCTCCGCTCTCCACGCTCGTTCCGCTCACCGCGCTCGCGACCTCGCTCGCCACCGCGACCATCACGACCATCGCGATTGCGCTCGCGGTCGGAGCGATCACGGCCACCGCGACCACGACCGCGATCTTGACGATCGCGGTCCTGCGGGCTGCGCGCTGCGGGCTCTTCCTGAACGGGCGGCTGCGGGTCACCAAACAACCAGCGCCAGATGCGAACAAAGATTCCGGCACGCGGCCCACGCGACTCCGCGGCGACAGCGGCGAGCGGCGCAACTGGGGCAGGCGCGGGCGCCGGGGCCTGCACCACGATCGGTGCGGGCGTCGTCGGCAGGAAGGTGGCCACGGCTGCGGGCTCTTGGCCTGCCTGTTTTTCGCGTGTACCGGCGGGATCGGGGACCTTCGCGGGTGTCGGCAACTGGTAGCTGAGCTTCTTTTGCTCGGGCAACTCCGCTTCGTCGTCACGCACGCGGCGGATGGAATACTCCGGCGTATCGATGTTGAGGTTCGGTACGATGATGAGCTCGACGTCGCTCTTGTCCTCGAGCGTACGCAGCCACTCGCGCTTTTCATTGATGAGGTAGGTGGCTACATCCACCGGCACCTCGGCAATGACTTTGGCGGTGCGATCCTTGCGCGCTTCCTCGCCGACGAGACGCAGGATGGCGAGCGCCATCGACTCGACAGTGCGGATGCTGCCGATGCCCTGACAGCGCGGACAGACCTCGTGACTCGAGTCGCTGAGCGAGGGGCGTAGGCGCTGACGCGACATCTCGAGCAGACCGAAGCGCGACAAGCGACCGATCTGGATACGCGCGCGGTCGGCCTTCATGGCATCACGCAGGCGATCTTCAACGGCGCGCTGGTTGCGGCCTTCTTCCATGTCGATGAAGTCGATGACGATCAGGCCGCCGATGTCGCGGATGCGCAGCTGGCGGGCGATTTCGTCGGCCGCTTCGAGGTTGGTGTTGGTCGCCGTGGTTTCGATGTCACCGCCGCGCGTGGCACGCGCGGAGTTGATGTCGATCGATACCAACGCTTCGGTGTAGTCGATGACGATTGAACCGCCTGAGGGTAGCTGCACCTTGTGGGCGTAGGCCGATTCGATCTGGCTTTCGATCTGGTAGCGCGTGAACAGCGGAATGTCATCCGAGTACATCTTCAAGCGCCGACCACCCTCGGCCGGCATGAAGCGCTGCATGTATTCGGCAGCGATGGTGTGCGCGTTGGGTTCATCGACGAGCACTTCGCCGATGTCCTCGGAGAAGTAGTCGCGCAAGGCGCGGGTCACCGGATCGCTTTCGCGGTATACGAGGAACGGCGCAGGGCGTGACAGCACCGCCTTGACGATCTCGTCCCACTGAATCCTGAGGTTGTCGAGGTCCCACTGCAGCTCTTCGACTGCGCGGCCGACGCCGGCCGTGCGCACGATCGCACCCATTCCCTGCGGAATGACGAGCGTGTCCATGATGTCGCGCATCTGATCGCGGTCCTCACCCTCGATGCGTCGGCTGACGCCGCCCGCACGCGGGTTATTCGGCATCAGCACGAGGAAGCGACCGGCGAGTGAGATGTAGGTGGTGAGTGCCGCGCCCTTGTTGCCGCGCTCTTCCTTCTCGACTTGGACGACGATGTCCTGACCTTCCTGCAGGACTTCGCGCATGTTGATGCGCCCGCCCGAGGGTTGCTTGAGGAAGTACTCGCGAGAAATTTCTTTCAGCGGCAGGAAGCCGTGGCGCTCGGCGCCGTAGTCGATAAAGCAGGCTTCGAGCGAGGGCTCGATGCGCGCGATGCGCGCTTTGTAGACGTTTGCTTTCTTTTGTTCGCGGGAGGGTAGTTCGATCGATAGGTCGTAGAGTTTCTGACCATCAACCAGTGCGACGCGCAGTTCTTCCTGCTGGGTCGCGTTGACCAACATTCTTTTCATGAGCCCCTAATCTCCAGGATGGGGCCGATAGTGTTCCAGCGGTCGTCCACGGGGACACCGCCCGGCGCCGCAGCGGAGGCTGCGGGCGAGCGGGCAGAACCAATGCTTTGATTTGATGCGCGAACAGGCTGACGAGGAAGTAAATCACGTTAGTCTTTGAATGGTTCGCGCGAGTGGTCAAAGTGGGTACTGTCAACCGACGGCGCGTCGGGTGACGCAGCGACTATCGGCCGGATTCGATGGCCTCGTTGCCGAGGACCAACTAACATGCGGCGCCCACTTCGGGGTGGTTGCCGCGCTGACGCCCTGAGCGCAATACGCCAGGGCCGGCCAAGAGTATGTCAAAGCCTATGGAAAAACAAGACGTTACGAAAAGCTCCGCGAAGTCGCCTGTGCGGCACGTGACGGTGGGCGAGGACGATGCCGGCAGCCGACTGGACCGTTTTCTCACCCGACAATACCCGGCCTTGCCGCGGACTCGGCTCTATCGGCTGGTGCGCAAGGGCGAGGTGCGTATCAACGGCAAGCGCGCCAGCATCGATACCCGACTCGCGAGCGGCGATGACGTCCGCCTGCCGCCGGTGCAGCTCGAGGTCGCCGCGATTGCCGGGTCGGGTGGCGCGTCGGGCGCCGCGTCGGGGTCTGCATCGCGGGTGCCCCGGGTGCCCGCCTCGCTGCTGCAGACCGTGACCTCGGCCATCATCCACGAGGACGAGCGTCTACTCGTGATCAACAAGCCCGCGGGCCTCGCCGTGCATGGCGGCAGCGGGCTCAGTTTCGGGGTCATCGAAGCGCTGCGTGCCGCGCGGCCCGAGGAAAGCGATTCGCTGGAACTGGTGCACCGTCTCGATCGCGACACGAGCGGCGTATTGCTGGTGGCGCGAAAACCGGCAGTGCTGCGCATGCTGCACGCCGGGCTGCGCGACGGCGAAGGCTTCGAGAAGCGCTATCTCGTGTTGGTCCGCGGCAGCTGGCAACTCGGCAAGAAGCGCATTGATGCACCGCTGCGCACCGATCTGCGAGTCGGTGGTGAGCGTACGGTCAAAGTCATGGCGGGTGGCAAGGCCGCGACCAGCGACTTTCGCCCGGTGCAGGCCTTCGGGCGCATTGCGAGTTTGTTGGAAGTCTCGATACTCACCGGTCGTACGCACCAGATCCGTGTGCACGCCGCCTACGCGGGTCACCCGGTTGCGGGGGACCCGAAGTACGGCGATGCGCAGTTCAATGAGCAGATGCGTGAGTTCGGTCTCGAGCGCATGTTCCTGCATGCCTCGAGTCTGTCATTCACATGGCCTGATCGCGGCACGGAATTCAGTGTGAATGCGCCGCTGCCCGGCGAGTTGGCCCGCGTGATCGACCAACTCGTTCACGCCAAGAAGCCGCCGCCACTCAGACCGTCGCGCTGGAAGAGCCGGGAGCGCTGACGGGCCTCAGGTAGCGCTACAGGGCCTTAGGCAGCGCTAAAGGGCCGCAGGCAGCGCGCGAGCCAAATCAGCGGCAGACCGATGATCGCCGTAGGGTCGTCGCTTGCCATGCGCTCGAGCAGACTGATGCCGAGCCCCTCGCATTTGAAACCGCCGGCGCAGTCGGTGGCGGGCTCGGCCGCCACGTAAGCCTCGATCTGCGCGCGAGTCAGACGCCGGAACTCGCAGTGGGTCTCATCCACGTGCTGTTGCCACAGGCCTGCCTCGATACCGACCACAGCCACGGCGGTAAAGAAGGTGACACGGTGGCCCGAAAGCCGCCCCAGCATCTCAGCTTGGGCGGCGGCTGATTCGGGTTTGCCGAGGCATTCCTCGCCCAAGGCACAGACTTGATCCGAGCCGATAACTATTGCGCGCGGCTCGTCGTGGGCGAGAGTCTTCGCCTTGGCGAGGGCGAGGCGGGCGGCCAGCGCCCGTGGCGACTCGCCGGGTAGGGGAATCTCGTCGATATTCGGGGCGCGCCACTCGAAGGGGTAACCGAGCCGCCCGAGCAGTTCGCGACGGTACCTCGAACTCGAGGCAAGCCAGAGCGGGCGGTTGAGGAGAAACAAAGGCTTACCAGACACTTGCTTTGACTCGAGGGGGGGTGGCCCCTATTATACGCGCCCCATGCCGGCCGACTGGTCACGACCTGTTGATGTCGAACGTCTGGCCGACGTGGGTGAGTCGCGTGAGGGCGATGTTGCGCTGGCCAGTTTGCCACGGCTCGCCGCCGACCTCGCACGCAGCGAAGGTCATGCCCACGCGCGCATCGATTTTGCGCGCGAGCGTGGCCAGCCCGTGGCGCGGATCAGTGTGCAGGCACGCGTGCCGTTGCGCTGTCAGCGCTGCCTGCAGCCGGTGTGGATCGACTGCGATACGCACTCGACGCTGTGGTTGGTCACCGACCCGGCCAAGGCAGAGGTCGGTGAGGGCAACGAGATGGGGCTCGAGCCCACGCTCGCGGCCGAAGGGCGAGTTGCGCTCGGCGAACTCGTCGAAGAAGAGTTGCTGCTCGCGATGCCGTTGGTGCCGCGGCACGAAGATGTCCGCGAGTGCGGGGTAGCGATCGAGGCTACCGCGCCGCAGCGGGAAGTCGAGGCTGCACAACGACCGTTTGCGGGGCTGGGCGAGCTCCTGAAACGCGGTAAGTGAGACAGTTCGCCCGAACAAAGAATTAGTCAGGAGTCCGAGATGCCAGTCCAGAAAAGTCGCCGAACGCCGTCCACCCGCGGCAAACGCCGGGTGCACGATCGCCTCGCCACGCCCGCCCTGTCGGTTGATCCGCAGTCGGGTGAGACGCATTTCCGCCATCGCATCACGCCGGACGGTTTCTACCGTGGCAAGCGCGTGATCGAGAAGCCGGCCGACGAAGAAGCCGCGAGCTGAACCGCGCGCGGCGCGCTCGGCGCCGCCGGCTCCCCTAGGGAGCAGCGATCATGACCACCCTCGCGCTCGATGTGATGAGCGGCGATCTTGGGGCGCAGGAATGCGTGCCTGCAGCGCTGCTCGCTCTGGCGAGCGACGCTTTATTGCAATTGTTGTTGGTTGGCGATGCGGCGCTCATCGAGCGTACCCTCGCCGCTCATGGTTGCAGCGCTGCGCTGCGTGAGCGGCTGCAGATCGTGCCCGCGAGCGAAGTCATCCTGATGACCGATGCGCCACGCGAGGCCATCCGTCGCAAGAAACAGTCCTCCATGCGGATCGCCGTCGATCTCGTGCAGGAGGGTCGCGCAGACGCCGCGGTTAGTGCCGGCAACACCGGCGCGCTGACTGCGATCGCGCACTTCGTGCTCAAGTGCCTGCCCGACGTCGAGCGGGCGCCGATCATGTCGGCGGTGCCGAATGCGATTGGCCATACCCACTTGCTCGATCTTGGCGCCAACGTGCGTGCTACGCCGCTGCAACTCGAACAGTTCGCGGTGATGGGCGCCATCGTCGCGCGCGACGTGCACGACATCGCCCGCCCGCGCGTGGGCCTGCTGAATATCGGCTCCGAGGAGAGCAAGGGACACGATCTGGTGCAGGAAGCCCATGCGCGCTTGCGCGCCCGTGCCGCTGCGGTCGAAGGCCAACTGTTCGACTACTGCGGCTTCGTTGAAGGTCAGGATATTTTCACCGGCGAGGTCGACGTGGTCGTCACCGACGGGTTCACCGGCAACGTGGCCTTGAAGACCATGGAGGGCGTGGCAGGCCTGATCAGCGGCCGACTGCGACGGGAGTTCACCGCGAGCGTCGGCGCAAAACTCGCCGGGCTCATCGCTCAGCCGGTGCTGCGCCGAGTGTCGAGTTCCCTGGATCCACGGCAGTACAACGGTGCGGTCATGGTGGGTCTGCGGCGCATCGTGGTAAAAAGCCACGGCAGTGCCGATCGGGTTGCGCTCGCTCGCGCTATCGCCATCGCCGCGACCGCCGCCCGGCGGCAGCTGATCGAGCACGTGAGCCTCGCCTTGGCCTCGGGAGAGACACTTTGAAGTTGATGTATTCGCGGATTGCCGGCACGGGCAGTTACCTGCCTGAGAAAGTGCTGACGAATCACGATCTCGAGAAGATGTTCGACACTTCGGATGAGTGGATTCGTGAACGCACCGGCATCGGCCAGCGGCACATCGCCGCCGAAGGACAGACGACGGTTGATCTCGGTCTCGAGGCGGCGCGCCGCGCCATGGCGGCGGCGGGTGTAGCCCCTGAGGATCTGGATCTGATCGTTTTCGGCACCACCACGCCGGACCAGGTCTTCCCCAATTGCGGCACGCTGTTACAAGAGCGACTCGGCGGCCACAGCTTCCCGGCGATGGGCGTTGAGGCAGCATGCTCGGGGTTCATCTACGCGCTGTCGATCGCCGACAAGTTCGTCCGCTTGGGCGATGCGAAATGCGCGCTCGTCGTGGGTGCGGAAACTCTCAGCCGGATCGTCGACTGGACGGATCGCGGCACCGCCATTTTGTTTGGTGACGGCGCGGGTGCCGTGGTGCTTAAGGCGACCGAGGAGCCCGGCATCATCTCGACGCATCTGCGGTCCGACGGCGCGTACAAGGATTTGCTCTATTGTCCGGTCGGCCCCTCGAAGGGCTTTGCGCCGGATGCGAGCGGCCGCACACCGATGTTCATCCACATGGCTGGCAACGAGGTGTTCAAGATTGCGGTGAAATCCCTGGGTTCCATCGTCGATGAAACACTCGCCGCCAACGGCCTCGACAAGTCGGCGATCGATTGGCTCGTCCCGCATCAAGCCAACATCCGCATCATCCAGGCGACGGCCAAGAAGCTCGACATCCCCCTCGAGCGAGTGATCCTGACGGTGCACGAGCATGGCAATACCTCGGCCGCCTCGGTGCCGCTCGCGCTTGATGCCGGCGTGCGCTCTGGGCAGATCAAGCGCGGCGACTTGCTGCTGCTCGAAGCCTTCGGTGGCGGCTTCACTTGGGGTTCGGCGCTGATCCGCTATTGAGTCGATCTGCGAACGCGCCGATCCGCTAGGTTGCGCTTCCGCTCTGTTTCACGCGCCCAAAAGAAAACGCCGCGCCCTTTCGGACGCGGCGTTCTTGCAACCCTTGGGTTGCTGGCCCGATTGCTCGGACGCGATTACTTCGAGATCGAGCGCTTGAACATGCGATCGATCTTCTCGTTCGTCGCATCGCAGCACGACTGGCTGGCCTGAGCAGCGGCGAGCGCCTGGTTGGCGGTCGACTGCGCGCCGTTGGCAGCAGAGGCGGCCGAGGCGGCGGCGCCGTTGGCGGCATCGGCCGAGCTCTTGGCGGCGGCGACCTGCGTCTGCAGGCTCGAGACCTGCGTCTTCAGGCTGTCGATCTGGGCCTGCAGCGGCTTGAGATCGGTGCAGCCGGCGAGACCGGCAACGGCAACGACAGCAGCCATCTTGATGATGATCGGAGTCTTCATGGTGACAATCCTCTTTAGACAGTGACAAACAAAGCTTTGGCGGAACCGAGGCCGCCATTCGGTCGACCCCATGGCGGCCGATTATAACGATATCAGTTGTTTGTGGGCACGTGTTCGGTGCCCCGCAGCAGTGGAATCAGGCGCTCCCGGTAGGCCTCGGCGCTGATCCCGGTATTGGACTGCGCCACCAGGAACCACGGCGGCCCCTGGCCGGCAAAGGCGGGGGATGGGTCCCAGTGGGTCGGGATCTGCCGATCGTCTGCATGCCAGAGCGACAAATCGTTGTCGTAGATGCACTGCTCAGCCCGTATGTGAAACCGGTCGAAGAGGCCGCTGTGTTCGAGAAAACCGAAATACAACGCGTACTCCGTCCAGGGGCGGGCGGCAGAAAGGAACACACGCCAGGGCGCATAGCGGGTATCACCGCGGGTCTGATGCCGCCACCAGCGTTGCTTGAGGCCACGCAAACCCCGCGAGTACTCGCCGCGCGCGAGTTTTGCATCGATGGCGTCGGCGAGGGCACGCATGCCGCCCGTATGCAGCAGGGCGGGCGTGACGTTGTGACAACCTTGGCCCTTCGGGATGCGGATCCGCATGACCTGCTCGATGCGCTCGTACCAGTAGCGGAAGGTTTCATCCGGAAAGGACACGCAGGCTCCACGACCATCGCCGATGAGCTCGGCGGCCGTGACGCGCCGCGTGCAGAGTACGTCGGCATCGAGCGTGAGGTAGAGGCCGGGGGTCACATGCTCGAAGGCGGCGAGCTTGATGAGTTGCTGACGAAACCAGCCGCTCATGCGGATGTTGAGGGCGAACTCCGGGACGATGTTGCGCTCTGGCTCCACATGCAGCTCAAACGGCAGCCCGTCACTCGCGAGAGTCGAACGGATCCGCGCGACATCGGGATCGGGACAGACGACCCACAGACGACGCAATCCCGAAAGATTGCGGGCAAGTGATTCGACGAGCAGGCGCGCCCGTTCAGCATCGCGCAGTGCCAGCGGCAAAACAGCATCCAGAGAGGTTTGCATGCAGGGCGCAAGCATCTGCCGCCTACCGGGGACACGTCAAGCGATCGACTGTGTGTGCTGCGGTGTGCGTGTACACTCGGCACTCATGAAATCGGGATGTTTGCCGCTACGCAGTCGGCTTAAATATTGGGTCGGAGGTGCGTTTGATCGCGCGCCGGCGCCGCAGGTGACGGACAACACGTTTTTTCTCTGGGAGCCCTGCAGTCATTCACACGCCGAGGTGGTGCCGGGGTATGCGCACTACCTTCTCGAGCTGGGTTACGACGTGTCCGTGTTGCTCACGCCGCAGCGTTTGGACGAGGGGCTCTTCGAGCGGTTTGCACATCCTCGGCTCACGCTCAACCGCATGCCACAGGCGGCGATCGTGCGTCATTTTGCTCGGCATGGCCTCGGGCGTGCGCGCGGCATGCTGATCAGCACGGCACGCAAGATCGGCTTCAATCGTAGCTACATTTCGGAGTACGGACTTTTCGGGCCGCGTGCTCCCGGGCAGAAGCTGCTGCTCGTCGAGCACGACGTGAGGGTCCCGGTGGAAGCGGGCGTCACTGACCACAATGTCATCAGTTTGCGGCCCATCGAGTACCGCGGCTTGCACAGTCGTGGCGTCAACCCGCATTGGTTCGGCAAGGTGGCGCTGCGCAGCAAGAGCGCCGAACGAGTGAACTTCATAGTCGTCGGTGCGTTGCGTGCTCGCAGCCGCAACATCCAAGGGCTGCTCGCGGCGGTGGCAGCCTTGCATGCCGCCGGCTTGCACGGGTTCCACATCGTGTTCGTCGGTGAGGGGAACCTCCGCGACGTGCCTGCCGAGTTGCGTGATTACTTCACGGTGGCCGGGCGCGTGAGTTTCAGCGAGCTCTATGCGCAGATGGAGCGTGCGGATTTCTTGCTGAGTCTGCTCGATCCGCACAATCCCGCTCACGAGTTCTACGGCACCACGGGCAGCAGTGGGAATTTCCAGCTGGTGTACGGCTTTGCCAAGCCTGCCTTGGTGGCGCGCAAGTTCGCCGAGCCGCATCGACTCACGCCGCAGACGAGCCTCATCTACGAGCGCAATGAGGATCTGGCTGAGGCGATGCGGGCAGCACTCACGATGAGCGGCGAGGACTATGGCCGGATGCAGGCGGCACTCGCCGAGTTGGCGGCGGGCATTCGCCGCGAGTCCCTAGCGACGCTGCGAACGATGATTGCCGAGGGTTAGCGCATGATCTGCGCCACCATCGCTGAATACTCCTCGGCCATTCGCGCCAGATCGTAGTGTGCGAAGGCCTGGCGGCGTGCTTCGGCGCCGAGTTTCGCGGCGAGTGCGTCATCGTGCAGCAGCTCCTCGAGCGCCGCGGCGAGCGAGGCCGCATCGCGAGGCTCTGCCAGCAACCCGTTGACGCCGTGATCAATGATTTCCTGCACGCCGGGTACCCGTGAGCCGACCACGGCGCAGCCTGCGGCCATGCCCTCGATCAAGGCGAGCGGCATGCCTTCGTAGAGCGTAGAGAGCACGGCGATGCGCGTATTGCCAAGACGTTGCGGGATATCGCGCACCACGCCCAAGCAGTGCACCTGATCATCAATGCCGAGTTGCCGCGCCAGCGTCTCGACCGCGCGCTTATGATTGTCGCGACCTCCGCCGGCGAGATACACGGGCGGGCGCCGACCGCGCTCGCGCAGCAGCGCGACGGCGCGCAGCAGCGTAGCGTGATCCTTCTGCCGCGCGAAGCGTGCCACCATGAGGATAGCGGGGTCGCGCTCGGCGATAGGCCGTGTGCCCTCGGTGGCAAACGGCGCAAGGTTGATGCCGTTGTCGATGGCCATCACGCGCTCGGGCGGAAAGCCGAGTTCGAGCAGTCGTAGCCGCACGCCTTCGCTGCAGCCGACGATCCGCGCGGTGCGATCGGCAAGCCAGCGCGCCTGGGCGAGGCGCCAGCGCGTGTAGCGTTCGCGCGTGTTGTGCTCGACGTGCACCAGATGCGGCACGCCGGCGAGTAACCCCGCGTAGCGTCCCCAAAGATGTTCGCTGAAGCCGTGGGCGATCAGCACGTCCGGTCGGAACTGCCGGCACAGACGCACGAGCGCGAGCACCGTTGCGATGTGTGACCAACCGGGTACCTCGGCTATCGGCAGTCCTCGTGCGCGCAGTTCGTCGATGCGACGCGAGTCGGTGTGGCGCTTGCGGCGCACCACGAGCAAGGCCTCGGCATCGCCGCGCTCACCTGCTGCGGTGACGAGCTTCACGGCCACTTGGGTCGCGCCGCCGGTGAAACCACCGGTGACGAAGTGCAGCACCCGTGGCAGCGCGGAGCGAGTCACGGCGCCTCAGCGCGAGCGACGATCACGGAGGATTTCGCGCGCGGCATTGCTGCCCGGTACGCCGGTGACGCCACCGCCCGGGTGCGCGCCAGCGCCGCACAGATACAAACCTTGCACAGGCGTGCGGTAATCGCCGTAGCCGAGTGCGGGGCGCGCGGCCCAGAGCTGGTCGAGGCCGAGCGCGCCGTGGAAGATGTCACCGCCCGCGAGCCCGAAGCGCTGTTCGAGATCGAGCGGCGAGAGTGCCGAGAAGCCGAGCAGGCTCGCCTTGAAGTTCGGCGCGCAGGCATCGACGGTGTCGAGTACGAGCTGCGCGGCCGCTTCGCGCGTGTTTGCGTCCGCCCAGGATCTCTCGGGTGCCTCGGGCCTTGTGAGGTCGTAGTCGAAATGCTGGCAGAACAGGCTCGCCACATGTGCGCCATGTGGGGCGAGGGTGTCATCGAGCGTCGAGGGAATGAGCATCTCGACGATCGGTGCGCGCGAGATGCCGTGCAGACGCGCCTCGGCGTAGGCGCGGTCCATGTAGCCGAGTGAGGGCGCGATGATGATGCCGGCACCGAGGTGCGTGTCGTCGGCCCGGCTGCGCCGTGCGCTGAAGCGCGGCAATTCGGCCATCGCGACGTTCATGCGGAAGGTGGCCGAACCGACGCGCCAGCGTTCGATGTGGGCACGGAAATCGGCTGGCAAATCCTCGGCGCCGAGCAGGCCGAGAAACAGCGGCTTCGGACCGAGGTTAGCAACGATGCGTGGGGCACCGAACACGCGCCCATCAGCCAACTTCAGGCCGCTCGCCTGCACAGGCGTGTGGCCGGCGCCGGAGGCACTGCGTTCGGACAGCCGTGAGGTGATGATCTTTGCCACGGGTGCATCACACTCGATGTGTACGCCGAGGCGACGCGCTTCGGCGGCGAGTGCCTGGGTGATCGCACCCATGCCGCCGACCGCATGACCCCACAGACCGCTCTTGCCGTTGACCTCGCCGAAGGCGTGGTGCAGCAGCACGTAGGCGCTGCCCGGCGTATAGGGGCTCGCGTAACTGCCGACCACCGAGTCGAAGCCGAACAGCGCCTTGAGCGGTTCGGTCTCGAACCAATGATCGAGCAGTTCGCCGGCGCTACGCGTGAAAAACTCGTGTAGTTCACGCTGCTGCGCAAGCGGTAGAGCACGAAAGTCGCGGCCGAAGCGCAGCAACTCCCACAGATCGCCGATGCGGCGCAGGTCGGTGGGCGGAGTGCGGCGCAGCAGACTGCGCAGCAGGGCGACGGCCCGATCGAGCAGTGCGAGAAAATCACCGAGCCTGGCCGCATCGCGCTGGCTGTAGCGGCGTACCTCGGCAAGCGTGGCCTCGCTCTGCGGCCCGGCGCTGAAGGAGTCCCCATTGGGCAGCGGAAAGAAATTCTGCATCGGCCGCTCGAGGATGCGCAGTCCATGCTCGGCGAGGCGCAGCTCGCGGATCACTGTGGTATCGAGCAGGCTCACCGTGTAACTCGCGCTCGAATTGCGAAAGCCTGGTACGAACTCCTCGGTGACGGCGGCACCGCCAACGATGCCGCGTCGCTCGAACACCGCGACGCGCAGGCCGGCGCGGGCCAGATAGCAGGCGCAGACGAGACCGTTGTGCCCGGCACCGATGACCAGGGCATCAAAATCAGCAGGGGGCTTGCGACTGGATGTATTCACAGGTACTGTATGGATCAACAGAGGTGCCACATGTCAGATCTCACACCCCGTCAAACCGAAATCCTCCGTCTGATCCAGCGAGCCATTGCAGAAACCGGCATGCCGCCCACGCGGGCAGAGATTGCGCAAGAGCTCGGGTTCAAGTCCGCCAACGCCGCCGAGGAGCATCTGCGCGCACTCGCCCGTAAAGGGGTGATTGCGCTCGTGCCGGGCACCTCGCGAGGCATCCAGTTGAAGGACATCCTGCGCGAGCAGCTCGGTCTGCCGCTCATCGGCCGCGTCGCTGCGGGTAAGCCCATTCTGGCAGAAGAGAACATCGAAGCGCGCTTCAATATCGATCCGGACATCTTTTCTCCGCGTCCGCACTACCTGCTCAAGGTCAGCGGCATGTCAATGAAAGATGCCGGCATCCTCGATGGTGACCTGGTCGCCGTGCATCGCACCCCCGAGGTGCGCAATCGGCAAATCATTGTCGCGCGCCTCGAGAACGAGGTCACAGTGAAGCGTTACAAGCAGGAAGGCCCCACAGTGTGGCTGTTGCCCGAAAACCCCGACTTCGAGCCGATCCGCGTCAATCTGCGCGAGGAGCCACTCATCATCGAAGGAGTGGTGGTCGGTGTATTGCGGCGTGGTGCGAGCAACGGCAAGACCCTCTCTGCGGGTTCAGCATGAGTCCGCGTACTTCAGCCTAAAGGTTGGTTTCCATGGATATTTTTGAATTGCGCCCCTCGCCGGGCGCAGCGGACGCGCTTGTCCGCAAAAAGACCCGCTCTACTGTCGGGCATCGATCGCGCCCCAAGGTGCGTGCCTCAGCGCGGCCTGCGGTCGGCATGAGTCTGCAGCGGTTCAGCTGTCCTTGCGGTTGCGGTCGCAACGGTTGGTTCTCGCAGCCTCGCTCGTTGCGTACCCCGATACCCGACGCGCCGATATCCGACGCGACAATATCGTGAGACCGCCCTGGCCTTGCCATCCGCATGCCCCCCATGGGCAGGAATCCCTCCACCTCCCCAGACACCGCGGCCGACGACCCGCTCGGCAGTCTGCTCGCGCATCCTGCCCTGTGGCGCGGGCGCAGCCTTGCACGCACCGATACGCACAGCACGGGTTACCCCACACTCGATGAGGCCCTGCCGGGAGGCGGTTGGCCGGCAAACGGGTTCAGCGAAATCCTCTCGCCGCATCCTGGCCTCGGTGAACTGCGTTTACTGATGCCGTTGCTGGTGCGCTTTGGCCAGCAATCCCCCGCGCGCTGGGTGGCGTGGATTGCACCGCCCTTCGAGCCCTATGCCCCGGCGCTGGCGGGCGCCGGCCTGCCGCTCGAGCGCCAGCTCGTAGTGCGTACGGACGAACCACTTTGGGCACTCGAGCAGGCGATCGACTCCGGTGCCTGCGCCGCCGTACTCGGTTGGCTGCGGTCACGCTCGGGCGATGCATTGCAGCGCTCACTGCGTCGTTTGCAGCTGGCTGCGCAGCGCCAGCGTACGCCGGTGTTCCTGTTTCGCGAGCTCGCGGCAGCGCGGTGTGCATCACCTGCTGAGTTGCGTCTCGAGCTGCACTTTCGCGTGGGCGGCGCGCGGCTGGAGTTGTTGAAGAGCCGGGGCGGGCGACGCGGCGCCTTCGACATCGAGTGGACCGATAACCCCGGAGTAACCCATGGCACGCCGTGAGCGGGCCGCTGCGCTACGGCCCCCTGCAGACGCACCGCGCCGCGCGGCGCCGCAGGCGCGTGCGATCGCAGATCTGCCGCCTGTGCTCGATTCGCTGTTCGACGAGCCGATCGAGAGCTGGTTGGCCTTGCAGCTGCCTGCATCGGAGGCCACGCCAACGATGCTCGGGCGTCTCGGCACGCTGGCGTACCGCTATACCTCACGGGTCAGTCTTGAAGCCGATGCCGTGTTGCTCGAAGTGCAGGGCAGTGTGCGGCTGTTCGGTGGTATCCAAGCATTGTGTGCGCAGTTGCTTGAGCGCTGTCGTGCAGCGGGCCTTGCGCCACGTTGGGCGCTTGCGCCCACGCCGCTCGCGGCACTCGTTCTCGCCCGTGCAGATCGTCGCATCATGGTGCGCGCGCGCGATCGACTCATGGGCGAGCTGGCTTCGTTGCCCGTGGAGAGCTTGGGTTGGTCTGCCGACACGCTCGAACGGCTCGACTCGCTAGGCGTACGCACGCTCGGTGCATTGTTGCGTCTGCCGCGTGCAGGGTTCGCCAAGCGCTTCGGCAAGGAGGCGCTGCTCACGCTCGATCGGCTGAGTGGCGCCGCAGCCGAGCCGCGACGCGGCTTTCTACCCCGTGAGCACTTTCAAGTGCGCAGCGAACCGGCCTTCGAGCTCGTCACGCAAGAGGCGCTCCTGCAGCATCTCGCACCGCTACTCGAGCAGCTCGAACAGTTTCTGCGTGCCCGCCAATGCGGTGTCGATCTGCTGAAGCTGCGACTGGCGCACCGTGCCGGGCAGTTCACGCGGCTCGATGTGCGGTTGGCTGCAGCCGATGTGTCGGCCGAGCGTTTCACTACGTTGCTCAGCGAGCAGCTCGCGCGTCGGGCGTTGCCGGCTGCCGTCATCGACTGCGAGTTGCGTTCCGGCGCGCTGCAGCCGTTCATTGCTCACAGCGACTCGTTATGGCGTCCCGCCGAGCATGGCGGTGCGCTCGGTCGCGAATCACCCGCGCTTATCGAGCGGCTCCGTGCCCGCCTCGGCAGTGATGCCGTGTATGGCTTGTGCCTCGTGCCGCAGCACCGACCCGAGATTGCCTGGCGCGTGGCTGAGCCCGCCCTCGATGCGCCATCGCAGTGCAGCGCCGAAGCGCTGTATCACTTGAGCACACTGCGCCGGCCGCTGTGGCTGCTGCGGCAAACTGCGCAACTGCCTTGTGCGGTGAGTGACTTGCACTGGATCGCCGGCCCCGAACGCATCGAAACGGGTTGGTGGGACGGTCAGGATGTGGCGCGCGATTACTACGTGGTACGTGAGCCGCGCGGTGCGCAGTTGTGGGTGTACCGTGAACGCCTGCCGCCCCACGAGTGGCGGTGGCATGGCGTGTTCGGTTAAGCGGGCACCACGCGGTAATTTATCTACAGACCGCGGAAGGTGGCGAATTCTTCGAGAGTGGCGCGTTCGGTGCGCAGTCGGTTGACCGGATGAGACTCATCGCGATAGCCGAGCGCCAGTCCCGCGAACAGCATGCGCTCGGGTGGTAGGTCGAGAAACTCGCCTACGGTCTTGTGCCAGTTGGTCCAGGCCTCTTGTGCACAACTGTGCAAGCCGGCTTCGCGTGCGAGCAGCATCACCGTTTGCATGAACATGCCGAGATCCGCCCACTGCGGTGGCCCCATGTTTCGATCGATGAGCAGGAACATGCCGATGGGCGCGTTCCAGAACTGGAAGTTCCCGGCGATGAACGCGTACCGCGCGTCTTTGTCTTCACGGCTGATGTTCATGGTGCCATGCATGTCCTCGCCGCACTTGAATCGCCGCGAGCGGTAGGGCTCTGTGAGTTCGCGCGGGTAAATCGGATACTCGGGCCCATCGCCCGCTGCGCGCGGGTCGGTGAGTTTGTCGCGCATGATCGCCTTCAGGCGGGCGAGTTCTGTTCCGCCGAGTACGACGACATGCCAGGGCTGCACGTTGCCCCCGGAAGGCGACTGTCGCGCGGTCGCGAGGATGCGTCGCACCAAGGCCGGGTCGACCGGCTGGTCCGTGAAGGCGCGTGCCGACATGCGGCTGAGGACGGCATCGGTGACGGTGGTCATGGCGCGGGGCTTTCGATGGCGGGCTTGTGCGTGGCATGTTCCCAAAGCGTTCTAGCTCGCGCAAGGAAACGCTAGACTCTCGGCATGGGGCTGACGCATCTACAGAGGTTGGAGGCCGAGAGTATCCACATCATGCGCGAGGTGGTGGCTGAGTGCGACCGCCCGGTGATGCTGTATTCCATCGGCAAGGACAGCGCGGTGATGCTGCATCTGGCCATCAAGGCCTTTTACCCGGCGCCGCCGCCGTTCCCGTTGTTGCATATCGACACGACCTGGAAGTTTCGCGACATGTATGCCATGCGCGATCGGATGGCCAAAGAAGCGCGCATGCGCTTGCTGGTGCACATCAACCAGGAGGGTCTGGCGCGCGGTGTCAATCCGTTCAGTCATGGATCGCAAGTCCACACCACCGTGATGAAGACCGAGGCGCTGAAACAGGCGCTCGACCTGCATCGCTTCGATGCAGCCTTCGGTGGTGCGCGGCGCGACGAAGAGAGCAGTCGGGCCAAAGAGCGGATCTTTTCGTTTCGCACCTCAGAGCATCGCTGGGACCCGAAGAATCAACGTCCGGAACTCTGGAATCTCTACAACGCACGTCACCGTCCGGGCGAGTCCTTGCGGGTGTTCCCGATCTCCAACTGGACTGAGCCGGATATCTGGCAGTACATCCACCAAGAAAATATCCCGATCGTGCCGCTGTATCTGGCGGCCAAGCGGCCCGTGGTCGAGCGCGATGGGCAGTTGATCATGGTGGATGACGAGCGCATGCCGCTACGCCCCGACGAGGCGCCGCAATGGCGCAGCGTGCGATTTCGGACGCTCGGCTGCTACCCGCTGACAGCGGCGGTGGAGAGCGAAGCCTCGAGCATCAGCGAAGTGATTCGCGAAACCCTGCAAACCCGTACCTCCGAGCGTAGCGGGCGGTTGATCGACCATGACACCGCTGCATCAATGGAGAAGAAAAAGCAGGAAGGGTACTTCTGATGGTCGAGAACTCCGTCACGGCCGATGCCGACGTTGCGGCGGTGTTCGCCGAAGACGAACGCAAATCTTTGCTGCGGTTCATCACCTGTGGTTCGGTGGACGATGGCAAGTCGACGCTTATCGGGCGACTGCTGTACGAATCGAAGACCATATTTGAGGACCACTGGCGCTCCTTGGAGCGCGATTCTGCGCGTGTGGGCACCCGGCAGGGTCAGATCGACTTCGCGTTGCTCGTTGACGGGCTGGCAGCGGAGCGGGAGCAGGGCATCACGATCGATGTTGCCTACCGATTCTTTTCGACCCGTCGGCGCAAATTCATCGTCGCCGACACGCCAGGTCACGAACAGTACACGCGCAACATGGTGACGGGTGCTTCTGGCGCCGAACTCGCCGTCGTGCTCATCGATGCGCGCAAGGGCGTGCTCGTGCAGACGCGTCGTCACAGCTTTCTGGTGTCGCTGCTCGGCATTCGTCATGTGGTGCTGGCGGTCAACAAAATGGATCTGGTCGACTTCGACGAGCAGCGCTTCAATGCCATCGTGGAAGAGTACCGGGTCTTCGCGAGCCGCATTGGTCTCGGTGAAGTTGCTGCCATACCGCTGGTGGCGGTCGACGGCGACAACATCATCGAGTCTGGAACGCGCATGCCGTGGTATCGCGGGCCCACTTTGCTCGAGCACCTCGAGCACGTCGATGTCGAATCGCGTATCAGCCACGGGCCGCTACGCCTGCCCGTGCAGTGGGTCAATCGTCCGAACGCCGAGTTTCGTGGCTTTGCAGGCTCGATCGCCGCGGGTGTCGCGCGAGTCGGCGATGCGGTGCGGATTCTGCCTTCGGGTCGCACGAGCCGTATCGCCCGTATCGTCACTGCGGACGGTGATTTGCCCGAGGCCGTCGCTGGCCGCGCGGTGACCCTCACGCTGGCGGACGAGGTCGACGTCAGTCGTGGCGATGTGATCGCAGCCGCCGAGGCTGCGCCGGAGTCGGCGGCCCAGTTTCAGGCCACGATTATTTGGATGCACGAGGAGCCGCTGCTGCCTGCGCGCTCGTATCTGCTGAAGATCGGCGGCGTAACGGCGAATGCCACCGTCATGCCGATTCGGCACCGCATCAACGTCAACACCCTGGACAAACTCGCCGCGGAAACGCTGGAGCTTAACGACATTGGCGTATGTGAACTGCAGCTCGATCGCCCGGTGGTGTTCGAGCCCTATGTCGACAGTCGTACGCTCGGCGGTTTCATACTCATCGATCGCATGACCTTCAACACGGTCGGGGCCGGGTTGATGTCGTTCGCGCTGCGTCGGGCCAGCAACCTGCATTGGCAGGCGCTCGATGTGACCCAGTCGCTTCGCGCTGAATTGAAGGGCCAGAAGCCGGCCGTATTGTGGCTCACGGGTCTGAGCGGCGCGGGCAAAAGCACGATCGCCAACCTGGTCGAGAAGCGGCTCGCGGCCGAGGGCCGTCACACCTACCTGCTCGATGGCGACAACGTCAGGCACGGCCTCAATAAGGATCTCGGCTTCACCGAGCAAGATCGTGTCGAGAACATTCGCCGGGTGGGCGAGGTCGCAAGGTTGATGACCGACGCCGGGTTGATCGTGCTGGTGTCGTTCATTTCGCCGTTCCGCGCTGAGCGCAGCGCTGCGCGGTCGCTGTTCGCCGAGGGCGAGTTTCTTGAAGTGTTTATCGACACCTCACTCGCCGAGGCGGAGCGGCGCGACGTTAAGGGACTGTACGGGAAGGCGCGACGTGGCGAGTTGAAGAACTTCACCGGTATCGACTCGCCCTACGAACCGCCCGAAAACCCGGAGCTGCGTATCGATACGCAGCAGCTCTCGCCTGCGGAGGCCGCGGATTTGATCGTTGAGGAATTGCGTCGACGGGGCTTGCTCAGCGCCCCGTGAAGTTCGCGCTGCGCTTGGCGGCGAAGGCCGCAAAGCCCTCGTGTGCGTCGCGGGTCTCTGCGGCAAGCGTCGCCATCGAGCGCGACTCGAGGGCGAGTTGTTGCTCGAGCGAGTTCGAGTGGCTATCGATGAGCAGTCGCTTCACTTCGCCATAGGCCCGCGTTGGGCCTGCAGCCAGCGTGCTCGCGATCTCTGCGCCTTTGCTCTCGAGATCCGCGTCGGGGACCACAAAGCTCACGAGACCTAACTCACGCGCTTCGGCCGCTGTGCACAGCGGGTTGAGCAGCAGCAACTGCCTGGCGCGTTGCGGGCCGACGAGCCGCGGCAGCACGAAGGATCCGCCGCCATCGGCCGACATGCCGATCCGCGTATAGGCGGGGGTGAATTTGGCTGACTCGGCGGCGATGACAATGTCGCCGGAGATGGCGAGGCTGAAGCCCGCACCGGCCGCCGTGCCGTTGACCAGCGTGATCAGAGGCGCGTTCATTCGCGCAAACCGTGAAACTGCGGCATGGAGCGACGCCGTGATGCCGCGCAGCAACTCCGCTGCGCCGTCGCCTGCGGCAGCGAATGAGGCGACATCACCACCGCCGCTGAAGAATCGGCCTTTGGCACCCAGCACCACGACACGAACCGCGGGATTGCCGTCGCAGGCCACCGCGGCCTGCATCAGTTCCTCGGCCATGGCGGCCGAGATGGTGTTGGCCGAATCCGGACGTGCGAGGTTGATGCGGGCGATGCCGTTGTCGATGGAAAACTCGATGTGGTTGTAGCTCATGGGGATGTCCTGTCAGCGGGGGCGAGACCCGGCGCCGCGCCAAGGATTGGCGGTCGCCCTGCGGGTGGGTTTCATCGCGAGCAGTGTAATACCGGTCAGTAAAGTTCGAGTTCAAGACAGGAGTCCGTACGATACTGTATAAATAAACAGTATGTCACTCCCTGCCTATGCCGAACTGCATTGCCTCAGCAGTTTCAGTTTTCTGCGCGGTGCTTCGCAACCCCAAGAGCTCGCCGAGCGTGCCGAGGCGCTCGGCTATGCCGCGCTGGCGCTGACCGACGAGTGCTCGGTGGCGGGTGTGGTGCGCGCGCATACCGCGCTCAAGGGACATCGCACGCGCCTCATCGTCGGCAGCGAGTTTCGTCTCGACTGCGGCCTGCCACTCATCGTGCTGGCCGCCGATCGGCGTGGCTACGGGCAACTGTGCCGCCTTATCACACGGGCTCGACGTGCAGCGCCGAAGGGTTGCTACGCGCTGCAGCGCGTGGATGTCGAGACGATCCTCGAGCCTGGGCACTGCCTGGTGTTGTGGGCACCTCGTCCAGCGCAATTGCGCGAGATCACCCACGCTCGCGCGGATGCCCTGTGGTTGCAGCGGTATTTCGCGGGCGCGGCCTGGATCGCCGTCGAGTTGCTGCGCGATGGCACGGAGCGAGCGCATCTGGCCCTGCTGCAGTCGCTCGGTGCACAGAGCGGTCTGCCGCTCGTGGCCGCAGGCGGAGTGTGCATGCACGTGCGGGCGCGCCGTCGGCTGCACGATGCGCTGACGGCGATTCGCTTGAACACCACGCTTG